>NZ_JBEZFX010000003.1:0-595998 GCF_040649675.1 Micromonospora parva | reverse complement strand
CCGGAAGCTAAGCCCTCCAGCGCCGATGGTACTGCACTCGTGAGGGTGTGGGAGAGTAGGACGCCGCCGGACAATCTTTCAGAAAAGGCCACCCCTCACGGGGTGGCCTTTTCTGCGTCTCAGCCGCCAACGGGAACGGGTGGACCGTCCTTGAGCGTCACGGTCGCGCTCGATCCAGGATGTAGTGGCTTTGGTGGTGTGCGGGCACCACGACAACCAGGATATTGCGCGATCTTGCGTCCGCCCCTGGGCCGGGTGCCCACGGATAGGCTCGGTCTGTGGACGAGGTCCTGATATTCGTGGTGTTCGCGGGCTGCGTGGCCGCGGTCCTGAGCACCCTGTGGTGGCTCGCATCCCGGGTCCGTCGTCGTGGCATTGGGGGCGAGGTCATGGGCCCGTTCGAGGAGATGTGGCACCCGGCGGCGCACCGCTTCCGGGCCGAGATCCGGGTGCAGGAGAGCCGCACGGTGCCGATGCCGCCACAGGGTGGGAGGCGCGATGGGGGCCCGGCGGCAACGCCGCCGAGCTGACCCACACCTGTGACTTCAGGAAAAAGGCCGACCTGGAAGTGGACCTCAGGACGTCTTCGGGCCGCAGACGTAACGGGGTTCCGCATCGTAGCGCCAGGTGAACTTCTCCCGCTTGACCACCACGCCGCCCTTCTTGATGACCCGGAAGGCGTCCTGGGTGAAGCCGTTGATGCCGTTGGTCTCGATGCACGAGGGCCCGGGGGTCAGGTGGATCTGCTTCGGCGTCGTGATGTTGCGGCGCGGGCCGTACTCCGTCTTCACACTGTCGTAGATCTTCGTGCTCCAGATCGACACGGTGACCGAGCTGGACGTGTACGACGTGTCGATGAGGACGCCGTACTCGGTGTTGTTGCGGAACTTGAAGTCCAGGTTGGGCCAGAAGATGGTCGACTCGATGACCGCCGGGTACCTGTCGAACCAGTACGAGTGCGGCTTGTGCTCGACGTCCTCCAAGCCGGCGTAGTAGGTCGCGTTGAACAGCGTGGTGGTGAACTGCGAGGTGCCACCACCGACCCCCGGCACCAACTTGCCGTCGAGGATGACCGGTGCGTCCCGGTAGCCCTGGGCGTAACCGCGTTCCCCGGTGTGACCGTTGAGCGAGAACGTCTTCCCGGGCAGCACGACGGTGCCGTCCACCTTCTTCGCGATCGTGGCGATGTTCTGGCTGCGCGACGAGGCCATGCCGCCGGTGAACCGGGTGGTGAAGGTGGAGACCCGCTCCTTGATGCCCAGGCCGGCGAGCTTCTCCGCGGTCAGCTGCGGCGGCGTCGGCTTCAGCTCGCCGGTCACCTCGCGACCGTCTGCCTTCGGCAGCACGGCGAGCAGGTCCCGACTGAGCGCCGCCGTGTCCAGCTGCTGCCCGGACTGTCCGTCCTTCACGGTGGGCCGGCCGCCGGCAATCGTCATCGTGGCGTCCTTCGGCGGCACCTCGATGGCGGCCAACTTCTCGCCGAGCGTGGTGCGCAGGCGCTTGACGTCCACCGTGGGGGTCAGCTTGCCGGTCTTGTCGGCGTTGAACCGCAGGCTCTTCGCGATGGCGGCGGGCGGGACCGTCACCGAGCCCTTGCTGGTGCGCAGGGTGACCGGTGCGGCCACCGCAGGCTTCGCCAGCTCGTTGACCAGCCGATCCAACTCCTCCGGGGTGGTGGCCGGGTGGGTCTCCACCAGGGGCACGGTGACCGGCTCGCCGGCCAGCCAGCCGGCGCGGACCACCTCGGCGGAGCGTTCCGGGTTCAAGGCCAGCCCGGGCTTGGGCTGCACCACCTTCGGGGTGGTGCCCTGATAGGTGATCGCCGGCATCGTCATCCCCTGGGCCTGGTCGCCGAGCACCTTGCGGAGCGCGTCGTCCAACCGGCCCACGTCGACCGTCACCACCGGCTCGACGGTGCGGGAGCCGACCAGCCGGCTGACCGGGTGCGCGTCGGCCTCGGCCGCCGCCGCGACGGTCGCCGGCACGTCGACGGCCAGCCCCACGTCGGCCGGTTTGATCTCGGCGGTACGCCCGTCGACGGTCACCTTCAGCGGTGTGGCCAGCGTCGCCGCCCGCCGGTCCAGCTCCGCCCGCAACTCCCGGTCGGCGTCCGCGCGGCTCCGGCCGCCCAGTTCGGTGCCGAGCACGCTGGTGCCACGGGGAACGTCACCGGCGTACGCCCAGGCGCCGGCGCCCGCCACGGCGGCGAGGACACCACCGGTGATGCCGGCGGCGAGCAGCATCCGCACCCGGCGTGACCGGCGCGGGCCGTTGTCGGGTTCGCCGGGAGCGGCTGTCGTGACCGGCTCAGGTCCATCGTCCGGCCAGGTGACGGCGGTGACCTGCACGGTGGGCCGGTCGTCGACAGGTGGACTGCTTTCGCCGTACAGCGTCACTGCAACCTCGATCGCCAGGGTGCCGCGGGAGGTCCTTCCCTCCCGGAGCCACCTACGGTAACGAATGCCCAGCCGTCCTCGTGGCTGCGCCCACCAGGCGCTGCCACCGCGTGTCGTACGGCGTGTCGCACCGAGCCGGGGGCGGTGCCGGGGGCGGATCACCGACGTGGCACGGTGACCGGGTGGGCACTGCGGAGCGGGTGTTGGCGTACGGGGGCGGCTGGCTGGACCGGGCAGGCCCGTTGCGCACCGATCCGACGCGGTTGAGCGAGCTGTTCGCCGAGCCGACCACGGTGCTGCTGGCCATATGGCGGGACCGCTGTCTCGTCGACGGCGACGGGCCGGTTCGGCTCAGCGCGGAGCGCGCGGCGCTGGTCCGATCCGCCGCCGCCGAGACCGTCTTCCTGGGGCTGGACGCGGAGACCGCCGTGTTCGCCGCAGACCTCTCCGACCTGCCCGAGCGGTCCGCCGTCGAACTGGCCGGTGCGGTGCGGTCCGTCGACGTGCGGGCCCTGGTCGGGCGACTCGAACCCGGTCACGCGGCCGTCCAGGCGTACGCCAGGGGTTTGTTGCACTGGCACCGGCAGCAGCGATTCTGCGGGACGTGCGGCGCGGCGGCCGTCACCGGCGGCGGCGGGCACCTGCGGACCTGCACCGGCGCGGAGTGCGGGCGTCTGCTGTTTCCCCGGATCGAGCCGGCGATCATCGTGTTGGTCGAGGCACCCGGTCCGCCCGGGCGGTGTCTGCTGGCCCGGCACGCGGGCGCGGCCGAGGACGCGTACTCGACGCTCGCCGGTTTCGTCGAGGTCGGCGAGAGCCTGGAGGACGCGGTCCGTCGGGAAATGGCCGAGGAGGCGGGCGTGACCGTCACCGACGTGACCTACCAGGGGTCGCAGGCGTGGCCGTTCCCCGCCGGCCTGATGGTGGGCTTCCGGGCCACCGCCACGTCCGACGAGGTACGCGTCGACGGCGAGGAACTGCTGGAGGCGCGCTGGTTCACGCGGGCGCAGCTGCGGGACCGGGTGGCCTCGGGTCGTCAGCTCGGTCGGGTGGACGCGATCGACCACCGCCTCCTGGCGGACTGGCTCGCGGAGGGTTAGTCGGGCTCGCCCACCGGTGCCCGGGCTGGCCGACGGGCCGCCACCGCCATGATGGCGGTGACGACGACAGCCGTGCCCAGGGCGGCGAGAAGGAGACCGGGGACGGTGCGCGGCCGCAGCGTCGCGGTGACGGCCACCAGGCCGGCAATGCCCACCCACAACGGCGTCGCCGCCCACCGCGTGCCGGCCGCGAGCCGGTCGTTGAGCAGCACGAACGTCACCGCGTAGAGGGCGCCGACCGCCGCGAAGAGGGGCGCGTACCGGCCGAGGTGGTCGTAGTCGGGCCCACCGGCGAGGCGGAAGGCGAGCCCTCCGGCGAGCGCCGAGGCGAGCACCAGGACCAGGCCGCATCCGCCGGTCACCGCGAGCGCAACCGTTCGGCTGCGCCGGTCACCGCGCGCCAGCCGCGGTAGGGCGAGGACGGCGGCGACCTGCGGCGCCCAGAGCGCGCCCTTGCTCAGCACGGTGCCGACCGAGTACGCCCCGGCATCCGACGGGGGCAGCAGTTGCCGGGCCAGCAGCAGATCGGCGTAGGAGACGACGAGCATCGCGAGCGTCGCACCGCAGCCGGCGACAATCTGAGCGACGGCCAGCCGTGGGACGTCGGACTGTCGTCCGGGCTCGCGGGCGAGTCGGGCCAGCACCGGCGGGGCGAGCGCGGCGGTCAGCGCGCCGGCCGCGAGCGCGCCGGTCGGTCCCGCGCCGAGCAGCAGTCCGGCGATCACGCCGCCGTAGCGGCCGACGGCGAGCACTGCCATCCCGATGGCGAGTCGTACGAAGCGCTGGCCACCCTGCAACTCGCCGAGGGACCGGGAGGAGAGCACGATCGCCGCTGTGCTGACCGCCAGCAGTGGGGGCATCTCGACCGGGAGGTCCAGGGCGGTGACCAGCAATGGCGTCGCCGCGATGAGGGCCCCCGCGCAGACGGCAGCGGTGATCGCGGTGAGCCGTCGAGTGTCGGAGGACCCGTGTCGGGCGTGGTGCACGGCGACGGCCAGTTGCAGACCGAGCCCGGGCACACCGGCGATGGCCACCAGACCGAGGGCGGCGGCGAGCGCGCTGAGGTCGGCCGGGTCGAGCCGCCGGGCGGCCAGCACCGGCACCACGTACGCCAGGCCGTTGACGAGTACGCCGGCCACCGTGACGCTGATCCCGGCCGCACCGAGACCGTTGTTCCGTCGGCCCGGCTCCTCCGTCTCCGCCGTCCGCTCTGTCGCCTTCGGACGGACGGGTCGCCGAAGGCTCACGTGATCTCCGAGAAGGTCGGACGCTGCCCGTCGGCCGGGCCGGTCGCCTGGTCCGGGCCGGTCGCCGGGTCGGGCTCGGCCGCGTCGGGCTCGGTCTGGTCGGGCTCGGTCTGGTCGGGCTTCGCCGCGTCCGGTTTCGACTCCTCCGCGACCAGCGCAGTCGCCGCAACGGCCGAGGTCACGGCGGTCGGCGTGGTCCGGCGTACGGGTCGTCGGCGGGCGGCGGTGGAGAGCCAGAGAGCACCCAGGGCGACGACGGTCGTGAGTTGCAGCAGGGCGTCGGTGTCGCGTTGCGTCGAATTCAGGTAGAGCCACCCGGCGAGCACCAGGAGCGCTCCCGGCAGCCAGGTCTCCACGGCCCGGCTGATCGTCCTGGCCCGACGTGGGTCAGCCGACCAGGGCAGGCGGCGTGGCCCGGGCACCGCCAGCATGAATCCGGCGGCGACCAGCAGGCCGCCGATGAGGCCGCTCCACAGCACCAACGCGCCGGCCCCGACCGCCAGCAGTGGCAGTGAGCGGGTGACCCGGCGTCTGCCACGCGGTAGGGCGCTCGTCGAGGTTCGCCCGGTGGGCTGGCGGGCGGGCAGCACCGCGAGGAGGACCACCGCCGCCAGCAGGACGCCGCCGAGCAGAAGGCCCGCCCGGTACGTCGTGTCCGGGGCGAAGCGGAGTACCACCTCCCCGGAGGTGCCAGCGGGAAGAATCCAGCCCTGCTGCCATCCGTCCACCACCAGCGGCTTCAGCGTCCGCCCGCCGATGGTCGCCTCCCAGCCGGTGTTGGTGTTCTCCCGAACGGCGAGTACGCGGTCGACGGGGTGGTCGGCCACCCGTACCCGCCGCTCGGTGGCCGTCCAGGAGCCGACCTCGATGGCGCTGGCGACCGCCGCAGGGGTCGGCGTGGGCGTACGCGGCACCAGGGCGACCCGAGTGGGCGAGGCGAGCTTGCTCGGTGTGGTCACGATGCGGTGCTCCCCGCGGCCCAGGTCGAGCTGTCGGGGCGTGTCCCGCCCGCACGGTGTCACCGCCATCTCGCGCAGTTCCAGCAGGTCGCGGAGTGTCCCGCGGAGCGTGGTGGTCACCCGGGACGCGCCGATCCGCAGCGTCGGACCCGACCCGCAGGCCAGCGTCACTGGTGCGTCGGGGCGCGGTTTGACCGTTGACGCTCCGGGCAGCACTGTCACCTCGCCGACCGCGACGGGCAGCTTCTCCGGCAACCGCAGCTTGTACGGGTCCGTGCTGGTGGCGGCCGGCTTGTCGAGGAACTGGATGGTGATCTCGTCGGTCCGCATCGGCGGGTCCAGGCGAAGGAGCCCGTCGTCGCCGAGCAGGCTGCTTCGGAAACCGTCGTCACCGACCACCCGCACACTGCCGAGGCGGGTGGCGGCCGCCTCGTCGTCCACGGAGAACCGGAGTCCGGTGATGGTCTGCGGCTTGAGCCACTTGAGGCGCAGGATCGGTGCCTCGTCGCTGACCGCCGGTGACCAACTGGTGGTCGGGTCCCCGTCGAGTGCCGCGCCGGCCCGACCTGTCGGGTCGGGAACGGCCGTCGAGGAGGCGCTGACCTGCGCCGCGAGGCGCAGTGGCTGTGCGTCGGCCACCAGCTTGTCGAGAGTGTTGTCCAGGTCCGGGCCGGCCGTCGGCCGCGCCCACAGCTTGGCCTCGTAAGCCCCGGCGGCGGGCAGGGTGAGGGTCCGGTCGATGCTGGAGGCGTCCTCGGAACCGCGGACGGCGTCGGTGGAACAGTGGGGGTGGCCGTCGACGGTGAAGCAGGCCGGGGTGGTGGGCGGCGCCGACACGACGACGGTCGCCGGCCGGTCGGTGGTCGGTGCGGCGGGAAGGACAAGGGTCCGGCTCGTCTGGACGCCGGGAATCGTGATCTCGGCGAGGCCGACCGACCCGTTGCCGAACGAGCGGAGGTCGTACGCGTCGTCGATCGAGATCTTGACCGTGCGGGTGGCGTGGACGCCGGGCAGCTCGAAGACCATGTGATCGCTGAACTGTTCGACGGTGCGGCTCTCGTACCCGGCGGCGACGGTCACCGTCGTGGGCAGGGCGTCGGCCTTCAGGTCGAACCAGACCTCGACCCGGGTGACCCGGGTCGGGTTGGCGAGGCCCACCTCGACCCACTGACGGTCGCTGGGCGAGTACGGCGCGGACTGCCAGGACGTTTCCGGATTGCCATCCATCGCCGCGTACGGCTGGTGCTCGGGGCGGGCACCGCCGGGGGAGTCCACCTGCGAGCGGGCGGTCGACGCGCGGATCGCGCTGATGCCCTGGAAACGGGCGACGGTGGACTGCTGCGCCCCCCACTCGGGCAGGTAGTCGTGGGCGGGCGCTGTCACCTCGAAGGTGTCGTCGGCGGTGAGAGTCTGTGAGGCGTTGTCGCGCGAGCGGCCGAACGACACGTCGCGCCTGCGCAGCCCGTCGGTCATCGCGACCGGCCCGGTGATGCCGGCCGCCGTCGCATCGCCGGCCAGGACCGTCGGCGCCGTGCCGAGCTGCCCTGCCGCGGCGAGGTCGAGGAGCGACTCGGGGCCGCCCACAACTGTGGTCACGGCGTCACGGTCGTACGCGACAACCGGCTCGACCGGCCGGTCGACCCGGTAGACCTCCAACGCCCGGACGGGCACGTCGAGCCCCTGGTCGCGGAACTCGTCCGGGGACGAGGGCCCCCCGCGCAGGGGGCCGAAGGAGGTGACGCGGGTCAATCCGGGTGAGCGGTCCAGTGCCTGGCGGACCACAGCCGGGCGCGCCGTGTCCGAGCGGCCGTGGTCCAGGTCGGCGCGGAACAGGACGTGGCTGATCCCGGACCGGGCGAGCAGGTCGGCCAGGCCCGCCGACCCGACGCCGGTGGCGAGTGTCGACTCGATCGCGTCCAGCAGCCGGATCGTGGTCGGCGGGGTGAAGGGGATGGAGTTGCGTACCGCCCACCGGCTGTTCAGCAGCGGCTGGGCGATCTCATCGGTGGTGTTGCCCCAGTCGTACGAGGGGAAGCGCGCCCCGGGTACGACGAGTACCCGCCCGCGCCCGGTGTTCGCGTCGAGCCAGTCGGTGGCCTCGTGCCAGTAGCCGGGGACCGCCTTGACGCCGCCTGGCGTGGCGAGACCGCCGGCGAGCGCGGGCGTGGCAACCGCCGTGACGGCGACCATGGCCACACCGGCTGTGAGCCAGGCGCGTGCGACAGTTCGTGGGCGGTGCTGCTCGGGCGCGGTGCGCGCCGCGCGGATGGCCAGGCCGATCAGGTGCGCCATACCCAGGGCCAGGGGCAGGCGGAGCAGAACGTCGAACTTGTGCACGTTACGCAGGGGGGCACCGACGCCGTCGAGGAACTCCCGCTGCGGGCCGGCGAGGATGTTCGGCAGGTCACCGACGTGCCCGAGACCGACGAGCGCGGCGCCCAGCACCAGACCGGTGATGAGGAACCGGCGGTGCGGCATCCCGCGTCGGGACAGCCCGAGGACACCGAGGGCGGCGACCACCAGGGTGGCGGCGACCAGTAGCGCCTCGTTGGCGAGTCGTGCGCCGGCCGGAAGGATCGGCCCGAACGGGGTGGCGAGGTAGGCGAGCCAGTAGGAGGCGCCGCGGAGGGTCGTCACCGCGTCGGTGACGCTGGTCGTGTTCCGGGCGGTCTCGATGTAGTCCAGGAAGGGTGGGCTGTACCGGCCCAGAACGAGCAGCGGAACCAACCACCACGCCGTGGCCAGCGCCACCGCGCCACACCACGCGGCGATGGCGGTGACGCGGCGGCGTACGGGCTGGAGGGTGGCGAGCCAGAGCAGGGCGAGTGGCACCACCGCGGCCACGGCTGTGGCGTTGACTCCGCCGGCGCAGGCGACGGCTACGGCCGACCCGGCGACGGCGCGCCGCAGCGGGGTGCCGCCGGCGAGGCCCACCAGCGGGATGAGCACCCAGGGGGCGATGGCGCTGGGCCAGGACTCGACCGAGGCGTAGCCGAGTTGGGTGAGGATGCGGGGTGACAGCGCGAAGGCGACACCGGCGATCATGCGTCCGGCGGGCGTGCCGATACCCAGCCTGCCCGCCAGCCGTACCACTCCCAGGTAGGCGACACAGAAGATCAGCGCCCACCACAGCCGCTGGACCACCCACGGCGCGATGCCAAGTTCCGATCCGAGCAGGAAGAACGGGCCCATCGGCCAGAGATATCCGTACGCCTGGTTCTGTAGCTGACCGAACGTGCCGTTGGGGTCCCAGAGGTGCAGCGAGCGGAGCAGCCAGCCGGCTGGGTTGACACTCAGGTCGATCTTGGTGTCGGGGACGACCTGGCCCGGGGCCTGCTGAAAGGCGAGGGCGGTCAGCGCGATGCAGATGACCAGGTGCCGGAACCGTCGGGCCGTGTGCCGGCTTCGACTGGACACCGGAGCGGCGCCACCGGTCACCTCTGCACGCATTTCGGCTCCTGTCTTCACCGGCCGGACGCGCACCTGCAGCCGACTACTGTCGCGCGACGTTATCCGGACCGGGCACGGACGGGCGACCAGGGGCGCTGCGGTGGCGTTATCGGGAGAACGGCCGTCCCCACGGCGTGTAAGCGTGTGGCAGGCTGCCGACCATGTCAATGCCAGAAGCTGAGGCCGAGACGCATCCGGAAGGCGTCACGTCCGACGGTGACCGGCCGGGGCCGATCGGCCGATGGGTCCGTGCCGACCGCGTCCGCGCGGTGGCGATCGCCCTCATCGTCGTGTCCGTCGCCTGGCGCGCCGGCCTTGCCACCCGTGGCTGGTTCTCGCAGGACGAGTTCGTCATCGCCGCCCAGGTCCTCGACACCCGGTTGGACGCGGACTTCCTCCTGCGTACCTTCAACAACCACCTCATGCCCGGCGGCCTGCTGGTGGCGTGGGCGATGGTGCGGGTGGCGGGCTTTGTCACCTGGCCCTGGGTGCTGCTGCTGGCGGTCGGCCAGGCGGCGATCGGGTTCGCCGTCTACCGGTTGCTGCGCGATCTGCTCCGACCAGGCTGGGGGCTGCTCATCCCGCTGTGCCTGTTCGTGTTCAGCCCGCTGACGCTTGAGGTCTCCTCGCTGTGGTTGGTCGGGCTGCTCGTGATGCCGATGCAGTTGGCCCTGGTCATGGCGGCGACGGCCCAGGTCTGGTACGTGCGGACCGGTCGGCTGCGACACCTCGTGGTGGTTGTCCTGTGGGTGGTGTTCGGCCTGCTCTTCGACACCAAGTCCCTGCTGATCGTGCCGCTGCTGTTCCTGCTGACCGTCTTCCTCTTCACGTCGGGCGGCCCCTGGCGCAGCCTGGTGACGACGGTCCGCCGGCACTGGCCGGCGTGGCTGGTGCTCGGTGCGCTCTCGGGGGCGTACCTGGCGTTCTATCTGACCCGTCCCGCCCGCGAGTTGGACGAACCCACATCCGTCGGTCAGGTCCTCAAATTCCTCGGTGACCTGGTCGGCGAAACCGTCGTTCCGGGTCTGCTCGGCGGACCCTGGCGTTGGGCGTACGCCGGTGACGGTCCGCCGGCCGTGAACCCGTACGACATCGCCAAGTGGCTGTCGTGGGCGGTGCTGGGGGCTCTCATCGTGGTCACCGCGCGGCGGCGCCCGTCGGCCCGGCGGGCCTGGTTGCTGCTCGCGTGCTACCTCGGGCTGGTCGCCGCGCTCTTCGCCGTGACCCGCCTCGGTGGGCCGCTCGGCTCGTTCGTGGGCATCATTCCCCGGTACGTCGCCGACGTGGTGCTGGTCGCCGCGATCTGTGTCGGCGCGGCCCTGTTGGGGACGAAGGACGCCGATGAGGACGACGTGTCCGCGTGGCCGCTGCCGACCGTTCTGCGGGAGCCGGGTGCCTTCGCGGTCGGTCTGGTCTCGATAATCGTCGTCCTGGCCACCATCGGGGTGGGCACGCTGTGGAGCACGGCCCGTTTCGGGGACAACTGGAGCACCAAGTACGGACGGGACTACCTCGCGACGACGCAGATCGAGCTTGCCGCCGCCGCGCCGGGCACCGTCTTCCTGGAGACCACCGTCCCGGACCGCGTCATCGCCGGCTACTTCTGGCCGGACAATCTCCAGTCGCACTTCTTCCGCCCGGCCGAGCGGCGGCCCACCTTCGTGGAGGAGGCCGAGAAGCCGTTCATGTTCGACGACTTCGGCCGGATCCGTCCGGTAGTGGTTCAGGGGCGGAAGGTCGTGCCCGGGACGGTGCCCAACTGCGGGCACCTGGCGGAGGGTGGTGTACCCGCCCGGATCCCGTTGGACGGGTACCTGGAGGAGTGGCCGTACGCGGTCCATTTCGGCTATGTCAGTTCGGGCGACTCGACGGCACTCTTCCGTCTCGGGGACGCGGTCCGGGTAATCACCCTGAAGCGCGGGCTGAACGACGTGTTCTTCCTGCTGGAGGGGGCTGGGGACGCCGTCGAGGTCACCGTGAGCACCTCGGGGGTCCGGGTGTGCACCCAACTGATCACCGTCGGCCGCGCGGTGCCGGCACTGTGAATGGTTGAGCAGACCACCGGCGTCGGGGCCCCACCGGTGCGGCGGGCGCGGGACACGTTGCCGCTGTACGCCGTTGCGGCGGCTGTCACGGTGCTGGTGCTGGCCCCGCTCGCGGCACCGGGATACGCGCTGCTGTACGACATGGTGTTCGTACCCCGGCAGCCGCTGAGTTGGGATCTCGTCGCCCCTGCGCAGACTCTGCCCCGGGCGGTGCCGATGGACGCACTGATGTCCCTGGTCACCCAGCTCGTGCCGGGCTGGGCGGTGCAGCGGGTGGCGCTCGGTGGAGCGGTTCTCCTGGCCGCGGTCGGTGCCGGCCGTCTGGTGCCGACGGAACGGCTCGCGGTCCGATTGCTGGCCGCGGTGGCGTACGCGTGGACGCCCTACCTGGCCGAGCGGTTGCTGATCGGACAGTGGGGGCTGCTGCTCGCGTACGCCGCGCTGCCCTGGTTGGTCCGGGCGGCGCTGGACCTGCGGGCGGGTCGTGACGGCGCGCTCGCCCGGGTGGTGCTCGCCGCGGCTCCCGCCGCGATCACCCCGACCGGTGGGTTGATCGCGTTGGGCACTGTGGCCCTGCTGGTGCCGGACCGGACGCGCCTTCGCCGGTCGGCGCTCGTGGTGGGCGGCGTCGCGTTACTCAACGCCCCCTGGGTGACCGCGGCCCTGGTCACCGGCGCTGGCGGGTCATCCGATCCGGCGGGGGTGGCGGCGTTCGCGGCGCGTTCGGAGAACTGGGCCGGTCCGCTGGTGGCGCTCGCGGGTACGGGTGGCGTCTGGAGCGCACAGGCGACCCCCGCCAGTCGCGCTGCGCCGCTGGTACCGCTGGCGACCCTGCTCCTGCTGGTCCTGGCCGGTGTCGGTACCGGCCTGCTGCGGCGCCGGGTGCCCCCGGGTGTGGCGGTGCGGCTGGCGCTGCTCGCCGGGATCGCCTGTCTTCTCGCTGCCCTCGGGGTGCTCCCCGGTGGGGCCGCCGTGTTGCGCTGGGCGGTGGTGCATCTGCCGGGTGCGGGGCTGCTTCGAGACGGCCAGAAATTCCTGGCCCCGTACGCTCTGCTGCTGGTGGTGTGTGCCGCGTTGGGAGCCGAGCGGCTGGTGGCCAGGATCGACCGGGAGGTGGCGGGGGTGGTTCTGGTCGGCCTGCTGCTCCTGCCGGTGGCCGTCATGCCGGACCTTGCCTTCGGCGGTGCCGGTCGGCTTCGTCCGGTGAGTTATCCGGCGGACTGGCAGGCGGTGGCCGAGCGGGTGGCCGGCGAGCCGGGGGAGATCCTCGCGCTGCCGCTGTCCGCCTACCGGGCCTACCCATGGAACCCGGGACGTATCGTCCTGGATCCGGCGCCGCGCTATCTGCCGGGGACGGTGCTGACCGACGACACGCTCCGGGTCGGCGACGTCGCGGTGGCCGGGGAGAACCCACGGCTCCGCGAGGTGCGCCGGGTGCTGGCCGAGGGGCGGCCCGTCTCGGCCACCGGTGTGCGCTGGGTGGTCGTGCAGCACCAGGGGCCCAGCGAGGTCGACCCGGCGACCCTTCGTGATCTCGAAGTCGTCCACGAGGGACCGTTTCTCACTCTCTACCGAAACCCGGCTGTTCCTCCGGAATCGGACGCCCCTGGACGTGGTGCGTGGGCCGTCGTGATGGCGCTCGGCGCTGCCCTTCTGGTGGTCATGGCGGCCGCCATTTCGGCACTACACCGGCGTCCTACCGCGTGGTAACGTCCGCTCGCACGTCTCGCCATTGGAGGATTGGCATGCGTAGAGCTCTGACCCTGGTCGTCTCCGGCATGGTGGCGGCGTTGCTGGGGATCCTGGCCCTCGGCGGGCTCTCGGCCGCCGCGACCGCCACCGACAAAGAGGCGGCCAACGAGGCCAAGAGTGTTTCGGAAGCGGCCAAGCGTGCCGGAAAGAAGGACCCGTACGCCCCCGAGGTCTACGGCGACAGGTAGGACGGCTCGCCCCGCTGCTGCACTGGGCGGGGCGACTCCACCCCGCTCAGCAGGTCCGCGAAGCGCCCACCCGCGACCTGCCAGGTGAAGCTCGCCGCGTGCTCCCGGGCCTGCGCCCCCATCTCTCGCCGCATGTCGTCCTCGCGTAGGAGCGTGCGCACCTTCGCCAGGTAGTCGTCGATGTCGTCGGCCAGCAGGCCGGTACGCCCGTCGACGACAGCTTCGGCGACCCCACCCGCTTCCCGGAACGCAACCGTTGGCGTGCCGGCGGAACCCGCCTCGACAATCGTCAGGCCCCAGCCCTCCTTGAGTGACGGGGTCAGGGCGACCCAGGCCGAGGCGAGCAGAGCGGCTTTTTCCTCCTCCGTCACGAAGCCCCGGAAGTCCACCCGCTCGGTGATGTCCAGCTCCGCGGCGAGTTCACGCAGGTGCGACTCCCACCAGCCCTGGCCGGCGACGACCAGCCGCAGCTGGGGCAACTCGTCGGCGAGGGCCGCGACCGCCCGCAACGCCACCTCGACCCGCTTGTGTGGTACCAGCCGATTCAGCGTCACGAGCAGCGGGAACGGCGCCCGCTCGGCGTCGGTGCGGGGCAGCGCCGGGGTGCCGTTGTGCACCACGGCGACCTGCTCCGGCGGTACGCCCAGCACGGCCAGCTCGCTGCGGGTGGCCTCGGAGACGGTGACGTACCGGCACCGCCGGTAGACGCGCACAGCCAGCGACGACTCGACCCACCAGCCGAACCGCGCGGCCCATTTCGGAAGGACCACCGGCCACTGCTCGCGATGCACGTGGTGGATCAGCTTGACCACCGGGCGCCGTGCCCACAGCGGGGAGAGGAACGGCAACCCGTTGCAGACGTCGACCAGGATGTCGGGCCGGCCGCCCCGACGGCTCGACAGCGGGCCCACGCCCAGCGCGCCGGCCAGGTAGCTGAGCGCCGCCCAGAGGTAGACGGTGTGTCTGCCGCCGCGCCGCACCAGCCGAACGCCTGCCTCGTTGACCTCGTCGCCGGGTGCCTCGCTGTGGGCGGCGCAGAAGAGGGTGGCGCGGAAACCGCGCGCCACCAACTCGGCGGCGATCCGTTCCACGTACACCTCGGACCCGCCACCCTCGGGGTTGCGGGTGTCTCGCCAGTTGAGGAACAGCACGTGTCCGGGCATGCCGAAGCGACGCTCCACGCGAACCCTACTCTCAAGTAATTTAGGGACGCGCGTCACACTAGGGGGCTGGGGTGCCGGCCGGCAATGCCCTGATGGGGCAGCGCTGATCGACTGGCGTTACGTGCCGACAGTGGGTGCCGGCGTGACCGTCGGCGCCGCGACGGCCGGTGCGGCCACGTCGACGGTGGGTGTGCCGGACGCCTGCCCGCGCCTGGCCGGTCGCTTCCGACGTTGCGATCCGAGCACCTGCAGGGGCCGCTCGACGCCGTAGTAGCTGACGGTGGCGTACATCAGGCCGAAGACCATGGTGAGTGCGAAGGTGTTGAACAGTCCGCCGGTGAAGAGCGGTCGGTCGTCGATCAGGTAGATGAGTTCGATGACCAGCGGGTGCCACAGGAACAGCCCGTACGAGACGGTGCCGAGCCATCGGGCCGACTCGGCGGCGAAGATTTCCTTGGCCCGCGTCCGCCCGCCGAAGGCCACCGGGATCAGGATCAGCGTCGCGATCGCGAGGTACAGGGCCAGCTTGACCGCGAACTCGGCGGCTGTCGGACCGGTGAGGTCGCGGGGTCCGGCGATGGGCGTCGTCGCGATCGCCATCAGGGCGACCGCCGCTGCCCAGCAGGCAATCGGCGCCGAAGCGAGGTCGTCCAGTACGCGGAAGGCGGCGGGCGCGGTCCCGGTGCGCAGGGCGACGTGCGCCGCCGCCAGGGCCATCCCCGCGCCGAACCAGGCCGCGTACGAGGGGAGCCACATGGTGTGCAGGCCATTGCTGAGCCAGCCGATCCCCAGCAGCGCGAGCCATCCGGCGGTCACCAACAAACCCCCGCAGACGATCACGACGGTTCGGACGGGACGCCACGACCGACCAACAGCGAGCACGGCGATCAGCGGCAGGATCAGGTAGAACGCGACCTCGGTGGCGAGACTCCAGGTCTGGCTGAGCCCGGAGCGCAACTGGCCCGGCTCGTAGATCTGGGTGAAGGTGAGATGGCGAATCCAGTCACCGGCGGACGCCGGCCGATTCTGCGGCAGGACGATCAGGCAGACCAGCACCGCCAGCCAGTAGGCGGGCAGGATTCGTAGCGCCCGCCGCCAGAGGTACCGCCCGGCGCGCGGTCGGGCCTGTCCCGTCGCGGCGTTCAGGGCCCACGGTCGGAACAGCAGGAATCCGGAGAGCACGAAGAAGATGGCAACGCCGACGTCGAGCCGAGCCAGCCAACCGCCCCACGGGGTGTTCATGGTGGCAGCGGTCTGGAACCCGATGTGGTGACCGACGACCGCCACGGCGCCAATTGCTCGCAGCGCGTCGAGTGCGGGGAGTCGGTCGGTAACCGAAGTCTGCGGAATTGTTGGCGCGGCGGCTGTGGACATCTGGACATCCAGGGGGTCGCTTTGAAGGTGACCGGGGAGTAACCTCCCGCCATGTTAAGGATCGGGTGCCCCGGACAACAGGTCGTAGGGCGGCAGGCTACAGGAGGATGAGTGAAGCTTCGCGTGGGCGCCGCGCTCTTCGGGCTCGGTGTTTTGTTGCTGGTCTTCGCGGCTGGGCTGCCGTTCTACGTGGCCCCTTCCGTGACCAAGCTCCCGTATGACCTTGAACCAACGACGTCCGTCGCGGAGGCAAAGAACGCCAAGTTCCTGAAGATCACTCGCGTCGGCGAGTCGGTGAGCATCGAGGTCCTGCAAGGTGACCTCGTCTCCAGCGTCGAGGTCATTCCTCAGCCGGACGACACGAGGGACCGGCTACCCGAGGACCTCAAGGGCGACGCGGTGATCTGGGACGTCTACCAGACCGTCAGGCGTGCCGACACCCCTGATGTGGTCAGCCAGTACAGCACCGAGCTGGCTCTCGACCGGATCTCCGGCGCGGCCGCCCCGTGGAAGGAGCAGTGGCTCAACGAGAGCGGCGCGGAGCAGACTCCGGTCGGGAACGTGACCTACTCCGGCCAGATCTACAAGTTCCCGTTCGGCACCGACAAGCGGGACTACCAGGTTTTCGACCGTGACCTGAAGCGGGCCGTCCCGGCGAAGTTCGTCGGCACCGAAAAGATCAAGGGCATCGAGGCGTACCGCTTCGAGCAGCGCATCGAGAACGAGGCGCTCAACACCCCGGAGGCGAGCCTCAAGCCGCTGCTCGGCAGGTTCGCCCCCACCGCCACCAGCGGTCAGATCGTCTACAGCAACACCCGTACGCTCTGGGTCGACCCGGTGACGGGCTCCTACGTGAACGTCCGGGAACAGCAGAAGAAGGAGTTGCGCCCGGACACCGGCACCGCCACGGTGCTGCTGGACGCGGACTTCAACTACAACGACGACACGGTCAGCCGCAGTGTCGAGACGGTCAAGGACAACCGCTTCAAGATCGGCCTGATCAGTTTCTGGGGCCCGATCGCCGCCGGTGTCCTTGGTCTGATCGCCCTCGTCGTCGGCGTGTGGCTGGTGATGCGGAACGACGACGGTGCCGCCCGGCACCGCGCCGACGCGGCTGTGGCACCCGGCACCGACCCGACCCGTACCCGGGTGGACCAGGAGCCGGTACGCGACGCGGAGACCGCCGAGCAGCCCCGGACCGAGCCCGCAGGCGGTCCACTGACCGACGAGATCCCGCCGGCGTCGACGAACTGGAAGTCCGAGGACCCGACGGTGCCGACCCAGCGTCCGGCGCACGGCGAGGTCGAGCAGCGCTAGACGGGTACGACGCGATGCACGTTCGAGGGGTGGACCGCGGGTGCGGTCCACCCCTCAGTCGTGAGGCGGCGTCTGCCTCGGATGCCCTGCGTGGCGCACGGCGTACCGCGTGCAGACCCAGTCTTCGCTGTACAGCCGATCGCGCCACCGCCCGACGATCTCCCCGTCGTGTGCGGCCATGAGCTGCACCATGTCGGCGTGCGGTACGACCGTCATCTTCATCGGCGCCGGGTAATTGAGCAGGTGACGCTGTGCCCAGCTGATCAGGCGGGCCGGCGCCAGATGCCAGACGATGCCCCTGGCCGTGTGCGCCGGTTCGGTGGGGAATCCCACGACGGCGGTGCCGCCTGGCCGCAACACGCGCAGGAACTCGGCCAGATAGCGATCGATGGCGGGGCGCGGTAGGTGTTGCAGCACCAGGGCGCTGTAGACCAGGTCGAAGTGACCGTCGGGGAACTGGCTCAGGTCCGGTGCGTCGTTGAGGACGAACCGGATGTTCTCGGCGCTCTGGTTCAGTCGCCGGGCGGTCTCCAGCATCGTCGGAGCGATGTCCACACCGACGACCTCGTCCGCGTGTGGGGCGAGTGCCTGCGACAGTCGCCCGACGCCGCAGCCGAAGTCGAGCACCCGCTCCCAGCGGGTGGGCAGGCCGAGTTGGCGAAGTTGGCCGGTCGTCTCCTCGACGTCGGTGCGGCCGGTGGCCAGGAACTCCCCGACGTCCCACCGTCCGCCGCGTTTGCCGGGCTCGACGAGTACGGCCCAGAGCGGATCTTCAGCTCCGAGCTTGGTCCAGTCGCGTCGCACGTCGTTCAGATGCACGCCGAAACCCTAGGACCTCGGGCCGCTCGGTGGGGTCCTGCTGTCTCCGGGATCGCCTGGATGTTCGGGCGAGAGGACGAGCCGAACGGCTCTCCGCAGCCTGCGTACTTTACATCCGTTACCTAATTGTAATTCCTCGATGCCCTGCGACTCTCTGCTGTCGGGGGGCGGGGTTGTGCCGCCTTTGTCGCCTGCCGAGGCTTCTGTCCACACAGGTAGTTCCACGAATCGTGACGTCGACCGTCTGTTGGATCGCCCTCCTGTTACCGCCGGATGGTCAGGGGGTTGTGAGTCGCGCCGCAACGGGTGCACGATCAGGCTCGATCGTTACCCGCCGGTAACACATGACGTGCCCGGTGCGAGGCCGCCAGTCCGGGACCGGCCACCTGAGGAGGAACCCGTGCAGGATCGCTTTGAGGATCAGGGCCGTACCCGTTGGCGGCGGTTCGCCGCCATGGCGGTCCCCGCCACCGCCGCCGTCGGCGCCATCCTGTTCGGCATGTCGACCGGCGCCATCGCGTCCGACGTCACCGTGTCCGGACAGACGTTCAAGATCGGCGCGGCGCGCCTCGAGGGCGACGGCTTCAAGCAGTACGGCGGCGTCGTCCGCGAGAAGGGTGAGGACGGCAAGACCCACCCGATCGCCGTCGCCGAAATCAGCAGCGCGGAGCTCTACAACCTCTGCCAGTCCATCCGCTCCGACCTGCCCGGCCTGCCCGTGGTGCTCACCATCAACGCCGGTGAGGGCAAGGAGCCCGCCCGGGCCAAGGACCTGCTGATCGCCATGGACTCGCTCGACGGCAACGCGACGTTCACCAACATCAAGATTGGCCGGGACGCGAGCGACCTGAACGCGACAGCGCAGAAGGGCTCATTCGGCCAGAACTCCGACCACGTCAGCATCACGAACCTGCAGCAGGTGTCCCGGTACACCACGGCGGCCACCTTCAACCTGGTCGGACTCCGGTTGAAGGTCAACGTGGGCGACGAGGCCAAGGGCAAGGAGTGCTTCTGAGGTGAGTCGGGCCCGCGGTGGCCGACCACCGGGGGTGCCGTCCCCTTCCCCGTCCCCGCTCCGCCAGGAGGAGTACGTGACAACCGCCAACGCGTCCCACGCCCGGCCCGGCGGCACGGCCCAGGCGTGGCAGACCTTCCGCCGCTGGCAGCGGAGCCGACCGTTCTGGGGAGGCCTCTTCGTCGCCCTGGCCGGGGTGGAGATGTTCGCCTCCACCCGGATGACGATCAACGGCCTGAGCTTCCACAGCGGAGCCACCGGTCTGCTCTCGCTCCTGATCCCGGTCATCCTGGTGACCTGCGCCCTGCTGCTCTGTTTGAGCCCGGCGCAGCGGCTGTTCTACTCGGTCGTCGCGGCGGTCACCACGGTCTATTCGCTGATCGGGCTCAACCTCGGCGGCTTCTTCGTCGGTCTTCTGCTCGGCATCGTCGGCAGCGCGCTCGCCTTCGCCTGGACCCCGACCCGACCCGCGCCAGCCGCTGCCGACCTGTCCGACACCGAACTGCCCCTCGCCGAACAAATCGATGCGGATCAGGCAGACGCGGATCAGCGCGGCACGGATCAGGCAGACGCGGATCAGCCTGGCGCGGAGCAGCGCGGAGTCGAGCGGCTCGACACGGAGCGGATCGGAGTCGGGCAGACCGACGCGGCCGGCGAACCGGTGGACCGCCCGGCGAGCGACGCGACCGACGCGGGCGCACCCCCCGAGTGGCCGGGACGTCCTGCTGATCCGCGGGTGTTCGGAGTCGCGCTGCTGGTGCTGGGCCTCGCCGCGGCCGGCCTGGCCACCCAGCCGGGAGCGGTGCAGGCCGCACCGACCCGACCCGCCGCGACCGCCTGCCCGACCCCGTCCCGGTCCGTCACGCCGTCGCGCAGCCCCTCCACTCCCACCAGGACGCCGACCCTGACACCGAGCGTCAGCCCGGAGCGGGACGGCAACATCATCACCGACATCCTGGATGGAATCGGGGACCTGTTCAACGGTGGACGCGACGAGAAGACCGCGACGCCGTCGGCCACCCCGACCGCCAACCCGTCGGCGAAGCCGACAGTCACGCCGACGGCCCGTCCCGGGTCCACGGCCTGCCCGTCACCGAACCCGGGCGGGTCAGGTAAGCCCGGGGCCACGACGCCCGACAAGCCGGACAAAGCGGAGCCGGGCAAGCCGCTGCCCCGCATCGCGGCCGACCCGAATCTGCCGATGGTGGGCGAGACGCCGTCCAAGCTCACCGGCTCCAAGGTCACCATGACCGGGCTGCGGTTCGACGGGACCACCGATCTGCAGACCGAGAAGGGCAGCCTCAAGGTGCTGAAGTTCAGCATGCGGGAGGCGGTGACCGACGACTTCCTGCTGGTCGCCGACGGCCCCGACGGGCGCACCCAGCGATACAAGACCGACCGGCTGACCGTCCGCGGTGACGTGGCCTTCTACTCCACCCGGTTCGTCGGCAAGCTGCTCGGCATCAAGCTCACTCTGACCCCGGACCTGCCGTTGCCGGACGGGATCCCGGTCACCCTGCCGATCTCGATCACGTTCACCGACCCGGTCATCGATCTGGCGTTCGTCACCAGTGACACGCTGACCGCCCGGCCCTCGTTGGCGCTGGCACTCGGCTGAACGACAACCGTCCCGATGGCTCCGGGTGCTGGCGGTACGACGAACCGCCAGCACCCGAGCCGTCAGCGACTCAGAGCCGGGCCAGCGCCCGACGCAGCGGGTCGAGACCCAGCGCACCCAGGTCCAACGCCTGCCGGTGGAACTCCCGCAGGTCGAAGTCGGCACCCTTGCGGGCCTTGGCGTCCTCGCGGGCCTGCAACCAGATCCGCTCACCCACCTTGTACGACGGCGCCTGCCCCGGCCAACCGAGGTAGCGGTTCAGCTCGAAGCGCAGGTTCTCGTCCGGGACCCGGCAGTGCGCCCGCATGAACTCCCAGCCCAGCTCGGGCGTCCACCGCTCGCCCGGGTGGAAGCCGAAGGGGTTGTCCTTCGGGATCTCCAGCTCCAGGTGCATGCCGATGTCCACGATCACCCGTGCCGCGCGCATCGCCTGGCCGTCGAGCATGCCGAGCTTGTCGCCCGGGTCGTCCAGGTAACCCAGCTCGTCCATCAGCCGCTCCGAGTAGAGCGCCCAGCCCTCGCCGTGCCCGGAGACCCAGCAGAGCAGCCGCTGCCAGCGGTTGAGCAGGTCGGCCCGGACGGCGGTCTGCGCCACCTGGAGGTGGTGACCGGGCACGCCCTCGTGGTAGACCGTGGTCACCTCCCGCCAGGTGGAGAAGTCGGTGATGCCCTGCGGCACCGCCCACCACATCCGACCCGGGCGGGAGAAGTCCTCACTGGGGCCGGTGTAGTAGATGGCGCCGTCGCTGGTCGGGGCGAGGCAGCACTCGATGTGGCGGACCTGCTCCGGGATGTCGAAGTGGGTGCCGTGCAGTTCGGTGATCGCCTTGTCGGCCAGCGCCTGCATCCAGTCCCGGAACGCCTCCTTGCCCTGGATGGTCCGGGCCGGGTCGGCGTCCAACCGGGCCACTGCCTCGTCGACTGTGGCACCGGAGCCGGCGATGCGCCCCGCCACGACGCGCATCTCCTCCTCCAGCCGGGCCAGCTCCGCGAAACCCCAGGCGTACGTCTCGTCCAGGTCGACCTTGGCGCCGAGGAAGTACTGAGAGGCGAGTTCGTAGCGCTCCCGGCCGGCGGCCTGCTTGTCCCGCCCGTGCGGGGCCAGCTCGGTACGCAGGAACTGGCCGAACTCGGCGGTCGCCGCCGTCGCCGATGCCGCGCCCCGACGCAGCTCCGAGCCGAGCGTGCCCTCCGCTCCCAGCCGCTCGACCAGCCCGTGGAAGAAGTTGTCACCGGTCGGGTCGACCCAGATGTCGCACTGCTTGGCCACCTCGACCAACTGCACCTTCGAGCTGACCGCACCGGCGGCGAGCGCCTCGCGCAGGGTGGTCTTGTAGCCCTCCAGGGCGGCGCCGAAACCGTTGAGCCGGGCGGCGATGTTGGCCTGGTCGTCGCTGGTCGCGGTGGGCATCAGGTCGAACACCATGCGGATCTCGTGCAGCCCGCTGGTGATCACACTGACCTCGCTGGTCACCTCGCCGGCGTCGTACCGGGCGAGATCCAGGCCGAGTCGTTCCTGCATGGCCTCCTTGGCGGTCCGTTCCGATTCGGTCTCCGGCTCGGTCACCTCCAGCTCGGCGAGCGTCCGGCGGGTGAGGTCCGCGCGGGCCCGGTAGCCGTCGGGCGACAGGTCGTCGAGCTGATCGTCATGGCCGGCGATGCCGACGAAGGTCGCGCCGGTGGGGCTCAACGGCGCCCACTCGGCCACGTAGCGGTTGGCGAGTTCATCAATTCGTCCCACGCTGCGACACTACGTGACCGCCCCACCGCTTCGTCGCCGACGTTTGTTGTGTTCGAGCTGCGGGTTCGGGCACGGCGTGACGGCCGAAAGGCGCGCGACTTTGTCGTACGGTTACGGCAGAGTGTCAGGGGTGACCACCGATACCACTCCTGACAAAGCGCCGGTCCGCGCCTGGCTGCCCGGCTTCGTCGCCCTCGCCGCGATCTGGGGCTCCAGTTTCCTGTTCATCAAGGTCGGGGTGGCCGAGCTGCACCCTGTTCAACTCACCCTCTACCGGGTCCTCGCCGGGGCGCTGACTCTGCTGGTGGTCCTCGCCGTGCTCCGCGACCGACTGCCCCGCGAGCCCCGGGTCTGGGCGCACCTGACCGTCGTCGCCGCCTTCGGCGTGTCAGTGCCGTTCACCCTCTTCGGTTACGGGGAGCAGCGGGTCGAGTCGATGCTGGCCGGCATCTGGAACGCCACCACCCCGTTGATCGTGCTGCCGCTGGCGGTGCTGGTCTTCCGCACCGAGCGGCTCACGGTGCGCCGGGCGGTCGGGCTCGGGCTCGGTTTCGTCGGGGTGCTGGTGGTGCTCGGGGTCTGGGAGGGCATCGGCGGGGCCCACTTCGTCGGGCAGCTCATGTGCTTCGGCGCGGCGGCCTGCTACGGCGTGGCCATCCCGTACCAGAAGCGGTTCGTCGCCGGCAGCACGCACTCGGGTCTGTCGCTCTCCACCGCGCAACTGCTGCTCGCCGCCGCGCAGTTGGCAATCGTCACCCCCTTCGTCGCCGGCCTGCCGCCGCTGCCCACCGAGCTTTCGGCGGGGGTGGTGGCGAGCGTGCTGACCCTCGGCGCGCTCGGCACCGGCCTCGCGTTCGTGATCAACATGCGCAACATCCGGGTGGCCGGCGCGAGCACCGCGTCCACCGTCACGTACCTGATCCCGATCTTCGCGGTGCTGATCGGTGCCGTGGCGCTCGACGAACGACTCAACTGGCACCAACCGGTCGGCGCGCTGATCGTGCTGCTCGGGGTCGCGGTCTCGCAGGGGATGTTCAGTCGCCGCCGGACCAGCCCGGTGGTCGGCGTCGGCGCACCCGCCACCCCGGCCGCCGAACCCGCCCGCCGCTGAGCGACCACCTGATCGACACGGCTTTTCAGAAATCGGGGTGTCCGGCGGACCCGGACACCCCGATGTCCAGAAACGCGAGTGGATCAGCGCCGGTCGTGCGTCCAGGCCACCAGTTGCTCCGCCGACCACGTGTTGACCACCCGGTCGGCGGGGACACCGCACAGTGCCGCGCGTTCGCAGCCGAACCGCTGCCAGTCGAGCTGGCCGGGCGCGTGCGCATCGGTGTTGATGGCGAACCGGCAGCCGGCCTCCAACGCGCGGCGGATCAGACGCTTCGGTGGGTCCTGCCGCTCCGGCCGAGAGTTGATCTCGACGGCGGTGTCGTGCTCGGCGCAGGCGGCGAAGACGGCGTCCGCGTCGAAGTCGCTCTCCGCCCGGGTACGCGCCCGGTGCCCCCGATCGCCCGGACCGGTCACCCCGGCGGGCCGGGACGACACCATCCGGCCGGTGACGTGGCCGAGGATGTCCAGGTGCGGGTTGGCAACCGCCTTCACCATGCGCCGGGTCATCTTCGACCGCTCGTCCTTCAGCCCGCTGTGCACCGACCCGACCACCACATCGAGGCGCGCCAGCAGGTCGTCGTCCTGGTCCAGGGAGCCGTCAGCGAGGATGTCCACCTCGATCCCGGTGAGGATCCGGAAACCCTCGGGCAGCGCCGCGTTGACCTGCGCCACATGGTCGAGCTGCTGGCGCAGCCGGGCCGCGGTCAGCCCCCGGGCCACCGTCAGCCGGGGCGAGTGGTCGGTCAGCACCAGATACTCGTGGCCCAACTCCACCGCGGCCAACGCCATCTCCTCGATGGGCGAACCGCCGTCGGACCAGTCCGAATGGGTGTGGCAGTCGCCGCGCAGGGCGGCGCGCAGCGCCGTGGCCTCGGCGTCCAGGTCGCTGCCCTCGGTCGCCACCAGCCGGCGCAGGTAGACCGGCTCCTCACCGGCGAGGGACTCCGCCACACAGCGGGCCGTCACGTCACCGACCCCGGCCAGCTCGGTGAGCGTGCCGTTGCCGGCCCGTTCGGTCAGCTCGGCCGCGGGTAGGCCGGCCAACGCCTTCGCCGCCGACCGGAACGCGCGTACCCGGTAGGTGGCCTCGTTGGCCCGTTCCAGAAGGAACGCGATCCGGCGCAGGTCGGCGATGGGATCTCTCGCGCGAGCCATGTCAGGGCGCCTTCGGGCAGCCGTGCCGGCGTTGCCACGCGGTGACCTCGGCGGCCGGCTCCCGGTTGCCGCCGCGCCGCCAGGAGTCCAGGTAACGCGCCGGCCAGATCACCCCACGCCGGATCCACCAGCCGTCCTTACCGGTGCACCCCGGCGAGATGCCGAAGTGCACGTGGCAGACGTTGTTCGCGTTGCCCGTGCGGCCCACCTTGCCGAGCTGCTGCCCGGCGCGGACCCGCACCCCGGCGTCGACACCGCTGGTCACGGCGCTCAGGTGCGAGCCGTAGTACCGCACCCCGTCGTCGCCGAGCAGGGAGACCGACAGGCCGCCGTTGTCCGGGCCCTGTGGCCCGCGCTTGCGGTACCGGTCGACGCGGCTCACCTCCAGCACCGTCCCGTCGGTCACCGCCACGAACGGCTCGCCGCAGTCGGCGAAGAGGTCCGTCGCCGGGTACGCCCCGTGCGTCGGGTGGTAGTCGACGTTGTCGGCGCGTACCGGAAAGACATGCTTCAGCCCGACGCGGGGTGCCGTCGCCGACGGCGTGGCCGACGACGGCGCCGGCGGGCTCGGGTCGGTCGCCGCCGGCGACGGCGGCTGCGACGCCGGCTGGTCGGCTGTCGCCCAGACCGCCGGTGGCGTCGGCGCGGCGCCGTCGGGCACCCCCGGCCGGGTGGTCGCGCAACCGGCGGCCAGCACCGGGGCGAGCAGCAGCATGATGGGGTACGCCGGACGAGCGCGGCGGCTGATCGTCGGCGAGGCCATCCGGTCATCCTGGCAGAGCCGGTACCGTGGGCACGAGCGGCACGCGTGAGGGAGGGCAGCGACGGTGACCTTTGCCCGACCCGAACCTGGCCCGGACTTCGGTGCCGCCCGCCCGATGCCGCGTACCCCGTCGGGTCTCTTCCCCTCCGGTCCTCCGACCCGACCCACCTACCGCGAGCCGCACCCGGTCACCGGCGGTGGCGTCGCCGCCGGTGGTGGCGCGGCAGCCGGTTGGTTGCTGCTGTTCGGCCTGCTCGGCACCGACGTGGCCAGCTACGCCTGGTGGACGGTGTTCGCCGGCCTGCTGGCCTGGGTCACCGCCCTGGTGCTGGTCCGCTACGGCGACCGGGGGGTGGCCACCGGGGTCGCCATCGTCACGGCCGGTGGCTGGAGCATCGCCGCCGCCGTGGTGGCGGTCCGCTGGGCCACCAGTGGTGACTGGCCGCTGTGGTGACCAGCACGGACCGGCCCCGGAACGTCGCCCGGTTGACTGCGCCGCGTGCCCGGTTGGCTGCGTAGCGAACGCCGTCTTGACGTGGCCGCCCAGACTCGGCACGCTCGGCACTATGGTCTGGACCACTCCGCGACAGGATCCCGATCGCAGCCGCCGCCGCCTGCAGTTGCTGGCCGAGCTGGCGGGTGCCCGGGCGGTCCGCCAGCGCAGCCGACCACAGCGGCAGCGCACCGAGCGTCTGCGGCAACTCATCGCCACCCGCCGTCGAGTCGTCGGCTGATTCGACTTTGTCAGGAATGACCCGCCCTTCGGGGCGTTGACGGGTCGCCTGCCGACCCGACCGGCTAACGTGCACGCGTAACGAGTCGACGCTGTGTCGAGGGCTATTGGGGGGACCGTGTCGTACTTCGCTGCGGCCGTGGTGCGCGACGACAGTGGCTGGACCGCCGCCGAGGTCAGCCTGCGTGGCGCGACCGACATCGACGAGGTCGCCGACCGGCTGCGTGACGTCGACCAGGAGGCCGACGTGTCACTGCTCTTCGTCGAGGCCGACGACGCGTACCTGGTGATCCTGCGCCTGGACGAGGGCGAGGACCTGCGGGTGTTCGGTTCGGACTCCGCGTACGCCGAGGAGTCGCAGCTGGGGGCGCTGCTGGTCGGTGACCTGAAGACCTCGGTCACCGGGCTCGACGGTGACGACGAGCCCCGCCCGGCGAGCACCGGCGACGACGAGAGCGAGCAGCCCGTCGTCGACCCGGAGGCCGACCCGGTCGGTGACGCCGACCTGCTGGCAAACCTCGGCATCTCCGCGCAGAAGCTGCTGACCCTCTGCACCCACGAGGGGATGATGCCGGCGGACGTCACCGCCGAGATCTGCCAGGTGCTCGGCTGCGCCGACGAGGTCGAGGAGCTGCGTGAGGTCTGAGCCGGCCGACGCCACCGATCCGTCGCTGGAGTCGATCCGGCCGGGCCAACCCACCCCCGGTGCGGTGGGCCGCGCCGGGCCCGGTGCCCACGAGGGCCTTGCCGACACTGGTGAGATCGGCCGGCGGCAGCGGCACGAACTGTGGATGCGCCGCGCCCTGGAGGTCGCCGTCGCCGGTCCGCCGGTCGACGACGCGGTCAGCACCGACGTCGACGACGTGCCGGTGGGGGCGGTGCTCTACGGCCCGGACGGCACCGAGCTGGCCACCGGCCGCAACGAACGGGAGTTGACCGGGGACCCCACCGCGCACGCCGAGGTGCTGGCCCTGCGCCGAGGCGCCGAACGCACCGGCCGGTGGCGGCTCGACGGCTGCACCCTGGTGGTCACCCTCGAACCGTGCACCATGTGCGCCGGGGCGCTGGTGCTCGCCCGGGTCTCCACCGTCGTCTTCGGCGCCTGGGAACCCAAGACCGGCGCGGCCGGATCGCTCTGGGACGTGCTGCGCGACCGCCGGCTCAACCACCGCCCCGAGGTCTACGGCGGCGTGCTGGAGACCGAAACCGCCACCGTCCTGCGCGCGTTCTTCCGCTGAGGTCGGGTCGCCGGTCAGGCCGGCGGCAGGGTGACGGTGACGACCAGCCCGCCGCCCGGACGGGGCTGCGCCTCGGCGATGCCACCGTGGGCGCGGGCCACCGCGCGGACGATGGACAACCCCAGCCCGAAGCCCCGCGCGCCGACGACCCGCTCCCGCGACAGCCGCCGGAAGGGCTGGAACATCGTCTCCACGTCGTAGCCGGGAACGACCGGGCCGGTGTTGGTCACCGTGAGGGTGGGCCGACCTCCGACCAGCCCGGTACGCACCTCCACCCAGCCGTCGGCGGGCAGGTTGTGCCGCAACGCGTTCTCCACCAGGTTGAACGTGAGCCGCTCCAACAGCACCGGGTCGCCGCTCGTCGGCGCCGGGGCCAGCGCCCGCCGTACCCGCACGCCGGGTGCCTGCCCGCCGGCCTGATCGGTGGTGTGCGCGCAGACCTCGGCCAGGTCGACCGGCGCACGCTCGGTCAGCTCGTTCTCCGAGTCGGCCAGGGTCAGCAGGCCGTCGATCAGCCGCTCGTGGCGTTCGTTGACCGCCAGCAGCGACTCACCCAGTCGCCGGGTCTCGGCCGAGGCGTCCGGGCGGGTGACCGCCAGCTCCACCAGGGCGCGGTTGAGCGCCAGCGGGGTACGCAGCTCGTGCGAGGCGTTCGCCACGAACCGGCGCTGCCCGTCGAAGGAGCGGTCCAGTCGTTCCAGCATCTCGTCGAACGTGTCGGCGAGTTCGCGTACCTCGTCGGGAGGGCCGGTCAGCGCGATGCGCTCGTGCAGACCACGGCCGGCGGTGTCCGCGCCGGCGATCCGGCGGGCCGTGCCGGTGATCTGGTGCAGTGGCTGCAACGCCCGGCCGGCGAGCAACCAGCCGAACGCGATCGCCACCGTCGACACCACTATCAACGCGATGCCGCCCTGGGTGAGCAGCGACTCCAACGCGTTGCGTTTCGCTTCGTCCTGCACCTCCTGCACCAGGGCGCGCAGGTTGTCGAGGTTCTGCCCGCTGGGCGTCGTGGGGGTGGTCCTCGGCAGGTCGCGCAGGCTCACCCCGAACGGCTGCGGCATCCGCTGATCCACCAGCACGTACGTGACGGCGAGCAGGACCACGCCGGCCAGCAGGAAGAGCCCGCCGTAGATGAGGGTGAGCCGGGCGCGGATCGTCAGGCGTTTCATCGGATCTGGTACCCCGCCCCGGGCACCGTCTCGATCACCGGCGGGTCGCCGAGTTTGCGGCGCAGCTTCATGACTGTCACCCGGACCACGTTCGTGAACGGGTCGATGTGCTCGTCCCAGGCGCGTTCCAGCAGGTCCTCGGCGGAGACCACCGCGCCGTCGGCACGCAGCAGCTCGGCCAGCACCGCGAACTCCTTGCGGGACAGCGCCACGTACCGGTCGTCCCGGCGTACCTCGTGTCGGGCCGGGTCGAGCTGGATGCCGGCGCGCCGTAGCGTCGGCGGCGCCGCCGGGCGAGACCGGCGGGTCAACGCGTGCACCCGGGCCGATAGCTCAACCAGGGCGAAGGGCTTGGTCAGGTAGTCGTCGGCGCCGAGCGCCAGCCCGGCCACCCGCTCCCGGACCGCCGCCGACGCGGTCAGCATCAGCACCCGGGTCTCCCCGCCCGCATCCACGATCGCCCGGCACACGTCGTCGCCGTGCACCACCGGCAGGTCCCGGTCCAGGACCACCACCGCGTACTCGTTGACGCCGAGCCGTTCCAACGCGGCGTCCCCGTCGTACGCCACGTCGACAGCGAACGACTCCCGGCGCAGCCACTCGGCGATGGCGTCCGCCAGCACGTTCTCGTCCTCGACCACCAGCACTCTCACCCCTCAATGGTGCTCGGGGCTCCGTAACGGCGGCATAACCGCCGACGGTAACGCCGGGGATACGCGCGCTGCCGTGCACTGGGTGCCACGTTCGGCGAACCGCGCCGGACCTGAGCGGAGGTGGACATCATGCGACGACATCTGCTTGCGATCCCCGTCCTGCTCGCCCTGGCGCTGTCCGGGTGCGGCGCGGGAGGTGACGACGGCGGCGGGGTCGCTACCGCCGGCGGGACGAAGGCCGACGCGACGGCGACCGGCACGCCGGTCAGTGACTCGGACCGGCAGCTCGCCTTCGCCAGGTGCATGCGGGAGAACGGGGTGGACCTGCCCGACCCGGAGGCGGGCGGCCGTCCCGGCTTCCGGTTCGGCGCTGACGTGGATCAGCAGAAGGTCCAGGCGGCCATGGAGAAGTGCCAGGACAAGCTGCCCAACGGCGGGCAGGGACCGCAGCTCAACCCCGAGCAGGCCGAGCGGATGCGCACGCTCGCCAAGTGCATGCGGGAGAACGGGGTGCCCGACTTCCCGGACCCGGACGCCGACGGACGGGTCCGGATCGGGGCGGGGGACAACGCGATCAACATCGGCGACCCGGCCATGAAGGCCGCGCTGGAGAAGTGCCGGCAGCACGCACCGCAGTTCGGGGGTGACCGGTGACGATCCGACGCTCGCGGCTGCGCGCCGCCGTCACCGGAGGCATCGTCCTGCTGGTCGCGGCGGTGGGCGTGGTCGCCGCGGTGGGCTTCGGCGGCGGTGCCGACGGCGGACGCGCCCAGGCCGGCAGCGCACCACCCGCCACCGCCACCGTCACCCGGCAGACCCTCGCCGACTCGGAGACCGCCGACGGTGAGCTGGGGTACGGCACCACGCGTACCGCCACGGCGAAGCTCAGCGGCACCGTCACCGCGCTGGCGGCGACCGGGTCGACGGTACGGCGGGGCAAGGCGCTCTACCGGGTCGACAACGAGGCGGTGGTGCTCCTCTACGGCGGGCTGCCCGCGTACCGGACCCTCGCCCCCGGGGTGGAGGGGTCCGACGTCGCGCAGTTCGAGCGGAACCTCGACGCGCTGGGCTACACCGGTTTCACCGTCGACGACGAGTACACCGGCGCCACCGCGGACGCGGTCCGGCAGTGGCAGGAGGACCTGGGTCTGACCGAGACCGGTCGGGTCGAGCCGGGGCGCGTCGTGTACGCCGATCGGGAGGTCCGGGTGGACGGCCACCAGGCCGACGTCGGCGACCTGACACAGCCCGGCCAGGCGGTGCTGACCTACACCGGCACCAGCCGGGTTGTCACAGTCGAGTTGGACGTGGACGACCAGCGGCTGGCCAGGCGCGACGCGAAGGTCTCCGTGCGGCTGCCCGACGGCCAGACGGTGGCGGGCACGATCAGCACTGTCGAGACGGTCGTCCAGGCCGGTACGGCTGGTGCCAACGGACAGTCCGGCGACGCCGAGACGAAGATCGAGGTGACCGTCGCGGTGACCGATCCGAAGGCCCTCACCGGGTTCGACCGGGCCAGCGCGGACGTCACGTTCACCGTCTCGGAGCGCCGCGACGTGCTCACCGTGCCGGTGGCGGCGCTGTTGGCTCTGGCCGAGGGCGGCTACGGCGTCCAGGTCGCCGAGGGTGGCACGAGCCGGATCCTCGCGGTGACCACCGGGTTGTTCGCCGGCGGGCGGGTGGAGGTCACCGGCACGGGCCTCACCGAGGGCGCGACGGTGGTGGTGCCGACGTGAGCGGCGAGGTGATCGTGCTCGACCGGGTCAGCAAGCGGTATGCCGGCGGCGTCGTCGCCCTGGACGACGTGTCGCTGCGGATCGGCCACGGCGAGTTGGTAGCGATCGTCGGCCCGTCCGGGTCGGGAAAGTCGACGATGCTGCACCTGATCGGCACCCTGGACCGGCCGTCGTCGGGCAGCGTGCTCATCGACGGGTACGACGCGGCGAAGCTGACCGACCGGGAGCTGTCCGCGTTGCGGGCCACCCGGATCGGCTTCGTGTTCCAGCAGTTCCACCTCGCCCCGGGCGTTCCGGTGGTGGACAACGTCGCCGACGGGTTGCTCTACTCCGGCGTACCGCTGCGGCGGCGGCGCGACCGTGCGGAGGCCGCGCTGGTCCGGGTTGGCCTGGGCCACCGGTTGGGGCACCGGCCGCACGAACTCTCCGGCGGGGAACGGCAGCGGGTCGCCGTGGCCCGTGCGGTGGTCGGCGAGCCGGCGGTGCTGCTCGCCGACGAGCCGACCGGCAACCTGGACTCCCACTCCGGTGCCGAGGTGTTGGAGCTGCTGCACGACCTGCACCGGGCCGGGACCACCGTCGTGGTGATCACCCACGACCGGGAGATCGCGGCAAGCCTGCCCCGGCAGGTGCGGATGCGCGACGGCGCGGTCCGACACGACTCGGCCCGCACGTCGGACGGGGTCGGCTGATGGCGACGCTGACCCCGGCCCGCCTGGGACCGGCGGACGTGCTGCGCGTCGGCGGGGTGGGGCTGCGGACCCGTCCGCTGCGGGCGTTCCTCTCCGCGTTGGGCATCGCGATCGGCATCGCCGCGATGATCGCGGTGGTCGGCATCTCCTCGTCGTCCCGGGCCGAACTGGACCGGGCGCTCGACGCGCTCGGCACCAACCTGCTCACCGTCGAGCCGGGCAGCACCCTGTTTGGTGCGGACGCGCAACTGCCCGAGGAGTCAATCGCGATGATCGGGCGGATCGGCCCGGTGACCGAGGTGTCCGCGACCGGGCAGGTCTCCGACGCCAAGGTGTACCGCTCGGACCGGATCCCGGCGGCGGAGACCGGCGGCATCGCCACCCGGGCGGCAGGGCTGGATCTGCTCGGCACCGTCGGGGCCGAGGTGGCCACCGGCACCTGGCTCAACGAGGCGACCGCCCGCTACCCGGCGGTCGTGCTCGGCGCCACCGCGGCGCAGCGGCTCGGGATCACCGCGGCCGACCCGCAGGTGCAGGTGTGGCTGGGTGGACGCCCGTTCACCGTGGTCGGAACCCTCGCCGCCGCACCTCTCGCCCCGGAGCTGGACACCTCGGCGTTGATCGGCTGGTCGGCGGCGACCGAATACCTGGGCTTCGACGGCCACCCCACCATCGTCTACACGCGGGCCGAGGAGTCGCAGGTCGAGGCGGTCCGGTCGGTGCTCGGCGCGACCGCCAACCCGGAGGCGCCGAACGAGGTGGAGGTGTCCCGGCCCTCGGACGCGTTGGCCGCCGCCGAGGCGACCGACGACGCGTTCACCGGTCTGTTGCTGGGTCTGGGCGCGGTCGCCCTGCTGGTCGGTGGGGTCGGTGTGGCGAACACCATGGTGATCTCGGTGCTGGAACGCCGAGCCGAGATCGGCCTACGCCGGTCACTCGGGGCCACCCGTGGTCAGGTTCGGACCCAGTTCCTCGCCGAGTCGCTGCTGCTCTCCGCGCTCGGCGGGATCGGTGGGGTGGTGCTGGGCATCCTGGTCACCTCGGGATACGCGCTGTCGCAGCACTGGCCGACAGTGGTGCCGGCCTGGGCGATGCTCGGCGGGGTGGGTGCCACGCTGATCATCGGCGGCTTCGCCGGCCTCTACCCGGCCGTGCGCGCCGCTCGCCTCTCACCGACCGAGGCGCTGGCCGCCGTCTGACTTTCTGCGGCTGTGGCCCGGCGGCCTGATGCGAAAGAGCGTGATGACTCTGAGGCATCTTGATGCCACACAGTCATCACGCTCTTCGCGGTATTGCCGCCGGAACGGGTCAGGCGATGATCGTGTCGAGGGCGATCTCGACCATCTGGCTGAAGGTCTGCTCCCGCTCCTCGGAGGTGGTCTTCTCGCCGGTCTTGATGTGGTCGCTGACGGTCAACACGGTCAGCGCGCGGGCCTTGAACCGCGCGGCGATCGTGTAGAGCGCCGCCGACTCCATCTCCACGGCCAGCACGCCGTAGTCGGCGAGGGTGTCGTAGAGGTCCGGCCGGTCGGTGTAGAAGGCGTCCGCCGCCAGGATCGGCCCGACGTGCATGCTGATGCCGCGCCGCTCCGCCACCTCGACCGCCGTCCGCAGCAGCCCGAAGTCGGCCACCGGGGCGTAGTCGATCAGCCCGTCGAAGCGCATCCGGTTCATGTTCGAGTCGGTGGACGACCCGATCGCCGCCACCACGTCCCGCAGTTGCAGGTCGGTGCTGAGGGCACCGCAGGAGCCGACCCGGATCAGCGTCTTCACGCCGTACTCGTTGATCAGCTCGTGGGCGTAGATGGAGGCCGACGGCATGCCCATGCCGGAGCCCTGGACGGAAACCTCGACGCCGTTCCAGCGGCCGGTGAAGCCCAGCATGCCCCGGACCGTCGAGTAGCAGGTGGCGCCCTCGAGGTAGGTCTCCGCGATCCACTTGGCCCGCAGGGGGTCACCCGGCATCAGGACCCGCTCGGCGATCTCGCCCGGCTTCGCGCCGATGTGCGTACTCATGGCAAAGATCCTGCCAGGCCGGCCCGGGCGATACCGGTTCGGCGTCGGAACCAGCGGTCCTGTACCCTCGTCGGCGGTGGCGTGTCCGAGCGGCCTAAGGAGCACGCCTCGAAAGCGTGTGAGGGTTAACGCCCTCCGAGGGTTCAAATCCCTCCGCCACCGCTCTGTAGTGCGGAAACGCCCGGTTCGACCCGCGAGGATCGAGTCGGGCGTTTCTTCGTCGGCCGGTAGCGCGGTGGTGGTGGGTCAGCAGGGGCCGACGCCGTCGTGGAAGAGGCGGCGGGCCCAGTCGGCGTACCCGGCGATGGTTTTCCGGACCGTGCGCCCGTCGTGGAGGAACAGGTACGCGCGGTCGCCGCTGCGGGCGAGCAGCCCGTCGAGGCGATGTGTCCCCTGTGGAGCGCGAAGTCGGCTGACCTGGGGGTAGCTGTCCCAGACCTGGTCGACGGGCGAGCCGACGGTGATGCCCTCCGGTGTCCGCATCGGGTCGCCGACCCAGAGCAGCACGAGTTTGTCGTCCATGAAGACCGGGCTGACGGTGTCGTGGCCGGCGAGCACCGGCCCGCAGGCGTCCAGGCTGGTACGCAGGATGCCGCGTCTGGTCAGCTCGTCCTCGGTGGCACCGAATTCGATGTTCCGTAGGCCGTTCAGGTCGATGATCTCCACGCTGCCGACGGGCCGACCGTCCGGGATCGGCCCGGTTGGTGGTACGCCGCTGCCGGCGATTGAGGCAGCAGTCATCAGCGTGGCGATAAACGCAAATTGTCGCAATTTCATGGAATCCCCCAGTCCCCAACGGAACGGGAGCATTCAGGTTGCTGCCAGTGGCCGGATTACTGATTTTCCCACTGCTCGACCAGCTCGTCCCAGTAGTCGGCGCTGAGCCGGCGCCGCCCGTGTGCCAACCAGCCGTCGGTGTTTCGCTCCAGGTGCAACCCCAGTTCGGCGAACGGGTCGATCCAGGTGCCGGGCTCGACGCCGAGCCGGGTCAGGGCCCCGTTGATCGGCCAGAGCGGGCGCGGCGCTTCCAACTCGTCGTCGAAGCACGGGCCCCAGGACAGCTCCCCGCCCAACCACACCGCCGCCGACTGGTAGCCGGCGCCGGCACCGAACTCCGCCTCCAGGTATGCCACCGGCCCCGACCGCGACCAGCGGCTCAGCACCTCGACCAGGGCCGTGGACAGCACCAGGCCGAACGGACGCTCGGCGCTCCGGTCGTCAGTCGCGAAATCCGGTAACGACCCGGTCAGTTCGATCACCAACTGTGGGGTGACCGGCAGCAACGCGAAGTCCTGACGCAGTTCGCCAAGGACGGCGTGGTCCAGCTCGGCGGTCTGCTCGCGGAGCAGTTCGGCGTCCGCGACCACCGCGCTGAGCTGGTAACTCATCAGTCCCCCGTCGTCCACAGGGTGTGGATAGAACATGTGTACGACGGCGGCGGGCTCCACCGGCCCCGGGACCGTACCCGCCGTCCGCGCTCACCCCCGAATCAGCCGGGGTGGTTCGTCATCGCACTGTCCGTTCGCCTCATTTCGATGGCCCGGTCGGCTGCCTATGGTTTCCTGGCGCCTGTCGAAACGGGGTCTCTGTGCAACGAAGCGCACCTCTCCTGGTTCTCCCCATCGTGCTGGCCGGCCTGGCGGTGAGTGCCCCCGCGCAGGCCGCGGACGGCGTCCAGACCATCACCCGGGGTGGCGTCGCGCTCAGCACCACAAGGTGTCCCTGCTGAAGGCGACGCCCCGGCACGTCCAGGTGGCCGGCTGACGTCACCGCGCAGACGACTCAGGGCCGGTCCCGTTGGGGCCGGCCCTGTCGTTCGTGCTGCTCAGGTGAGCGGAGGATACGAGATTCGAACTCGTGAGGGTGTAAACCCAACACGCTTTCCAAGCGTGCGCCCTAGGCCTCTAGGCGAATCCTCCGCGAGCCAGGATACAGGCCCGTGTCGGCCGGGCCACCCCACCACCCCCTGAAGATCGACGGGCGGTCGGGTAGGCTGGGCGTCACCTCCCGTGCGGCGGTATCTCGTGAACCTCCCCAGGGCCGGAAGGCAGCAAGGATAAGCGAGCTCTGCCGGGTGCACGGGAGGCCTTTTTGTCTGTGGGCTGGTTGATCCACTCGACATTCATGATGTCGCGGTGTCCCGGCCAGACGGACATCGCGGTTTCCAGGAAGCCGAGTCGATCAAGTCCGTAGGCCCGGGCGCCGCGGCGGGGTGGGTGGTCACCCGCGCCCGACCGGCGCAGAATGGCTCGGTCGAGAGGAGGCGGGACGAGTGACGCTGGCGCTCTACCGCAAGTACCGGCCGCGTACCTTCGCTGAGGTCATCGGTCAGGAGCACGTGACCGAGCCGCTGTCGCAGGCGCTGCGCAGCGGACGGCTCAACCACGCCTACCTCTTCTCCGGCCCACGCGGCTGCGGCAAGACCTCCAGCGCCCGGATCCTGGCCCGGTCGCTCAACTGTGAGCAGGGCCCCACCCCGGAGCCGTGCGGCAAGTGTGAGTCCTGCCGCTCGCTGGCCACCGACGGCGCCGGTTCGATCGACGTGATCGAGATCGACGCGGCCAGCCACGGTGGTGTCGACGACGCCCGTGAGCTGCGCGAGCGCGCCTTCTTCGCGCCAGCCAGCAGCCGCTTCAAGATCTACGTCATCGACGAGGCGCACATGGTCTCGACCCAGGGCTTCAACGCCCTGCTCAAGCTGGTCGAGGAGCCTCCGGAGTACGTCAAGTTCATCTTCGCCACCACCGAGCCGGAGAAGGTCCTCGGCACGATCCGGTCGCGGACCCACCACTACCCGTTCCGGCTGATCCCGCCGAAGGTGCTCCGCCCGTACCTGGAGCAGCTCACCCAGGCCGAGGGCGTCGCCGTCGAGCCGGCGGTCTTCCCGCTGGTGGTCCGCGCCGGCGGCGGCAGCGCCCGGGACAGCCTCTCCGTGCTCGACCAGCTCATCGCCGGGGCCGGCCCGGAGGGGGTCACCTATGCCCGGGCCGCCGCGCTGCTCGGGGTCACCGACGCCGCGTTGATCGACGAGATGTGCGACGCGCTGGCCGCCGGGGACGGGGCCGCCGCGTACGCCACCGTCGACCGGGTCGCCGAGGCCGGTCACGACCCGCGCCGGTTCGCCTCCGACCTGCTGGAACGGCTGCGCGACCTGATCGTGATCCAGCAGGTGCCGGACGCCGCCGCGAAGGGCCTGATCGACGGTCCGGCCGACCAGATCGAGCGAATGGCCGCCCAGGCCTCGCAACTCGGCCCGGCCACGCTCTCCCGTTGCGCCGACATCGTGCACGACGGCCTGGTGGAGATGCGCGGCACCACAGCGCCCCGCCTGCTGCTGGAGCTGATCTGCGCGCGGATGCTGCTGCCCGGCGTCGACGACACCACCGGCGGCCTCCTCCAGCGCCTGGAACGGATGGAACGCCGGCTCACCCTGGGCGGCACCGACGCGCCGTCGGCAGCCGCCGGCTCCGCGCCCGCCAACCACCCAGGGGTACGCCCACAGCCCGCCGCACCGGTCCCGGCTGCCGCCACCCCCGCGAACGCCCCGACCTCCGCCCCGCCGTGGGAGGTCGACCCGGCCGCGTCCCCGACCCGGGGCGTTGCGGCCCCGGGTGCTCCCGCGCCGGCCGCCTCGGCCACCGGGGCACCCGCCTTCGGCGCTTCGATGTCAAGCGCTCCCAGCTCGGGTGCTCCGACCTCCGGTGCGCCGGCCTCGTACGTGTCGACGGCCGACTCGCCGATCCCGGCGTCTCCGGGCGCGTCGACCGGCTCGGCCGCCGCTGACCCGACCGTCCCCGTCTCGCCCGCCGGGCCGGCCCCGCGTCGCGTGGTGCCACCGTCGGCGGTGCTTCCCGACCCGGCCACGCCCGCGCCGCCCCGTCCGGGGGCACCGGCCCCCGCGCTGGACGCGGTCGCGGTGCGCCGCGTCTGGCCCGACGTGGTCGGCAAGGTCAACCGGACCAACAAGCGGATCGCCGCCCTGATGCGGGACGCGGTGGTCCGTGAACTCGACGGCGACATGCTGGTCCTGACGGTGAAGTCCACAGTGCTCGCCAAGATGATGGCCGACCACGCGGCGGTACTCACCGACGCGCTCTACGAGGAGTTGGGCGGGCGCTGGCAGATCCGGTGTGAGGTGGCCGGCGAGCGCGGCGGCGCGTCGCTGTCCGGCCCTCCGCGCTCGCAACCCGCCGCCCCGGCCCGCCCCGCAGCCCCGCCCGCCGCGACCCCGACGGCCGGCCCGACGAGCGCGCCGCCAGCCGTTCCGAACTCGAACGCCCCTGGCTCGCCCTCCGCGCCGGGCTCGAACCCTGCCTCTGGCTTCAACCCTGCGCCGGGCTCGAACTCCGCGTCAGGCTTCGACCCTGCGTCAGGGTCGAACGCTGCGCCGGGCTCCAGCCACGCGCCGGGCTTCGACCCTGCGTCAGGCCCCGACGCTGCGCCTGGCTCGAACTCCGGGCCAGGCGTCGGCGCAACGGCTGGCACGAACGCGCCAGGTGCGAACGTCGCCGGGCCAGGGGGAACCCCGACACCCAACGCCCCGACCGGCGCTGCCGGCCCGACGAGTGGGCCGCGCACGGCGGTGAACCCGACCGGCGCTGCCGGCCCGGCTTCGCGGGGCGGTGTCGGCGCGGGTAGCGGTGGTCACGGTGCGGGTCGACAGGGTGCGGTGCTGTCCACCCCGGCGGCGGACGACGAGGGCGACTGGCCGGAGGCGGCCCGACCCGGCGGCGGTGCGCCCGTCGCCGAGGCGACGGATGACGAGGACTGGCCGGAGGCCGCCCGACCCGGCGGCGCGTCGGCCGGCAGCGGGTCGAGCCCGGACGGCTCCCAGCCCGCATCGGCGTCGACCGGCGCGTACGGCGGGGGCGCGAACGGCAGCGGCACCAACGGCGGCGCGGTGACCGGCAGCGGCACCAACGGCACCGGCACCAACGGCACCAACGGCGGCGGCGGTGCGAACGGTGCCGGACCCGGCGGTTCGGGTGGTCCCGGGGCGGCGGCCGGTGGCGGTAGGCCGGGCGGGCGGGGTAACCCGGCCCCGGTGGCCCGGCAGCCGGCGACAGCCGGTGGTGCCCCGGTGAGCAGCGCCATCGCCGCGGCTCGCGCGGCGGCGGCGGGGCGCGGTGCGCGTACCGGAGCGGCGGCCCGGCCCATCGCGGACGCCGAATGGGCCGGCGAGCCGCCCTACGACCCGGACTTCGATGGTCCGACGCGAGCCGGCCGGCCCGGCGGCGCGGCACCGGCGGCGACCCCGGTCTATGAGGGGTTCGACCCGGGCGACGAGCCGTTGGACGAGATCATCGACGAGAAGACCGCACGGGAGTCGAGCGAGGAGCAGGCGGTACGGCTGCTCCGGGAAACCTTCGGCGCCGAGAAGATCAACGAAGTCGACGCCCGCTAGCCCTCGCCCCGCCCCCAGCTCGCCGATCTTGCAGTTTCAGTAGTCGAAAAGGACAGAATGCCCTCCGATGTCGGCGCGGAAAGTGCAAGATCGCGCAGGGGAGGGGGTTCGGCCAGCGAGACTCCCAGGCAGCAGGCCCAGAGGGGGAAGGGTAGGACGGCTATTCGTTCCATGCCGCCTACCCCGATTCCCAGGCCCTGCTGGGCGGCGAACAATGCCGTCCCGACCAGCGCGATGAGCCCTGCGGTGAGGGTGAGTCGTCGGTACCGGCCGAGTGTCGTGCCGCTCGGGGCGAAGCCGGCGAGGAGCAGACCGACGTTGCCCAGACCCATGATCAGGAATGCGCCGAGAACGTGCAGGTTCTCGTCGACGTCGGCCGGGTAGCCGGCCGCTAGGGCGTATCCGCCGGCGGCCAGCAACAGGAGGGTCTGAGCCGACCGCACCACCGGGCCGCGGCCGAGGATCCGCCAGGTCAGCAGGAGCCCGACGGCGAGCAGTACGGCGGTGGCCACTGTCGCGGTGTTCATCAGCGGGTGCCACGGCGAGCAGACGTAGCGGGGGCGGGTGGTGTCCCAGCTGCCGCAGTGGACGTTGCCGAGGTCGCTGATGTTGTGGGTGGCCCAGCTGTAGGTCGGCTCGCGCCAGCGCAGCCCGGTGACCAGACTGGCGACGAGGAAGACGGGCGTGGCCGCCAGCCAGCACAGCGCGCCGACCCGGCCGGTACGGGTGAGGTTCATACCCCGAGCAGACCAGTGCGGCGGCGTGGGCGCACTACCACCAGATGGCCGGTTCGGGGTAGGGGTAGCCGTACCCGGAGCGCCCGGCGTGGGCGGACGCACCGGGCGGGGCGAGGTCGGTCCCAGCGGATAGGCTGAGCGGCGGTCGAGCAGACGAGTGCGAGAAGGAGCCATCCCGTGCGCCCAGGTGGACAGCCGAACATGCAGCAGATGCTGAAGCAGGCGCAGAAGATGCAGCAGCAGATCGCCGCCGCGCAGGCCGAGCTGGCCGAGGCCGAGCTGACCGGCACCGCCGGTGGCGGGCTGGTCACCGCGACCGTCTCCGGCTCCGGTGAGCTGAAGGCCATCAAGATCGACCCGAAGGCCGTCGACCCGGAGGACGTGGAGACGCTGGAGGATCTGGTCATCGCGGCCGTGCACAACGCCGCCGAGGCGGCCCGGGAGCTGACCGAGCGCAAGATGGGCCCGGTCGCCGGCGGCATGGGCGGCCTCGGCCTGCCCGGTTTCTGAGCCGGCAGATGTACGAAGGTGCCATCCAGGATCTGATCGACGAACTGGGTCGGCTGCCGGGCGTGGGTCCGAAGAGCGCTCAGCGGATCGCGTTCCACGTTCTCTCGGCGGATCCGGCCGACGTCAACCGGCTGGCCGGCGCGCTGCGCAAGGTCAAGGAGCTGGTCCGGTTCTGCACTACTTGCTACAACGTGGCCGAGTCCGAGCAGTGCCGGATCTGCCGCGACCCGCGCCGCACCGACGAGGTGCTGTGCGTGGTGGAGGAGCCCAAGGACGTGGTGGCCATCGAGCGGACTGGTGAGTTCCGCGGTCGCTACCACGTGCTGGGCGGTGCGATCAATCCGCTGGAGGGGATCGGCCCGGACAATCTGCGCATCCGGGAGCTGATGATCCGGCTCGGTGGCGGCGGGGTGCGGGAGCTGATCCTGGCCACAGACCCGAACACCGAGGGCGAGGCGACAGCGACCTACCTGGCGTTGATGGTGAAGCCGATGGGCATCTCGGTGACCCGGCTGGCCAGCGGGCTGCCGGTCGGCGGCGACCTGGAGTACGCCGACGAGATCACCCTCGGTCGGGCCTTCGAGGGGCGTCGCGCGGTCTGACCCCCTGGCGTACGACCGGTGGCCGGCACCCGGGTGGGTGCCGGCCACCGCTGTGTCCCTGCCCGGAAATGATCTGACACCTGTGCCCTCATCGGGGCTGTTCGACGTAACAGTTTGGCATCGCGGGTGCTGATTGATCGGTTTTGGCCGCCGTTTACCTACGAATCGAATGTCAAGCGGCGGTTGAGGCACGATCCGATACCAACAGTCCACCCGGCTGTTTCCGGCTGGTCGCATCGGGAGCTATGGTCACCGCCATCGGTGACCCCTGTCACCACGTTGTCCGTACCCCCAAGGACGAGGTGAAGCACACATGCGTGCACCCAGGCCGAAGGTCGCGATCGCGGCCGTCGCGGTCGCGGCCCTCGCGGTAGCAGGCTGCGCCGAGAGCAACCGCGACGACAAATCCGGTGGAAGCAAGAAGGACACCCTCGTCTTCGGCGTCGCCGGAGACCCGAAGGTGCTCGACCCGAGCTTCGCCAGCGACGGTGAGTCGCTGCGTGTGGCGCGTCAGGTCTTCGAGACCCTGGTCCGGCCGGAGGAGGGTGGCACGAAGGTCACCCCCGGCCTGGCCGAGTCCTGGACCCCGGACGCTGCCGGCACCACCTGGACCTTCAAGCTCCGCTCGGGCGTGAAGTTCCACGACGGCACCGACTTCAACGCCGAGGCCGTCTGCGTCAACTTCAACCGCTGGTACAACGCCAAGGGCCTCATGCAGAGCCCGGATGTTACGGCGTACTGGCAGGACGTCATGGGCGGCTTCGCCAACAACGAGAACGCGGACCTTCCGCCGAGCCTCTTCAAGTCGTGCACCGCCAAGGACGCGACCACTGTGGACCTCTCGTTCACCCGGGTCTCCAGCAAGATCCCGGCCGCGCTGATGCTCCCCTCGTTCTCCATCCACAGCCCGAAGGCGCTGCAGGAGTTCGACGCCAGCAACGTCGCGGGCAGCGCCGAGGACATCAAGTACCCGGCGTACGCGACGGAGCACCCGACCGGCACCGGCCCGTTCAAGTTCAAGGCCTGGGACGTCGCGAACAAGACGCTGACCTTGGAGCGCAACGAGGACTACTCGGGCCCCAAGGCCAAGCTGAAGACCCTCATCTTCAAGACGATCTCGGACGAGAACGCCCGCAAGCAGGCGCTGCGCTCCGGTGACATCCAGGGCTACGACCTGGTTGGCCCGGCCGACGTCGAGCCGTTGAAGAGCGAAGGCTTCAACATGCTCACCCGCCCGGCGTTCAACGTGCTCTACCTGGCGATCAACCAGAAGGGCAACCCGAAGCTCGCCGACCTCCGGGTCCGGCAGGCCATCGCGTACGCCCTGAACCGTGAGCAGCTGGTCACCTCCAAGCTGCCGCCGGGCGCCAAGGTCGCCGACAACTTCATGCCGGACACCGTCGAGGGCTGGAACGGCGACGTTCCGAAGTACACCTACGACCCGGCCAAGGCGAAGGCGCTGCTGGCCGAGGCGGGCGCGTCGAACCTGACCCTGAAGTTCCACTACCCGACCGAGGTCACCCGGCCGTACATGCCGAACCCGAAGGACATCTTCGAGTTGCTCTCGGCGGACCTGAAGGCCGTTGGCATCACCGTCGAGGCGATCCCGCTGAAGTGGAGCCCGGACTACCTGAACGCCACCACCTCGGGTAGCAAGCACGACATCCACTTCCTGGGCTGGACCGGTGACTACGGCGACGCCTACAACTTCATCGGCACCTTCTTCGACCGGCCGAAGGACGAGTGGGGCTTCAACAACAAGGCCCTGTTCGACCAGTTCAAGGACGCGGACACCACCGCGGACATCGCGGCCCGTACCGAGAAGTACAAGGCCCTGAACAAGTCCGTGATGGAGTTCCTGCCCGGTGTGCCGATCTCGCACTCGCCGCCGGCGATCGTGTTCGGCAAGGACGTGACCGGCGTCAAGGCGAGCCCGCTCACCGACGAGCGTTTCGCCACCGCCGAGTTCAAGTAAGTCCTGATCTGACGCAGCAAGGAACGCGGGCGGGCGCTGTCGCACAGCGCCCGCCCGCAACCCTCCGCACCCCTTCGAGGCCGCCGTGTTCCGGTTCATCGTCAGGCGCCTGCTTCAGCTGATACCCACGCTGTTCGGGCTCTCCCTCCTGCTCTTCATCTGGCTCCGCCGTCTCCCCGGCGGCCCCGAGACCGCCATCCTCGGCGAGCGCGGCACCCCCGAGATGCGGGCCGCGATCCGCCGCAACATGGGGCTCGACGAGCCCATCCTGGTCCAGTACGGCCGCTTCGTACGGCGGATGATCAAGCTTGATCTGGGCACCTCGACCTCCACCAAGCGGGCGGTCACCACGGAGTTCATCGAGCGCTTCCCCGGCACCGTCGAGCTGACCATCACCGCGATGATCATTGCGATCGGTGTCGGCATCCCGCTGGGCTACCTGGCCGCCCGTCGTCGCGGCCGCTTCCTGGACCACGCGTCTGTGGGCGGCTCGCTGATCGGCATCTGCATCCCGGTCTTCTTCCTGGGCTACGTGCTCAAAGCGATCTTCTCGGAGAACCTGCACTGGTTCCCGTCCAGCGGCCGGCAGGACCCGACGCTCGGGGCGACCCGGGTGACCAACTTCTTCGTCCTCGACGGGTTGATGACCCGGGAGTGGGACGCCGCAGCCGACGCCCTCTGGCATCTGGTGCTGCCCGCCATCGCGCTGGCCAGCATCCCGCTGGCGATCATCGTCCGGATCACCCGGGCGAGCGTGCTCGAGGTGCTCAACGAGGACTTCGTACGCACCGCCGAGGCGAAGGGCCTGACCGAGCAGACGGTCCGTCGCCGGCACGTCCTGCGCAACGCCATGCTGCCGGTGGCCACCTCGATCGGTCTGCTCGCGGGCGGCCTGCTCTCCGGCGCCGTGCTGACCGAGACCGTCTTCGCCTTCAGTGGCATCGGAGCGTTCGTCGCCGAGGCCATCGGCCAACGCGACTATCCGGTGCTGATGGGCTTCATCCTGATCATCGCGGTGGTGTACGTGCTGGTGAACCTCCTGGTTGATCTCTCCTACAGCTTCATCGACCCGAGGGTGAGGGTGCGATGACCCTCAGCCCGGGCAAGAAGCGCGAAAAGATCGACCGGCTCTCCGAACTGGCCGCCCGCGACGACGAGCGGGGTGTCAGCCTCTGGCAGGAGGCGTTCCGGCGGCTGCGCGGCAACCCGGCCGCGATCGTCGGCGCGGTCATCCTGGCGCTCTTCGTGTTGGTAGCGGTGCTCGGCCCGTTCCTCGTGCCGTACGCGCCGACGGACACGATCGGTATCCGGGAAGGGCTGATCAAGCCGGGTGTCATCCCCGGGCCCGACGGCGATCACTGGTTCGGTTACGACCACCAGGGCCGTGACGAGTTCAGCCGCATGATCGTGGGAGCCCGTCAGACCCTGCTGGTCGGTGTGGTCTCCACCCTGATCGGTCTGGCCATCGGCGCGCTGATCGGTGGCATCTCCGGTGCCGCGGCCGGTCTCGGCGGCCGGTGGGGGCGGTGGGTCGACACCACCCTGATGCGCTTCATCGACATGCTGCTGGCGATGCCGAGCCTGCTGCTGGCGGTGAGCATCGCCGCCCTGCTCGGGGCCAGCCTGACCACTGTGATGATCGCTGTCGGTGTGGTCTCGGTGCCGGTGTTCGCCCGGCTGCTGCGCGGCTCGATGATCTCGCAGGCCAACAGCGACTACGTGCTGGCGGCCACCTCGCTCGGCGTCAAGAAGTCGAAGATCGCGCTGACCCACGTGGTGCCCAACTCGCTCGCCCCGGTGATCGTGCAGGCCACCCTGACCCTGGCCACCGCGATCATCGAGGCTGCGGCGTTGTCGTTCCTCGGTCTGGGTAACCCGGACACCGCCGTACCGGAGTGGGGGGTCATGCTCGCCGACGCGCAGCAGTACCTCGGCATCCGGCCGTCGCTGGCGATCTACCCGGCGGTCGCGATCATCATCACCGCGCTCGGCTTCACCCTGCTGGGTGAGGCGATGCGTGAGGCCCTCGACCCGAAGCTGCGGAAGTAGGCCCCTGATGGCACTGCTCGAAGTTGAAGATCTCGCCGTCACGTTCGCCCGCCGCGGTCAGCGGGCCGTGCACGCTGTCGACGGGGTGTCCTTCTCGGTCGACGCCGGTGAGGTGGTCGGCCTGGTCGGTGAGTCCGGCTGCGGCAAGAGCGTCACCTCGCTCGCGATCATGGGTCTGTTGCCCAAGCAGCCGGGCCTGCGGGTCGGCGGCAAGGCCGTCTTCGACGGCACCGACCTGCTCCAGCTCGACGACCGGTCGCGGCGGGACATCCGGGGCCGGGACATCGCGATGATCTTCCAGGATCCGCTCTCCTCGCTGAACCCGGTGATCCCGATCGGGTTGCAGGTGACCGAGGTGCTCACCCGGCACCGGGGGATGAAGGGTGAGACCGCGGCGAAGGAGGCGGCGGCGCTGCTCGACCGGGTCGGCATCCCCGACCCGAAGCGGCGGCTGAAGGAGTACCCGCACCAGCTCTCCGGTGGGATGCGCCAGCGTGCGCTCATCGCGATGGCGGTGGCCTGCCAGCCGCGGCTGCTGATCGCCGACGAGCCGACCACCGCGCTCGACGTCACCATCCAGGCCCAGATCCTGGAGCTGCTGAAGGAACTGGTCCGGGACTCCGGCACCGCGCTGTTGATGATCACGCACGATCTGGGCGTGGTGGCCGGCATGTGCGACACCGTGAACGTGCTCTACGGCGGCCGGGTGGTGGAGACGGCCCGCCGACGCCCGCTGTTCCGCCAGCCGCGTCACCCGTACACGGTGGGTCTGCTCGGTTCGGTGCCGCGCCTGGACGCCGGGCGGGGCGAGAAGCTCAACCCGATTCCTGGTTCGGTCCGCGACCTGCTGCCCTGGCCGGACGGTTGTGCCTTCGCCCCGCGCTGCTCCCGACGGATCGACGAGTGCGTGGGCGAGCCGCCGGAGCTGGTGCAGGCGTACGACGGACGTAGCTACCGGTGCGTGAACCCGGAGCCGGTGCCCGGCACGGTGCCCGCCCCGCGCGAGGAGGAATCAGCGTGAGCGAGCGTAGCGAGCGAACCGAGAACGACGTCCTCGTCGAGGTGCGCGATCTGAAGGTGCACTTCCCGATCAAACGGGGGGTGCTCTTCGACCGGGTGGTCGGCCAGGTGAAGGCCGTCGACGGAGTCGACCTGAGCATCGCGCGGGGCAAGACGTACGGCCTGGTGGGTGAGTCCGGCTGCGGCAAGTCCACGTTGGGCCGTGCGCTGCTCCAGCTCACCCCGCCGACCGCCGGTGAGGTCAGCTTCGACGGTGTCGAGTTGACCACGCTGCCGCCCGGCAAGCTGCGCGGCATGCGTCGCCGGATGCAGATGATCTTCCAGGACCCGATGTCCAGTCTCGACCCCCGGCAGAACGTCGAGTCGATCCTGACCGAGGGTCTGCAGACCCACGGGATCGGCGCCGACCGCACCGACCGTCGACGGATCATCGGCGAGACCCTGGACGCGGTCGGGCTGCCGCGCTGGGCGCTGTCCCGTTACCCGCACGAGTTCTCCGGCGGGCAGCGGCAGCGCATCGGCATCGCCCGCGCGCTGGTCCTCGGGCCGGAGCTGATCGTCGCCGACGAGCCGGTCTCGGCGCTCGACGTGTCGATCCAGGCCCAGGTGGTCAACCTGCTGGACGAACTCCAGGACAGCCTGGGGCTGACCTACCTGGTGATCGCGCACGACCTCGCGGTGGTCCGGCACATCTCCGACACGGTCGGCGTCATGTACCTGGGGGCGTTGGTCGAGGAGGCGCCGAGCGACCGGCTCTACAACGAGCCGCTGCACCCGTACACGCGGGCGCTGATGTCCGCGGTGCCGGTGCCGGACCCGGACGTGGAGGACCGCCGGGAGCGGATCCTGCTCGCCGGTGACCTGCCGTCGCCGGCCAACCCGCCGTCCGGCTGCCGCTTCCACACGCGCTGCCCGTGGGCGCAGCCCACCCGCTGCGCCGACGAGCGACCGGTGTTGCGGGAGATCGGTGGCAGCCGGGTGGCGTGTCACTTCGCCGAGCAGATCGCCAGTGGCGAACTGCGTCCGCACGGGGTCAGCGCGCAGATCGTCCGGCCCGAGGGCGAGGGGGACGCGCCGGGCGTGGTCTCCGCGCCCACCGAGCCCGGTTCGTACGTCTGAGCCGCAGGACGCGGTGCCGGCGGTCGTCAGCCCTCGGGGCGGTTCAGCAGCCCCACCGCGACGCCGTGCACCGCGTCCAGCCCGGCCGGGTCGGCCAACGTGACCGACGTGCCGGTCACCGCGTACCACTCGTCCGCGTCCTTGTACTGCACCCGCACCGTGACCTTGCCGTCCGCGTACTCGGTGCGCAGCGTCAGGTCACCGGTGACGACGCCGACCTCGTCGGTCATCACGCCGCCCGGGCCGGGCACGATGTCGGTGGTGCGGCTCTGCGGGCCGGACGCGCCGCCGGAATCCGCGACCATGCCGGCACCTGGCACGGCGGCGGGAGTCTCGGCGGTGCCGTCGGCGGTCATACCGGCGGCGGACGGGACGCCCTCCCCGGCGGCGGTCACGATTCGCTCCCCACTCAACAGCCCTCCAACATGTCGGTCAGTGCGGACTTCTCGGCGCTGGTCACCGTCAGTCGCCAGTAGTGCTTGACCGTCACCCAGTCCTGGGCGTATTTGCACCAGTACGATCGGTTTGCCGGCTTCCACTGGGACGGGTCCTGGTCACCCTTTGCCCGGTTCGACGAGGCGGAAACCGCGAACAGCTGCGGACGGGTGGTGTCGTTGGCGAAGTCGCCGCGCTTCGCGTTGTCCCACTCGTCGGCACCCGAGCGCCACGCGTTGGCCAACGGCACCATGTGATCGATGTCCACGTCGGAGGGATCCGAGAAGCTGCGACCGTCGTACACGCTCTCCCAGCGCCCACCGACCACGTTGCAGCCGGAGAGCTTCACGTCCTTGCCGTCGCGCTGGAGGATGCTGTCCCGGACGTCGCAGTTCTTGCCGGTGTCCCGCCAGTGCGGGAAGCGGTCCCGGCTGTAGCCCTTCATCGAGCCGGCGGTGGCGACGGTGAGCTCGCTCAACTGCTCCACCGCGTTGCCGCCGTCACTCGGCGGCGGGGTGGCCGGCTCATCCGGCGGGACGCAACCGGCCACGCCGAGCGCCAGCGCCGCGGCAAGCGCAGCCACCGCCGCTCGCGGTCCTGATCTGGTACGCACAGACGACACCTCTCCAGCTTGGGGGCTCCCGGCGATTGCGCACAGTACCCGGGAACGGTTTCGGCGTTTCGTGGCGTCTCCCACATGATGCAAGGCAGATTGGTGGGATGACCGCACCCGTGCCGGCCGCAGCCCTCCGGATGGGCACCACCGCCGGCCGGGGCACGCTGCTCGCCGCCGTACTCGCCTCTGGCATGGTCTTCCTCGACAGCACTGTCGTCAACGTGGCGCTGCCGAGGCTCGGGCAGGATCTCGGCGCGAACGTCGCCGATCTCCAGTGGACCATCAACGGCTATCTGCTGATGCTGGCGGCGTTCGTGTTGCTCGGTGGTGCGCTGGGGGACCGCTTCGGCCGGCGACGCATCTTCCTCATCGGCGTGGTCTGGTTCACCGCCGCCTCCGTGCTCTGTGGGCTCGCCCAGGACACCGGTTGGCTGATCGGAGCGCGGTTCCTCCAGGGCGCCGGCGGCGCGCTGCTCACGCCCGGGTCGCTGTCGGTGCTCCAGTCGAGCTTCCACCCCGACGACCGGGGCCGCGCGATCGGTGCCTGGGCCGGGCTGTCCGGCGTGTCCACCGCGCTGGGCCCGTTCATCGGCGGCTGGCTCATCGACGCGCTCTCCTGGCGCTGGATCTTCTTCCTCAACCTGCCGATCGCCGTGCTGGTGCTGCTGGCCGCGCTGCGCTGGGTGCCGGAGAGCCGGGACGAGAGCGCCTCCCGGATCGAGGGACGGGATCGGACCCGACGTCGGTTCGACGTCGCCGGAGCCCTCCTCGGAGCGCTCGCGCTCGCCGGCGTCACCTACGCCCTGATCGACGCGCCGGCTCGCGGGTTCGACTCCGCCGAGGTGCTGATCGCGGCAGCGGTCGGTGTGCTCGCCGCGGTGGCCTTCGTGCTGCTGGAGCGGCGGCGGGGCGACGCCGCGATGCTGCCCACCGGGCTGTTCAGCAGCCGACTCTTCTCGGTGCTGAACCTTTTCACGGTGGTCGTCTACGCGGCCCTCGGCGGCTTCACCTTCTTCTTCGCCGTCTACCTGCAGAACGTGGTCGAGTGGTCGGCCTTCCGCACCGGCATCGCGTTGCTGCCGATGACGCTGCTGCTGTTGGTCGGGTCGGCGCGGGCCGGCGCGCTGTCGGCGCGGATCGGCCCGCGCCTGCCCCTCGCCGTCGGACCGGTGATCGCCGCCGTCGGTCTGCTGCTGCTGCGCGGAGTCGGACCGGGCGCGTCGTACTGGCGCGACGTGCTGCCCGGCGTGCTGCTCTTCGGCATCGGGCTGACCCTGGTGGTGGCACCGCTGACGGCGTCGGTGCTGGCCGCCGTGCAGGACCGCTTCTCCGGTGTCGCCAGCGGCTTCAACAACGCCGCGTCCCGTGCCGGCGGCCTGCTCGCGGTGGCGGCGCTGCCGCTGCTGGTCGGTCTCTCCGGCGCCGGCTACGAGCAGAAGGCCGACCTGACCGACGCGTACCGCGCGGCGTTGGTCTGGTGCGCGGGGCTGCTGCTGGCCGGCGCGGTGCTGGCCCTCGTGCTGGTCCACCGACCGCCCCGGGAAGCCCCGCCGTCGCAGCCCTGCCACTCGCTGCCCGCCGCCACGCCCCCGAGGTAGCGGACCACCTCGGGGACGCGACGCCTGGGATCAGCGACGTGCGCGGTTGACGGCGCTGGTGACCGCCTTGATCGACGCGGTGACGATGTTGGCGTCGGTGCCGACACCCCAGACCGTCTTCCCGTCCACCTCACACTCCACGTACGCGGCGGCCTGCGCGTCACCGCCGGAGGAGAGCGCGTGCTCGTGGTAGTCGAGCACCCGCACGCCCACGTCGACCGACTGCAGCGCGTTGACGTACGCGTCGATCGGGCCGTTGCCGACCGCGGCGAGGGACCGCTGCTCGCCGCCCACCCCGACGTGGGCCTCGATCTCGACCTTGCCGTCCGCCGTGCCGATCGTGTAGCCGGCCAGCCGGACCGCCGGGTCGGGCTGGTGGTCGAGCAGGTAGTGCGTCGCGAAGATCTCCCACATGGCGGCCGGGTCGACCTCGCCGCCGTCGTGATCGGTGACCTGCTGCACCACCCCGGAGAACTCGATCTGGAGCCGGCGCGGCAGGTCCAGCTGGTGCTCGCTCTTCATGATGTACGCGACGCCGCCCTTGCCGGACTGCGAGTTGACCCGGATCACTGCCTCGTAGGTGCGGCCCAGGTCCTTCGGGTCGATCGGCAGGTACGGCACCGCCCAGGTGTGCTCGTCCACCGGCACGCCGGCCGCCTTCGCGTCGGCGGCGAGGGCGTCGAAGCCCTTCTTGATGGCGTCCTGGTGGGAGCCGGAGAAGGCGGTGTAGACCAGGTCGCCCGCGTACGGGTGGCGCTCGTGCACCGGCAGCTGGTTGCAGTACTCGACCGCCCGCCGGATCTCGTCGATGTTCGAGAAGTCGATCATCGGGTCGATGCCCTGGGAGAAGATGTTGAGCCCCAGGGTCACCAGGTCGACGTTGCCGGTGCGCTCACCGTTGCCGAACAGGCAGCCCTCGATGCGGTCCGCGCCGGCCAGCAGGCCCAGCTCGGCGGCGGCAACGCCGGTGCCCCGGTCGTTGTGCGGGTGCAGGCTCAGCACCACGCTGTCCCGGCGCGGCAGGTGCCGGTGCATCCACTCGATCGAGTCGGCGTACACGTTGGGGGTGGCCATCTCGACGGTGGCCGGCAGGTTGATGATCAGCGGCCGGTCGGGGGTCGGGTCGATCACGTCGATCACCCGGGAGCAGACCTCCAGCGCGTACTCCAGCTCGGTGCCCGTGTACGACTCCGGCGAGTACTCGTAGAAGATCTCGGTGTCCGGGGTGTGGATCTCCGCGTACTTCTGGCAGAGCCGCGCCCCGGTGGTGGCGATGTCGGCGATGCCGTCCTTGTCCAGGCCGAAGACCACCCGCCGCTGCAGGGTGGAGGTCGAGTTGTAGAAGTGCACGATGGCCCGCTTGGCGCCGCGCAGCGACTCGAACGTCCGGTCGATCAGGTGCTCCCGGCACTGGGTGAGCACCTGGATGGTGACGTCCTCGGGGATCATGTCCTGCTCGATGAGCTGCCGGACGAAGTCGAAGTCGGTCTGGCTGGCCGACGGGAAGCCGACCTCGATCTCCTTGTAGCCCATCTGGACCAGCAGCTGGAACATCCGGCGCTTGCGCTCCGGCGACATCGGGTCGATCAGGGCCTGGTTGCCGTCGCGGAGATCCACCGCGCACCACCGGGGGGCGGCGTCGACGGTGCGGGTGGGCCAGGTGCGGTCCGGCAGGTCGACCCGGAACTGCTCCTGGTAGGGCTGGTAGCGGTGGTACGGCATCCGGCTGGGGCGTTGCCGGGCGAACGGATTGGACTCGGTGTCGGTGACAGGTTGAGCCATCTCAGAGTGCTCCCTGGAACATGTGGCGTCAGCAGATCGGAAGGTGTCGGCGGATGCCGGGCGACGATGCGCGGCGGTGCCGAGAGGAAACTCAGATGTGCTGGACGGCGCGATGCGACTCCGCGACGAGGTGCCGGCCGGTCAGGCCTCGTCGCGGCGGCTAAGGAGGAGCAGCGCCTGCCACATGACCAGGTCACCCTACGTGATGGAACGGGGGGTGGAAAGGCCGGTCCGGACTATGGGACCGAGGTCATCGCCGGCTCCGGTGCCTGGCAACCCAGCCTCGGCGTCCGTTCGGCCCAGGCCACGGCGGGCACGATCGCCAGCCCGACCAGCGCGAAGATCGCTGCCGTCGGTAACCAACCCCAGCCGCCGGTGCTCACGCCGAGCGCGGTCAACCCCGCCGGGGCGATCAGATACTGCACCTGGGAGCCGAGCCGGAACGCCCCCACGTACGCGCCGCGTTGGGCGGCCGGCGGCAGGGTGGCGGTGAGCCCCCAGGCGCCCGCCGACTCGATCAGCTCAGCCAGGATCAGCAGCGTCGCGGCGGCCACCAGCACCACGACGGTGAGGCCGCCCCGGGTCAGCCCGGAGATCGGCAGGACCAGACAGAACAGGGCGATCAGCAGGGCGCCCCGACGGGAGGCACGGGCCGCGCCCGACGCGGTGTCAGCGCCTCGGCTGGCGCGTACCTGGAGCAGCACGATCAGGACCGTGTTGAGCAGCACCAGGGCGGCGATCACCGTCTTCGGGGCGTCGGTGTGGGTGAGGATCCAGAGCGGCATCACCGTCAGGTAGAGCGTCTGGTGCGCGGTGAGCAGCCCGGAGAGCAGGGATGCCGCCATGAACGGGCGGTCCCGGAGCACGGCGAGCCGACTCATCGGCTCAACCGGCCGGGCCACCTGCGGCAGGCGGGGCAGTCGTCGCACGAAGAGGGCCGTCACCAGGAAGACCGTCGCGATGAACCAGACCATCCCCCGGTAGGCCGCCATCGTGTCGACCGCCAGCACCACGCCGCTGATCACCGCGCCGAGCCCGAAGCCGACATTCAACGACGAGCGCTGGTACGCCATCGCCGTGACCCGTTCGGCCGGGGGGAGCGCGTTGATCGAGTAGACCTGCCGGGCCACACCGGTCGCGGCCTCCACGGCGGCCAGCGCCACCACCACGGCGAGGAAACCCGTGAAGCCGCCGACGAACGGGTAGGTCGCGAAGAGCGCCGCGTCCAGTGCCAGCCCGACGATCCAGACCCGCTGCGGCCCGTACCGGTCGGTGAGCCCACCCAGCGGCACAGTGCCGAGCAGCGACACCCCCGCCGCTACGGACAGGCCCAGCCCCACCTGGGCGGCGCTGAGCCCGAGTGCCCGGGTGAAGAAGACGGCGCTGCCGGCGTGGAACAGGCCGCTGCCGACGGCTCCGACCATGGCCTGTACGGCCAGCGCGCGGGTCAGCCCGGCCGGCGGTACGACGTGGTGGACAACGGTGCGAATGGTGTCTCTGGCCCCCATGGCCGGTGAGTGAACCGTGCCCCCATGACGGTGGTCGAGTCTTTTAGGCTCAACCGAATCCTGCTCCCGGGGAGGGTGCGTGTCCGAGTTGCGGTTCAACGTGGCCGACGTGGCGGGAGTGCGGTTGGCCGTGTCGCCGGTCAACGAGACGGTCATGAGCATGTGGGCGCTGGCCAGCCCAATTCACTACGCGGTGCACCTGCCCTGGATCGACCGCGCCCGGGTGACCCTGCGTCGGCCCGAGGTGGCCTCCCGGGTCCGACCGCTGGTGGAGCTGGCCCGACCGCGTTGCTGGCTGCCCGACTTCCTCACCCCGGCCGCCCGGCCGAACGTGGAGATGGCCGAGCAACTCGAACAGATCGCCGCCACGCCGCCGGCCGTGGTGGTCCAGGACCTGCTGGCGACCACCCCGCGTCGGCCGCTGGGTACGTTCGGGCAGGCGCTGCTCGCCGACCCCGGTGGGCTGCTGCCGCAGCTCGTCGACGCGGTGCGGGTCTGGTACGACGAGGCGATCGCCCCGGACTGGCCACGGATGCAGGCCCTGCTCGACGCCGACGTGACGTACCGGGCCGCCCAGCTCGCGGAGAACGGCGCCGGCCGGTTCTTCGAGCAGCTGCACCCGAGCCTGCGCTGGCTCGGCGACCGGGTGGTCAGCGACGACCCGTTCGAGCGGGACTTCGACCTGCGGGGTCGTGGGCTGGCGCTGAACCCGACGGTGTTCAGCGGGCGGCGGGTGCTGTGGAACCTGCTGGAGGATTCGCTGCCGGCCGGCGCGTACCCGGTCCGAGCGGTCGGGACGCTCTGGGAGGTGACAGCGCCGCCGCCGGGCGACCCGCTGGGGCGGGTGATCGGCCCCGGCCGGGCCGTGCTGCTGCACCGGCTCGACACGGCGGCCACCACCACCGATCTGGCCCGACTCACCGGGATGTCCGCCGGGAACGTCTCCCAACACCTGGCCGCGCTGCATGCCGCCGGCCTGGTCAACCGGTCCCGACAGGGCCGGCACGTGCTCTATCGCAACACCGAGGCCGCGGCGGTCCTGCTGCGCGCCAGCCGCGGCGGGTAGCCGGCTGACCGGTCAGCCGAGCAGCAGGTCGGCCAACGGTCGGCGGCGGCGCAGGCCGGTCTCCTCGGCGACGAGGTCCGCCGGCAGGCTGAGCGGGTCGCCGAGCTGCCCGACGACGAGCACCGCGTACGGCCGCACGTCGGCGGGGAGGTGCAGGTCGGCGGCGAGCCCGCCGCGGTCCACGCTCAGCACCTGCCGGACGTGCAACCCCAGCGCGGTGGCCTGCACGGTGAGGTGGGCGACCGCCTGGCCCAGGTCGTACGCGATCCCGTCAGCCGCCGCGGCGTCCGGGTCGACGTGCGCGGCGAGCAGCAGCGCGGCGGCCCGGTGCGCCCAGCGTTGGTCGCGCTCGGTCAGGTTGACCAGGATGCGCTTCCAGGTGTCGTCGTTGCGGTAGCCCACTGTGAACCGCCAGGGCTGGCGGTTGCCCAGGGAGGGTGCCCAGCGGGCGGCCTCCAGCAGGGAGGACGCGTCGGCCGCGCTCAGCTCCGCGGTGGGGTGGAACGCCAGCGGACTCCAGCGGTAGGCGAGCAGCGGGGTGAGATCGGCCATAAGACGGATCGTCCCGTATGGGTGATTCGTCGCTCAGGACGGGGTGGCGAAATGTGGGCAAGAGCACCCGTAACGGGACGAAGATCAGGGCGTTCCCGCGCTCGGGCTCTCCGACGGGTCCGGGGTCGGCGGCGCCGCGGTGTCGAGCGGCTCCCGGTCGATCACCACCGGGCCGGCCAGTTGCACGGTGGCCGGTGCCGGGGCGGGGGGAGCGGCCAGCCGCAGCGTCCCGGCCCCGGTCCGGACACCGGTCGGCGTGCCGTCCCGGTCGTAGCAGTAGATGCCCACGTCCAGCGGGGCGTTGAGCGACGCCGAGGTGGATTCCACCGAGTAACAGGTGCCGGTGACGCCCTCGGGCGCGGTGGCCGGGGCGACCGCCAGCGGGGCACGTCGGTCGGTGAGCACATCCAGCCAGTCGGTGAGCGGGTGCTGCACCCGGGGGTCCAACCGGCGCGGCACCGCGTCGTCGCGGTCACCCAGGCGTACGCAGCTCGCCGACCCGGCGTGACCGGCCGACGGCAGGGCGCACTGGAACAGCCCGTCGGCCGTGCTGGCCATCGAGACATCGGCGGTGCCGCCCAACGCGCCCCCCGGCACGTCGACCCGCCAACTGCCGTCGTTCGCGCTGGTGAAGACGATGGTCCGGTCCGGTTGACCGGGCCGGCCGTACACGTACTGCGCCACCAGGTGGCGGTCCTGAGCAGCCGCAGCCAGCGCGGCCAACTCGTCCCACGCGGCGTCCACCTGGACCGGCGCGGCATCGGCGGGTGGTGGAGCCGGTGGCTGCTCACTGGTGCAGGCGGCCAGGAGCGTCGGTAGGGCGAGGACGAGCGGCCCGAGCACGCGGCCGGCCGAGCGGAGGAGGACGGGCACCGGCCCATTCTGGTGGGTGCGGGCGATCGGTGGGCGCCGCGCGTACCGCGCTCGTCCCGGCGTGTCGGGCGGGCCGTTCCCGCGTACCGCCCGACCTGGTGGGACCGGCCCCGCCGGCGTCCGGCGGGCCGGATGGTGGGATCACCTGACCCGGCCTCGTTACCCGCCGGATACCCTCAAGGGGTCTGACACGCGCCGCCGGCCCCGGTTCCGGCGGCGTCGGCACGCTCAGGGTCGCTGGGAGGGAGTGCACCGTCGTGGCACTCGTGGTGCAGAAGTACGGCGGGTCCTCCGTCGCCAACGCCGAGCGGATCAAGCGGGTGGCCGAGCGCATCGTCGCCGCCCGCAAGGCCGGCGACGACGTGGTGGTGGTGGTGTCCGCGATGGGCGACACCACCGACGAGCTGCTCGACCTGGCCAACCAGGTCAGTCCGCTGCCGCCGGGTCGCGAACTGGACATGCTGCTCACCGCCGGGGAGCGGATCTCCATGGCCCTGCTGGCCATGGCCATCCACAACCTGGGGTACGAAGCCCGCTCGTTCACCGGTTCGCAGGCCGGCGTGATCACCACCTCGGTGCACGGCCGCGCCCGGATCATCGACGTCACCCCCGGGCGGCTCAAGGGCGCGCTCGACGAGGGGTCGGTGGTCATCGTGGCCGGCTTCCAGGGCGTCTCGCAGGACACCAAGGACGTCACCACGCTGGGCCGTGGTGGTTCGGACACCACAGCGGTGGCGCTCGCCGCCGCCCTGCACGCCGACGTCTGCGAGATCTACACCGACGTGGACGGCGTCTTCACCGCCGACCCGCGGATCGTGCCCAACGCCCGGCACATCAAGGACATCACCTACGAGGAGATGCTGGAGCTGGCCGCCTGCGGCGCGAAGGTGCTGCACCTGCGTAGCGTGGAGTACGCCCGCCGGGCGGGGTTGCCGATCCACGTCCGTTCGTCATACTCGACCAACACCGGCACGATGGTCACCGGATCGATGGAGGACCTTTCCGTGGAGCAGGCACTGATCACCGGGGTCGCACACGACCGCAGCGAGGCCAAGATCACGATCGTCGGGGTGCCCGACGAGCCCGGTGCCGCCGCGCGGATCTTCGACACCGTCGCCGGTGCCGAGATCAACATCGACATGATCGTGCAGAACGTCTCCACCGAGGGCACCGGCCGGACGGACATCTCGTTCACCCTGCCCAAGGCCGACGGGCCCACCGCGATGGCGGCGCTCAGCAAGATCCAGGAGCCGGTCAAGTTCAAGGGCCTGCTCTACGACGACCACGTCGGCAAGGTCTCGCTGATCGGCGCCGGCATGCGCTCGCACCCCGGTGTGGCAGCCGGCTTCTTCGCCGCGCTCGGCGCGGCCGGAGTCAACATCGAAATGATCTCCACCTCCGAGATCCGGGTCTCCGTCGTCTGCCGGGACACCGACCTCGACGCCGCCGTCCGCGCCATCCACGACGCGTTCGAGCTGGGCGGCGACACCGAAGCCGTGGTCTACGCGGGGACGGGTAGGTAGCGCCGATGACGGCGCTGCCCACCCTCGCCGTGGTCGGAGCGACAGGTGCCGTCGGCACCGTGATGTGTGAGCTGCTCACCGGGCGGCGCAACGTCTGGGGTGAGATCCGCCTGCTCGCCTCCGAGCGCTCCGTCGGGCGTCGGGTGCGCTGTCGGGGTGAGGAACTCGTCGTCCAGGCGCTGACCCCCGAAGCGTTCGACGGTGTCGACGTGGCCATGTTCGACGTGCCCGACGAGGTCTCCGCCGAGTGGGCGCCGATCGCCGTCGCCCGGGGCGCGATCGCCGTCGACAACTCCGGCGCGTTCCGCATGGACCGTGACGTCCCGCTCGTCGTTCCCGAGATCAACCCCGAGCAGGTCCGCAACCGGCCCCGGGGCATCATCGCCAACGCCAACTGCACGACCCTCGCGATGATCGTCGCGGTCGCGCCACTGCACCGCGAGTACGGCCTGCGAGAGCTGGTGCTCGCCTCCTACCAGGCGGTCTCCGGCGCCGGTCAGTCCGGCGTCGACATCCTGCACGACCAGCTCACCAAGGTCGCCGGCGACCGGACGCTCGGTTCGCGCACCGGCGACGTACGCCAGGCGGTCGGTGACGACCTGGGTCCGTTCCCGGCACCCATGGCGCTCAACGTGGTCCCCTGGGCCGGCTCCCCGGCGGACAGCGGCTGGTCGTCGGAAGAGGTGAAGATCCGCAACGAGTCGCGGAAGATCCTCGGCCTGCCCGACCTCAAGGTCTCCGCCACCTGCGTCCGGGTGCCGGTGGTCACCGCGCACTCGGTGGCCGTGCACGCGGTCTTCGCCAGCGAGGTGGACGCCGAGGGCGCCCGCGAGGCGCTGCGCAACGCTCCCGGGGTGATCCTGGTCGACGACCCCGCAGCCGGGGAGTTCCCGATGCCGATCGACGCCGTCGGCACCGACCCGTCCTGGGTCGGGCGGATCCGCCGCGCTCTGGACGACCCGCGCGCCCTCGACTTCTTCGTCACCGGCGACAACCTCCGCAAGGGCGCGGCCCTCAACACCGCCCAGATCGCCGAGCTCCTGGCCAAGGAACTCCACACGTCCTGACCCCGGCCCTTCCCGGCCCTGCCCTTCCCCGACTGCGGCGATCTTGCACTTTCGGTGCCGACACAAGGGGTAAGAGCGGCAAAACGCCTACCGAAAGCGCAAGATCGACGGCTGCGGGCCGCAGGGGGTCAGGCTGCTGAGAGGTGTACGCCGTCTCGGCCCTGCCGTTTCACCGCATAGAGGGCCTGGTCGGCTCTTCTCAGGGTGCGTTCGGGGGCTTCGCCGGGGCGGGGTACTGCGACACCCACGCTGATCGTGCGGCCGATCCGTCGGGCGGCCTCGGTCAGCCGTTCGGCGATCCGGACCGCCTCCTCCGGGCGGCTCACCTCGATCACCGCAACGAACTCGTCGCCGCCGATCCGGTACAACTCGTCGCCGTGCCGCAACGCCGCCTCCAACGCCCGGGCCAACCCGACCAGCACCCGGTCGCCGGCCTGGTGGCCGTACGTGTCGTTTACGGTCTTGAAGCCGTCCACGTCGATCGCCAGCAGGGCCGTACGGCCGGGGGTGGCCGCCGCGATCCGCTGCCCGAACGGGCCGGTGTGCCGCAACCCGGTCAGCGGGTCGGAGCTGGCCTGCTCGCGCAACCGGGCCAGCGTGCGCAGCCGGTCCACGCTCGTCCAGGCCTGCCCGGCGAGCAACTCCATCAGGCTGACGGTGGTCGGGTCCGGGCGCAGCGCGCGTTCGTCGGCGACCAGCAACACCCCACCGGCATCCGCCGGCCCGACCGGCACGGCGACCAGCGTGCGTACCCCCGCTCGGGTCAGCGGGCGGTAGTCCTCGGTCGGCGGGTGCCCGGCCTCGCCCAGCGTGTACCCGGCGCCGTACCGGTGAGCTCGGTCGACCATCCGGTCCAGGGCAACCGGACCCGCCCCGGCCAACTCGGCGCGGATCCGGGTCTCCAGATCGCTCGGCGTCGCCGGGGACGGGCCGAGCTGACCGCCGATCAGCAGCAGCGCTGTGGAGAGCGTGGAGACCTCCCGGGCGGCGCGGGCCGCCGCCCCCATCACCTCCCCCTCGGTCGGGGCGGAGGAGAGCGCGGCGGCGTGCCGGAGCAACGTCTCGCTGCGGCTCTCCGCCGGTGGGCCGCCGAGGGCGGCGATCCGCGCGCCGAGCCCGTCGGCCAGCCGCTGCGCGGTCCCCCGCCACGGCTCCAGGTCGGTCGGCTCACTCCACTGCAGGTCGAGCACGCCGATCGCCCGGCCCGTCGGGTCCAGCACCGGTACGCACAGCTCGGCCGTCACGTCGGGGCGCACCGGTAGGTAGTCCGGGTCGACGCTGACGTCCGGGACGACGGCGGGAACGCCCGTCGCGTACACCCGGCCGACGATGCCGGTGCGCGCCGGCACGGTGGCGAAGACCTGCCAGGCCCCGGTCGCCGCGACGCAGCGCAGGCGGTCGTGGACCGCGAGCAGCACGGAGATGGTCGCCGGGGTGTGGCGGGACAGCGCGGTGACCGTCCATCGACACGCCTCCGGCGTGCTCGACGCCATCGGCAGGCGGACGGTGACGTCACGGATGACTCGCTGATGATCCACTCGCACGTCGTTCCAGGTAGGGGAGGGGCCCGGCTGACGCCGAGCCGCTCGATCAAGCGTACTCACGGCGGCGGGGACCAATCCGTCTTCGTACACACGTGCTATCCACAGGCTGTGGACGCAGCCTGTGGACTCCCGCCGCCGCAGCTCCGGCATCCCGGTAACCCGGTTCCCGGGATGCCGCGTCCGGCGATAGCGTGAGGCATCCGGCGCCGAGGAGGCGAGCCCATGCTCATCGCCCAGCTCAGTGATCCGCACCTGACCACCGGCCTGCTCGCCGCCGAACCGGCCGCCGGGTTGCACCGAGCGCTCGGCCGGGTGCTGGCGATACGACCCCGCCCGGACTGCGTGGTGATCAGCGGCGACCTGGTCGACCACGGCCAGCCCGACGAGTACGCGGCGCTGCGCGAGGTCATCGGCCGGTTCCCGCTGCCGGTGCACCTGGCCGCCGGCAACCATGACGACCGGGAGTCCCTGCTCGACGCGTTCGGCGGCACTCAGTGGCTCGGCGGCGGCTTCTCGGCCTACTACCACGTCGACCACGAGGCGGCGACCGTCGTGGTGCTCGACTCGCTCATCCCCGGCAGCGACGGTGGCCAACTCGGCGAGGAACAGCTCGGCTGGCTCGACGGGGTGCTGGCCGGGCGACCCGAGGCGCCGGCACTGATCTTCCTGCACCACCCACCCGTCGCTGTCGGCATCCCGGTGGCGGACGCCATCCGGCTCGCCGACGGTGACGCGCTCGCCGAGGTGATCGGTCGGCACCGGCACGTCGTACGGGTCGCCGCCGGCCACCTGCACCGCCCGGTCACCACGGCGTACGCGGGCACGGTCCTCACCGTGGCACCCAGCACCTGGAAGCAGAGCACGCTCACCATGAGCGCCGACGAGCAGATCGGTTGGGTCCACGAGCCCACCGCCTTCCTGCTGCACTCCGTTCAGGCCGGCGGCTGCGTGACCCACACCGTGCCGGTGAGCCACTCCGCCGGGCAGACCTGCGGCTTCTGAGGCGTCGTCGTGCTGGTCTGGTACGTCTCGTACGGCTCGAACATGCACGCCGCCCGGTTGGGCTGGTACATCGGTGGTGGCTGCCCACCCGGCGGAAAGCGGACGTACCCGGGCTGCCGCGACCGGCGCCCACCGAGCCGGTCGGCGGCCGTGTCGCTGCCCGGCGGCATCTACTTCGCCGGCGAGTCGGGTGCCTGGACCGGCGGCATGGCCTTCTACGACCCGCACCTACCGGGCGAGGCCGCCGCCCGCGCCTACCTGGTCACCCTGGAGCAGTTCACCGACATCGCCGCGCAGGAGATGTACCGCCCGCCGGGCGACCCGACCGACCTGATTCCGGCGACCGGCGCGGCCATTGCCGCCGCCGTCGCCAACGGACGGGCGACCCTCGGCCCGGGCCGGTACGAAACGCTCGTCTGCCCGGGCCACCGCGACGGCGTTCCGCTGCTCACCTTCACCGCCCCCGAGAGGGCGTCTGCCGCGCGGTGCCGGCCACCCGCGCCGATCTACCTCGGCATGATCGCCAAAGGGCTACGCGAGTCGCACGGCTGGCCGGCCGAGCGGATCGCCACCTACCTGTCGGCCCGGCCCGGCGTCGCGGGCACCTGGCCACCGGACGCCGTGACAGCACTGGTCGACGAGGCACTGATCGACGGCTGACCCGCCGGGCTCGCGCCCGCCAGGTGGCCCGCCAGTCATGTCCCGTCGGTGCGGTGGCCGGCGGTGTGCTGGTCGGCGGTGCGCTGGTCAGGGGTGTGCTGGCTGGCGGTGGGCTGGTCGGGCGGTGCGTCGGTGCAGTCAGCCGAGCAGAAACTCGCGCAGCACCGGGGCCAACGTCGCCGGCGGCACGTCGTGGTAGCCGCCGTCGAGGCTCACCGACCGGCCGCCCGGCACTGCCTCGGCCGCCGCCCGACTCGCGTCCCGCAACCACTCTGGACTGCCAGTGCTGTCCAGGGCGAGGGTCGGCGCGGTGATGGCCGCCAGCCGTTCGGCGGGGAGTCGCCCTCCGGCGGTGACGATCGCGTCGTACACCAGGGTGTGCGCGAGCGCCGTCAGCCCCGCCCACATCGGCTGCGACCGCATCGCGGTGATCTGCTCGGCCGGCAGCCCCACCGAGGCGCTGAGGAAGGTCGTCACCGCGCCGTCCCGGTCGCCGGCGGCGATCAGCTCGATGAGCTGCGGGGTGATGTCCTTGCTGACGCCCACGTGCGAACCAACCTGAAACGGTGGCTCGAACAGCACCAGCCTGGTCACCGGCAGGCCCTGTGCGGTGGCGAGGGCGGCCAGGACGGCACCGGAGGAGATGCCGTAGAGGGCGGCGGAACCACCTGCCGCGGCGATCACGGCGGCCAGGTCGTCGATCTCACGACCGACCTCGTACGGTGCGGTGTCGCCGCTGTAGCCGCGACCCCGACGGTCATAGCCGAAGGCGGTGAAATCCGTCGCCAACGCGGCGGCCAGGTCACGGGTCGCCTGGCGATCGGCGAACGCGCCGCCGACCAGGATGAGCGCCGGCCCGGCACCGGACCGCTCGAACGCGATGGGCGTGCCGTCGGCCGATCGCACCTGCTCCGCCACCGGTGTCGTTCCGCTCACGATGCCTCCTGCCCGCGATGACTGTCCCGTCCTTTCTAGACCCTGGCTCCGACACTGTCCGGCAGACCGCGGTAAACGGTGATCGATTCTGGTCCCGGCGTACGCGCTGCTCCGATGTGCTGCCCGGCTCGACCGGTCGGCGTACGGATGAGAGGCTGTCGGGGCGGGGGCCATGCTCAACCGCCGCCCAACCGCGACCCTTCCGACGGCGTCCGTCGGCGGCCCGGTCGACCCAGAGGCCGGGCACCGTCCGCGCCGATTCTCACGAGGAGATCCATGTTCATACCCGGGATGCGCCGGGCCGCTGTCGGCCTGACCGCGCTCGCGGTGGCCGCTTTCGGCGCGGTCGCCACCAGCCCTGAGCAAGCCGACGCGCGGCCGAAGCCGGTCGACGTCACCCTGCTGGCCCTCAACGACTTCCACGGCAACCTCGAACCGCCGAGCGGGTCCAGCGGCACCATCGCCGGGCAGACCGCGGGTGGCGTCGAGTTCCTGGCCACCCACCTGGCCGAGCTGCGCGCCGCAGCCAAGAAGAAGAACACCATCACGGTCGCCGCCGGTGACCTGATCGGCGCGTCCCCGCTGCTCTCGGCCGCGTTCCACGACGAGCCGACCATCGAGGCGCTGAGCATGGCCGGGCTGGACTACGCCAGCGTCGGCAACCACGAGTTCGACGAGGGCGCCGCCGAGCTGCTGCGGATCCAGAATGGCGGCTGCCACCCGGTGGACGGCTGCGTCGACGGCACCCCGTACCGGGGAGCCGACTTCCAGTACCTGTCCGCGAACGCCTTCACGACCGCCACCGGCAAGCCGCTGATGGCCCCGTACGCGATTCACAAGGTGCAGGGCGTCAAGGTCGGCTTCATCGGCATGACCCTGGAGGGCACCCCGCAGATCGTCAGCCAGCAGGGCGTCGCCGGTCTCAGCTTCGCCGACGAGGCGGACACCGCCAACCGGTACGCTCGCGAGCTGCGCCGCAAGGGCGTGGAGGCGATCGTCGTGCTGCTGCACGAGGGTGGCACCCAGGCGGCGACCGGCGGGATCAACGACTGCGTCGGCATGACCGGCCCCATCGTGGACATCACCAACCGGATGGACCCGTCGATCGACGTGGTGGTCAGCGGGCACACCCACCAGGCGTACAACTGCGACATCAACGGCAAGCTGGTCACCAGTGCCAGCTCGTTCGGTCGCCTGGTCACCGACATCGATCTCAAGATCGACCGGCACAGCGGTGACGTGGTCTCCGCCAGCGCGAACAACGTGGTGGTCAGCCGGGACGTCGACCCGGACCGGAAGCAGACCGCGCTGATCAACCGGTACAAGACGGTGCTCGGCCCGGTCGCCGACCGCCAGGTCGGCGTGACCGCCACCGGCCTCCCGACGACGCAGGAAAACCTGCTCGGCACCTGCTCCCCGCAGGTGCCCAACTCGTGCGGCGAGTCGCCGATCGGCAACGTGATCGCCGACGCGCAGCTCGCCGCCACCGACGACGAGCAGGGTGCGGTTGCCGCCCTCATGAACCCTGGCGGCGTACGGGCCGCCCTCGACGCCGGCCCGGTCACCTACGGGGAGGCGTTCACGGTGCAGCCGTTCGCCAACAACCTGGTGACGCTGGACCTGACCGGCGCGCAGCTCTACTGCGTCCTGGAGCAGCAGTTCGTCACCGGCCGCACGCTGTACCCGTCGGCCACGCTGGGCTACGTGGTGGACCTGAACGGCACCAGCGCCACCGCAGCCGACCCGTGCGTCGGCACCCGCGTGGTCCGGGGCAGTCTCACCATCGGCGGCACCGCCGTCGACACCGCCGCCACCTACCGGGTGACGGTGAACAACTTCCTGGCCGGCGGCGGCGACGGGTTCAGCACCCTCACCGCCGGGACGAACCTGGTCACCGGGCAGATCGACCTGGACGCGTTCGTGGACTACCTGACCGCCCAGTCGCCGGTCTCCGCACCGACGCTGGACCGGATCCGCACCACCGCCGAGGTCCCCGCCACCTGACGGCCGACCCCGCGAGATCGGGCCCCGGAGCAGCAGCTCCGGGGCCCGACCCGTCCCAAACCCCGCCGCCCCGCATCAGCCCGCGCCCGCCGCTCGCCGCTCGCCGCCCGCCGCTCGCCGCCCGCCGCTCGCCGCCCGCCGCTCGCCGCCCGCCGCTCGCCGCCCGCCGCTCGCCGCCCGCCGCTCGCCGCCCGCCGCGCGCCCGCCGCCTGCTGCAAGATCGCGCTCGAACATGGTGTAGTGGCATTGGCACGCATCGAGGCCACTACATCCAGGATCGAGCACGTCAGGCGGGGGTGGGCGCGGCGGTGCGGGACGTCGGGGCGGTCGTCGCTACGCCGTCCTGCTCGGCGGTGAGCAGTCGGCGCAGGGAGAGGGCGACCAGCGAGGCGATCAGGCAACCGCCGACCACTGTCGCCACCCAGACGCTGCCGTGGGCGGCGCCGAGGAGCGGGCCGGCGGTCACCGGTCCGATCACGCCGCTGATCCCGAAGATCATTGAACTCATGGCGTTGTACCGGCCGCGCAGCTCGTCGGTGGCCAGCGCGTTCGTCAGCGCGGGCATCACCGGCGACAGCATCGTCTCGCCAAAGCCGAAGATCGCCGAGCAGGCCACCACGCACAGCGCGGCAAAGACGGCGTTTTCGGCGCTGACCAGGCCGCCGGCACCGAGGACCAACCAGGCGCCGGCGAACACCGCCCCGACCACGGCGAGTGCACCGGTACGGCTACGCCCCTCGATCCGGCGGAGCACCAGGAGCTGGGCCAGCACGATCATTACCGTGTTGGCCGCGAGCGCCCAGGCGACCACCTGGGGCGTCACCTCGACGACCCGCACGGCGTACGCGGCGAAGCCCACCTCGATCTGGGCGTACCCGCAGGTGGTGAGGATGAGACCGAAGATCACCAGTCGGCGGAACGGGCGGTCGCGGAGCACTGTCAGGTAGCCACCGGCGGACGGCTCGCCGCCGGTCCTGGGGCGGACGAGTCGGTGACCGACGCCCGGCAGGGTCAGCAGGATCAGCGCCGGCATCAGGTAACTCACCGCGTCGAGCACGTAAATGATCTGGAACGTGCCTGGCCGGGCGGTGTCGACGATCGCGCCGGACGTCATGCCACCAATGCCGATACCGAGGTTGAGCAGGGCGAAGTTCAGCCCGAAGACCCGTTGCCGTTCGTCGTCTCCGGTCAACGAGGCGAGGATCGTGTTCTGCCCGGACCAGATCGCCGAGCTGCCGACGGCGATCACCGTCATCACCAGCACTGCCGAGCCGGTCGAGTTCACCAACGCCAGCGAGCCGGTGCCGATGGCCTCGATCAGCAGGCAGGGCACCACCACCCGGCGGGCGCCGAATCGGTCGATGAGCGTCCCGCCCAGCGGTGACAGCGCCAGGGTGACCGCGCCGTACCAGCCGATCACCAGACCCGCCCGGGTGTCGGTGAGTCCGCGTACGTCGGTGAAGTAGATGAACAGGAACGGCAGGGTCAGACCGCGCCCGATCGCCGACAACAGGGTGCCGATCAGGAGTCGGCGAGCTTCGAAACGGCGGGGTAGGGCACGACGCAGCATGTCCGGCATTCTGTTCGCCGGGTGCGACACCGCGCGAACACTTTTGGACGTCGCCCCGCTGGCCGCAGGCCGCCGGGTGACCAATCCCACGATGATCCACTCGGCTGACGGCGGTCCGGCGTTGTCCGCCGGGTCTGCGATGCTGACCCGATGACCGGCACCTGGCGACACCTGCCCGCTACCGCCCGCGCCATCGCGGTCACCGCCACGACGGCCGTCGCCGCCGCCCAGGCACGCGACGGTCAGGCGTACGACGAGGCAGTCGGCGGTCTCGCCGCGGACGAGCGGTCCGGGCTGGTGCTCGGCGCGGTGGTCCGACTGCTGCTGGAGGAGAGCCATCCGGACGGGTTGACCGGCGACGACATCCGCCAGGTGTTGACCCGCTGCGTGCAGCAGTCGACGCGGTGGCGTTCCGATGTCGACCCGCACGTGGTGCTCGTCCTGCTGGCCGGCGCGCTCGGGGTGTACGACCCCGACGGCGACGAGGCACCGCCGGACGCGTCGGCGCTGGCCCGGCACGCCCCGCTGCTGGTGGCCGACCTGTTGGCGACGACCAGCGTGCCGTTGGGCGACTACCTGGCCGCCGCGTTCGCCGAGATCGAACGCACCGAACGACAGGACTGACAGGCGCGAACGCCGTTGAGAAGGCGCCGAACTCGCTGCGTACGAGGAAACGGCCCGGTGTCGAAGCGACCGGGCCGTTCCTCGTGCTCACTGGTGGTTGCAGGCAGAGCCCGCCCGGGCCCGGGAAGCGGGCCCGTCGCCACCGTCGCTCAGGCCCGACCCACCTGGACCTTCGGTGACGCCGCCGACGTGGCTGCGGGCCGCTGCGGTACGACCACCAGACCGTAGTTGTAGTTGGCCATCAGCAGGTCCTTCAGGCCGTCGTTGTTGATGTCGGCCACCGCGAGGCCACGCGGGGTGAAGGAGCTGGCGGGCGGCAACTGGGAGACCCGGAACTCGTTGCCCAGCCAGCCGTCCGGCCGCTGCAACAGGACACTCGCCGCGCTCCAACCGCCGTGGGTGATGGCGACGTCGTCCCGACCGTCGTTGTTGACGTCCGCGATCGCGATGGCGTCCGGCATCTCGTACACCGGGTAGCGGATCCACCGTCCGAGCACACCGGCGCTGTCGTGCGTGAGCACCTGCACCTGGGCGTTCGGCGCGTTGCCGGACACGGTGACGACGACGTCCTTCCTGCCGTCGCCGGTCACGTCGCCGACCGCCATGGAAGCCACCGTCTGCTGATGCCCGGCGGGCGCCTGATATCCCACGGGGGCCGCGAACGACCGGGGCTGCGCCTGGGCGCTGATCTGGATCAGCTGCCCGAGCTGCACCACCAGGTCCGCCCGGCCGTCCCCGGTCATGTCGACCACGTCCAGAACGAAGCCACGGTGCGCGGAGACGAGGGCCGCCGGCGCGAAGCTGCCGTTGTCGTCGCCGTACCGGACCAGGACGCCGTTGTCGCTCACCGCGACGATGTCCGTCCGGCCGTCACCATCGAGGTCGCGGAGCCTGAGGTCGATGAGGTCGTCGCCGAACGACAGGTGCTCCGCCGCCGAGAGCCCCGATCCGGTACGACGGAACACGTCGACACCGTCGCCGGTGGCGACGACCAGTTCGTTCGCGCCGTCACCGTCCAGGTCGCCGATCACCGGATACATACTGCCGCCGCTGGAGGTGGACATCGCCACCTGCTGCTTCATCACGAGCTGGTTGTCCGCCTCCTGCACGAACAGGAAAGCGGAATGGTCGTTGGCGTCGTCGAAGTACTCGGTCGTCGTGATCACCACGTCGGAGAGGCCATCGCCGGTCAGGTCGCCGGCGGCGACCGCCTCCTCCCAGGAACCGAGCTTCAGCCATGAGGGGCCGTTGAAGGCCACCGCGCCGTAGGGCTGGGTGACCACGGGCACCGCGTCGCCGGACACGCTCGCCCCGGCCGCCGGCCAGTCGTAGCCCTGGAACTGGGCGTAGACCGAGGTCGGAGTCCAGCCGGCGCCGTTGACCATGGCGATCGCCGTGCCGTCGGTGCCGTTGACAGTGGCGAACGCGACAGCTCCGGCGGCGGACATGAACGCGACCTCACCGCCAGGGATCCGACCGTCGGCGTACCGCACGTTCGCGATGAGCAGGATCCGCTGTCCCTGCTCCACCGAGCCCGGCGACACAGTGACAGTCGTCGTGGTGGCAGGTCCGGTGTAGACCCGCACGGCGTCGGACGTGGCAGTGGCGCCGCCCGTGGCGACCGCCCGGATCCAGTAGACGTAGCGGGTGGCGACAGTGAGGCCGGTGTCCACGTACTCGGTTGACGTCGTGGTGCCGACCACCGTCTCCACCGGGGCATCGTTACTCAGGCGGACGATCTCGTACCGCGCGGTGCCGGCCACGGCCTTCCACCGCAGGGTCATGCTCGTCTCCGCCGCGGTCGCCCGTACGTTAACGGGCTTCGCCAGCGAGGTCTGCACCGACACCTCGGACGAGTCACCCGACGCCCGCTTGCCGGATCGGGACCGCACCACGTAGTAGTACGTGGTCTCGGCGGCGACGGTTCCGTCCAGGTACGACGTCCCGGTGACGGTACCCACCGTCGTGTACGGGCCACCCGAGACGGTCCCACGCCGTACCTCGTAGCTGCTGGCGCCCGCCACCGCCGGCCAGCTCACCTCGACCTGGGTCTCGGACACCAGTTTCGCGCTGACCGGAGCGGGCGGCGGCAGGGCCGCCGCGAACGCCGGTGTACCGGACGCAACCAACACCAGCAGGGCCGTCAGTAAGGCCAGCACGCCACGATTCAGCAACCGCAGTTGCGACAACATACGCATCTCCAGATCCCCCGAGGGCTTGTACGGGCAGCCGCTCGTACAGCGCTGGCACATTCGGGATCGTCACGCGGGGACGGGACGGCGGACAGCTCAACGAACGTGGCCCGGACCGGGGGAAAGCCGGGAGGGACATCGTTCGTTTGGTTGAACTGATCCGGATTCCGGCTTGTGGGACAACGAGGTTGCTGGTCATTCGCTAGCTTCGTAGGTCTTGCTCACCCCCCCTGTACGGTCATCGCCCTTCAGGCACCCCGAAGGAACAGTTCATGCAACGAAGTACAGCGGTGGCACGGTTCGGTCTGGCCTCCCTTATGGCCATGTGCGTTCCGCTAGCTGTCGCAGCCCCGGCCAGAGCCGACGTCGAGTACCGGACGTTCATGTCGGCACCCCAGATTGCCGACATCACCTTGGCTCCGGGGCAATCCGCAGAGCTTCCGGTGCCCCTCAGCGTCCTCGGCAACTACGACGCCGAGGGGGCCTTCGTGACCATCCAGACCTATGGCAAATCGCCGTTGACGCTGACGGGCCCGACGGGCGCGACGTGCACCGGAGACGTCGAGCTGCTCTGCTACCTCCCCGAGGTGATCACCCCCGGGCAGACGTCCGAGACGTGGGGGGCCAGCAACCCATTCCGGGTCACGGCACCGCCGACGGCCAAGGCGGGGACCTACCCGGTCGGCCTTTACTACATGCCCGCGAACACGTCCTACCGCAATGTGGGCCGCAACAGGGATGGCAGCTGGAAGATCACCCCGACCGTGCCCATCACCCAGTGGGTCTGGTCCGGTGACCACCCGTATGAGGACCAGTCGCTCGACGTCACCGTGACGGCTGGAGCGACACCGACTCCGAGCCCGTCGGCCGCCCAACCCACGCCTACGCCCACGCCCACGCGACAGTCCCCGGATGGTGATGGCACGGTCCAGCCAACCGGCACCTCTTCCCCCGGCGGCGGTGCCGGTGGGGGCAGCGAATCCGGTGGGGGGCTTCCGGTGACCGGCACCCCGGTGACCGCTCTGACTGTTGGTGGCCTGCTGCTGCTCGTCGTTGGCGCCACTGTCGTGGGGCTTGCCCGACGCCGACGCACCAGGATCGTGGTCGAGTGACCAGGCTCCCGTACCCGGCGCAGACCTGCCTCACGTGAAGCGGAAGACGGACTGACGGCGTACCCGGATGTGGCCCGGTCGTTCGGACCGGGCCACTTCCTCGCGGTCATTCCTGGTTCCAGGCATCCGTCTCCGGTGTCCCCTGCGCACCCTCGTCAGACACCTGCGCGCTGGCGAGTGTCCTGCCGGAGCCGTCGAGCGCCGTCACCACGAGACCCGCGGTGGGTCGGGGCACTGTCAACGCCGCCCCGGAGCCGCTGGCCGGGGCCCTCGCCACCTCTTGCCCGTCCCGTAGGACGCGCACAGTGGTGGCCGCAACCGGGGTCACCACCAGCAGGAACTGCTGGTCCCCGCTACCGGCCGCGTCGCCGTCGATCGGCACGGCCAGCACGCTTGCGGGATCGGTCGGATCCGTCGGCACGGTGAACGAGGTGCCGGTGCTGATGACGCTGTCGGACCGTGGTTGATCGGGCTCGATCGTCACCTCGCCGACCCAGCTGCCGTCGACTGCGGGAGCAGCCAGGACGGTCACCTGGCCGTTCGTCACCGACGGCTCGCCGGCGGTTGGTGATCCGCCGGTCGGGATGCCGGCAACGTGCCCGCCCCACACCACGCTCGGCAGGGCGGTCAGGCGGTAGCCCGCCGACTGGGCCGACTGGTACACCAGCTCTCGGGCCCGCTGCGCCGTGACATCTCCCCGTACCCGGGACATCGCGGTCGCGAGCTGGGCGTCGGTGATCGGCTTGGCCGCCAGTGAGCCTGGCCCGGGAGTTATCTTGCGCGTCACCGCGCCGCAGTTGACCCGCCACCACTCGGGTCGCTGGGTCTGCGGCGTGCGGATCAGGTAGGAACCGGTCGGCTCCGAGGCCCACTGGAACGCGTTGCCGTTGAGCACCGGTGAGGTGAGGAAGGCGCAGCCGGCGGGTGCGATCGCCACGTGTATCGCCTTTCCCGGACCGGACGGGTCGTCCACGGCAAGGCTCTCGTAGGGTTCCAGAGCGTCGCTCGTACCCCGAACAGAGCCGGTGCTGGCCAGCTTCTCGGCGCTGGCGCCCTTCTCGGCGACGAGCCACACTGCGGCGCTGGGCCAGCCGGTGACCGGATCGGGCTGGGCACGGACGAAGGCGGCGAGCGCGATCCGTTGGTCGTTGACGTCTTCGATGAAGAGGACCTTCACCGCGTTGACCGGCACCGTCAGGTTGGGAAAGTCTCCTCGGCGCTGGGCGTCCAACAGAAGGTCGGAAAGCTGGCGGACATAGCTGGTGTCCCGGGCGACCGCACCGCGTGGCGGCGACTGAAGCAGTTTGTCCGACCAGGCCAGTACGGGTGCGATGGACTCGTTCGAGTTCGCTGGTGGTGGCTGCGTGGTCCGGGCCGGGCCGGCCACGGCGAAGGCTGTGCCACCCACCGAGACCACGAGGGCCAGGGCCAGCCCGCCGAGGCGTCGCTGCCGCCTCCGTCGATAACGCGCCAGGACTCGACCGTACGGATCCGGCTGCGGGGTCAGCGTGCTGCTCAGCTCGGCCAGGGCCCGGCCCAGCTCCTCGTCGACAGTCATGGCGTTGCCCCCGTCATCCTCGTTGTGCCGTCCGGTGCCGGCTGAGCTGCCGTTGATGCCGGTGTCGACGGCGGCGCGTCCGCTGCCAGTGCCAGCCGCAGGCGAGCCAGGCCCCTCGACGCACGGCTCTTGACTGACCCGACCGAGCAGCCCAGGGTGGCGGCGACCTCCGCCTCCGGCAGATCGACCACGTACCGCAGCACGATCACGGCCCGGGTGCGCGGCGTCAGTGCCCGCATCGCCGCGTACAGGGCGTGCCGCTCCGCCACCGCATCCGTCATGTCCCGGGTGGACCGCTCCGGCAGAATCGTCGTCACCAACTCGTGCACCCGGTAGCGGCGCCAACTACTGATGTGCTGATTGATCATGACGCGCCGCAGGTAGGCCATCGGATCTTCGACCCGCCGCCACCGACGCATCACCTTCACCAGCGCCGCCTGCACCAGATCCTCCGCATCCTGTGCCGACCCGGTGAGGTGGTACGCCACGCGCAAGAGATCCATGTAGCGCGTGTCGACGAACTCTCGGAAATGCTCGTCGTCAGCTGCCATAAGCCCCCGCCTCGATTGGTTACCTGTCACGACCCCGCCGAGGGTCAAAAGGTTGAAGGCGGCAGCGGGCGCGTTCAACGTGCCCCGGATGGCCGCAGCTGGGCAGCATCGCCACAGCGCTGGGCCGTGCATGGTCAACAAACGCCAGAGGGCACATCCGTGATCGGATGTGCCCTCTTACCTCTGGTCGGGGTGGCCGGATTCGAACCGACGACCTCTTCGTCCCGAACGAAGCGCGCTACCAAGCTGCGCCACACCCCGAGGCGTGCCGACAAATAGTAGCCCACCCGCCCCGATGGTCAAACTCGGTACCCCCGCCGACCGGACCCGTCAGCGCGATCGCCGGCCGGGCTGGTTCGTTGATCGACTCGGGTTCCAGGAAGCCGGGCTGTCGACGTGACCAGGACACCCCAACTTTCAGGAACCCGAGTCGATCAACGACCGCTGCCTGGTCTCGCCGCGACGGGTGGCGCGAGAGGGGTCAGCGGGGGATGAGGGTGAGGATGCTGGCCTCCGGGGGGCAGGCGAAGCGGACCGGGGCGGTCGGGTGGGTGCCGAGACCGGCGGAGACGTGCAGCCAGGAGTCCGAGCCGGGCCACCGGTGCAGCCCTTGCGCCATCGAGCGCGGCAGGCCGCAGTTGGTCACCAGGGCCCCGAAGCCCGGTACGCACACCTGACCACCGTGGGTGTGCCCGGCCAGCAGGAGGCTGAATCCGTCCGCCGCCATCTGGTCGAGCACCCGTGGCTCGGGGGAGTGCGTCACGGCGATGGATAGGTCGGCGGAGGACGCCACCCGGCCCGACACGGACGGGTAGTCGTCCCGGTCGATGTGGGGGTCGTCGACGCCGACGAGGTCCAGCTCCCGGCCGCCGGCCTTGAGGCTCGTCCGCGCGTTGTTCAGGTCCGCCCAGCCGGCGCCGGTGAAGACCTGACGCAGCTCCTCGTAGGGAAGCTCCACGCCCTCGGTGTACTCCCGGTCGGGCAGGAAGTAGGTGAAGGGGTTCTTCAACACCGGCCCGGTGTAGTCGTTGGAGCCGAACACGAACGCGCCCGGGTAGTCCAGCAGCGGTTGCAGGGCCCGTAGCACCCCGGGCACCGCGCCCGGGTGCGCCATGTTGTCGCCGGTCACCACCACCAGGTCGGGGTCGAGGGCGGCCAGCGACGCCACCCAGCGCTGCTTGCGCGCCTGGTCGGGCATCATGTGCAGGTCCGACAGGTGCAGCACACGTAGCGGCTCCGCGTCGGTCGGGAGCACCGGCACGTCGTACCGCCGCAGTGTGAACATGTTGCGCTCGATGAGCGACGCGTACGCGAGGGTGGCCGCGCCGATCGTGGCGGTTCCGGCGGCGAGCCGGAATAGTGTGCGCTTTCGCATGGCGTTCAGGGTAGTTTGACCGTCCATGAGCACGCTGAAGGACCGCCTCACCGCCGACATGCGTTCCGCGCTCAAGGCGCGCGACGAGCTGACCACCTCCACGCTGCGGATGGCCCTGGCCGCCGTCGGCACCGCCGAGGTCGCCGGCAAGGCCAAGCGCGAGCTCACCGATGACGAGGTGCTCGCGGTGTTGACCAAGGAAGCCAAGAAGCGTCGGGAGGCGGCCACCGCCTTCGCCGACGCCGGCCGCGCCGAGCAGGCCGCGAAGGAGAGCGCCGAGGGCGAGGTGTTGGACCGCTACCTGCCCAAGCAGCTCTCGGACGCCGAGTTGACCGAGCTGGTGTCGGGGGCGCTCGCCGCGGGCGGCTTCACCGGCAAGGCCCAGATGGGCCCGGCGATGAAGGCGGCCCAGGCCGCTGTGGCGGGCCAGGCCGAGGGTGGCCGGGTGGCCGCCGAGGTACGCCGACAGCTCGGTCTCTGACTCACCGGGTCGGTGGCGCGGCACGACTGTGGTCGTGGCCGCCAGCTGGTCCGGGCAGACGAAACGGGCGGGCACCCGAGGAGGGTGCCCGCCCGTCGTGTCCTACCCGTCGGCTCAGCCGTTGGGGCGGCCGTTGCCGGGTCTACCTGGCTGGTTGCCGGGCGGGTTGCCCGGAGTGCCGTCGGTGTTGCCCGGCGTGCCGCCGCCGCTGCTGACCTGGATGGTGACCACACCACCCTTGATCGTGCGTCCGTCCGGGCTGGTGCCGGCCGCGTCGCCCGCCTTGCAGGAGGACGGCACCTTGGCGCTGGAGACGACCGGCTCGAAGCCGGCGCCCTTGAGTCGGGACTTCGCCTGCTCCACCGACACGCACTTCACGTCGGGGATGCTGCGCTGGTCACCCTCGGAGATCTTCTGGCCGGGTGGTGTGAACTGGACCCGGTCCTTGCCCTTCATGGCATCGCGCAGGGTCTCGTACACCGGTGGGTTGATGCCGTCCTTCTCGGCGTGCTTCATCTTGACGTTCGTCTGCGGCCAGTCCGGGTCGGCCATGATGCCGGCCACCGAGTACTGCTTGGTCATGGCGACCAGGGCGGCCGTCTTCTCCGAGTCGGTGGTGCCGGACTTGCCGGCCACTGGCGCGTCGACGATGCCCTTCACCACGCGGGCCGTACGGCTGCCACCGCACTTGCTGGTGCTGGAGTTGTCACCGACCGGGCAGCGGGCGGCGTCCACGGCGGCCCGGGCCACCTCGGTGCTGAACCGCTTCTCACAGCGCGGGTTGGCGATGTCCAGCTTGTTGCCCTCCGGGTCGCGGATTTCCTGCACCGGGATCGGCTCGCAGTACTTCCCGTCCGCCGCGAGGGTGGCGTACGCGTTGGCCAGGTCGAGCGGCGTGGTGGAGGAGACACCGAGGGTGAACGCGCCCCACTGGTGGGCGGCATCCTTGGTCGCGGCGAACTTGGCGTCGTTGCTCGCCCGGAACTGGATGCCGGCCCGCCGGGCGGCGTCGACCACGTTCTCCGCGCCGACCTGCTGTTGCAGCGGGACGAAGTACGTGTTGATCGACGCGCTGAAGGCGCTCCACATGTTCTGCACGCCGCCGGCCTTCAGGCCGGAGTTGGTCGGGCAGTAGAAGTGGGTGCCCTTGCAGGCAGCCGGGCTGCTGCTGTCGATGATGTATTCCGACTTGAACTGCTGGGGCGCGTTGATCGTGTAGCTGAGCGGAATGCCCTTCTCCAGCGCGGCCAGGATGCTGAAGATCTTGAAGGTCGAGCCGGCCTGGTAACCGGTGATGCCGTTGCCGCCGGTGAGCAGCGGGTTCACTGTCGCCGGGTAGTTGCCCCGGATGCCCTTCCTGCTTTTGGCCGGGTCGCTGGAGAGCTTGTTCTTCGGGTTCTTCGGGTCGTCGAGCTTGAACTGCCGGTTGACCGCGAGGGCCCGCACCCGGCCGCTGCCCGGCTCGACCACCGCGACCATTGCCGCTTCCTTGCTGTTCACGCTCTTGGCCTTACGGACGGCCTTGTCCGCACCGCGCTGCGCCTGGACGTCGAGCGAGGTCACGACGGTGTAGCCGCCGCTCTTGAGCCGACGCTCCCGGTCGTACGTGGTCGAGCCGAACGTCTCCTGATCCATCCACCAGCGGTAGAAGTAGTCGCAGAAGAAGCCCCACTCGTTGACGTTGGCGGCGACGCAGCCGTTCGGGGTGCGCTTGTCCTTCACGACCAGCTTGGTCGCCTTGGCGGCGTCCGCCTCCTGCTGGGTGATGGCCTTGATGTCGACCATGTTCTGGATGACGTAGTTACGCCGCTCCAGTGCGAGCGGGTAGCCGGCCTCGGTGGTCGGGTCGTTCGTCGTCGGCGCCTTGACCATGCCGGCCAGCAGGGCCGCTTCCTCGATCTTCAGCTTGCTCGGCGGCTTGCCGAAGTAGACCTGGCTGGCGGCGTAGATGCCGTACGCGCCGTTGCCGAACGAGGCGAGGTTGAGGTAGCGGGTGAGGATCTCGTCCTTGGAGAATTCCTTGTCGACCTGGAGAGCCAGCCGCATCTCGCGGAGCTTGCGGGCGCTGGTGTCCTCGGTCGCCGCGACGACGTCCGCCGGGTGGGTGGCCGAGTAGGCGATGGCCAGCCGGACGTACTGCATGGTCAGCGTCGATGCGCCCTGCCGACCGGCGCCCTCGCTCTGGTTGTTCACGAACGCGCGGGCGACACCGTTGATGTCGACGCCGTTGTGCTTGTAGAAGTCGTGGTCCTCGGCCGCGATGATGGCCTTCTGCATTGCCGGCGAGATGTCTGGGAGCTTCACGTCCCGCCGGTTCTCGTCGTACATCGTCGCGAGCGGGGTCTTGCCGTCCGAGGCCATCAGGTAGCTGATCTGTGGCGCGCGGGCCACCGTCAGCTCCGTGGGCAGGGCACCGAATGTCTCGGCGCCGGCCTTCGCGGCCAGGCCGGACATCGCTACCGCGGGGAAGGCCGCCGCGGCGACCACCACGCCGGCCAGCAGGCCACACACGAGTAGCGATGCGGCGTTGGTCAGCACATTGTGGTCACGTTTCCGCATCCAGGTCACCTCGACAGGGTACGCGAGTAGGGAACGAGGGGCGCTGGGGCGTTCTTTCCCCATTTCCTGCGCGCGCTGCCCTCGTTGTGCTAAACGCACGACCCCCGGTGCTTGGTTGCGTGTGACCTGGCGTGAGTCTCCTCCGATTCAGTGAGGCGGCGCAGCGTTATCGCTGACCTCGGCGGGGTAACCGGCGGTCGAAGGCCCGGGAAGCCGGGAGTGTCCGGAATGATGGATTTCGTCGACAACGTTGCGTAATCGGTCGACTACAGAGCATGATGGGGGCGGCGACAGCGCCACATGTCGTCCGCGCCGCCTTGGGGAAGGCGGGCCGGGCGATCGGGGGGAATTGCCGGCTGACGTGCATCGACGAGGTCGGTAGGTACTGCAAGGGGGGACGTGTACACATGGGCATGATCACTGACTGGCCGTCACTGGCGGCATGTCAGAACGGGGACCCGGACGCGTTGTTCGTACAGGGCGCCGAACAGAACGTGGCGAAGCGGATCTGCCGGAGCTGCCCAGTTCGGTACGAGTGCCTGGCCGACGCGCTGGACAACCGGATCGAGTTCGGTGTGTGGGGCGGCATGACCGAACGCGAACGGCGGGCGCTGCTGCGTCGTCACCCGCAGGTGACGAGCTGGCGCAAGATGTTCGAGGCCGCGATGAAGAAGAACAGCAAGGACAAGGCCGGCAAGGACAAGATTCTCGTCAGCGCGGCCAACTGACGCCGGTCACGGCCGGCTGATCGCCGCGCCGATCGTCCGTAGCCCGTCGACGTCGTGCACGTCGGCGGGCTGCGCCGTAACCGAAACCGCCGGCACGGCCGGGAACGCCTCGGTGAAGCGTGCGGCGACCTGCTGCTCGCGTACCGCCTGGCGCGCCAGCGCCGCGTGCGCCCGCAGCACGTCGGCGGTGGCCTCGTGCCCACCCAGCTCGGTCAGCCGCTCGGCGGCGACCCGGCTCTGCTCGGCGTCCAGCTCCGGGACCGCCGGGCGGTGCACCCGGTTGAGCACCAGGCCGGCCAGTGGCATCTGCTCCTCGCGCAGCCGGCCCGCGAAGTAGGCGGCTTCCCGGACCGCGTCCGGCTCCGGCGTCGCGACCAGGAGAAAGGCCGTCTCCCGCGCCTGCAGGATGCGGTACGTCTGCTCGGCGCGCTGCCGGAAACCGCCGAACATCGAATCCAGCGCCGCCACGAAGCCGGACAGGTCGGTGAGCAGCTGCGCGCCGAGCACCTTCTGCACCACCTTCGAGAACATCCCGAACGAGGCGGTGACCAGGCTGAACATGCTCCGGCCGCCGCTTCGCGCCGGGGCCAGCAGCAGTCGCAGCATCCGGCCGTCGAGGAAACGGGAGAGTCGGGCCGGCGCGTCCAGGAAGTCAAGTGCCGAACGGGACGGTGGCGTGTCCACCACGATCAGGTCCCATTCGCCCCGGGCGTGCAGCTGACCCAGCTTCTCCATCGCCATGTATTCCTGAGTGCCGGCGAAGGTCGAGCTCATCGCCTGGTAGAACGGGTTCGCGAAGATCTCCGCGGCCTTCGCCGGGTCGGTGTGCTGCAACACCACGTCGTCGAAGGTGCGCTTCATGTCCAGCATCATGGCGTGCAACTCGCCGCCGCTGCCCTCGACGTCGATCCCCTTGACCTGGCGAGGGGTGTTGTCCAGCTCGGTCAGGCCCAGCGACTGGGCCAGCCGGCGGGCCGGGTCGATGGTGAGCACCACGGTGCGTCGGCCGTGGTGCTCGGCGGCCCGCAGCGCCAGCGCCGCGGCCGTGGTCGTCTTTCCCACTCCGCCGGCACCGCAGCACACGACGATCCGCACGCCCGGATCGGCGAGGATCTGGTCGACGTCCAGCTGCGGCGCCGCGTCTTCGGAAGGCACCAATCGAGCGTATCGGGCCGGTGGGCCCGCGCGCCCGTGCTGCGCTCAGGTGTGAGTCATTCGGCGCGGACGAGCGCCTGGGCCAGCGTCGCCAGCCCCGCCCGGTCCACCCCGTCGGGCAGCAACGGCAGCTCGATCATCGGCAGCCCCAACTCCACCAGGTCGGCGCGGAGCGAATCCTCCAGTTCGCGCCGGATGACCTGGTCACGTGCCTCGTCGTGCAGCCCGGCCACGATGTCCCGATCGGCCGGGAGCCCGGCGGCGACCAGTCCGCGCCGCAACTCCGCAGCGGTGACCGCCTGCCCGGCGGGCAGCGGGGGTCGGACGCCGTTGACGAGCACCTTCCCGACGCCGAAGCCGAGCGCGGTCAGGTCGGCGATCGCGTCGACGGTCTCCTGGATCGGCATCTCCTCCAGCAGCGTGACCACGTGCACAGCGGTCATCGGGGACCGCAGCAACGCGGCCACCCCCTCGCTCTGGGTCTTGATCGGGCCCACCTTGGCCAGCCGGGCGGTCTCCGCCGTCACGTTGAGGAACCGGCCGATCCGCCCGGTCGGCGGGGCGTCCAGCACCACCGCGTCGTACGCGCGCCGCTGCCCGTTGGTGCGGGTGGTGGCCTCCTTCACCTTGCCGGTGAGCAGGACGTCGCGCAGGCCGGGCGCGATGGTGGTGGCGAAGTCGATGGCACCGAGCTTGCGCAGTGCCCGGCCGGCCGCGCCCAGCTTGTAGAACATGTCCAGGTACTCGAGCAGCGCCTCCTCGGCGTCCACCGCGAGCGCCCGCACCTCACCGCCGTCCGGCGCGTCGGCGAGGTGCCGCTCCTCGTAGGGCAGAGGGTCGATGCCGAACAGCTGCGCGATGCCCTGCCGCCCCTCGACCTCGACCAGCAGGGTGCGCCGACCCCCGGCGGCGAGCGCGAGGGCCAGCGCCGCCGCCACGCTGGTCTTACCGGTGCCGCCCTTGCCGGTCACCACGTGGAGACGGGCAGGCCATCCGGCACCGGCCGGGTCGATCGGGCGCTCAGCTGCACACACCCGTCGAGCCTATCCAGGCATCGGGGTCACGCGACCTCGCAGACCCACCAACCCGTCTTCTGCACCACAGTGAAGCGCAGTTCCTGGTCGGCCACCTTCTCGTCGGCGGTGGTCATGGTGAGCCGGGTGGAGACGGTGGCCCGTTCCCCGGTCTGGTTGTCCACCTTCGGGGTGGTCCACCGGAAGCGCGGGTTCTGGTACGCGGAGGCGTACTTGTCCACCTCGGCGACCTTCGCGGCGATCTTGTCGTCGTCGCGGGCCGCGGCGCAGACGCGACTGGCGGCCTTTGTCGCGTCGCGGTCCTTGTAGATCGCGGTGAGGAACTCGTCGACGGCGACCGCCGGCTCCTTGGCGCCCTCGCCGGTCTCGGCATTGCGCAGGGTCAGGAAGGCCACCACGCCGCCGCCCACGCACAGCACCATGATCACAACGAGTGCGATGGCCGCGATCAGCAGGCCGCGCTTCTTCTTCGGCTCGGCCGTGCCCGGGTAGGGCGGGTAGGCCGGCGGGGCCGGGGGGATCGGCGAGGGGTTCGGGGTGCCCGACGTCGGCGCGGCGGCCGAGGTGGGGGCGGCGGGCAGCGCCGCCCGGGCGGGGGGCGCGGGGAGAGTGGGCTGCCCCGGCGGCGGGGTGGGGGTGGACTGGCTGGGGACACCCGGCGCGCCGGGCTGATCCGGGTGCGCCGGCGGGTGGACGGGTGGGCCGGCCTGGTCGCCGCTGGGCGGGTGGGTCATGTCTTTCCCCCAGGGGTGCGGCGCCCGCCGCCACCCCTGGCGCCGAGCGTGATCGAGCGGGCGTCCGGGCGCTGCGCGACCGTCCGACCGGAAGGGTAGCGGTCGATGACCCCCTCGGTGTCGCCCCTGCCTGCCCGGGAGGTCCAGCGATCCGGTGAGCGGTACCCGGGTCGGTTCCGGTGTCGGGCCCCCGACCTGCGGTGTGTCGCATATGTGACTGTTGGTGACCTCTTGTGCGCGTCCTGTTGGCGGGACTGGGGCCACAGACCTACCTTCGTCCCCGGTGCGGGGGCCGGAACGGACGAATGGGGCCGGGCCGGAAGCATGGTCCGAGAGGTACGACCGGAGGCAGTGCATGCGCGACGCGGACAACGTTCCTCGTACCCACTTCCCGACGAACGACCGGCCCCGCCGGCCGGGGACCGTGGCCGAGGCCGGCGGGCAGGTCACCAACCAGCCGATCAACGAACGGTCGTACCGCCGGACGCCGGAGCAGGCGGAGGCGGCCCGGGTGCCGAGCCAGCCCGTCGAGCGGATCCGCGACGACGACGAGCCGGGCTTCGTCATCCATCTGCCGATCCGGGTGCCGAACCTGGCGGCGGCGACGGTGCTGGCCGGACGGGTCGCGGTGTCCCTGGGGTTCCTGCCCGAGCTGGACGCCGGCGAGACCACCGTGTCCAATGCCGACGATCAGAACAACCGGCACCGGGTCTTCTGCGACCTGCTGCTGCCGGACCGGTCCCGCTGCCCCCAGGGGTACGAGCACGAAGGGCGCTGCGGGGAACTGCCGGCCACGTCGGAGCAGCGTCCCGTACCCCGTCCCGCCAGCGGACCGTAGGCTGTCCCTCGAACAATTCCGCACCGAGAGGGAGCCCTTCAGCGATGCAGAAGTGGGAATACTCCACGGTCCCGCTGCTGGTCCACGCGACCAAGCAGATCCTCGACAACTGGGGCGAGGACGGGTGGGAGCTCGTCGCCGTGGTCCCCGGCCCGAACCCGGACCAGCTGGTCGCCTACCTGAAGCGGCCGAAGGCGTGAGCAACGGTCCGCACGCGAAGCTCGCCGAACTCGGCCTCGAACTGCCCGAGGTCGTGCCGCCGGTGGCCAGCTACGTCCCGGCCGTGCAGTCCGGGCAGCACGTGTACGTTTCCGGCCAGTTGCCGATGGCCGAGGGCAAGCTGCTCGGGACCGGCAAGGTCGGCGCCGGGATCTCCGCCGAGCAGGCGAAGGATCTGGCCCAGCGGTGTGCGCTCAACGCGCTGGCCGCTGTCGACTCGCTGGTCGGCCTGGAAAACGTGGTCAAGGTGGTGAAGGTGACCGGGTTCGTGGCCTCCGCGCCCGGCTTCACCGGTCAGCCCGCCGTGATCAACGGTGCCTCCGACCTCCTCGGCACCGTCTTCGGGGAGGCCGGCCGCCACGCGCGTAGTGCGGTAGGTGTGGCCGAGCTGCCCCTCGACGCCCCGGTGGAGATCGAACTGATCGTCGAGGTCGCCTGACGCGTCCCCATCGCCCCGCGATCTTGCACTTTCTGCTCGGACGAAAGCCCTGAACGGGGATGAATCAGGGGCCGCCAGTGCAAGATCGTGGGGTGTGGCGGGCGGGGTCGTACGATCGCAGCCATGAGCGGGCACGTGACGGGGGCGGTGGCGGCGCTTGCCGACGAGTTGCCCCGCTGGGTTTCGCTGCTGCGTGCCCCCAACCCGGGGCCGATGACCCTCGACGGCACCAACACCTGGGTGCTGCGCGCCCCGGCCGCCGAGTACGCCACCGTGGTCGACCCGGGGCCGGCCGACGAGGGGCACCTGACCCGGATCGTCGAGCACGGTCCGGTCGGGCTGATCCTGATCACCCACGGCCATCCCGACCACACCGAGGGCGCCGCCCGGCTGAGCGAGCTGCTCGGCGCGGTGCCCGTCCTCGCCGTCGACCCGGCGCACACCATCGGCGTGGAACCGCTGACCGGGCCGGGCGAGAGCTTCGGTGACTTCGGTCTGCGCATCCGTCCGCTGCCGACGCCGGGGCACACCGCCGACTCGGTCTGCTTCCTGGTCGAGCACGACGACGAGCGGGTGGTGCTCACCGGCGACACCATCCTCGGCCGGGGCACCACCGTGGTCGCCCACCCGGACGGGCACCTCGGTGACTATCTGACCAGCCTGGAGCTGCTGTCCGCGTACCGGGGGATTCCGGCGTTGCCCGGACACGGCCCGGCGCTGGCCGACTGCGCCGCCGCCGCCGATTTCTACCTCGCCCACCGTCGGGCCCGGCTCGACCAGGTCCGGGCGGCGGTCGCCGCCGGTGCCCACACTCCCGCCGACGTGGTGGCGACGGTCTACGCGGACGTGGACCGCTCGCTCTGGTGGGCGGCCGAATGGTCGGTCCGTGCCCAGCTGGAGTATCTGGGCGTCGACACCGGGGAATCCCCGCCCGGGGTCAGTGGGTTGGAGCACATGTGACCTGCCCCGTGTGTGGAACCGTTGCCGTTCCCGGTGCGCGGTTCTGCCACAACTGTGGTGCCGCGCTGCCGGCCGCCGCCACGTTGCCGGCTGCCGAGCGTCGGGTGGTCACCGTGCTCTTCGGCGACCTCTCCGAGTTCACCTCCTGGTCGGAGGACCTCGACCCGGAACGCGTCGGCGCGGTCACCGACCGGGTGCTCGCCGCCCTCGCCGGTGCGGTGAAGACCTTCGGCGGGCACGTCGACAAGCTGACCGGTGACGGCATCATGGCGGTCTTCGGCGCCCCGGTGGCGCACGAGGACGACGCCGAACGCGCCGTGCGGGCCGCCCTGTCCATGCAGCGGGCCGTCCGCCGGGTGCTCGACGACGAGCGGGGCGGCGGCGCGCCGCTCGGGCTGCGGGTCGGGTTGAACACCGGCGACGTCATCGCGGGCATCCAGGCCGCCATCGAGTACACGGTCATCGGCGACACGGTGAACACCGCGGCCCGGCTCGCCGACGCCGCCGCGGTCGGAGCCGTCTACGCCGGCGGGCGGACCGCCGCGGCGACCAGGCACGTCTCCTCCTGGCGGGCGTTGCGCCCACTGCGGCTCAAGGGCAAGCGTGAACCGGTCGAGGCGTACGAGCTGTTGGGTCTGCTGGACGCGCCGGGCACCCGCTCGGGGCTCGGCGACGAGGCGCCGTACGTCGGCCGGGAGACGGAGATCGGTCGGGTCGCCGGCCGGCTCGCCGAGGTGATCGACCAGGGCGACCCACGGGTGCTGCTGATGACCGCCGAGGCGGGTATCGGCAAGTCCCGGTTCGCCGCCGAGGTGGAGCGCCTCGCCGCCGGGTACGACGTCGGTGCCGGCCGGTACGCGGCGCACACCGGGGCCCGGGTGCTCTCGGTGCGCTGTGCCGCGTTCGGCGAGCGGCGACGGCTCGCGCCCCTCGCCGACCTGGTGCGGGCCGCTGTCGGCCTGCCCAGCGACGCGTCCACCGCACTGACCCGCCCGGCGGTGGAGGAGCGGCTGCGTCGGCTCGGGCAGCGGCTCGCCCGATCCGGTGCGGAGACCGCGCCGATCGCCACCGAGCAGCTGCTCGCCCTGCTCGGCTATGCCGAACTCCCGGCGCACGGCGGCACCGACAGCGGCGAGTGGGGCGGGTCGGGCACCCCGGCCGCGGATGCCGAAGTGGTGCCGAACTCGGTCGCCGACCTGCTCAGCGGGCTCGCCTCGGAGGCCCCGCTGGTGATCGTGGTGGACGACCTGCACGATGCCACCGCAGAGACGATCAGGGCCCTCGGGTTGACGCTGTCCAGGCTCACCGGCCCGGTGCTGGTGCTGCTGCTCGGCCGCCCCGAACTGGTGCGTACCGCCGGAGCGCTGACCCGGGTCGCGGACGCCGAGGTGCACTCGTTGCCGCCGCTGCGCGGCGCCGACGCGGCCCGGCTGCTGACGAGTTACCTCGGCGGCGGCAAGCTGCCCCAGGCCGACGCCGACCGGTTGCTCGCCACCGCCCAGGGCAACCCGTTCTACCTGGCCGAACTGGTCACCCTGCTGATCGAGCGGGGTGCGCTCACCACCGAGTCGGTGCGCGGTGCCGGTGCCGCGTCCGTCCGCGGCGTCGCCGTGGAGCGGTCCGGTTCCGGTGATCGGGAGCAGAGCGGGACGGCCAGTTGGCGGTTGGTGCCGGGTTCGCTGGGCAGCCGGCTGCTCTCCCGCGACCTCGCCGCCGTGCTGGCGGCCCGGATCGACGCGCTGCCGCCGGACGCCCGGTCGGTGCTGCGCGACGCGGCGGTCACCGGTGACACGGTGCCGACCGGCGCGCTGGAGGCGATGCGCGAGCAGCGGGCCGGTCGCGACGGCCGGCCGTCGGCGGTGGTCGCGGTCGAACTCGACCGGGCGGTCGAGGAGTTGCTGCAACGCCGGATGCTGCACCGCTCGCGTGCCGGCTACTCGTTCGCGACGCCGCTCATGCGGGAGGCCGCGTACGCCGGGGTGAGCAAGGCCGAGTTGGCTGAGCGGCACGCCGCGCTGGCCCGCTGGGCGGCACCGGTGGACGATGCCACGCCGAGCACGGTGGGCGGGTTCACCGACGAGGCCCGGGACGACTTCGTGGCGATGCACGTCGAGCGGGCCGCCACGCTCGCCGACGCGGTGAAGCTGCGTCCGGACGCGCCGGCCCGGGCGGTGGTTCCGCTCGGCGTCGCCGCGCTCGGCCGGGCCGCGCGCCGGTCGCTGTCCGCCGGTGAGCCGGCAATGGCCGTCGAGTACGCCGAGCGCGCCACCGAACTGGCCCGCGACGGGGTGCCGGCCGCCGACCAGGTGGTGCACGCCCGGGCGTTGCTCCAGGTCGGCCGGGTCTCCGACGCGTTGGCGTACGCCGAGAAGATCGCCGCGAACGCGCGGGACGAGGCCACCCGGGTCAGCGCCCTGCTGCTGGCGGGGCAGGCCCAGGAGACCCTCGGGGACCAGGGCCGGGCGGTGACCGCCTGGCAGGAGGCGTTGCAGGTGGCCACGGAGGGTCAGCTGCCCACCCAGCGCGCCACGGCCATGCGCCGGCTCGGCATGGCCGACTTCGTGGCCGGGCGGTTGAGTCAGGCGAGCAGTCGGTTGGCGGCCGCGTACCAGGTGAGCCTGGGCGTCCAGGACAGGCGCGGGCAGGCGTGGTCCCTGCAGAACCTGGCCTGGGTGACCACCACCCGGGGTGACTTCGCCGGCACCGACGCGGTGCTCGGCCGGGCGGCCCGGCTCTTCGCCGAGCTGAAGGATCCGTACGGGCGGGCCTGGTTGCGCGGCACCACGGCGTTCGCCCGGCTGCTCGCCGGTCGACTGCGCGAGGCGTGTCGGATGGCGCAGGTGTTCCTGCCGTTCGGTGAGCGGGTCGGCGAGGCGTGGGCGGTGGGGACGTTGCGCGCGGTGGCGGCGTTCGCCACCGCCGAGCTGGGCGATCTGGCCGAGGCGGACCGGGAGGCCCGGCGGGCGTACCGGGAGTTCGCTGCCGCCTCCGACGACTGGGGCCGAGGTTTCGCCCTGGTGGTGCGGGCGGTGGTGGCGCGCGGGCTGGGCGAGCCGGAGCACGCGGCCGACCTGCTCACCGACGCCCTGGCGTACGCGGAGCGCACCTCGCACCCGCTGCTCACCGGGATGGCCGGGACGCTGCGGGGCTTCGTCGCGTTGGACATGGGCGACTGCGAGACGGCCGAGCAGGTGGCCCGGGCGGTGCTGACCGCCGTGGAGCCGCACAACCCGCAGGCCCCGGCGCAGGTGGCGCCCCGGGTGCTGCTGGCGACGGCCCGGCTCGCCGCCGGCGACTCGGCGACCGCTGTGGGACTGCTCGCTCCGGTGGCCACTGCCGCCGCCAACGCACCCTCGCTGCTCTTCTCCCGCCGCCAGACGATGGCCCAGTACGCTGCGGCGCTGCTCGCGCACGGTCAGCGGGAGCAGGCGTTGGACTGGGCCCGCCGAGCGGTCGGCGCACCCGCCGAGGACGTGCGCAGCCAGGTGATCGCGGCGAGTGTGCTGGCCGAGGCGTTGGCCGCCTGCGGACGCCCGGCGGAGGCGCTGTCCTGTGCGCAGGAGGCGGTCCGCCTGGCGTACGCGACCGAGCAGCGCAGTGAGCGGGCCGCGGCGGACGCCCTCCACGCCCGCCTGGCCGCAGTGGTCTGAACCGTCCCGGGGAGGGTGCAGGTTCTGCCGGTTCTGGGGATGTGGTGCCCGGGGTGAGGGGCTAGCGTGTCACCACCGCGTACGGGTCCACAGTGGTGACCGTCGCCGTGCCTGGGGAGGCCCTTCATGAAGCTGCCGCGATCCATCGCGGGCTGGACCATCGCGGTCTTCGGCGTGCTGGCGCTGGTGATGGGCGCGGTCGGGCTGCTCTGGCCGGAGGCACAGCTGCGCATGCTCGGGTTCGAGGTGCCGGCGACGCGGGCCGTCGGTGACCACACCGGGACGTTCCTGCTGGCGTCGTCGATGGCGGCGTTCAACATGGGCGTCTACTACCTGCTCGCCACGGTGACCGAGTGGCGGGTGTTCTTCCGCTTCACAGTGGTCTTCCGGCTGGTCACGTTCACCGTGTTCACTATCGCGGTGCTGGCCGACATCGCTCCCGACCGGTTCTTCGGGGTGGCGGCGTGGGAGGGGCTGGGCGCGGTCGCCACCGCCATCGGTCTGCGTCTGGATGCCCGACGGGGCATCCCGGCCGGCGGGTCCGGAACGTCCGAGGGTGCCGGGACGACCGCGGTCGCCGAGGAGGGTACCGGTCCCACCGGTGCGGCTCCGGCGGACGCGGCGCGCTGAGCCATCGGTCGGGTTGGGTATTTTCGAGCGGTGACCGACTCCCCGACCGGCGGCGTGCGCGTGCCGATCGTGCCCGGCCTGACTGATTTGCGGGTCTTTGCCCGGGGCGGGTACGCGACCGTCTACCAAGCCACCCAGATCTCCGTGGACCGCGAGGTCGCCGTCAAGGTCGAGAACCGGACGCTGGACAGCGAGCGCGACCAGGCCCGCTTCCTGCGCGAGGCGCGGGCCGCCGGGCGGATGTCGTCACACCCGCACGTGGTGGACCTCTTCGACGTGGGGGTCACCATCGATCAGCACCCCTACCTGATCATGGAACTCTGCGACGGCTCGTACGCCGAACGGATGCGCACCTCGCCGCTGGGCCCGGTGGAGGCCCGCGACCTGGGCATCAAGATCGCGGACGCGCTGGCCCACTCGCACGCCGCCGGGGTGCTGCACCGGGACGTGAAACCGGCCAACATCCTCTACTCGGGCTTCAACTCGGCGGTGCTCGCCGACTTCGGGCTCGCCGTCCTCGCCGAGCACCGGGACGCCTCGGTCACCCTCGAGGTGCTCACCCCGGCGTACGCGCCGCCGGAGATGTTCAGCCACAGCCCGCCATCGCCGGCCGTCGACGTGTACGCGCTCTGCGCCACCCTCTACGCGGTGATGCACGGCCGACCGCCGCGCTGGCAGTCCGAGCGCAACCCGAGCCTGGTCACCGTGCTGGAGATGTTCAACCAGCCGCTCCCCGCCCTGCCGGGCGTGCCGGACGAGCTGATCGACGTGCTGCGCGCGGGCATGGCCAACGACCCGGGCGAGCGCCCCTCCGCCCTGGAGTTGCACGACCTGCTCAGCAACCTGCCGCTCGGCTCGCCGTCGGCACCGGTCAGCGGCGCTCCGATCAGCGGGGGCGCGACGCTGTCCGGCCCGTACGCGGCCAGCCAGCCGGTGCCCCGCCCACCCGTTGAGGACACCCAGCCGACCCTCTCCACCGGCCGGCGTTGGCGGCGGTGGCTCTTCGGCGGCATCGGGGTGCTCGCCCTGGCCGCCTCCGCGACCGCCGGGGCCTGGGTCGCGGATCGGGCGCCACCACCCACCCCATACCCGTCCGCCACCCAGATCGCCGCGCCGGCGACCGGGCCGTTGCCCGGCTGCGCGACCGGCACCGGTGGGCCCACCGCCCTGCCCGAGGGCGCCCGGTGCCTGCCCGAGCTGGAGTGCTTCGGCCCGATGCGGATCCGCGGCAGCCGCGCCGAGGCGGCCCGGCTGTCCTGCGCCGGCCGACACACCTGGGAGACGTACGCCGAGGGCATCCTGCCGGTGTCGCTGGTCGGCGCCACCTACGACGAGGTGGCCGCCGCTGAACCGGTGCGGCAGGTGTGCAGCGTCACCACGTTCCGACTGACCACCGGGATCGCCGAGGTGACCGGCTGGCACCTGGAGGTGCTACCGCCGGTCGACGGCAGCATCGACCGGACCTACCGGTGTCTGGCGGGGCGCGGCGTGGACGCGCTCACCGCGCCCACGCTCACCGGCCGCTGAGGCCGTTCGACCCGCGTCGGCGGTCACGCACCGCACGCAACGCGTCCCGACTGTCCAACGCGTCGAGGGTGTCCGCGTCGATGCCGTACGGCATCAGCTCGGGCGGCCCGACGGCTGCCGACCGGTCCACCGGCTCCGGACCGTCGACCTGACGAGCGGCGGAGACGGCCACCCCGGCGACCATGGTCATCAGCACGCAGAGCAGCGCGAGAACCACGCCGAGCAGATCCTGCCGGCGCCACACGACCAGCATGACCAGCGGCGCAAGGGCTCCGAGCGCCGCGAGCACCGCCACTGTGCGCGCATCGGGTCTGGGCAATCGGCTCACCCGTCCAGCATGTCGTGACGAGGCCGGCTGTCAACCGCAGAGCCGACTGTCGTGCCGATCGGCGTCGATCCCGGCCGACCCGGCCGACATGGCCCACGGCACCCACACGGACTGGACAAGAACCGCTACTCTCAGTGTCCCGCAGGCTCTTCCGGCAGCGAGGTCGCCCATGAGCTCAGGCAGTTCGCAATCCCGGCTCCGCTCGATCGCGTCGACGCTGGCGGTCGCCCTGACTCTCACCCTGGCCGCTGCCGCCGGTTGCGACAGCCGCAAGGAACCGGAGTTGTTGTCGGTGCAGGAGAAGATGCGCGAGACCCACATCTACGGCCAGTCGAAGCTGCGCATCGGTGTCGCCACGAACGAGCCGCTCATGGGTGAGTTGCGAAACGGCCAGCACGTCGGGTTCGACGTCGAGATCGCCCGGTACATCGCGGCCTCCCTCGGCTACGAGGGTGAGCAGCGGCTGGAGTTCGTGTCGGTCGCCACCGAGGACCGCATCCCGTCACTCCAGGGCGGCACCGTCGACCTGGTGGTGTCCAGCTTCTCCATGACCGAGGACCGTAAGAAGCTGGTCAGCTTCGCCGGGCCGTACTTCGTCACCACGCAGGAGGTGATGGTGCCGGTCCGACTCAAGGACAAGATCCGCACCATTGAGGACCTGCGCGACCCGGCCTACAAGGTCTGCACCAGCGGCGGCTCCACCACCGAGGCCGAGTTGGAGAAGCACCAGGTCAAGACGTTCGTGGTCAAGGACGTCGGCGACTGCGTCGACGGCATCCGGAAGGGCCGCTACGACGCGGTCAGCTCCGACGAGTCGATCCTCGCCGGTTTCCTGGCCAGCTTCCCCAAGGAGTTCGAGATCGTCGACATGCCGTTCGGCACCAGCGAGTTGCTGGGCATCGGCGTGCCGATCGGTGATCCCGCGCTGCGCGACCTGGTCGCGTACTTCTTGCAGAAGAGCTACGAGCAGGGTCGCGACGGGGATGCCAGCCCCTGGCAGACCGCGTACAACCGAACCCTCGGCCCGTGGCTGAAGGCCGAGAAGCGCCAGCCGCAGCCGCTGGAGGTGCCGAAGCTCGTCGACTTCGACGACAAGGCGCCCGCGAAGTGAGCGCGGCACCGACCGCCACCGGCGGCGACGGGCCGGTGCCGCCGCCCCGCAGCTCCGTGCCCGGCGGCGCTGCCGAGGCGCCGAGAGTCGACGGTACGGTCACCGCAAGACCGGTCGTCGACCCTCCACCGGCCGGACCGGACGGTGAGGTCGCCTGGCCGGCCGCCGTGCCGGTCGCCGAACCAGCCGAACCGGTCGTCGCCGAGGTGCAGCCCGGGCGGGTCCGCTGGGATCCTGCGGAGCGGCGAGCCCGAGCCAGCCAGTCGTTCTGGACCGCCGTGGTGGGCGTACCCGCGATCTTCTCGGTGCTCCGCCTCGGCGTGGAGGCCGGCGGCGAGCTTCAGACCACGCTGCTGCTGGTGGCCAACGTCGGGCCGGTCAACCTGCTCGCCGGCTTCCTGACCACGGCGGCCCGGCTGCTCTCCACCGGCCTGGTCGCGGTGTTCGCGCTCGGCGCGGTGCTGGCCGTCAGCGCGGACCGACTCCCGCCGGGCGCCCGGCGTCGCCCGCTCTTCGCCCGTTGGGCCGACATCACGCCGGCCTGGGTGGTGCTGGCCAGCTTCCTGCTCGCCCTGATCACCTGGCCGTTGCTCTACCTTCCGCTGCTGTTGCCGGCGTTCGTGGCCGCGTTCCAGCTGCGCCCCGGGCGGCTGCACGAACGGGTAGTGCCTCGGCTGCTGCTGATCGGCGCGCTGCTCGCCGGGTACGGCTGGCTGATGCTGCCGACTCTGCGTGCGGCGGTGCAGCAGGGTGGCGAGTGGCTGGTGCTGGCGCTCATCGTGGTGCCTCCGCTGCTGGCCCTGTTCATCGCGGGGCCGCTGCCGGGCATGGTGATCCGGCCGCTGGCGTCGGTGACCGAGGTGGCGGTGCTCGCCACCCTGGTCTGGGCAGCGGTGCCGGTGATCAGCACACCGGTGCTGCCGCTGACCGTCACCACCGTGGGCCCGGAGAGTGGGCCCACCGAGGACGTCCGCGGGCACGTGGTCACCACCGACGACGTCAACATGGTGATTCTCCAGGAACGGGGTGGGGTCCGGTACGTCCCTGTCGATCAGGTCCGCGCCCAGGTGCTCTGCCCGAGCGAGGAGGAGTTGCCCCGCCACCAACTGCGCATTCACGACTTCCACGTCGAGGATTCACTGTTGGAGGGCATGGGTCGTCGGGTCCGCCCGGTCCACCGCATTGACGCCGCCTGCCGTACGCCGGCCTGACCCCGTCCCGCCCCTTATGCCGCGATCTTGCACTTACTGTCCCGACGTAAAGGGCATCTCACGCATATCGACGACCGAAACTGCAAGATCGGCGTGGCCGTGCAGGCCGGGTCAGTACGACTTGTCCTGGCCGAGGACGTGTTGGGCCACGAAGTTGAGGATCATCTCGCGGCTGACCGGGGCGATCCGGCCGGCCCGGACCGCGCCGAGCAGGGTCGCCACCCCGTACTCGGTGGTCATGCCGGCCCCGCCGAGCACTTGGACGGCGGTGTCCACGGCGAGCGCGGCGGCCTCACCGGCCGCGTACTTGGCCATGTTGCCGGACACCCCGGCCTCCAGGTCGCGGCCGGCGTCGTACAGCGTGGCCGCCTTCTGGATCATGAGCCGGGCCAGTTCCACCTGCACCGCCGCGTGGGCCAGCGGGTGCGACACGCCCTGGTGGGTGCCGATGGTCCGACCACCCCAGACCTTGCGGGTGGCGGTGTACTCGCTGGCCCGCTCGATGGCGTACCGGCCGGTGCCGGCGCCCATCGCGGCCACCGTGATCCGCTCCGGGTTGAGCCCGGCGAAGAGTGCCGGCAGTCCCGCGTCCAGCGACTCACCGAGCAGCGCGTCGGCGGGCACCCGCACGTCGTCCAGGTAGAGCAGGAACTGGTTCTCCGGAGACACGATCTCCATGTCCAGCTTGGACCGGGTCAGCCCGGCCGCGTCGGTCGGCACCAGGAACAGCGCCGGCTTGAGCTTGCCGGTCGAGGAATCCTCGGTACGCGCCACCACCAGCACGTGCCCGGCCTCGTCGACTCCGGAGATGTAGCACTTGCGACCGTTGAGCACCCAGTCGCCACCGTCGCGCCGGGCCACCGTGCCGAGCCGGTGGAAGTTGGAACCGGCCTCCGGCTCGGTGATCGCGAAGACGATCTTCTGGGAGCCGTCGGCCAGGCCCGGCAGGTGCCGTTTGCGCTGCTCCTCGGTGCCGTGTCGGTTGATCACGGTCGCCGCGATGGCTGGGGAGACCACCAGCAGCAGCAACGGGCAACCGGCCGCCGCCAACTCCTCGCAGACGATGGCCAGTTCGGTGATGCCGCCGCCCCCGCCGCCGTACTCGGTGGGGATGTTGACCCCCAGGTAGCCGAGCCGTCCCGCCTCGGCCCACAACTCGGTGGTGTGCTCACCGGCCTTCGCCTTCTCGACGAAGTAGCCGTGGCCGTAGCGGCGGCCCAGGGCCCGCACGGCGTCGCGCAACTGGTCCTGTTCGGGGGTGAGGTCGAAGGTCATCGGGAGTCCTCCTCGGGATTCGACGGCTCCAGATCGGCGGATGCGGGGGAGCTGTCGATGACGGCCAGCACTGCGCCCGCCTGCACCTGACCACCGGTCGGCACCGGCAACTCGGCGACCACACCGTCGATCGGGGCGAGCACGGGATGTTCCAGCTTCATCGCTTCCAACGTGAGCAGCGGATCGCCGGCCGTGACCCGCTGGCCGACCTGGACGTGCACCCGGGTCACCGCGCCGGGCAGCGGCGCGAGCAGCGACCCCGCACCCACTTCCGTCGTGGGCAGGGGAAGGCGCGGCAGCTCGGTCAGGCTCGCCGCCCCGTCCGGGCCGTCCACGAAGACAGCCGACCCCACCCGGTGTACGCGGTACCCGCGCCGAACCCCGTCGACGTCGAGCACCACCCGGTCCGCTGCGGCCTGAACCAGCGCCACTGCCGGCGGGTCCGCCGACCCAGCGGCGTCGGAGCCCGGGGCTGTGCTGCCCCAGTCCGCGAGCCGGCCGGTCCGGTCCAGGCGGTAGCGGACCTCGATCTCGTGGCCGTCCGACTGGACGAGGCGGGTGACCTGCGGGACGGCGGGCACGTTGCGCCACCCGGAAGGGAGCCCGGACAGCACCGGCGCGGTCGCCCGACGGTGCGCCGCGCCCGCCAGCGCGGCGGCGAGGGCGGTGAGCGGCACCTGCTCGGTGGGGAGCAGTGGGTCGAAGACCTCCGGGTGCCGGTCCAGGAAACCCGTGTCGATCTCCACGGCGGCGAACGCGGGGCTGCGCAGCACCCGGACCAGCAGGTCCCGGTTGGTGGTCACCCCGTGCAGCTCGGCCCGGGCCAGCGCGCCGGCCAGCAGCCGGGTCGCCTCCGCCCGGGTACGACCCCAGGCGATCAGCTTCGCGAGCATCGAGTCGTAGTGCACCCCGACCACCGAGCCGGCCACCACACCCGAGTCGAGCCGCAGCCCCGGCCCGGCCAGCCCACCGAACTCGGTCACCACCGCGCCGACGCTGAACCGGTGCAGCGTCCCGGTGTCCGGCCGCCACCCCGCCGCCGCGTCCTCGGCGCACAGGCGCACCTCGATCGCGTGCCCGGTGCTCCCCGGAAGGTCCGCCGGCAGCGGCTCACCCTCGGCGACGAGCAGTTGCAACCCCACCAGGTCCAGGCCGGTGCACAGCTCGGTGACCGGGTGCTCCACCTGGAGCCGGGTGTTCATCTCCAGGAAGAAGAACTCGCCACCCGGGGCGAGCAGGAACTCCACAGTGCCCGCGCCCAGGTAGTCCACCGCTCGCCCGGCCGCCACCGCCGCCTCGTGCAACGCCGTCCGCACCCGCTCCGGTACGACCGCCGGTGCCTCCTCGACGATCTTCTGGTGCCGCCGCTGGATCGAGCATTCCCGGTCGCCGAGCGCCACCACCCGACCGTGGGTGTCGCCGAAGATCTGCACCTCGACGTGCCGGCCGCGCTCGACGTACCGCTCGATGAAGACAGTGCCGTCGCCGAACGCGGCAGCCGCCTCGCGGCGCGCGGAGGCGACCGCCTCGGCCAGCTCGTCGGCGGTCCGGACGATCCGCATCCCCCGGCCGCCACCGCCGGCCGACGCCTTCACCAGCACCGGGAAGTCCGTGATCTCGTCCGGGTCGGTCCAACTGGGCAGCATCGGCACGCCCGCCTCGGCGAGCAGCGCCTTCGCCGCCAGCTTGTCGCCCATCGCGGCGATCACCTTGGCCGGCGGCCCGACCCAGGTCAGGCCGGCGTCGGTCACCGCCGCCGCGAACTCGGCGTTCTCGGCGAGAAACCCGTAACCGGGATGGACGGCGTCCGCGCCGGTGCGCCGGGCCGCGTCCAGGATCAGATCCACCCGCAGGTACGTCTCGGCCGGCGTGTTCCCGGGCAGCCGGACCGCCTGGTCGGCTTCGGCGACAAACGGCGCGTCCCCGTCCGCGTCCGAGTGCACGGCGACGGTCTGCACGCCCATCGCACGGCAGGTGGCGAAGATCCGACGGGCGATCTCGCCCCGGTTGGCCACGAGCAAGCGTTCGATCATCGATTGACCCCTCACATCCGGAAGATGCCGTAGCCGTCGGCACCCTTGACGGGTCCGTTGTGGATCGCCGAGAGGCAGAGCCCGAGGACGGTCCGGGTGTCCCGAGGATCGATCACCCCGTCGTCGTAGAGCCGGCCGGAGAGGAAGAGTGCCCCGGACTGCGACTCGATCTGCTGCTCGACCATCATCCGCATCGCCGCGTCGGACTCCTCGTCGTAGTCGCGCCCCCGGGCGGCAGCCGCCTGCCGGGCCACGATGGACAGCACCCCCGCGAGCTGCGCCGGGCCCATCACCGCCGACTTCGCGTTCGGCCAGGTGAACAGGAACCTCGGCTCGTACGCCCGGCCGCACATGCCGTAGTTGCCCGCCCCGTACGAGGCACCCAGGTTCACCGTCAGGTGCGGCACCGTCGAGTTCGACACCGCGTTGATCATCAGGGCGCCGTGCTTGATGATGCCGCGCTGCTCGTACTCGGTGCCGACCATGTAGCCGGTGGTGTTCTGCAAGAAGATCAACGGGGTGTCCGAGGCGTTCGCGAGCTGGATGAACTGGGCCGCCTTCTGCGCCTCCGCGCTGAACAGCACCCCTCGGGCGTTCGCCAGCACCCCCACCGGGTACCCGTGCAGCTCGCCCCAACCGGTGACCAGCGCGTCCCCGTACGCCGGCTTGAACTCGTCGAAGTCGCTGCCGTCGAGGATCCGGGCCAGCACCTCCCGGGGGTCGAACGGCACCTTCAGGTCGGCGCTGGTGATGCCGAGCAACTCCTCCGGGTCGTACTTCGGCGGCTGCGGCACCGCCGTACGCGGCGACGGGCCCTGCTTACGCCAGTTCAGCCGGCGGACACACTGCCGGGCCAGCCGGATGCCGTCCCGCTCGTCGGCGGCCAGGTGATCGGCGAGCCCGGACGTGCCGGCGTGCATCGCCGCGCCACCCAACGACTCGTCGTCGGTGACCTCGCCGGTCGCCATCTTCACCAGCGGCGGACCGGCCAGGTAGACCTGGGACCGGTCCCGAATCATGATCACGTGATCGGACATCCCCGGCACGTACGCGCCACCGGCCGTCGCGTTGCCGAAGACCACGCTGACAGTGGGGATGCCCGCCGCCGAGAGCCGGGTGAGGTCACGGAACACCCGACCACCGGGGATGAAGATCTCCGCCTGGGTGGGCAGATCCGCCCCGGCCGACTCGACCAGGTTGACCATGGGCAGCCGGTTGGCAAGCGCGATCTCGCCGGCCCGCCGGGTCTTCGCCAGCGACCACGGATTGACAGCGCCGCCGCGTACGGTCGGATCGTTCGCGACGATCAGGCACTCCACGCCCTCGACCACCCCGATACCGGTGACCACGCTGGCTCCGACGGGGAAGTCCGAGCCGTACGCGGCGACCGGCGACAACTCCAGGAAAGGACTGTCGGCGTCCACCAGCAGCTCGATCCGCTCCCGGGGGAGCAGCTTGCCGCGGGCGTGGTGCCGGGTCACGTACTTCTCGCCACCACCGGCCCGCGCCTGGTCCAGCGCGGCGTCCAACTCGGCCAGCCGCTCCAGCAACGCCGCCCGGTTCGCCACATACGAGGGCGCGGACGGGTCAACCGAGCTGTCCAGGATCGTCATAAGCCCATGCCCTTCGCGATGATCTCGTTCATGATCTCGGTGGTGCCGCCGCCGATGCCGAGGATCCGCGCGTCGCGGTAGTGCCGCTCCACCTCGGCGTCGCGCAGGTAGCCGAAGCCGCCGTGCAGCTGCAACGCCTGGTCGACGACGTGGTCGCAGGCGGCCACCGCCATGTTCTTGGCCATCGCCACCTCGGTCACCACCGGCTCGCCGGCAGCCACCCGAGCGGCGACGTCGTGCACGTACGACCGGGCCGCCTCGGTGCGGGTGTGCATCTCGGCCAACCGGTGCCTGATCAGCTGCCGGCTGGCCAGCGGACGCCCGAAGGTCTCCCGGTCCCGGCACCAACGCACCGCCAGCTCGACGCAGCGCTGCGCGGTCGCGTACGCCTGGGTCGCCAGCGACAGCCGTTCCGCAGCGAAGTGCTGCATGATCGCCAGGAAGCCGGTGTTCTCCGCGCCGATCCGGTTGGCGACCGGCACCCGCACGTCAGCGAAGGACAACTCGGCGGTGTCCGAACAGTGCCAGCCCAGCTTCTCCAACCGGCGTCCCACGGTGAACCCGGGCGACCCCTTGTCGATGACCAGCAGGGTGAGTTCACCGCTGCCGGGGAAGTCGGTACACACGGCGGTGGTCACGAAGTCGGCCCGGTGGCCGCTGGTGATGTACGTCTTCGACCCGTTCACCACGTAGTGGTCGCCGTCGCGGCGGGCGGTGGTGCGGATGCCCGCCACGTCCGAACCGCCGTCCGGCTCGGTGATGGCCAGCGCCCCGATCATCGTGCCGGACAGGGTGGGCCGGACGTACCGCTCGATCAGGCTGTCGTCGGCTGGGGACGCGGTGCCGCCGAGCCGACCGCCCAGCGAGCCGCCGGTGCGGGCACCGGCCGTCGCGACCATGTGCGGCAACGCGATCCCGTGCGTGAACAGGGCCGCCACCAGCCCGGACGAGCCGCCGGAGCGGATCAGCTCCTCGGTCACGATGATCGAGTCGAGGAGGTCACCGCCGCTGCCACCGACCGACTCCGGGAAGCCGATGCCGAGCAGGCCGAGCTTCGCGGCGGTCGCGTGCAACGCCCGGGGCACCTCGCCGGCCCGCTCCCAGTCGTCCAGGTGCGGCAACACCTCCCGGGTCACGAACGCCCGGGTCAGTTCGCGCAGTTGCCGGCGCTCCGGGGTGTCCACGATGCTCACGGCGCCTCCGTCGACAGGTCGGCCGGAAGGTCGACGATCCGGGCGCGCAGCAGTTCGCCGAGCGCCTTGGCCTGTGGGTCGAACCGGGTGGACGCGGCCACCCCCGCGCCGAGCAGGCCCTCGATCACGAAGTTGACAGCGCGCAGGTTCGACAACTCGTAGCGCCGCACGGTCAGCGGCGCGGTCTCCGGCAGTAGTTCGGCCAGCCGGTCGACTGTCAGCCAGGCCCGCAGCCAGGCGTACCCGGCGTCGGAACGCGCCCAGACACCGAGGTTGGCATCCCCGCCCTTGTCCCCGGAGCGCGCGCCGACCACCTCGCCGAGCGCCCCGCGCCGGGTCGGGCCGTCGACCGCCACCTCGCCACCCGAGGCGGGCTCGTCCTGCGCTGTGGGGGCGGTGCGGATCGGCGGGGCGATCGGCACCCGCTCGCCACCGGGCAGCACCGCGACCTGCGCCACCGCGTCCTGCGGCACCGCGTCGGCGGTGAAGACGCCGTACGGTGTCGCGTCGCCGGGCACCGTGGTCAGGGTGCAGCCCGGGTACGAGGCCAGGGCCAACTCCACCGCGGCGGCCGAGAACGCCCGACCGGCCCGCGTCTTGTCGCCGTCACGCAGGTGTACGTGCAGCAGGGCGCTGGCCGCCTCGGTGTCGGCGGCGTTCTCGTGGTCGGTGCGGGCCAGCGTGAACTCCAGCCCGTCAGCGCCCACCGCCTCCTCGATCTGCCCCCGGACCAGTGCCGCCTTCGCCTCGATGTGCAGACCGCAGAGGACGAACGTCATCGAGTTGCGGAAGCCGCCGAGGTTGTTGACGCCCACCTTGAGGGTTGGCGGTGGCGGCGTGCCCCGTACGCCGGAGACCCGGACCCGGTCCGGCCCGTCGGGGTGCAGCGCCACGGTGTCCAGTCGGGTGACCACGTCCGGCCCGAGATAGGACGGCCCGCCGATCTCGTAGAGCAGTTGGGCGGTGACCGTCTCCACGGTGACCGCGCCACCGGTGCCCGGATGCTTGGTGACCACCGACGAGCCGTCGGAGTGCACCTCGACGATCGGGAACCCGGGCCGGTGACCGCCGTCGGGCAGTTCGGTGAAGAAGCTGAAGTTGCCGCCGGTGACCTGTGCGCCGCACTCGACGAGGTGCCCCGCGACGGTGGCCCCGGCCAGCTCGTCGAGGTCGTCGCGGCCCCACCCGTACCGGGCGACGGCCGGGCCGACCACCAGCGACGCGTCGGTGACCCGGCCGGTGACCACCACGTCGGCACCCGCGTCCAGGCAGGCGGCGATCCCGAACGCGCCGAGGTAGGCGTTAGCGCTCAACGCGTCCGGCCGCTGGATCGTGTCGCCCTCGACGTATCCGATCCGGGCCGGCAGGCCGAGCCGGTTGGCGAGCTTCTCGATGGCCGCGGCCAGGCCGGCCGGGTTCAACCCGCCGGCGTTGGTCACGATCCGCACCCCTCGGTCGAGGGCGGTGCCGAGGCAGGTCTCCAGTTGCCGCAGGAACGTCTTCGCGTAGCCCAGGTCGCTGTCGCGGAGACGATCCCGGGCCAGGATCAGCATGGTCAACTCGGCCAGGTAGTCGCCGGTCAGCACGTCCAGCTCACCGCCGTCGAGCATCTCCCGCCAGGCGGTGAACCGGTCGCCGTAGAAGCCGGAGGCGTTGCCGACACGGATCATGCCCGTACCCCGTTCCCGCCAGCCGGCTTGCGGCCGTCACCCGGCGGCCCGGCGAAGGCCTGTGCCACGTCGAGCCAGTCGTCGGCGACCGGCCCGGTGGCGACCAGTGCGAGGTCCGCACGGTGTCGGCGCTGGGTGACCAGCTGGCAGAAGTCCCGGGCCGGGCCGGTGACCCGGTCGGCGGCGTCCGCCGGGCCCCAGCTCCACGTGTCGCCGCCGGGCCCGACCAGCTCGACCCGGACCGGCGCCGTCGGCGCCTCCCGGCCGTGCGCGATGAAACCGTGCCCGAGGGTACGCACGCCCAGGTGCGCCACGTGCCGAAGCCGGTCGCTGTCGGGGCGGACCACGCCGAGGGCGTCGGCGACGTCCCCGCCGTGTGCCCAGGTCTCCATGAGCCGGGCGGTGGCCATCGAGGTGGCCGACATCCGGGTGCCGTACCAGGGCAGTTTGTCACCGGCCGGAACGGCGGCCAGCGCGTCGACGAGCGCGGTTCGTCCGGCCCGCCAGCGGGCGAGCAGCTCGGCCGGCGGTGCCAGGAACTCCTCGGCCCCCGCGTCGACCATCCGCGTCACGTCCGGCGCGGAGGTCACCGTCGCGTAGAACGCCTCCGCGTCGGTGGCGGCCAACAGTGCCACGTGGTCGGTCCAGGCGAGGTGTGCGATCTGATGCCCGATGCTCCAGCCCGGCGCGGGGGTCGGCCTCGCCCAGTCGGCTGCGGGCAGTGTGGCCACCAGGGCGTCCAGCTGGGCGGACTCGTCGGCCAGGTCCGTGAGCAGGTCGCTGAGGTCGACCATGGTGCCTCCGGTCGGTGGGGGCCGGTGCGGCCGGCGGTCAGGGGGTGAGCAGAGTGGTGAGCTGGCGCTTCCAGGTGGTCAGCAGGGCGGCCCGGCGGGCCGAGTCGTCGCTGAGCAGGTTGGCCACCCCGAGCCCGCGGAGCAGGTCGAGGGTGGCCTGCACCGCTTCGCGGACGCCGGGTCGACGCTCGTCGACACCGAGCAGGGCGACGGTGAGCCGGTGCATCTCCCGCCCGACCGTCGCCTCCAGCGGCACCAGGGCGTCGCGGAGTTCCCGGTCGGTGCGGGCGGCGACCCAGAGCTCGAGCGCGGCCACGAAAAGCGGACCGGTGAACGCCACGGCGAGCAGGTCGACGACCCGGTCCAACCGTTGTGGGCCAGCAGGCAACGCTTCGGCCTCGGTGCGCAACTCGTCGGCCCGACGCTCGGCCAGGTGAGCCACGGCGGCCGTGACCAGCGCCGCCTTCGTCGGGTAGTGGTGCAGCTGAGCCCCACGGGAAACACCGGCCCGCGCCGCGACGACGGTGGTCGTGGTGCCGGACCAACCGTGCTCGATCAGGCAGTCGACGGTCGCCTCCAGCAGCCGGGCCTGGGTGGCGCGGCTGCGTTCCTGCTGGGGGACACGCGTCGATGCGGGGGGCACGCGAACAGCCTGGGGCCTACGAAACAAACAGTCAAGACTGACTTTTTCTAGGCCCGTGTCGCTCGGGCGCGAGCCGGGCGGGCTCGGGCCCCGCAAAGGGCGCAGTGGACGGGTGACGGGACTTCGGGTGGGTCATGGTGGCGCCGCCCAGGAGACGGCATGGGGGCAGTGGCCTCGCTTTGGAGCTGATGTCACAAACGAATCACCCGTCGGCCCCGCTGCCTGCTGCCTGCTGCCCATTGCCCATTGCCCGTTGCTGATGCCTGATGCCCACTGCCCGTCGCCCACTGGCCTTGCCTTGGATCGGCCTGCCGATCGCCGACCGCTGATGCCGCAAACGATTCAGCTCCAAAGGGCCCCTGACCCGTAATCGGAGTGCTGCCGGCGTGGCCCGTCGGATGCCTGCTCGGCGACCGCCGGACGCCGTGTCAGCGGCTGTCGGGCGGTCTTCCCAGCGACGGGCCGCCAGCTGTGCGCCGTCTCGGGCCGCCAGCTCTGCGCCGTCGGGCCGTCGGCTGTGCGCCGTCTCGGGCCGTCGGCTGTGCGCCGTCTTGCGCCGTCGGCTGTGCGCCGTCGGGCCGCCAGTTCTGCGCCGTCGGCCGTCGGCTCCATGCCTCGGCCCGCCGCCGTTGCGCCGCCGTTGCGCCGTCAGGCTGCCGGCTCAGCGGCCGTCGCGGGGGCCGAAGACGGTCAGCGCGTCGGCGTCGCTGTGTCGGGAGCGCAGGTACTCGTCGGCCCAGGCGGCGGCATCGGGGAAGGTCGACTCCGCTGCCACCCGCGCGCAGGCGGCGTCCATGTCGAAGGCGGTGCGGCGCAGTTGGACGCCCGGCCCGAGCAGCGCCCACCACGCCCCCGCGCCCCCGTATGGCATGCCGATGCTGCCCGGGTTCACCACCAGCCGCCGGTCGACCAGCCGGGTGAAGGGCATGTGCGTGTGGCCGCAGACCACCGTGGAAACCTCGGCGGGAAGACCGTCGAACACCTCCGTCCAGCGGCCCAACCGGGAGTCGACGAGCACTACCTCCTCGTCGTCGCGGGGCGTTGCGTGGCAGAACAGCGTCGGCCCGAGGCCGTCGACCTCCAACGTCACCGTCGCCGGCAGCGCGCCCAGCCGGGCCACCTGGTCGTCACGCAGTTGCCCGGCGGCCCAGTTCGACACCTCGATCGACGCGGGATGCCCGGCCCGGGCCTCAACCAGCTCGCGATCGGCGTTGCCACCGACCCAGCACACCCGGTCGCCAAGGTCGGCGAGCACGTCCAGCACCTCGACCGGTTGCGGACCCGCGGCGATGTCACCGGTGAGCACGATCAGATCGGCGGTGGCGACGTCCGGCTCAGCCAGTACGGCCTCCAGCGCCGGCAGAACACCATGGATGTCGGAGAGCACCGCAACACGGTTCACCATGGCCCCACCCTCACCGCTGGCACCGCCCCGGGGCCAGCGATTCTGCGCCAGGCAGATGGCAAACGTCCCCGCCTGCGGCCGGCACCGGCCGCAGGCGGGGACGTGCTGTGCCGCTCAGACGCGGGCGCGACGGGCCAGGCGCTCCGGGTCCAGAATGATGATGCTCTTGCCGTCCAGGCGCAGCCAGCCGCGCGAGGCGAAGTCGGCCAGCGCCTTGTTGACGGTCTCCCGGGAGGCGCCGACGAGTTGGGCGATCTCCTCCTGGGTGAGGTCGTGGGTCACCCGCAGAACGCCACCGTCGCGGGTGCCGAAGCGACCCGCCATCTGCAGCAGGTTCTTGGCGACCCGGCCCGGCACGTCCGTGAAGATCAGGTCGGCGAGCGAGTCGTTGGTCCGGCGCAGTCGACGGGCCAACACCCGGAGCAACTGCTCGGCGATCTCCGGGCGATTGTTGAGCCACGGCCGCAGCGCCTGCTTACGCAGCCGCACCAGCCGGGTGTCGGTCACCGCGGTAGCGGTCGCCGTACGCGGACCCGGGTCGAAGAGCGACAGCTCACCGACCATGTCCGACGGCCCCATCACCGCGATCAGGTTCTGCCGGCCGTCCGCCGCGCGGCGACCAACCTTGATCTTCCCGGACAGCAGGATGTAGAGGCTGTCACCGGGCTCGCCCTCATTGAAGACGATCTCGCCCTTGCGGACCTCGATCGTCTCCATCTCCTTGGCAAGCGCCTCGGCAGCTTCCGGGTCAACACCCTGGAAGATCCCGCTGCGGGCCAGTACCTCGTCCATTGCGCACCTCCGGTTGCGCGTGCCGTCCGTCGGCCGGGGCCGCCGTCCGCTGATCCCCTCGCGCGCCGCCAAGTCTAGGCGCACGTGAGCATGAATCAGAGGTCGCCCCTGGAATCTTGATCGTTGGGCGTAACCTGCCCGACGTGCTAAGCGAGCCGATTCTGACCAGCCGCGCCGAGGACGGGCGGCACGTCCCGCTGCTCGTCTGGCGCGCGGACGTGCCGCTGCGGGCGGTGAGCAGTGGCCCGCTGGGCGGTGGCATCGGGGTCCGGCGGTGGGTGCTGAACGCGACGGTACCGATGTCGTACGACCGGGAGGACCCCGCGGCGCACCTGGCCTCGCTCGCCGCTGAGCTGGCCCTCGACGGCGCCGGGGTCGGTCTGTTGACCGGCGTCGATGTGGCCGAGGTGGTGGCGCGGACCGACACCGGGGTGCGGGCCTGGGCGACGGTCGGGCTCGGCACGCCGGTGCCCGCGGCCGCGCCGACGCCGGCCGCGCTCGCCGAACGCGTCGGCACAGTCAACATCGTGGTGTACGTGCCGGCCCGGCTCGCCGACTCGGCACTCGTCAACGCGGTGGCCACCGCGACCGAGGCGAAGACCCAGGCGATCACCGAGCTGGGGGTGCCCGGGACCGGCACGCCCACCGACGCGGTCACCGTGCTCTGCCCGGTGGACGGGCCGGAGGCCGCGTACGGCGGGCCGCGCTCCACCTGGGGTGCCGCGCTCGCCCGAGCGGTGCACGCGGCAGTCCTGGCCGGCGGCGCCCGGCCGGTCGTGCCGTGGTCTGAGCAGCTCAAGGGTGCAAAGTCCAACCGATCGGCCATCGTCGGCGGGTTTAACGACCGGTAGGGTCGCGGGCGATGTACGCTCCCGCCCCCCTCGCGTCCCGCCCGCGTCGCCGCGTCGCCCTCGGCCTCGCCGCGCTGCTGGCCGCCCTCCTCGTGGCCGGCTGTGCCGACCCCGGTGGTGAGGCACCCGTCTGGCAGCCCGGCGCGGGAGGTGGTGGCACCGGCGCACCGGTCTCCACCGCCGGCCCGAAGGCCACCGGGCCCGCCTCCTCCGGTGCGGGTGGCGCGATCTCGCTCTCCGCCACCGGCGACATCATCATGGGCAACGCGCCCAGTCGGCTGCCCGCCGCCGGCGGTAAGGGCTTCTTCAACTCGGTCACCGAGGCGCTCAAGGCCGATCTGGTGATGGGCAACCTGGAGGAGCCGCTGACCGTCGACACCGGCACCGGCAAGTGCGGGGCGAACTCCACCCGCTGCTTCCAGTTCCGCGCCCCGCCGGAGTACGCCGGGCACCTGCGCGACGCCGGCTTCGACGTGCTCAACCAGGCCAACAACCACGGCTACGACTACGGCCCGAAGGGCTACGAGAACACCCAGAAGGCGCTGCAGAAGTACGAGCTGGAGCACACCGGCGCGCCGAACGAGATCACCGTGGTCGACGTCAAGGGCGTCAAGGTCGCTGTCGCCGGCTTCTCGTCGTACGTCTGGTCCAACAGTCTCGTCGACATCGCCAAGGCGAAGACAGTGGTTGCCAAGGCCGCCACCATGGCCGACCTGGTCGTGGTGCAGGTGCACATGGGCGGCGAGGGCGCCGACAAGACCCGGGTGAAGCCGGGCACCGAGATGTTCCTGGGCGAGAACCGGGGCGACCCGGTGAAGTTCTCACACGCGATGATCGACGCCGGCGCTGACCTGATCGTCGGGCACGGCCCGCACGTGCTGCGCGGGATGGAGTTCTACCAGGGCCGGCTGATCGCGTACAGCCTGGGCAACTTCGCCGGCGGCGGCAACTCGCTGAGCAACGCCGGTCGCCTCGGCTGGGGCGGGGTGCTGAAGGTGTCGCTCAAGCCGGACGGTAGCTGGGCGGGTGGTTCGTTCACCTCCACGTACATGAACTCCGCCGGCAAGCCGACGATGGACCCGGACGACCGGGGCCTGGGTCTGGTCACCGAGTTGAGCCGCGCCGACTTCCCGAAGGCCGGCGCCCGGTTCGACGGGCAGGGGAAGATCTCGCCGCCAACCGCCGGCTGACCTGAGGAGGACGTCCGGGGTGCGACGTAGGCTGACCGTCGTGACCAGTAGCCCTCCCGGTGCCAGCGAGACCGATCTCGGGCGCAAACGCCGTGCCCGCAAGATCGGCCGGGTGCTGGCCGAGACGCACCCCGACGCGCATTGCGAGCTGGACCACTCCAACGCTCTGGAGTTGGCCGTCGCCACGATCCTGTCCGCGCAGTGCACGGACAAGAAAGTCAACGAGGTCACCCCGAAGCTCTTCGCCCGCTATCCCGACGCGGCCGCGTACGCCGGCGCCGACCGGGGCGAGATGGAGGAGCTGATCCGGCCCACCGGCTTCTACCGCAACAAGACCGACTCGCTGCTCAAGCTCGGTCAGGCCCTCCTCGACCGGTACGACGGCAAGGTCCCCGGCCGGCTCGTCGACCTGGTGACGCTCCCCGGCATCGGCCGCAAGACCGCCAACGTGATCCTCGGCAACGCCTTCGACGTCCCGGGCATCACCGTCGACACGCACTTCCAACGGCTGGTCCACCGGTGGGGGCTGACCACCGAGACCGACCCGGTCAAGATCGAGCACGCGATCGGCGCGCTGTACGACAAGCGCGACTGGACCATGCTCTCGCACCGGATCATCTTCCACGGGCGACGGGTCTGCCACGCCCGCAAACCGGCCTGCGGGGCGTGCACGCTCGCCAGGCTCTGCCCCTCGTACGGCACCGGCCCGACCGAGCCGGCAGCCGCCGCCAAGCTGCTCAAGGGCCCTCGGGCACGCGACCTCGCGGTGGCCGCCGGGGTCGACCCGGAGTTGGTGCCCGCGCAGGCGGTCACGGCGGAGGTGCCGTGAACCGCCGCCTCGCCCTCGCCGTCCTGCCACTGCTGCTGGCCGTCACCGCCTGCACCAGCGGCACCGCCGACGACGAGCCGGCCCCCCGTCCGGCCGCCGCCGAGCGGCCATCGCCGTTCCGGGACTGCGCCACGCTGAGCACCGCGCCCACGGCCGCGACCCCTGGCTCCGGCGCGTCGACCTCCGCGACCCCCGGCTCCGGCACGTCAGCGCCCGCCGCCGGTGGGCAGGCACTGCCGGCGCTGACGCTCTCCTGCTTCACCGGCGGTGCCCCCGTCGCGCTGGGGGCGGTGGCCGGACCGGCGGTGATCAACGTGTGGGCGTCGTGGTGCCCGCCGTGCCGCAAGGAGTTGCCGGCGTTCCAACGCCTCAGCGAGCGGGCCGCCGGTCAGCTCCAGGTGGTCGGAATCAACAGCCGGGACAGCCGCAGCGGCGCCCAGTCCATCGGCGAGGACTTCGGCGTCCGGTTCCCGATGCTGGTGGACCAGGGTGAGGCGCTGCAGCGGGAGCTGAGGCGCAACGCCATTCCGCTGACCCTCTTCGTCGCCGCCGACGGTCAGATCCGGCACATCGACGCCACCGGCGCTCTCGACGACGCCACGCTCGCCACGCTGGTCCGCCAGCACCTCAACCTGGCGGTGCCGGCGTGACCCGTCGGCCACCCGAGTGGATCGAACCGTTGCTGACCCGGCTGGGCACCGCCCGCGCCGAGGACTTCACCCGGCTCACCACCCCGGCCGAGGGCGGTCGGGAGAGCGCTGTGCTGGTGCTGCTCGGCGAGCAGCCCGGCGTGGGCCCCGACGTGCTGGTCCTGCAACGCGCCGCCAACCTGCGCAACCACGCCGGTCAGCCGGCCTTCCCCGGCGGTGCGGCCGACCCGGAGGACGCCGACGTCCGTGCCACCGCCCTGCGTGAGGCGAACGAGGAGGTGGGCCTCGACCCGGCCAGCGTGACGGTGCTGGCCGAGCTGCCGAAACTGTGGATCCCGGTCAGCGACTTCGTGGTCACGCCGGTGCTGGCCTGGTGGCACGACCCGCACCCGGTGCACCCACGGGAGCCGGCCGAGGTGGCACACGTCGCCCGGCTGCCGGTGAGCGAGCTGGTCGATCCGGCCAACCGACTGCGGGTCCGCCACCCGAGCGGCTGGATCGGGCCGGCGTTCTCGGCGCGTGGGATGCTCGTCTGGGGCTTCACCGCGGGGGTGCTCGCCACCCTGCTCGAGATGGGCGGCTGGGCGCGTCCGTGGTCGCCGGGCCGGGTGCTGGAACTTCCGCCGAGCGGGGCGACACCGGCCCCGTCCGCCGGCACCGAAGAGGCCGACGAGAACGCCTTGCGCTGACCGCACGGTCACCTTCCGCAAGCGATGGTCATCCGCCGGGCACACTGCCCGTACGCTTGACCCGTGTCCGTCGTGGATCTCGTCCTGCTGCTGCTCATGCTCGTGTTCGCGATCAGCGGATACCGCCAGGGTTTCGTCATCGGCGTCACGTCGTTGTCCGGCTTCTTCCTGGGTCTCCTGCTGGGTCTCCAGCTCGGGCCGCTGTTCGCCAGACAGTTCGTGGACGCCGGCACCCGCGTGCTGATCTCGCTCGTGGCCATCTTCGGGCTGGCGGTGGTCGGGCAGGCGCTCGCCGGTTGGCTCGGCTCGCACCTGCGCAAGACGATCACCAGCGACGTGGGCAAACGGGCCGACGACGTCGGAGGGGCGTTGGTCTCGCTGTTCGCGGTGCTCCTGCTGGCCTGGCTGGTGGCCGTGCCGCTCGGCTCGTCCTCGGTGCCCTGGCTCGCCGCCTCGGTCCGCAACAGCGCGTTGATCACGGTGGTCAACCAGGTCCTACCGGAGCAGGCCCACCGGTTGTCCACGGCGTTGGAGGACACCGTCGACACCGACGGCTTCCCGGACGTCTTCGGCGACCTGGCGCCTACCCGGGCCCGGCAGGTCGACCCGCCGGACCCGGCACTGGCCGGCTCGCAGGTGGTGGTCAGCGGTCAGCAGTCGGTCGTCAAGGTGCTCGGCTCGGCGCCCAGTTGTTCGCGCCGGATCGAGGGTTCCGGGTTCGTCTACGCGGACGACCGGGTGATGACCAACGCGCACGTCGTGGCCGGCACCCGCTCGGTCGCCGTGGAGCTGGGCGGCGAGCGGTACGACGGCAAGGTGGTCGTCTACGACCCGAACCGCGACCTGGCGGTGCTGCTGGTACCCGGACTGCCCGGACCGTCCCTACGGTTCGCCGCCGGCAACGCGGGCAGCGGCGCCGACGCCATCGTGCTCGGCTTCCCGCTCGACGGCCCGTACAACGCGCAGTCGGCACGGGTCCGGGACGTCGACCGGATCAAGGGCCCGGACATCTACTCCGCCAACGAGGTGACCCGGGAGATCTACACGATCCGGGCGCTGGTCCGCAGCGGCAACTCGGGCGGTCCGCTGCTCTCCGCCAACGGCCTGGTGCTCGGCGTGATCTTCGCGGCGGCGTCGGACGACCCGAACACCGGTTTCGCGGTGACGGCGGCCGAGGCCCGTCCGGTGGCGTTGGCGGGAGCCGAACGCAACCGGCAGGTCGGCACCGGCGAGTGCACCTGAGTCGCCGCGGGTCAGCTCAGGTCTGAGCGGGCAGAGCGCGACTCCCGGCCGTCGGCAACTTCGCCCGACCCCATCGCAGCCCCCGGTCCAGCACCGCACGAGCCATGATCGCGACGCAGGTGCCGCCGTTGACGAAGGACGCCACCACGTCGCTCGGATGGTGCATCCCCCGGTACATCCGGGTCAGCGCCACGCCCAGCGGCACCATCAGCAGCAGCGTCCACCAGGCGACCTTCGCCCCGGTGCTCCGGGCGCGCAGCGCCATCAGCACGGCGATGCCGACGTAGAGCGCCACCGCCGCCGAGGTGTGCCCGGACGGAAAGCTCGACGTCGGTGGCGAGACGTCCATGTGTTCCACCGCCGGCCGCCGCCGGTCGATCGCGAGAGTGGTCAGCAGGAACACCAGCGCCTGGGCGGTCACCGCCGCGCACAGGAACAGCGGCTCGCGCCAACGCTTCAGCCAGAGCCGCAGCGCCAACGCCACCAGCACTGTCACCACGACGATCATCTGGGTGCTGGCCAGCGTGCTGAACACCAGCGAGACGTTGTTCCAGTCACCGGTGCGGTCGGCGGCCAGTTCCCGGTTCACCGTGTCCTCTGCGGTGAACGGCCAGGTGCGGGCGAACACCCGGGTGACCAGCACCCCGAGCAGCACCATGAGTCCGAGCAGGAGGGACACCGGCAGCAGCACCCGCCGAACGATCTGGAGCACGAGGTCGGACATGGGTGCGCCAGTACCCGGCCGGCCCCGTCGTCAGTCCTCAGGCAGCCCCGGGGTGCCGCTCGACCTCGGGAGCGACGCCGTCGCGAATCGGTTGGACCGGCCGCAGCCCGGTGTGTGCCCGCCAACTGGTGAACGCGGCGGTGGTGGCCGCGACCACCGCCACCCCGAGCAGCCATCCACCCACCACGTCGCTGGTGAAGTGCACGCCGAGCGCCACCCTGCTCAGGCCCGTCACCACGGTGAGCAGCACCGCCGCGACCCAGAGCGCCACCCGCGCCGGCCACCGCCGGGCGTACGGAAGGAGCACCAGCAGCAGCACCCCGGCGGCCAGGGTGGCGTTCAGCGCGTGCCCGGAGGGGAACGAGTAACCGGCGGCCCGGGCCACCGGGTCCAGCAGCTCCGGTCGGTCCCGGCCGACCAGCAGCTTGAGCAGCGGACCGAGCAACCCGCCGACGACCATGGTGGTGGCCGCCCAGAGGGCCAGGCGGCGGGCGCCCCGGCGCAGCAACCAGACCACCAGGAGCAGGACGACGGCGCGCAGCGGCATCGGGGCGAACACCTCGGTCCAGACCCGCATCAGCACCACCCACGCGGGATGATCCTGGGCGTAGCCGTGCAGCGCGTCGGTGACCGTCGTGTCCAACCGGTGCAGCGGTGCCCAGGCGTCGAGCACCAGCAGTGTGAGCAGCGCGAACGGCACCAGCACCAGAAACGCCGCCGTCGCGGCGAGCGTGAGCCGTAGCCCCAGCGCGTGGTCCGGGTCGAATCGGCGGTGCCGCCACGACGGCCGGCCGGTGGGGGCGAGCGTGGGCGGCCGGTGCGTCCTCATGACCTTGTTCTACCCGACCAGACGGCCGGTCAGGCCTACCGGTTGGCTGCGATCAACGGGTCCGCTGGCGGAGCCGGCGAACCACCAGCGCCGCCCCGGCGACCAGCGCGACCAGGAGCACGACGGTGGTCGCCAGTTGCTCCGGCGCGGGGGTGTCCGCACCGCCCGCCGCCCGAGCCGTCCATCGGCTCTGCTGACCGGACGCGGCGAGACCCAGGGGATCGCTACCGGCACCGGACACCGGACCGTCGTCGACCGAGCCGGGCGCCGGACCGAAGCCGGTCACGCCCGGCGACGTCTGATCGTCGAGCGGGTTGACGGTCACCGGCGGCACCTGGGCGGTCAACGCGGCCACCGGGTCGACCACCCCGTACCCGAAGCGGTCGTCCCGCCCGGTCGGGCCGAGGTCCCGGGCGGTGGCCAACAACCGGTTGACCACCTCACCCGCCGGCATCTGCGGATAACGGGACCGGACCAGCGCGGCGGTGGCGGCCACCAGCGGCGCGGCGAAGCTGGTGCCCTGCACCCGCCAGTACCCGCTGGGCGGCTTGGCGCCGACCAGCCCGCTGGCGGGGGCGGTGAGCACCGTCGCCCGGCCGGTGATCGACCCGGACCACAGGTTGTCGCTGCTGCGTTCGAGACCGGCCACCGCGATCACACCCGGCTCCCGAGCCGGATACCAGACCTTGGTGCTGGTGGAGGTGGCCAGGTTGCCGGTGCAGGCAACCACGACCACGTCCCGGACGAACGCGTAGTCCAGGGCGGCGGCCAGGGCCGGGCTGTCGCCGCTGCCACCCAGCGACAAGTTGATCACGCGGGCGCCGTTGTCGACCGCCCAGCGCACGCCTTGGGCGACGATCAGCGCGTCGTCGTAACGGTTCTCCTCGTCCAGCACCCGGACCGGCAGGATCCGGGCGTCCGGTGCCAGGCCGACCACGCCCCGCTTGTCGTCACTGCGCCCGGCGATCAGGCCGGCGACAGTGGTGCCGTGGCCCACCGGGTCCGGGCCCGGAGCGCCGCCGGTGCCGACCAGGTCCTTGCCGGGGAGCACCTGACCGACCAGGTCGGGATGCGTGCCGTCCACTCCGGAGTCGACCACCGCCACGGTCACGCCCCGCCCGGTCGAGCTGCGCCACGCCGTTTCGGCCTGCAACTCGTCGAGCTGCCACTGCTCATCGCGGACCTGGTCGGTGCGGGCGACGGCGTCACCGGGGGCGAACGCCATCGGCGCGCCGGCGAGCTGTCCACCGTTCGTGGGCGCGGCGACCGGCACGGCCGCCGCGGTGGGTGCCACGACGGCGAGCGCCGCGGCGACGCCGAGCAGCACTCGGCCGGTCGTTCGTCGGGCCGCTGACGGACCGCTGTGCCGCACCCCAGTCACATCCCCAGCCATTCATCCCGACGGAACCATGACGATCGGAGATTACCGGTTTCCCCACCCGTCACGGGAAGAACCGGCGAGTCAGCTCATTGCGGCGGCAGATGCGCCAGCTGAACGAGGCGTACGCCCTCCCGTCGGGTGACCAGTCGGCCACGCCCCGGCGGCAGTGGTCCGGGCCGGACCGGCCCGACGAGCGCGCCCTCCTCGGGGCTGCCCGCCATCACCAGGCCGGCGGTGGACAGCTCCCGCAGACGCTGCACGATCGGCTCGTACTGGGCGCGGCCCGCCCCACCGGAACGGCGGACCAGCACCAGGTGCAGTCCGATATCCCGGGCGTGCGGCAGGTGCTCCTCCAGCGCCCGCAACGGGTTCGCCGGCCCCGCCGCCACCAGGTCGTAGTCGTCCACCAGCACGAACAGCTCCGGCCCGGACCACCAGGACCGGTCCCGCAGCTGCTGCGGGGTGACCTCCGGCCCCGGTGCCCGCCGCTCCAGGTAACCGGCGGCCGACTCGATCAGGTCGGCGGTGTGCGCGGCGGCGGTGCCGTACCCGATCAGATGTGGTGTCTCGATCGCGCCGAGCAGGCTGCGCCGATAGTCGACGAGGATCACCCGGGCCTGCTCGGGAGTGAACCGGGTGATGATCGACGTGGCCAGCGCGCGCAGGAACGACGACTTGCCGCACTCCGAGTCCCCGAAGACCACGAAGTGCGGCTCGGCGGCGAAGTCGAGCAGCACCGGGCGCAGGTCCGCCTCCGCGATCCCGATCGGCAGCCGCAGCCCGGTCGTCGAGGTGAGGTCCAGATCGGCGTACGGCAGCGCCGGCGGGAGCAGCCGCACCCGGGGCGCCACGGGACCCGCCCACCCCTCGGCGGCCCGCTTGACCAGATCGGCGGTGTCGCCACCGGCGGTACCGAGCTGAGGCAGTGCGGTGAGGAAGTGCAGGCCCTCCGCGGTCACCCCTCGGCCGGGGCGCTCCGGCACGTTCGCGGCGGCACGCCGGGCCACCAGCGAGTCGGCCGGGTCGCCCAGGCGCAGCTCCAGTCGGGAGCCGAACAGGTCCCGGATCGCCGGGCGGAAGTCCAGCCAGCGCAGCGCGGTGGCGACCACGTGCAGTCCGTACGACAGGCCCCGGGTGGCCAGGTCGGTGACGAGTGGCTCCAGGTCGTCGTACTCGCCGCGGATGGTGCTCCACCCGTCGATCACCAGGAACACGTCACCGTACGGGTCGACGCCCGGCTGGCCGGCCGTCCCCGCCGCCGCTCGCCGCTGCCGGTACGCGGCCATCGACTCCACGCCCAACTCCGCGAAGCGGCGTTCCCGATCGACCAGCAGGGTGGTCATCTCGCCGACGGTGCGTCGTACCGCGGTCGGGTCGGCGCGGCCGGTCACACCGCCCACGTGCGGGAGGTCGCGCAGTGCGGCCAGCCCGCCGCCACCGAAGTCGAGGCAGTAGACCTGCACCTCGGCCGGCGTGTGGGTGAGCGTCAGCGCGCAGATCAGCGTGCGCAGGGCGGTGGACTTGCCGCTCTGTGGCGCACCGACCACCGCGACGTGCCCGGCGGCGCCGTCCAGCGCCAGCCAGAGCAGGTCCCGGCGCTGTTCCAAGGGTTTGTCCACGATCGCCATCGGTACGCCGAGTGCGCCGTGCAGCTCCGGGTTGCCGACGGTGAGCCCGCGCTTCGGGTGCACCTCGACCGGGCCGAGCACCTCGTCCAGGGCCGGCGGCTGACCGAGCGGTGCGAGCCACACCTGGTGCGCCGGGGGGCCCTGCCCGACGAGCCGGTCCACCAGCAGGTCGAGCAGCGTGCTGCCCCCCTCCTCCTCCGTCACGACCGGTACGACCGGGGACGCCGGCTCGGCCACCGGTACGACGTGGGTGGTGAAGGTGAGCAGCCGGGCGCCCCCCTCGGCGGCGGCGACGCCCGGTGCGGTTCGTCGGCGGACGGCACCGGAGACGTACGCGGCCTTGAAGCGGGCCAGCGGGTCGGTGCCGGCGCGCAGGTAGCCGTGGCCCGGCGAGCGGGGCAGCTCGTGGGCGTCCGCGACGCCGAGCACCGTGCGGGACTCCAGCGCCGAGAAGGTGCGCAACCCGATCCGGTACGACAGGTGGGTGTCCAACCCACGGAGCCGGCCTTCCTCCAACCGTTGGCTGGCGAGCAGCAGGTGCACGCCGAGCGACCGGCCCAGTCGGCCGATCTGCACGAACAGGTCGATGAAGTCGGGCTTGGCGGAGAGCAGTTCGGAGAACTCGTCGCAGATCAGCAGCAGTGACGGCAGCGGTGCGAGCGGGCTGCCGGCCGCCCGGGCCCGCTCGTAGTCGCGCACGCTGGCGAAGTTGCCGGCGCGTCGCAGCAACTCCTGACGGCGGACCAGCTCCCCGTTGATCGCGTCCACCATGCGGTCGACGAGTGGCAACGCGTCGGCCAGGTTGGTGATCACGGCCGCGGTGTGCGGCAGCCGGTCGAACGAGGCGAAGGTGGCCCCACCCTTGAAGTCGACCAGCACGAAGTTGAGCTGCTCGGAGCTGTGCGTGGCGGCGAGCCCCAGCACCAGCGTGCGGAGCAGCTCGGACTTGCCGGACCCGGTCGCCCCGATGAGCAGGCCGTGCGGGCCCATGCCGTCCTGGGCGGACTCCTTGAGGTCCAGCTCGATGGCGCCGCCGTCGGCGCCCACCCCGATCGGCACCCGCAACCGGTCTCGTGCCGAACGCGGCAACCAGCCCTGTTCCGCTGTGAAGCTCTCCGGGTCGCCGAGACCGAGCAGCTCGGGCAGACCCAGGTCGGCCTGGAACGGGGCGTCCGGCCCACGGGCCGTGCCGGCGAGGCGCAGCGGCGCCAACCGTCGGGCGACCGCCTCGGCGTCGGCCAGGTCCAACTGGTCGGCGGTGCCCACCTCGGCGTGCCCGTCGGACGACCACGAGTGCAGCCGTCGGCCGTGCAACTCCAACAGCAGCGCGTACCGGTCCAGCAGTCGGGGCGGCGGAGTGTCCAGGTCCAGCACGGTGACCGCGTCGATGCCGCCGTCGCCGGTCAGCTCACTGGCCCCGGTCAGGTCGCCGCCGTCGAGGACCACCACCACGTGCGGGCCGTCGGTGGCCGGGCCGGCCGGACTGAACCGGGACCGGGTGGCCAGCACGTCGGCCAGCAGCGACTCCAGTTCGGCGGCGGAGCTGGTGACCAGCCGTACCGGGCCGAGCGCGTCGGTGCGGGTGGGGTGGTGGGCGTGCGGGAGCCACTTCACCCACTCCCAGCAGGCACGGCGTTCCGGCCCGGCGCAGACCGCGACGAGCAGTTCGTCGGGGGCGTGGAAGACCGCCAGTTGGGTCAGAACGGCCCGGACCAGCGCCTGCGCCGCCGGGTCCGCGCTGGGGGGCGCGCCGGTGGTCGGGGTGGTCGCCGGGGTGCGGCCGGCGGGTCGCACGTGCACCCGGGCGAAGCTGCGCAGCGACAGCGCCACCGGCAGGTCCGGCACCACTGAGTACGCGTCCAGGAAGCGGCGCAGCGCGCCGGCGGTCATCGGCTCAAGCTCCTCCAACGGTCGGGTGACCGGTGGGACGAGTGGCGTGGCGAGGGTCTGCGGCCCGACGGCGACGCGTACCACGGCGAAATCCCGGTCGGCGGGACGCCGCTCCCAGACCCGGTGGCTGTCCACCGTCGACCAGAGCCGACCCGGATCCGGGTGCCGGTAGTAGAGCCCGGCCCGTTGTTGGCCGGCGGTCCGCCGGACCCGCCGCCGCAGCGTGGCCAGGTGGCGCAGGTACTCCCTGCGGGCGGCCATCATCTCGGACTTCTTCGGGGTGCCGGAGGCGCTGCCCCAGGAGGTCACCAGCATCGCCAACGAGGAGAGCCCGAACATTCCGCCCACCACGTACGAGTAGGCGCCACCCCCGCGGCCGAACATCATCGCCATCGCCACCGTGCCGCCGAGCATGGGCAGCACCATGAGCATCTGCTGCCACCGTCCACCGGTCACCACGGGGATCTCCGGCGGCGCGTCCACCGACACCTCACCGGCGGGAATCTCCGGCGCTGGTCGGCGTGGTGGGCGCTTGATGACGACGGTGGACACTCGGCCTCCTGACAGCGCTGGGTAACCCGAGCCTGGCTCATGGTAGGTAAAGTCCTGTCGTCCGCGCAGCCTCCGATCCCACTCGATATGGAGATCAGTCGATGACTACCGGGCTGGCACGCGTCACCATCAGCGCGCCGCAACGACGGGTGGACGTCGCCCTGCCGGAGCAGGTGCCGCTGGCCGAGCTGCTGCCCGACGTGCTCCGACACGCCGGTGTCGGGCTGGCCGACGACGGCGAGCAGCACGGCGGTTGGGTGCTCCGCCGCACCGACGGGGCGCTGCTGGTGACGGCACAGGCGTTGTTGCCGCAGGGGGTCCGCGACGGTGAGGTGCTGCACCTCGTGCCGGCCCGCGCCCATTGGCCCGAGTTGGAGTACGACGACGTCATCGAGGCGATCGCCGAGGGTGCCCGTCGCCGGGGTGGCGCCTGGTCGCCCACCGCCACCCGGGCGGCCGGTCTGGCCGGTGCTGCCGTACCGCTCGCTGTCGGACTGCTCGCGCTGCTCGCCGGTGGACCGACCCACCGGGCCGGTTGGCTGGCGGCCGGCGCGGTGGCGCTGGTGCTCACCGTCGCCGCCACGGTGGCCTCCCGGGCCAACGGCGACGGTGCCGCCGGGGCGACGCTCGGCGGCTACGCGCTGCCCTACGCGTTCACGGCCGGAGCCCTGGCGGTCGGCTCCGGCGACCCGGTCGGACCGTTCGGGCCGGCCCGCTGGGTGGGCGCTCCGGAACTGCTGGCCGGCTCGGTCTCGCTGCTGCTGGTGGCGCTGATCGGTTTCCTCGGGGTGGCCAGCCGACTGCGGGTCTTCGTGGCCGGTGTCACTGTCGGGCTGATCGGTGCGGGGGCCGCGCTCGGTGCGCTGGTGATGACCACGGCCGGTACGGCGGCGGTGCTGCTCAGCGCACTGGTCTTCGCCGTCGGCGTGATTCCGCTGCTGGCCATCCGGCTGGGCAAGTTGCCGCTGCCGCCGATCACCCTGCCGGCTTCGACGCCCGCGCCGGAGCCGGAGCGGGCCCGGGACCTGCCGGACCGGGGCCGGGTGCACGCCGCGGTGATCCGCACCGAGGAGATGCTCACCGGGATGCTGATCGGCCACGCCCTGCTGGGGGCGGCCACAGCGGTCGTACTCGTGGTTGCCGGTGGCACCGCCGGGCGGGTGCTGGTGGCGGTCACGTCGGCCGTGCTGTTGCTGCGGTCGCGGCTGTTCGTGGCGCTGCGGCAGCGGGTGCCGACGGTGCTCGCCGGGCTGGCCGGCTACGCGGTGCTGGGCGCGGCGCTGGTCGGTCGGGCCGACGAGACCGGGCGGTTGGTGCTGGTCCTCGGCGGGGCGGCACTGGCCGTGGTGGCGGTCGCCAGCGGCACCGGGTACGCCCGCCGGCCGGTCTCGCCGTACGTCGGGAGGGTCGCGGACCTCACCGACACGGCACTGGTGGTCGCCGTGGTGCCGATCGCCTGCGCGGTGCTCGACCTGTACGACCGGGCCCGGGGGCTGCTCGGTTGAGCGACCCTCGGGCCCGGTGCGTCAGGGTGTGTCAGTGGATGGTCTCGCCGCGCGCCTCGGCGTCCCTGGCCCGCTGGTAGGAGGCCACGATCTCGGCCTCGGCCTCGGTGCGGCCGACCCAGGTCGCGCCCTCCACCGACTTGCCGGGCTCCAGGTCCTTGTACACCTCGAAGAAGTGCTGGATCTCCAGGCGGTCGAACTCGCCCAGGTGGTGGATGTCGCGCAGGTGCTCCTGGCGCGGGTCCTCGTAGGGCACGCAGAGGACCTTGTCGTCCCCGCCCTTCTCGTCGGTCATCCGGAACATGCCGATGGTGCGGCAGCGGATCAGACAACCCGGGAAGGTCGGTTCGGGGACCAGCACGAGGGCGTCCAGCGGGTCGCCGTCCTCGCCCAGCGTGCCCTCGATGAACCCGTAGTCGGCCGGGTACTGGGTGGAGGTGAAGAGCGTGCGGTCCAACCGGATCCGGCCGGTCTTGTGGTCCACCTCGTACTTGTTCCGGTGACCTTTGGGGATCTCAACCGTCACGTCGAAATCCATCTGCACGCTCCCTCGTCTGCCCACGCTGGCTAACGGAACCACTGGCTGCCCTCCGGACAGGTGAATGCCCACCCGCCGACTCCGGCCGCCGCATAGTCTTCGGACCGAAGTAGTGTCACCCAAGCCGATTTTCGCTGGGGGAGGAGGGGGTCGTGGGGAGGGAAGATTCACACTACCGCCCGGACGGGGGCTCCGCGCACGGTACCGGACGATCCGGCTCGGGCAGTGCCAAGGGACGGGTCCCGGTGCCGGAGGCTCACCTCCCTCGGGCTCCCGAAGCACCGAACACGGCACCGGAGACGGTGCCCGAGCGGCCCCCGCCGCTGCCCTGGCGTCCGCCGCCCGGTCCGGCGTCACCGACCCCGAACACCGGGCACTTCCCGGTAGCCGGCGGTGAGCGGCCGGTGAGCGGCCCGCCACGCGGCAGTGCCACGGTCCCGGTCAGCCCGGCGCCGGTCAGCCCGTCGTTCGGTGCCGGCCCCGGTGGGGTCCCCCCGGTGGGCCCGCCGATCTCCGCGTTGCCGGCACCGGCCGGCGCCACGCCCACCCCCCAGCCCTCGCCCGCGTCGCGCCGCCGGCGGTTGCCGCTGGTGCTGGCCGCCGTGCTCGTGCTGGTGCTCGCCAGCGTCGCAGTGGTGATCACCCGTCCCGGCCCGGTCGCCGGGTGGCTGGGCGACGACGCCGCGGCCGGGCCGAACGCGGGCGGCGTGCCCCCGGACCCCGCCCCGTCGGAGGTGCTGGCCGGCCCCGATTCGAACGCCCCGGTGCCCACCCCCGAGGGGGTCAGTGCCGTGCTCGATCCCCTGGTCGGCGTCGCCGCCCTGGGTGACCGGGTGAACGTCTCGGTCGCCGACGTGATCACCGGTCAGACGCTGTTCGCCAAGGGGGCGGACGACGGCACCGTCCCCGCCTCGGTGACCAAGCTGGTGACCGCGGTGACGGTGCTGGCGGCCCGGGGGCCCGGCTACCGGATCCCCACTCGTGCGGTGGCCGGCGCGAAGGCTGGCGAGGTGGTGATCGTCGGTGGCGGTGACCCGACCCTGGCGATCGACAAGAAGGGCTACTACCCGGGCGCGGCACGGCTCGACGATCTGGCCGCCCAGGTGCGTTCCGCGCTCGGCGGGACACCGCCGACGAGCGTCACCGTCGACGGCTCGGTCTACTCCGGGCCGGTCTACGGCCCCGGCTGGGACGACGACATCCCCACCGGTGGGTCGGGCGGCGCGGTGACCGCGTTGATGACCGACGGCGCGCGTACGGACCCGGGCGTCGAACACGGGTCCGCCCAGCGCTTCGCCGAGCCGGACCTGGCCGCCGGCAAGGCGTTCGCCCGGTTGCTCGGAGTGCCGACCGACGCCGTGAAGCGTGGCTCGGCCCCGGCCCAGGCCGCGGCGGGCCCCAGCCCGGCGCCGGGAACCGAGTTGGGCGTGGTGCAGTCTCCGCCGCTGATCCGGCTCGTGGACGTGATGATCAGCGAGAGCGACAACCTGGTCGCCGAGGCGCTCGCCCGTCAGGTCGCGTTGGCCCGCAACCAGCCGGCCTCGTTCGACGGGGGTGCCGCAGCCATGGACGCCGAGGTGGCGGAGTTGGGCCTGCCCGCCGACGAGATCAGCGTCTCCGACGGCAGTGGCCTGTCCCGTCGTAACCGGATCAGCCCGTCGCTGCTGACCGATCTGATCCGGTTGGCCGCCAGCCCGGACCACCCGGAGTTGGCAGGTGTCTTCGGTGGTCTGCCGGTGGGCGGTTGGTCCGGGACGCTGAACGAGCGCTACCGCAACACCGCTGGCACCGCCGCCGGCGCGGGTAGCGTCCGGGCCAAGACCGGCACGCTGACCCAGGTGCACTCCATCGCGGGCCTGGTCACCACCGCCGACGGTCGGTTGTTGACCTTCGCGGTGCTCACCGACAAGGTGCCGGGGGGCAGGGAGACCGCCCAGCCGGCGCTGGACCGGATCACCGCCGCGCTGGCCGGTTGCGGCTGCGGCTGACCTGCGCCGCTGCGGCGGGACGCGGTCGCCATCGGTGTCGATCGAGGGCGCGAGCCCGGGCCGGGGTGTCGCGGCGCGGGTACGGTGGGTCCATGGCGCAGTTCGTGGACTGGGATCTGGCCGCCGCCACGGCGGGGGCGTTGAGCAAGTCTGGCCCCCGCGTGTCGTATGCCGAAGCCACCGACGTGGTCGGCGACCTGCGCCGGCTGACCGACGAGGCGGCCGGGCACGTGGCCGACTACACGGGGCTGCGGGCGCAGGTGTCGCATCCGCCGGTCCGGGTGGTCGATCGCCGCGACTGGGCGGCGACCAACATCGCCGGGCTCCGCGAGGTGATCACCCCGCTGGTGAGTCGGCTCTCCGGCGACAAGCAACCGGGAGCGTTGACCGAGGCGATCGGGTCCCGGCTGACCGGGGTGCAGGCCGGCACGGTGCTGGCCTACCTCTCCGGCCGGGTGCTCGGCCAGTACGAGGTCTTCTCGGCCGAGCCGGGCCAGCTGCTGCTCGTCGCACCGAACATCGTCGAGGTGGAACGCAAGCTCGGCGCCGATCCTCGGGACTTCCGTCTCTGGGTGTGTCTGCACGAGGTCACCCACCGCACCCAGTTCACGGCCGTGCCGTGGATGCGGGCCTACTTCCTCAGCGAGGTGCAGGCGTTCGTGGACGCCTCGTCCAGCGGGAGCGAGCACCTGGTCGAGCGGTTGCGGCGCGGGGTGGCCACGTTGTCCGAGGCGGTCCGTGACCCGGAGAGCCGCACCAGCGTGCTGGACATCGTGCAGACCCCGGCGCAGCGGGCGGTCCTGGACCGGCTCACCGCGTTGATGACCCTGCTGGAAGGGCACGCCGAGTTCGTGATGGACGGCGTCGGTCCGCAGGTGATCCCGAGCGTCGAGCGGATCCGGGCGTCGTTCAACCGTCGCCGGGAGGCGGGCAACCCGCTGGAGAAGGCGATTCGCCGGCTGCTCGGGGTGGACGTCAAGATGCGCCAGTACGCCGAGGGGCGCAAGTTCGTGCACGGCGTGGTGGAGCGGGTCGGCATGGACGGCTTCAATTCGATCTTCAACTCGCCGCTGACCCTGCCCCGACTGTCGGAGTTGGGCGACCCGGACGCCTGGGTCGCGCGGGTGCACGGCCCGGCCGGCACCGTCCCGGCCGCCGGCTGATCACCCGCCGGTGGCCGCGCTCGCCCCGCCGGTGGCCGCGATCCGGGTGGCGGTACGCCGCGCCCTGACCGGTCTGCCGTCCGGCGGTGTGCTGGTCGCCTGCTCCGGTGGGGCTGACTCGTTGGCGCTTGCTGCGGCCACCGTGTTCGTGGCACCTCGGCTGGGCCGTACCGCGACGCTCGTCACCGTCGACCACGGCTTGCAGGACGGCTCCGCGGCCCGCGCGGAGGCGGTGGCCGCCTGGGGTCGGGAGGTTGGATTCGCGTCGGCGACCGTGGTCCGGGTGCAGGTGGCCGGGCGCCCCGGCGGGCCGGAGGCGGCTGCCCGTGAGGCCCGCTACCAGGCGCTGACCGAGGTGGCCCGGCAGCAGAACGCGGTAGCGGTGCTCACCGGGCACACCCGCGACGACCAGGCGGAGACGGTGCTGCTCGCGCTCGCCCGGGGCGCCGGCCCGCGCGGGCTGGCCGGGATGCCCGCCCGGCGGGATCTGGGCGGGGTGCCGCTGCTGCGCCCGCTGCTGGAGGTCGGTCGGGAGCAGACGCGGGCCGCCTGCGCCGTGCTCGGGCTGAGTCCGTGGCAGGACCCGCACAACACCGACCCGTCGTACGCCCGGTCGAGGGTGCGGGCCGACCTGCTGCCGGCGCTGGTGCGGGCGCTCGGTCCCGGCGTGGTGGACAACCTCGCGCGTACCGCCCGGCTGGTGGCCGCCGACAACGCCGCGCTCGACGAGTTGGCGGGGGCGGCGCTGGCGGCGGCCCGGTGTCCCGACGGAGGGCTGTCCGTTGCGGCGCTGCTGGGCCTGGTGCCCGCCGTACGCGGTCGGGTGCTGCACGTCTGGGCCCGTGAGTTGGGCGCGCTTCCGGGCGCGCTGTCGCACCGGCACGTCGCCGCACTGGACGCCCTGGTCACCGATTGGCACGGTCAGGGCCCGGCCGACCTGCCCGGGGGTGTCCGGGTGCTGCGCCGCGACGGCCGGCTGACCCCGGGCTGAGCTGTCCGGTCAGCCGCTGTGTGCCCGGTCCCGGAAGGTGGTCCGGTAGCTGTGCGGGGTGGCGCCGACCCGGCGGCTGAAGTGGTGCCGGAGCGCGGCGGCGTCGCCGAAGCCGGACTGGTCGGCGACCGCCTCCACGCTCAACGGGGTCTCCTCCAGCAGCCGGCGGGCGAGCAGCACCCGCTGGTTGGTGAGCCAGTCGTGCGGGGTGGTGCCGGTTTCGGCGCGGAACCGGCGGGCGAACGTGCGGGGTGCCATGCCGGCGCGAGCGGCCAGCTCCTCCACGGTGATCGTCCGGTCCAGGTGGCCCATCATCCACTCCAGCACCGGTTCGAGGGTGGGTGCCTCGGGCGCCTTCGGGATGGGCGCCTCGACGTACTGGGACTGGCCGCCGTCGCGGTGCGGCGGGACCACCATCCGCCGGGCCAGCCGGGTCGCGGTGGCCGAGCCGTGTTCCTGGCGGATCAGGTGCAGGCACGCGTCGATGCCGGCCGCGGTGCCGGCGCTGGTGAGGAGCCGGCCGTCCTGGACGTAGAGCGAGTTGCAGCGCACCCGGGCGCGGGGGTAGCGGCGTTGCAGCTCGTCCACGTACCGCCAGTGGGTCGTGCACTCGCGGTCGTCGAGCAGGCCGGCCTCGCCGAGCAGGAAGGCTCCGGAGCAGACGCTGAACAGGTGCGCTCCGCGGGCGTCGGCACGGCGTAGCGCGTCGAGTACCGGGCCGGGGACGGTGGTGCCCTGGCTGTGCGCGGGGATGGCCACCAGGTCGGCCTCGTCGACCGGGCCGAGGTCCGCGTGTGGGGTCAGGTGGAAGCCGGACGAGGTCCGCACGGGATCGCCGTCGGGGCTGCACACCTGGAAGCGGTAGGCGGGGAAACCGTCGGCCGTCCGGTCGGTGCCGAACACCTCGGCGAGTACGCCGAGCTCGAAGGGAGCGACCTGGTCGAGGGCGAGGACGGCAACTGACCGCAGCATGTGACGAGGGTAACCCGACAGGTGGCAGTAAATCGATGACCAATGGCATTCCTGCCACTGTCCGGTTGCTCCGGCAGGTCGCAGACTGGTCTCAGTCCGGTGCGCACCGGCGGCGAAACCGACAGCAACCATGCGAAAGCGAGCGCCGCCATGGAGTTCCTGTTCTTCCTCCTGTTCCTCGTCCTGCTCGTTGCCGCCTCGGCGGCCGGCCTCACCGTCGACAGCCACGACTCGGCCGACTGGAAGCCCAGCGACGACGGCCGCCGCTGGCAGTCACGTACCAACTGATGTGATTGGCGTTGTTTGCCCAGAAAATCCTCGGCGGGAACGCGCCAAAAGGTGCGGCCCCGCCGACGGAGGCCAGCAGACGTACGGCAGGCTAGGAGTCATGGCTGACGGCTCCTGGTACGACGCCGACATCGACCACGTGATCATCTCTGAGGCGCAGATCCGCGAGAAGACGGCGGAGCTGGCCAAGCAGGTCTCCGCCGACTACGCCCACGTGGGCGACGGGCTGCTGCTGGTGTGCGTCCTCAAGGGTGCGGTGATGTTCATGGCGGACTTCGCCCGGGCGCTGGGCCGCAACGGCCCGCCGGCGGAGCTCGACTTCATGGCCATCTCGTCCTACGGCCAGGGCACCACCTCCTCCGGGGTCGTCCGCATCCTCAAGGACCTGGACCGCGACATCGCGGGTCGGCACGTGGTCGTCGTCGAGGACATCGTCGACTCCGGCCTGACGCTCTCCTGGCTGCTGCGCTACCTCGAGTCCCGGTCGGCGGCGAGCGTCGAGGTGGTCGCGCTCTTCCGCAAGCCGGACGCGGTGAAGGTGCCGGTCCCGGTGAAGTACGTCGGCTTCGACATCCCCACCGAGTTCGTGGTCGGGTACGGCCTCGACTTCGGTGAGCGCTACCGGGAGTTGCCCTACGTCGGGGTGCTCAAGCCCGAGGTCTACGCCCGCTCCTGACCACGGGTCCCACCCCGTCGGGGTGGCCCCTCGGGCGTAATGAGCCCAACTCGCATCGGCATCCATCAAGCCGACGTTCAGCGCGCTCTCAGCTGATGCGGTTACCGTGTAGCACGGTGGCCCGGAGGTTACTCCGCGCTCGACCCCCTCGATCGCGTGACCGGGCGTTCGGGTGGCCGAGCCGGACTCCTCGCCACGCCGGCTCCACCCGGACTCGCCGTACGTTGGCTGCGGGGCTGGTGGGCCTGCCCACGGTGCGTGTCGTCGATGTCGAAGGCGCGCCGAGTGCGGAGGCTCGCAGGCTCGCTGTCGGCGTCCTCGGTCTTTTGATGGTGCACGACTGCGGGGCTCGCAAGCTCACCCCTCGCGCACACCGCTGTGATTGTGTACGACTGCGGGGCTCGCAAGCTCACTCCTCGCGTACACGGTGTACCGTCGAATGACCGCGGCGCGGCAGTTTTCGCGTCTCGGGGTCGAGCCGGCCCGCACGGCGGCTCCGGCCGCCGCTCAGCGCGGCGACACCATCAGACGGTCAGGACGTCGATCAGGAGGATGCGGGCGCTCCGGCGCTCGACAACAGTATGGAACGTACGCGTTTCTTCCGCCGACCGGTGGTCTGGATCATCCTGGTCATCCTCGGCGCCGTTGTGCTCAGTCAGCTGTTCACCGCTGGTCCCAGCTACCACCGCGTGGACACTTCCGTTGCGCTCGATCAACTGCACACCGCCAAGATCAATAAGGTTGTCTTCCAGGACAAGGAGCAGACGCTCCAGCTGGATCTGGCCCAGAAGACGAAGTTCGGCAAGACCGAGACCGACCGGATCGAGGCCCAGTTCCCGTACCAGGCTGGCGACCAGATCTGGAACGAGGTGCTGGACGCCAAGGCGAACAACCGGGTCACCGGCCCCGCCGACGCCAAGGTCTCCTCGGACAGCATCTGGGTGAGCCTGCTGGTCAACCTGCTGCCGATCGCGCTGCTCGTCCTCCTGCTGCTGTTCTTCATGTCGCAGATGCAGGGCGGCGGCTCCCGGGTGCTCAACTTCGGCAAGTCCAAGGCCAAGATGATCACCAAGGACACTCCGAAGACGACCTTCGCGGACGTCGCGGGTGCCGAGGAGGCCGTCGAGGAGCTGCACGAGATCAAGGACTTCCTGCAGAACCCGGCGAAGTACCAGGCCCTGGGCGCCAAGATCCCGAAGGGCGTGCTGCTGTTCGGCCCGCCCGGCACCGGCAAGACGCTGCTGGCCCGCGCGGTCGCCGGCGAGGCCGGGGTGCCCTTCTACTCCATCTCCGGCTCCGACTTCGTCGAGATGTTCGTCGGTGTCGGCGCGAGCCGGGTCCGTGACCTGTTCGAGCAGGCCAAGACGAACGCCCCGGCGATCGTCTTCGTCGACGAGATCGACGCCGTCGGCCGGCACCGCGGCGCCGGCATGGGCGGCGGCCACGACGAGCGGGAGCAGACGCTCAACCAGCTGCTCGTCGAGATGGACGGCTTCGACACCAAGGGCGGGGTCATCCTGATCGCCGCCACCAACCGGCCGGACATCCTCGACCCCGCGCTGCTGCGTCCGGGCCGGTTCGACCGGCAGATCCCGGTCGACGCCCCCGACATGGAGGGCCGCAAGGCCATCCTGCGGGTGCACGCCAAGGGCAAGCCGTTCACCCCCGACGTCGACCTCGACTCGGTGGCCCGGCGCACCCCTGGCTTCAGCGGCGCCGACCTGGCCAACGTGATCAACGAGTCGGCCCTGCTCACCGCCCGTAAGGACCAGCGCGCGATCACCAACGACTCGCTCGAAGAGTCGATCGACCGGGTGATCGCCGGTCCGCAGCGACGGACCCGCGTGATGAGCGACCAGGAAAAGAAGATCACCGCGTACCACGAGGGTGGCCACGCGCTGGTCGCCTGGGCGCTGCCGCACGCCGCGCCGGTGCACAAGGTGACGATCCTGTCCCGTGGCCGCTCGCTGGGCCACACCCTGGTGCTCCCGACCGAAGACAAGTACACCCAGACCCGCGCCGAAATGATCGACACCCTGGCGTACGCGCTGGGCGGTCGGGCCGCTGAGGAACTGGTCTTCCACGAGCCCACCACCGGTGCCGGCAACGACATCGAGAAGGCCACCCAACTGGCCCGCGCGATGATCACCCAGTACGGCATGAGCTCCAAGCTCGGGGCCATCAAGTACGGCACCAGCGGGGACGAGCCGTTCCTCGGCCGCAACATGGGCCACGAGCGGGACTACTCGGACTCGGTGGCCGCCGAGATCGACGGTGAGATGCGGGCACTTGTCGAGCTGGCGCACGACGAGGCCTGGGAGATCCTGGTGGAATACCGGGACGTCCTGGACAACATCGTGCTCGAGCTGATGGAGAAGGAAACCCTCTCCACCGCCGACATGGCGCGCATCTGCTCCCGGGTGGTCAAGCGCCCGCCGCTGGCACCGTACAACGGCTTCGGCAAGCGTCAGCCCTCCACCGAGCCGCCCGTGCTCACCCCTGCGGAGAAGGACAAGCTCAAGGCGCAGGCCCAGGCCGACGGCGCGCAGGCGTCGGTCGGCGGCGTGGCGCCGTCCAACAACTCGGACGGCACGCACTGAGCAACGACCCGACGGCCAGCTCCCCACACCGGGAGCTGGCCGTCTCCGCGACCGAACCCGACGGCGACGACGAACTGGACTACGTGGCCGCGCGGCTGATCAGCGGCAAGCTGACCGGCCGCCCCGTCGAGGACGCTGTCGACCTCGGCCGGATCGAGAAGGCCGTCCGCGAGATCCTGATCGCGGTCGGCGAGGACCCGGACCGCGACGGACTCCAACAGACCCCGGCCCGGGTCGCCCGCGCGTACGCCGAACTCTTCGCCGGCCTGCGGGTCGACCCGGCCCAGGTGCTCAGCACCACCTTCGAGGCCAACCACGAAGAGCTGGTCATCGTCCGGGACATCGACGTGATGAGCCTCTGCGAACACCACCTGCTGCCCTTCCGGGGCAGCGCGCACATCGGCTACATCCCCGGCCCCGACGGGCGGATCACCGGCCTGTCCAAGCTGGCCCGGCTCGTCGAGGTCTTCGCCCGCCGCCCGCAGGTGCAGGAGCGGCTCACCTCGCAGGTCGCCGACCTGCTGATGAGCAAACTCGCACCCCGCGGCGTCGTCGTCGTGCTCGAATGCGAGCACATGTGCATGGCGATGCGGGGCATCCAGAAATCCGGCGCCAAGACCATCACGTCGGCCGTACGCGGCATCCTGCAGACGGACTCCAAGTCGCGGGCCGAGGCGATGGCGCTGATCATCCCCCGCTGACAACCCGACGCACCACGGCCGGCCGACACCCCCTGGCGGGGACGGCCGGCCGTTGCGTCCCTGGTGCCCGTCAGCCGGCGAGCAGGGCCAGCAGCAGCCCGGCCGTGGCCAGCACCGCCGGCACCAGGCACACCAACGCGCCGAAACGCGCCGTACGGTCCAACCGCTCGGTGGGACTGACCCGGAACAACCGCCCGATGCCGATCCAACCCGCGACGAACGCCACCGCCGGCATCGGCAGCCCACAGATCAGCGCCGCCACGGTCGCCGGTCCCACCCCCGTGGCCGCCAGCACCACGACCTGGATCAACGGCACCAGCAGCGCAAACGGCCCGTACACCAGGAGGTTGCGCGCTCGCGCGGGCCAGGACCCCGGCCGGATCCGGCGGCGTGCGGCCAACGCCGCGTCGGCCGCCTCGGCCCACCCCCGCGCGGACCGCAACGCCGCCAGCACGGCCGCCGGACCACCCGCCATCGACCGGGCCGCCTCCGACACCTCCGGCGGCGACGGCACCAGAGAGATCGCCGGTACGCCCAACTCACGCAGCCGTTCCTGCTGGCTCGCCAGCCCGGTACGGAGCACCGTCAACTCCTCCCGCGCGGCCTCCGCCGACCGGGCCTGCTCACCGGCGGCCGCAGCAGCGCTACGGCGTACCCCGTCCAACTGACGGGCGGCCGCAAGATACCCCGCCCAGGCCGTGCTGGGCTCGACAGCCGGCAGCGTGGCGTCCCCGGTCGCCGCAGCGGCCCGCTGTCGCCCCGGCCCGGTCACCGTCGCGTTCGAATTCACCTCGGCACCCCCACCCGCGCCACCCGATCAGCCGGCCCCGTCGGCGAACGGCACCAGGACGATGCCCCGCTCGTCCGGGCCGTCCCAGAGCACCGCCCGGTCGGGGCGCGCGTGCCACTCGACCGGCCGGCCGAAGACCGCGGTGAGCTGCGCGACCGGCACGTCCAGCACTGCCACCGCAGCCAGCTTGTCGACCTCGCCCGCCGGCTCGAACAACGCCGCGAACGGCGGCACCGCACGCCACCAGCCCAGCAGATGCCTGCCCGCCGGAGGCCCGTCCCGCAGCAGCGACCGCAGCCGGTCCACCGGCAACTCCCGAGGACCCGGCCGGTCCAGCCCGAACACCACAAGGTACGTCGGCAGGTCGTCGGCGGTGTCCGCGAGCAGCGTCGGCAGATCCACCAACTCGGCCGAATGCCGGGCCGCCAACTCGGCCGTCAACGCCTGCGCCAACGCCCGGGAGCCCGGGTCCGGTGCCGCCACCAGGAAACGGGCGCCACCCGGTGCGTGGTGAGCCGCTGTGCTCCGCGCCGCCGTCGCCAACAGCCCGCCCGCCGCGGTGCCCGAGCCCAGCACCGCGAGGTTGCGCCCGGCCGCCGGCCCCAACGGCACCGCAACCGTCGAACGGGCCACGTCCACCGCCCGGCCCAACAGGGCGGCCGGCCCGTGCGCCTGCCCCGCCAGGGCCGCCCGATGGCGCGGATCGTTGCCGAGCAGAGGCCGGGCGTAACCAGCGAAGACCACCGGCGGCACCGACCCCGTCGGACGCGCCGCCCACAATTCGTGCCGCAACGCCTCCACGACCTCCGGATGATCCTGCGGATCCGGGTGACGGATCAACCGCTCATGACCCCGGATCGCCCCCCGCGGACCGCCGAGCCCACCGGCCGTGTTCACCACCGCACTGCCCACCGGCAGACCGGCGGCCGAGTCGTTCGTCGGCTCCAGTACCGGACTGCCACCCGGCAGCGCCACCCGAACCGGAAACTGCCCGAGCACCGAATCCCGATGACCGGCGTCGGCGCGCGCACTCAACCCCAACTCACCCGCACCGGCCAACACCAGGTGCACGCCGTACGCCCGGCCGGCCCGGGCCAGCGCGTCCAACTGGGCGGCCACCTCGGCGGCCAGCCGATCCCGCCCGGCGAACAGCAGTGGCGCATTGTCCACCACACAGACGATCCGCGGCAGCGGCTGATGCTGACGCAACTCCGCGAAGCGTTGCCCCCCGGCCCGCGCACCCGCCTCCGTGCGGCGCTGGACCTCGGCCGTCAACTCCTCAAGCAGATCCCTGACGTACTCCCGGTCGGCAGCCATCGCCGCCGCCCGCACCTGCGGAACCCACGACCGGTCCCGCTCGGTCTGCAAAAACTCCACGAAGGACTCGCCGTCGCCGAGATCCGCCAGGTAGAACGCCAGGTCATCCGGGCCGTACCGGGCGGCCAGGCCGAGCAGCGCGGTGGTCAGGAACGCCGCACGGGCCGCCGCGGAACGACCGCTCACCAGCCAGTGCGGGGTCAACTCGGTGAAACCCAGCGACACCGACCGGCCCCCGGCATCGCCGACCGTCGTGGTCAACCCGTCGGCCGAGTCCGACTCCCACAGCCGCTCACCCGTCGGCGGCAGCAGGGCCCCCAACGCCAACCGGGAACCCGCCTCCACCTGCTCGGCGAGCCGCCGACAGACCGCGTCGACCAACTCGGCCGGCGGGTCCGACTCCACGAAGACCGGAGAGTTCAAACCACCCGGCGGATCCGCGCCCGGGCCGGCGAACGACGCCCCCGGCGGGTCACCGAGCAGCGCGTACGCATTACGCAACGCCAGCGCGGTGCTGAGCGGCAGCGGTGCCCGGGCCGAGTACGGGCCGGCGGGAGGCCAACCCGCCACCACCAGGTGCAGCCCCGCGGCCGGCCCCTGCTCGGCCAACGTCTCGATGCGCGCCAGATCGGTCGGACCGGTCGACTCCGGCAACGCGGCCACCACCAGCAACAGCGTCCGATCGTGACGACGACGCCCACTCGCCCCCGGCGTGACCCACTGCTCGGCCTCGGTCAGCACCGCACGCAGACCCGCCACATCCACCGCCGGCGGCGGCAGCAGACCGGCATCCGCGAGCGCCCCGAACGGCGTCAACACCGCCCCGGTGGCATCCACCGCGCGAATCAACAGAGCACCCGCCGGTGCCGCACCCAACAACCGCAGGAGTACGGCCCGGAGCAACCCCGCCACTCGCGCCTCGCGCGCGTCAACGTCCACGCTGAGATGACCGGTGCCGACAAGTGGCACCAACGCGGGGAAACGAGCGTCGTCCAACGGCGCCGCAGTGCCGACCCGAACGAACGGCGGCGGACCATCACCAGCCGGAGAGTCCACGGAAAGTGAATCCAGCGCCGCGCCCGCCCACCCCGGAGCCACCAACGCCGCAGCCGACCGTAGCCGGTCAGCCACCTCGTACTGACGGCGCTGATCCGCCGGAGCCGGCCGCGTCTCGTCCAGGATCCCGGCAGCCGCGGTCGCGACAGCCGTCGCCCGACGGTGCAGGGCTGCGGCGCGGTTCGTGCGAGCCTTCGGACCGGCCACCGCGTCCACCCCCTCTACCCGAGGTTGGCAACCCCTCCCAAGCAGAGACGGTATCCCAGCCGCGGGCGCACCTCCGGGAGGTGCCTCGGCGCTGCGCCGGTGTTGTCGCGGATCTCACCGGTGGGGAGGGGTCCGTCACGATCCGCTGGATCTGAGGCATTGGCTCCGGAGCGTCCAGCCGATAACTTCAGGAGGTGGAATCAGTGCAGCCCCCCGCCGGTTCCCAGGTCTCCCGCGTACCGGCCCAGCGGACACCGTCCGAGCAGCTGCCGCCCGCCCCGGCAGCGCCGGCACCGCAGCCCCCACGCCGCCGGATGCGGACGGTTCTCACCGTCGCCGCTGGCGTGCTCGCGCTGCTGTGTCTCGGCGGAATCGCCACCGCCTACGTCTGGTACGACCGCGCCTCAACGCCCGACCGCAGCACGCCAGACGTTGCGGTGATCAACTACCTTCAGGCGACGCTTGTTTCCCGCGATTCAAACCGAGCAAAGCTGTTCACCTGCGACGGCGCAGTTTCTTCGGTCGATGAATTCGCAGCGGACGTAGCCCGACGAGAGCAGGAATTGGGCGTCTCCTTTTCGATCAACATCGAAGACGTTGCTGTTGTTGAGGCTGCTGCCGCCGAAGCGTCTGTGATCGCTGTCATTCGACGGAGCGCCGCAATTGACGGAATTCATCAGAGCTTGACCGACACTTGGCGGTTCGATCTGCAAGACAGGGATGGGTGGCGCGTCTGCGCTGGCTCCAGAGTCAGTTGACCCTCATTCAATCCACAACAAATGGACCGGAACCTCCAGCGTGGTGGGTGACTGGCCGCGCCAGGCCCAGCGGTACCACTCCACCTCGGGTGTGATCCGCACGCAGATGTCCCCTTCGGCGCCCGAGTAGGTCTCGGTGACCGCTCGAAGGTCACGGCGCTCCAGGCCGTTCTCGACGTGCACCACCCGCCGCCCGGTGACCGCGTCGGCTTCGAAGACCGGTGTGGGAGCCCGGTGTGCCGGGCCGTCCAGCGAGACCAACCGGATGCCGGTGTCCCGGGCACCATCCACCACCGGTCGGCTGCCGACGGTCTCCACCCAGACCCGCTCCACCGGCACCAACGGAGCGAACACCTCGACCTGCTCGGCTTCGGCCCGGTACCACTCGTGCTCGGGGATCACCGGCACGTAGGTCCGGGCGTTCTGCACCACCCGGTCGTCCGCGCGCAGATCGCCACGCCAACCCAGCCCGGGCAACCCGACCAGCACCCGTCGCCCGCGTAGGTCGACCCGCTCCGTCGCGGGGACGATGGCCAGCGGTCGAGGTGGTTGCGGTGCCCAGTCGGGCTGGTCGGCGAACGGGTCGGGCAATGGACCGGTCATCCCCGCGGTGACCTCACTCAGCGGCGCGCAGCGGGGCGCCCCGCTCGCGCATGAACGGGACCGGGTTCACCGCGCCGGAGGCGCTGCGGTTGTTGCGCAGGTGTACCTCGAAATGCAGGTGCGGGCCGGAGGAGTTGCCACTGCTGCCGACCTTGCCGATCACCTGACCGGCCGTGACGATCTGGTCCTTTTTGACGAAGGGCTGGACCACCATGTGGCAGTACCGGGTGATGTAGCCACCGGCGTGCAGCAGGTCGACGAACCAGCCGCAACCCCCCTTGCCGGGAAATCCGTCCACGTTGCAGTCCTGGCGGCCGCGGTGGTCCTCGTCGCAGGTCGAGACCAGCACCCGACCGGTCGCTGCCGCGCGGATCTCGGTGCCCTTGGCCGCGCCGATGTCGACGCCGTTGTGGCTGGGCCGGCTGGCGGTGCGGAAACCGGAGCCCACTCGGCCGGGTATCGGCGCGGTCCAGCCGGAGGCGGCGATCTGGCCGCGTTCCGCCGCGTTGCACACCGCCTTGCCGTTGATCTCGACGGTGCGGGCCGCACCGCCGGCCAGCGCGTCCACGATCCGGCTGGCCACCTCCTCGTGTTTGGCGTACGCGTCCGGGTACGCGCTGACCTGCACCCGCTGCGCGACAACTGTCAGCGGTCGGCCCTGCCAGCCCTCAACCTTGACGAGCTTCTCGTAGAACTTGCGGGCCGCGTACGCCGGGTTCAACCGCTCGGCGACGGAGCCCCACCCCGGACGCTGCTGGAACAGGCCCAGCGAGTCGTGGTCCGCGCCAACGCCCTCGTGGGGCAGGGCCAGGGACTCGGGTACGCCGCTGTTCGCCAGGTTGCGAAGGGCGGATTCCTGCATCGCGGTGGCGAGGGCGATCACCCAGCCGCGCGACGGCACGCCCATGTCCTGACCAACCTTGATGATGATCGCGGCATTGCGGACCTGGCTGTCGCCGTACTCGGCGAACCGCGGCAGCTTGCCCGCGACGTTCACCGCTCGGATCGGTCCGCATTCCATGCCCGCGAGGGCGTCCCCGTTCTCGGCGTCGTCGCCGCCGAGCCCGGTGAGGAAGAACGCCGCGGTGCCGCCCGTGCAGCAGAGCAGAAGCAGCATCCCGGTGAGCACCGCGGCGATCAGGCCGAGCCGGGGCCGGCGGCGAGTGGGGCTATCAACGTCGCTCACGGCCGCTCCCAGTCCAGAACGTCGACCAGCCAACCATCGTCGGAGGTGACCAGCTCCAGCCGGAGCCGGCCGGTATCGAGGGGGAGCAGCAGTTCGACGAACGTCTCGGTTCGCTCCCGCATGGTCGGCGGACCGGTGACCTTCTCGGCGGGCACGCTCTCGGGCTCGGCGCCGGTCAACTTCTCCCTCAGCGCCGGTGTGGAGAGCGGCCGCAGGCCAGCCTGCCAGTCTTCGGTGGTCATCCCGGGGCGACCCAGCCAGGCTGCGGCGAAGCGGTCAGCGGTCTGTTCGGGGGTGCGGGCACCCGGCGACGTCACGGGTGACGGCGGAGCCGCGCTGTTGAGCAGGCCGTCGTCCCCGGCTGTCGGGTCCACGGTGATGATCGGTCCATCAGGACGGTTGCTCAACCCATCCGTCGAATCGACCGGGTTGCCGACCAGCCGGGCTGCCCCGAGCACACCGACAACCACCACCCCGATCAACAGGGCAATGCCCAGCCGGGACCGCAGCGCCCGGGTGAAGAGGAACTCCAACGCCCGCCGCATGGCTGTCACCTCGCCTCTGAGCGCACCCGAGGTCCGGTGCGATCCGGCGCTCGTTCGGAGGAGCCCGGGCGGTAGACCACGAACGACGGGTTCTCAGCCGGCACATCGGGTTCGGTCCAGGTCGCCGGCTTTCGGCGTCGGGGCTGCGGTGCCACCGGGCGGCTCCGACCGCGACCCTCCTCGGCCAGCGCATCGTCGGGCCGCTCTCGACCGTCCGGACGCACCGTCTCGCTGCGCCGGCCCTCGGCGGCGGCGGTCGGCACCGGGGCCGGGTCCTCCCGCCGCGCCTCCGGTCGTAGCCGGGTCTGCTCCGCGTCGGGTGACCGTCGACGTCCGCCCACCGGTTCGGCGGTGCCGCCCGGCTCCGCCACGTCCAGCCGCGCTGCGGTCCGCATGTCACGGAAGAACCGGCGGTGCCAGGAGCCGGCCGAACTCACCGCTTCGCTGCTGTCCTTGCCGCCGAGTTGGGTGATCCGTCGGTACGGCCGCAGCAGCAGCCATCCGACCACCCCACAGAGCCACACCAGCACCACCTGAAGCCAACCCGGCATTGTGGGGGTGCTCATGATCAGATCGACGGCGAACAGGTAGATCGCAGCCCCGGTGCCGAAGATGGCAATGTTGAACAGCGCGGCGACCACGGCGTTCGCCAGTCGCCGCAGCCCGGCGCTGGCCGGCCGGAGTAGACCGATGGTGCCCAGGATGGGTGCCGCGATCACCGCCCACCGGAAGATCAGGAAACCTAGCAGGACCAGCAACGACGCGGTGAGGTCGAACATTGCGAAGAGTGCGGCCGCGAGCACAGCAATAAACCCTGCGCCGACCCGGTCCATATCGCGTACGCCCTGAAGGTACTCGTACGCCTCGGGATCCTCGGCCTTAATCTGCTGCGCCACCCGCGCCCACTGCTGCTGCTTGGCTTTGATCGTCGCTTCCCGGGCGGCCGAGCTGGCGCGCATGGACTTGGCCTCGCCCCAGGTGAGAGATTTCGCATCGTAAAGTGCGGGGCCGTATTTTAGCGCCGTCTCGCTATCTGCTGAACCTAATACGCCCCGGAGCCAGTTCCGGTAGAGCATCGTCTCAGTAGCGGTGTCGCTGGCTCGGACAGCAGGGGCGCGAAGATCCTTGCAGCGGTCGGGCTCGATGCACCGCCCCGGGTCCGGTTCCTTCGCCTGCGGCCCAACGGCCTCATGCACGACGCCGAGGCTGGTGACAAGTGCGCCGTCGGCGATGTTTGCCGACTTGACTGGCCAGGCGGCCAGCGCCGTGATCGCGACCATCACCAGCAAAGCCCAGCCTGCGGTGGTCATCGCGTTACTCATGTCCGATTGCCGGGAGCGCCAGAGTAGGTAGAGGCCAACCACGCAGAGGGTGATGATTCCGAAGACGCTGAACACCTTCTGGTAGACGGCCTTGGTCGCTTGTTCGACAAGCGGGTCCGCCCATCCCCACATCGAACCGGGGTCCCAGGCGCGCTCTCTGAGCGCATTTGACGCGCCGATGATTGCCGTGGCGGCCATGAACTCGCCATTGGCGATCGTCGTGGTGAACTGGTAGTCCGGATGAAGCACGCTCGAGGCGCAGCCACCTCCGATGTCATAGGTGTTATAGCTGTAGCCACCGTAGCCATAGAGGCTGTACCGGCCAGCTACCCCATTCGCGGTCTCCGTTGGCGGCGCGGCGGCGAACCAGCCGGCGAGCCCGGAGTCCGGCGCACCCGGGGTTGGTGCGTTGCGGCAAGTGACCTGGTCTTCGCTGACCGCTTGCAGCTTGTCCACGCAGGTGCGGAAGTTGGCTTGCCATTCAGCGGTCGTGCAGAGGTCGGCGCGGGCCTGGGCGGCTGGTGGTGCGGCGGCGGCGGCCTCGGCGCCGATCAGCGGCCAGGTGAGGCTGGCCCCGGCCAGTACGCCGAGGGCGAGCAGGAACGACGTGAGCCTTCCCCAGGCTCCCGGGCCTCGGTCACGGCCCTCCGCCTCGGCTCGACCGAGGACCTTGACCCAGGCCCTAGCCATGTCACGCCTCCAGATCCGGCAGGGGGATGCTCGGCAGCACTCCGGCCGCTGCGGCGATCGCGGCGGGCGTCGTGTCGAGGTGGTCCAGCAGGCCTTCGACGTACGAGACATCGACTCGGACCTTCTGCACCCGGCCGTCGACGTCGCGCATCACGAACTCGCGGAAGCCGAGGCGGGCGGCCGAGTTGGCGTCAGCGGCGGAGAGGGAGGCGAGGGTGGCCTCGTATCCGTCGTTGACCGGCACCCGCAGCAGCCGCAGAGCTTCGGAGGCGATTTCGGCGTCCTCGGCGATGCGGCCGACGAAGACGGTGGAGACGAGGTTCTGCACGTCGAGGCCGAGGATGTCGCGGGGGTTCTGGGAGGCGACCAGCGCGGCCAGGTTCCACTTGCGGGAGTCGCGGGCGAGCCGGACCAGGAAGGAGCGCCCGGAGCGCCAGCCCTCCATGAAGTGCGCCTCGTCCAGGCCGACGAGCTTGCGGGACGACATCGAGCCGCCGTAGCAACGCCGGACGGCGAGCCGGTGCGCGGTGTGCAGCATCGGCAGGGCCAGTGCTTCCTCGGCTGACCAGTACTCACGTTCGATCTTGAGGTCGGGCAACCGCAGCCCGGCCATGGTGATGACGGTGAGTGCCGCGTCGGCGCCGAGCAGCCCTTCCGGCGGTCGGCCGAAGAAGAGCATGGCCAACGGCATCTCGGCGGTGTCCAGCAGGAGGTTCGCCAGTTCCTTCCCGGCGTCGTCGTCGAGCCGCCCGAGGCAGCTCACCACGTCGTCCAGGGTGGAGGTTTCCTCGGCGGGGACCTGCCGGACGGCGTGCCGGAACAGGGTGGCTGTCGACGCCTCCCTGGCCACCTGCGGTGGGACGAGCATCATGCAGATGTCCTGGACCAGCATCCGCCGCTCGGCCCGGGCGTTGGAGACGGCGATTTCGAACTCCCGGTCGCCGGAGGCTCCGGGGCCGAACTCGGAGCGCAGCGGCGTCGGGATGAGTGAGTAGGGCGCCAGGGTGCCGTGCTCCGAACCGGTCAGGTTCAACACCCGGGAGTACGGCCGCAGTTCGGGCATCGCGCAGAGGCGGGCCAGCGGGCCGGACGGGTCGAGCAGGGTCACCTGGACACCTCGGCGGGCGGCCAGGTAGCCCAGGGCGCCGAGCAGTGTCGACTTGCCACCGCCCGGTTCGGCGACGAAGACCGCGAGCCCGGAGCGTTCCCGGACCTCCATGGGGAAGTGCAGGTCGAGGAAGACCGGGCGGCGGCAGGTGCCGGCGGTCCGGCCGATGAGGTCGCCCCGCCGGTCGCCCACGTTCGATGCTGCCTGGGGGAGCGCGGCGGCGAGCAACGGCACCGGCATGCGCCGGACGTAACCGGTGTTGGCGATCGGCTCGCCGGGGATGAATTCGCGGGCCAGCCAGTCCTGGTTCTTCGGGTGCTGCAATGAGATGCGCAGCTCCCGGGAGTAGAGCTGGATGAGCCGGCGGGCCCGCTCCAGGCATTCCTCCCTGGTCCGGCCGCCGACCGCGATCCGGTGCCAGCCGTGCGCTCGGGCCGAGTCGACCGGCAGGCCGGTGGTCATCTCGTCGCCGATCACCAGGGCGCGCTTGGCCAGTCGCTCCAGCTCGGGGGGCGCGTCGATGCCGTGTTCGGCGTAGTCGAGCTGTTGCGAGCGGATCATCCGCAGCCGGTGTTCGAGATTGCGGAAGGAGTCACCGGAGCCGAGGATGTCGACGCGGGTGGAGATCTCCATCGGCCACGGCAACCGCTCGTGGAAGTGCAGCCAGGGCTCGTGCCGTTCGGGGATCTCCAGCGGCTCCATCCGGCCGACGGCGAGCACGGCCACGTGCCGCTCCTCACCGGTCATCCGGTTGACCAGTTTCACGGTCGAGCCGTACGGGGTGCGGTAGCGCTCCACCTGCTCGGTCATGGCGAGCAGGTCACCGCGCTCCCAGCGCCCGTCGGTGACGGGGGAGAGGGTGCTCGGCGGCGACATGCACAGCGCCACCGAGCGGTAGAGCAGCCATTCCAGCTCCTGGGCGGTGACCCGCCGGCCGCGCATGCCGAACGCGCCGAGCACCTCGTCGAACTGCTCGACGGTGCGGCCCAGCTTGCGGCGTTCGCCGTCGGCGGTGCCCCGACCGAAGGTGCGCAGCAGCCGCTCGGTGAGCGAGTCGCCGAGTGAGCGGCGGGCGAAGGTGACCCCCAGGTAGGTCTGCCCCTCGGCGTGGTTGACCGCCATCAGGTGGCGTTGGGCGGCGACCAGGTGATCGGCCCAGCCGGTGGTGCCGGGGACGTCGGGCAGCGGTGCCGAGGTGTGCGTGTCGATCGTGCGGGCCCACTCGTCGGCGGGGAACGGCCGGGTGGTGCGGCGCAGGTGCAGTCGGAAGCCGGCCAGGCCGGCGTACTGCTCGGAGATCGCCGACAGCAGCGCCTCACGTTCGGCGTCCGGCCGGAACGCCCAGCGGACCTCGGGCAACCAGTACCAGGCCGTGACGGTGTTCGGCGTGAAGGTCAGGTGGCCGGCGATCTCGGTGATGGCCAACTCGACCGACGGGTCCCGGTCTCCGAATTTGATCTTTGGAGCCCGTACCCGGGTCGGCTTGATCGGTCGGTCCGCTCGGCTCGCCGCACGTTGGCGGGGTGCGGCGACCTCCTTGCCGGTGGACGCGGTGCCGGTGCTCCTGGGGCGACCCGGGTCGGCCGCCCGCCGCGCCGTGCGTTCCAGGGCTGGGCGGTCAGTGCCGGCGATGCTGGCCGGCTGCGGGGCTGGTGCGGTGGGCCGGGCCGCCTGTGCCGGGGGTCGGCTCGGCGGGGCGCCGGCTGGCCGGCCGGCGGGGTCGGTGGTCGCCGCCGATGGCCCAGGGCCGGTGGCCGGGGCGGGCTCGTCCGGCGGACGCCGCATCGGCCGTCGATCGCCGGCCTGATGCGGCACCCGGGACTCGGTCGGGTGGCCGCCTCCGTGGCGTGCCTCGACGGGTCGGACACCGCTGCCGGGCTGGTCGGCGGGCGTCCACGGCGGCTCCACTTCGGGAACCGCACGGGCTGGTGCCGGGCTGGCGGTGGGTGGCGGCTGGTGCGGGATCGCCGGTTGCTCGCGGGTGCTCGGGCCGGCCGTGACGGCTCGGGTCGCGCCGGGCCGGGCCCCGCCGCCGAAGAGGTCCAGGAAGGGGGAGTCGATGTCGGCGTTCTCACCGGCCGACACGGTGCTGGGTTCGGCCGGTGGGGTCCGGCGGGGGACCGGCCGGGGGGCCTGGAACACGCCGACGGCACCGTGACCGGGCGACGTCACCAGCGCGGGGTCGAGGGCGACCTCGTCCTCGTCTTCGGTGTAGTCGAATGAGTGCGCACGGTGACCGGCCGGCGCGCCTGGGCGGCCGGCCGGGGAACCCGGCGTGGAGGAGCGGCTCATGCCACCGCCTCAGCGACTGTCGGCAGACCCGTGCCCGCGTCCGGTGACGGACCGTTCGCCATGCTTCCGGTCATGCCAGCTCCTCCCGAATCCTGATCCGGCTGCCGACCAGGCGCGGATCGCGCTGCTCGACCGCCGGCTCCCGGGTGCGTCGCCAGTCGGTCAGCGCGGTGCGGATGACCACCCGCGCCGGCCGGTCGGGGTCGACGTGCCGGAAGATGAACGACGTGGTCACGATGGCGAGCGCGATCTCCCAGGCCGGGAAGAGCTCGACCGTCAACGTGAACAGCCAGTGGATGAACATGTAGAGGGGGACCAGCAGGATGAAGAGCCCGTACTGGGCGTAGGGCAGGTGGACCGGAAGGGTGTAACCGGGCGGCCCGAGGTAGACCAGGCGGGCCCGGTAGATGTCGTCGTCGGTGCGCAGCCGCATCTGGTGAACGCGCCTATTCGAAGATCAGGTCGATCAGGTAATCGCCGACGAAGAAGAGTGTTGCCGCGCCGGCGATGAAGGCGAGCCCGACGATGGCGATCGCGGAGCTGGTCAGCACCTTGGAGATCTCACCTCGGCTGGCACGGCCGATGAAGATGACGCCCAGGACGGCGAGCAGGATCGGCGCGATCTTGCTGGCGAAGAAGGTGACGACACTGTTGGTGTCGATCCCCTTCGGTGCCGGCTCCGCGAGTGGAGCCGACGCCAGGGTGGAGAGCGCGTGGGCGACGCCGGACGACGCCGTCTCCATGAGCTCGAAGGCGATCACTGGAACCTCCCCATAGCGCGGCCGGCGGTGCCGCGGCGGTGCAATAGGCAAGCCTTGCGGGAAAAGTGCTCCACAGGGCATGGCGTTCTTGACCCTGTGTTCGTTACTCACCACGGAGGGTGGCGAGGTTTGGGCGGATTTCCCCCGCTTCGGCCCTCCCTCCAAGCTTCGCCATCTCGATGCTGGCCAATTCCAAAGCGTACGGGCCGCCCCGGATTGCGACAAGCCGCGAAGGGCCTGCCTGATGCTGCCCGGATGACCGATCGTACACCTGTTCTAATCGGCACGTCAGGGGCAGTGCCGCAGGGTCGACCCGGGTCGCTGGGCGCCGCTGCCGCGACCGGTACCGTCTAGTCGTGACCGATCTGGTGCGGGCCTCGGGCCCGGTGGTGATGGGCGTCCTCAACGTCACGCCGGACTCCTTCTCCGACGGCGGACGGTACGCCGACCTGGACGCTGCCGTCGGACACGGCGTCCGTCTGCGCGACGCCGGCGCGCACCTGGTCGACATCGGCGGCGAGTCGACCCGTCCGGGCGCTGAGCGGATCGACGCCGCGACCGAGGCGGAGCGGGTGTTGCCGGTCATCCGTGAGCTGACCGCCGCCGGTGTGACGGTGAGCGTCGACACCAGCCGCGCCCGGGTGGCGGAGGCCGCGTTGGCCGCCGGCGCGGCCGTGGTCAACGACGTCTCCGGCGGCCTGGCCGACCCGGACATGGCCCGCGTGGTCCGCGACGCGCGCTGCCCGTGGGTGCTGATGCACTGGCGTGGCCACTCCCGCGCGATGCGCGAGCTGGCCACCTACACCGACGTGGTGGCCGACGTGCGGGCCGAGTTGGCCCAACGGATCGACGCGGCGCTGGCCGCCGGGGTGGCCGCCGACCGTCTCGTCGTCGACCCCGGGCTCGGCTTCGCCAAGACGGCCGCCCACAACTGGGAGCTCAGCGCCCGCCTGCCGGAGCTGCTGGACCTCGGCTACCCGCTGCTCTTCGGGGCCAGCCGGAAGTCGTATCTCGGCGGCCTGCTCGCCGCAGCGGACGGCACGCCCCGACCGACCGCCCAGCGGGAGGCTGCCACCGTGGCCACCAGCGTGCTGGCGGTCGCCGCGGGCGCCTGGGGCGTACGTGTGCACGACGTACGGGCCACCACCGACGCGCTCGCCGTCTGGGCCGCCACCGGCAGCCCCCGTCTCGCCGCCGCATCCCGCGACCACTGGCGAGCGCAACACGATCACGAACACGAGGTACGGCGATGACGACGGACCGGATCCAGCTGACCGGCCTGCGGGCGCACGGCCGGCACGGGGTGTACGACTTCGAACGCGCACAGGGGCAGGACTTCGTTGTCGACGCCGTCCTGGAGCTGGACCTCGGCCCGGCCGCGGCCAGCGACGACGTCACCGCCACCGTGCACTACGGCGAGCTGGCCGAACGCCTGGTCGCGGTGGTGACCGGGGAACCGGTCAACCTGATCGAGACCCTCGCCGACCGGCTCCTCACGGTCTGCCTGGCAGACGAGCGGGTCGACTCCGCGACGGTCACCGTGCACAAGCCGGAGGCCCCGGTGCCGCACACCTTCACCGACGTGGCCGTCACCATGACCCGGGCGCGTGCCCGGTGACCCGGGCGGTCCTCTCGCTCGGCAGCAATCTGGGCGACCGGCTGGAGCACCTGCGTACGGCCGTCGCCACCCTCGGCGACGCGGTGCTCGTGCTCTCCGGGGTGTACGAGACTCCACCGTGGGGTGACACCGACCAGCCCGCGTACCTCAACGCGGTGGTGCTGGCCCAGGACGACAGCGCGACCCCGCGCGACTGGCTGGAGCGGGCCCGCGACGCGGAGCGTGCGGCCGGTCGGGTCCGGGACCCGCAGCGGCGGTTCGGGCCGCGCACCCTCGACGTGGACGTGATCGCGGTCTGGGGCGACGACGGCGAGCCGGTGCTCAGCGACGACGCGGAGCTGACCCTGCCGCACCCCCGGGCCCACCTGCGCGCCTTCGTGCTGCGCCCGTGGATCGACATCCAGCCGTACGGTCAGCTGCCCGGTCACGGCTGGCTGACCGACCTGCTGACCACCGGCCCGGCGGCGGACGAGGCGTTGGAACTGCGTCCGCGGCCGGAGTTGGCGTTAGAGTCGACGGCATGACCGAGCGGAACCGGCCGGCATGACGCAGGCGAAGCCCCCACCCCGCGGGTCGGGCCCGGACGGGTCCCGGATGGGCCCCACCCGGATCTCGACACTGGTCGTGGCCGGGCTGGCCGCGGCGGCGGTGGCCTGGCTGCTGATCAGCACCCTCTACTACAGCGGCATTCCCCGGTTGCCCTGGCTGCCGGTGGTGACGCTGGCCGGGCTCGCCGTGCTGGAGGCGTACGCGGCGATCAACACGCGGGGTCGGATCGAGCGCAAGCCGGGCCGGGACCCGGTCAACCCGCTGATGGTCGCCCGCTTCGTGGTGCTGGCCAAGGCGTCGGCACTGGCTGCGGCGATCTTCGCGGGCTTCTACGCGGGGCTCACCGGTTGGCTCTTCGTGGAGACCACCCGGGCCGCCCTGGACGATCGACCGGCCGCCGGTGGGGGCCTGCTCGCCGCACTGGCCCTGGTCGGCGCCGCGCTCTGGCTGGAGCGCTCCTGTCGGGTGCCGGAACGCCCGGACGACGAGCGCGAGCAGGACCCGCGCGAGAGCCGCCCCGGCCAGCGCTGAGCAGGGGGTTACGCCCGGCTGCGGGCGCGGGTACGGTGCCTGCGATCAGAGAGCGAGGCCGCCCAGGGTCCGTCCGTGCGCCGGACCGGGGGCGGTCGGCCACCGGGAAGGCGGCGTCATGGGGTACGAAGAAGCGGGCCGGGACCGGTCGGCCGAGCCCTCGTCGGGGGTGCCGGCCGCGGTACTGGAGAACGTCTTCGACGACCCCACCCACGGTGAACCCGGCCGGGACCGGATCGGCGTACACCTGGGGTGGGAGCTGGTGCTGCTGGCCGGTCTGGCGGCCGTGAGCTGGCTGCTCTGGCAGGAGGACCCGGCCGCGGTGCGCGACGGCAACCTGCGCACCCTGCTGATCGACGCGGTCGGGTTGGGTTTGCTCGCACTGGCCGCTGGGCTGAGTCTGCGGACGGCCGCGCCCAACCTGGCCATCGGCCCGGTCGCGGTGGCGGCTGCGCTGCACTACGCCGAGCAGGGTGACCGGGGCCTGCCGGCGTCGATCGGCCCGGCGGTGGCGGTCGCGGCGGTGGGCGGGCTGGTGCTGGCGCTGGCCGTGGTGGTGCTGCACGTGCCGGGTTGGGCCGCCAGCCTGGCCGGTGCCGCCGCCGTGGTGGTGTACATCGAACGCCGTTCGGCGCCCGTGCTGGTGCAGGGTGACTACGAACCGACCAGAAGCGCCGGGTACCTCTTCGCCGGCTTCGCCGCGGTGGCCGTCCTCGGTGGGCTGTTCGGCGCGATCCGGGCGATCCGCCGGCTCGTCGGCCGGTACCGGCCGGTCGTCGATGCGGCCCGCCGCCGGGGTGCGGTGGCCGCCGTGGTGACCGCTGTCGCGCTGGTCGTCTCCACGGTGCTGGCCGCTCTCGCCGGTGTGCTGCTCGCCGCGAACGACCCCGGCCCGGTGGCGCCGACCTCGGGGTTGGACTGGACCGTGCTGGCAGTCGGCGTGGCCCTGCTCGCCGGCACCAGCGCGTACGGCCGCCGGGGCGGGGTGTTCGGCACGCTGCTGGCGGTCGGTCTGGTCGCCGTCTTCCAGGTGTACGCGTCGGAACGCGACTGGACGTTGAGCAACTGGGTGGTCGGCGGGGCCGCGCTCGGCGTCGGGCTGCTGGCGACCCGGCTGGTCGAGACGCTCGGGCGGCCCCGGGCGGGCGGCCCCGAGCAGCCCGAGCCGGTCAGCGACGGCACGATCAGCTCGGGTTGGACGATGCCGCAGCAGCAGTCGGTCGACAACTGGCCGCCCACCCTGCCGACCCAGGCCGCGCCCCCGCCCGCCGACCCGTGGCGGGATCCGCGCTGGGAGGACGGCCCGCGGCAGTGGGACACCGACGGTCGGTGAGCCGCGTCGCGTCCGCCGAGCCGGAGCTGATCTCGACAGTTAGGCTCGGCGACATGACCGACACACCTGCCGCCACCCCCGGCGGAACCTCGTTCGAAGAGCTTGACGCGTTGCCCACCGAGGAACTGCGGGAGCGGGCGTTCGCCCTGGCCCGGGAGCGTCGCGACGTCAAGTTCTACTGGTCGGTGATCCGCCACCTGCCGAACGCGGACGAGGCCACCGTGCTGGACGGCGCCCCGAACTCGATCGGCCCGACGATCGACGAGGCCAACGCGTTGTGGCGGGAGCTCACCGGTCACGGGTACGAGGAGTCGGCGCCGCTGCTGCGGGCCGCCTTCATCGACTACCTGATGAAGCACTGAGCCGCCCGGGGCAGCCCAGGTCCGCCCGATCCAACGGTGCGGGGGCTGGGCGGATGGCGTCGTTCCTGCACCGTTCCGGCCCGGTCAGCCGCTACGGCACGGCCGCCGGCACCGGAGCGCTGGCCGTGTTGCTGCTGGTCGGCATCTGCGGCAGTCCGGCGTACACCGGTTGGGCCGCCACCCTGACCGACCCGGAGTCGGGCGGTGCCTTCTACGCGCGCCTTCTCGCCTGGCCGGCCTGGCGGCTGGACGCGGACGGGCAGGCCGGCGGGTTGTTCGCCGCCGACGTGCGGGCCGTGCTGCTGGTGGTCCTGGCGGTGGCCCTGCTCTACCTGCTGCCCGCCGCCCAGGTCGCCCGGGTGCCGGGCCCGGTCAGCCAGTTCTTCTCCGGCTGGGCCGCGTACGTGTTGGCCGGTGGGTTGGCCGCCGTGCTGGCGGTGCTGCTCGGCCCGGCACCGTCGCTGCTGGGGACCCTGCAGGGCGCCAGCAGCGGTGCCGGTTACGGCTTCCTCACCGGGTGGATCATCGGCGTCGCCAGCCTGGGTGGTCGCGCCTGACCGACCCGACCGAGGCGGGGTCAGCCTCGGTCGCGGGTCAGGTGGCCTGTCGGCCGAGGTCGAGGAGGCGCTGTCGGCTGAGCGTGCCGACCGGGCGGCCGGCGTCGGTCACCAGGAGCCGGTCCCGGCCCGAGGTGAGCAGGACTGCCAGCGCGTCGTACGCGGAGCCGTCCACCGTCACGGTGGGCAGGTCCGCTGCGGTGCCGTCGGGCACCGGCTCCAGCGCGTCACGGTCCAGTGGGGTCACCGCCAGTCGGCGGATGCCCCGGTCGGCGCCGACGAACTCGCGTACGAATTCGGTGGCGGGTGCGCCGAGCAGGGCGGCCGGGGTGTCGTACTGCTCCAGGTGCCCGCCCGCGGAGAGCACCGCGATCCGGTCGCCGAGTCGGACCGCCTCGTCGAGGTCGTGGGTGACCAGCACGATCGTCTTACGCACCTCGGCCTGAAGGCGCAGGAACTCCTCCTGGAGGCGGGCCCGGACGATCGGGTCGACGGCCGAGAACGGCTCGTCCATCAACAGCACCACCGGGTCGGCGGCGAGTGCGCGGGCCACCCCGACGCGCTGACGCTGGCCACCGGACAGCTCGTGCGGGTAGCGACCACCGAACTCGGCCGGGTCCAGCCCGACCAGGTCGAGCAGCTCGTCCACCCGGGCCCGGGTCTGGCTCTTGGGCCAGCGGAGCAGGCCCGGCACCGTGGCCACGTTGGCCCGCACCGTCTGGTGTGGAAAGAGGCCGACGTTCTGGATCACGTACCCGATCCGACGGCGTAGGCGCACCGGGTCGACGTCGGTGACGTCCTCGTCGCCGAGCGTGATGCGGCCGGCGGTCGGCTCGATCAGGCGATTGATCATTCGCAGCACTGTCGACTTGCCGCAGCCGGACGGGCCGATCAGCACCACCAGTTCGCCGGCCCGGACGTCCAGGCTGAGGTCCCGGACAGCTTCGGTGCCGTTCGGATAGCGCTTCTGGATGCCGTGCAGGGAGATCGACGCCGCGCGAGGTGACTGGGCCACGCTGGCAGCCTCCGGGGTAACGTCCACGTATGTCCTTCCGCCTGAGCTACCTGGCCGACCCGGGTAACCCCTGGTTCTCCTGGCAGTACGTGCGGGACAACTCTGACACGATCCTCGCCGCGGTGCGCGAACACGCCTCCCTCACCGGGCGGGCGGTGGTGATCGCGGTGCTGATCGCCCTGCCGTTGTCGGTGCTGGCGTACTGGTTCCGTCCGCTCGCCGGCCCGATCCTCGCTGTCAGCGGGGTGGTCTACACCATCCCGTCTCTGGCGCTCTTCGCGTTCATCGCCCCGTACCTGGGCACCGGTGCGACAACGGTGCTGGTCGGGCTGGTCCTCTACGCGCTGCTGCTGATCGTGCGCAACGTGGTGGCCGGTCTCAACCAGGTGCCGCCGGAGGTGCGCGAGGCCGCCGAGGGCATGGGTTACGGCAGGTGGAGGCGCCTGTTCCGGATCGATCTGCCGCTGGCGCTGCCGGGCATCGTGACCGGCGTACGGCTGGCGACCGTCTCGACGGTGGCGCTGGTCACGGTCGGGGTGCTGGTCGGGCACGGCGGGCTCGGGCAGTTGATCTTCGCGGGCTTCCAGAACAACCTCTACAAGGCCGAGATCATGACCGCCGCGCTGCTCTGCGTGGCGCTCGCGGTGGTGCTCGACCTGCTGCTCATCCTGGTCGCCCGGCTGGTGACCCCCTGGTCCCCCCGGAGGGCGCGGTGATCGTGGCGGCGAACCCGATCGGGCAGGCGATCACCTGGATCAACGACCCGCTGAACTGGACCAACCCTGGCGGCATGCTGGACCGGCTCGGCGAGCACCTGACGATCTCCGCCCTGGCGGTGGCGCTCGGGTGCCTGGTGGCCTGGCCGCTCGGACTCTGGCTGGGGCACCTCGGCCGAGGTGGCGGTCTGGTGGTGCTGATCTCCAACGCGACCCTGGCCATCCCCACCCTGGCGTTGCTGACCATCCTGCCGGTGGTCTTCGCCAGCGGCTTCGGGAAGACGCCGGTAGTGGTGGCGCTGGCCGTCTTCGCCGTGCCTCCGTTGCTGGCCAACGCGTACACCGGGGTGCGGCAGGCGGACCCGGAAGCCCGGGACGCGGCCCGGGGGATGGGTCTGTCCAGCGCGCAGTTGCTGCGCCGGGTGGAGTTGCCGCTGGCCGTGCCCTATCTGGCGGCCGGCTTCCGGACCGCAGCGGTTCAGGTGATCGCGACCGCCGCGCTGGCGTCCTTCGTCAACGGCGGGGGCCTGGGCCAGATCATCCGGACCGGCTTCGGGATCGGTATCGCGGCCGGCGGCGGGCAGATCGTCGCGGGCGGTGTGCTGGTGGCCGGGCTCGCGCTGCTCGCCGAGGTGGTCCTGGGCGGTGTCGAACGGCTGGTCACCCCCAAACCACTGCGACGCGGGCGGCAGCGCCTGGGACGCCCCCGGGCCGCCGACGCCACCGGCAGCGCGTGACCCGTCCGGGTGGGCCGGCGTCGAACTGACCACCCGGCCCGGTTCGTTCGGTGACGATGGGGTGACGAAGTCCATCCCAAGTTGTCGGTCGGTTGCGGAGGATGTTGGGTGGATATTCGCGGGCGGCCGACAGTCAGGATCGCCCGTCGGACACGCGGCCGGCCCGGGACGGGCCGCGCCGGGACACGGAAGGCGGGCACATGCGCGCACGTACACGTCTGGCGATCGGGGCGGTCAGCGCCGTCGCCGGGGCAGCGCTCCTCACCGGCTGCGGTGACGCCGGCTCGTCCGGCACCGACGCACCGCAGTCGAGCGCCTCCGGCGCCGGGTGCGCCCCGGTCGCCGGTCAGCAGCTCATCGCTCTGCAGGACGACAAGAAGCTCCAGAACTCCGACAACGTCATTCCGGCGGTCAACAGCAAGGCGGCCAACCCGCAGTTGATCGCGGCACTGGACAAGGTCTCCGCCGCGCTCGACACCCCGAAGTTGATCCAGCTCAACAAGGCGGTGAACGAGGACCGCAAGACCCCAAAGGTGGCGGCCGAGGAGTTCGCGTCCGCCAACAACCTCACCGCTGGCATCGCCAAGGGCCCGGGCGGCGACATCACCGTCGGTGCCGGCAACTTCGCCGAGAGTCAGATCCTCGGCGAGCTGTACCGGATCGCGCTCACCGCCGCCGGTTACCAGGTCAAGGTGCAGCAGATCGGTAACCGGGAGCTCTACGCGCCGGCTCTGGAGAAGGGCGAGATCCAGGTCGTCCCGGAGTACGCGGCGACCATGGCCGAGTTCCTCAACACCAAGGCCAATGGCCAGAACGCCCAGCCGATCTCCTCGCCGGACATCAACGCCACGGTGACCGCGCTCAAGGCCGAGGGCGACAAGGCCGGCCTCACCTTCGGCACCCCGGCCGCCGCGCAGGACCAGAACGCCTTCGCGGTGACCCAGGCCTTCGCCGACAAGTACGGCGTGCGGACCCTCTCCGAGCTGGCGGCGAAGTGCTCCGGCAGCGCGACGGTGCTGGGCGGGCCGCCGGAGTGCGAGCAGCGTCCGTTCTGCAAGCCGGGCCTGGAGAAGACGTACGGGCTGTCGGTCGGCAAGTTCTCCTCGCTGGACCAGGGCGGGCCGCTGACCAAGAGCGGGCTGCGCGACGGTTCGATCAGCGTGGGCCTGATCTTCTCCTCGGATGGTGCCTTCGCCACCAGCTGAGCCCTCCCCGCACGCGCTGTGGACGCCCCCGCCCCCGACCGGGCGGGGGCGTCCGCGCGTCCCGGGGACCCGTTCCCTCCGCCGGACATCGTGGGTAGGCTGCACATCCATGCCAGCCCCGGCCACCCCCGACGCCCGGCGTCAACCACCGCTGCTGACCATGCTCTTCTGGGCGGGCGTCGCCCTCGCCCCGGTGGCGGCGCTGATCCTGCTGGTGGCCGACGGCAACGGCCCGCTGCGCTTCGCCGCCGTGCTCGCCATCCTCGCGGTGGTGTTGATCGGTCTGTCCATCGCGCTGCGGCCCGAGGGCGAGGTCGACTCGGTGCGGACCGACGAGCTGCTGGACGAGATCGAAGGGCTGCGTCGGGAGCTGCGCAGCGAGATCGTGGCCGCCGCGCAACGCGGCAATCAGGCGCTCGACCAGGCGCAACGGGCCCAGGAGGCGATCGCCGCGGTGCGTCGCCGACTCGACGTCAGCGGTGCCGCTCTCGCCGGTGCCGCCCCCGCTGTCGAACCAGCGGGCGCCGGGCGGGCGCGGGTGGCTGCCGTCGAGCCGCCGGTGGACGACACGCCGGCGGCCCGTAGCCGGGTCCCGGGTGACGCGTCGGCCGGCCGGGCCCGGGTGTCGAGCCCCGACGACGCGCCCCGGTGGGGGCGCTCCGAGCACCCGGACGACGACGAGCCGGGGTACGCGCGGGCAGCCCCCGAGCCACCGGCCACCGCCGGGACGTACGGCGGGGAACGACCAACGGCCGCCGCGTACGGCTCAGCCCGACCCCGGGAGCACGACCGCCCCGAACCGGCCCACCGGCCGGGTGGCGTGGTCAGGCACACCGAGACCGTGCACGTCACCACCCGGCACACGGTGGTGGACGGCGGCGCGGCCGAACCCGCCGGGCGCTACGGCGGCGGGTACGCCGGCCAGTGGACCCCGCCCGCGCAGGAGTGGACCCGGGGCGGCGACGCGGACGAGCGCCCCCGGCCGGCCGGCCGGGCGAGGCACGAGCCGGACGAGCGCCCCCGAGCCGGGTACGGCGACGAGTCGGGCTGGACGGGCCGCCGCGACGAACCAGAGTGGACCGACCGGCGCGACGGGTACGCCCCACCCGACGAGCCCACCCCGCCTTCCCGGTCGCACCGCACCCCGGAGCGGCCGGCGGCCGCCTCCTGGGACAGCCCGGACGATCGGGGCTGGTCGGAGCAGCGTGACCGGGCGGCTGCCGCGCCGCAGCCCGGGCCGCCCCTGCGGGCTGACGACACCGGCGAGTACTGGTCGCAGTTGCGGACCGGTGACCGGTGGGCCGCCGTCCGCGACGACGAGAACGGCCGCGAGTTGCGGGTCGGCGAACGCCGGGCCGAGGTGCACGCCGACGCCACCGGCACCGAGTACCGGATGGCCGACCGCTGGGCCGCCGTCCGCCACGAGGAGCCGCGCCGCCAGGAGGACGCCGGCGGTTACGAGGAGCCGCGCCGCTACGAGGACGCCAGCGGTTACGAGGAGCCGCGCCGCCACGAGGAGGCCGGCGGTTACGAGCCGGCGCGTCGCCGCGACCGCGACGGTGGCTGGCGGGACGAGCCGGGCCGGCCCGCGCTGCCGGCGGGCGGTGTGCCGGTGCCCGACGAGTGGCGTCCACCGCGCCAACGCGGCCACCAGGCGGAACCCGCGCCGGAACGGACCGGCCGGCGGCGGGTCGACGAGCGTTACGGCTACCCGCCCCAGGAAGACGTGCCGCGCGCCGGGGGCGCGCCACCCGCCGACCGCTGGCGCTGACCGGTCAGCCGGCTCGGGTCACTTGTCGATGTCGCCGACCACGAAGAACATCGAGCCGAGGATCGCGATCAGGTCCGGGACCAGGCAGCCGGGGAGCAGGGTGGCCAACGCCTGCACGTTCGCGTACGAGGCGGTGCGCAGCTTCAACCGCCACGGCGTCTTCTCGCCCCGCGACACCAGGTAGTAGCCGTTGATGCCGAGCGGGTTCTCTGTCCAGGCGTACGTGTGTCCCTCCGGCGCCTTGAGCACCTTCGGCAGCCGGGTGTTGATCGGCCCGGTCAGCCGATCCACCCGGTCCAGGCACTGCTCGGCGAGATCCAGCGACGCGTACACCTGGTCGAGCAGCACCTCGAACCGCGCGTGGCAGTCCCCGGCCGTCCGGGTGACCACCGGCACGTCCAGCTCGTCGTAGGCCAGGTAGGGGTCGTCGCGGCGCAGGTCCAGGTCGAGCCCGGAGGCTCGGGCCACCGGGCCGGACGCACCGAACGCGGCGGCGTCCGCGGCGGACAGCACACCCACGCCGACGGTACGGGCCAGGAAGATGTCGTTGCGGCGGATCAGGTGGTCCAGGTCGGGCAACCGGCGGCGTACCTCACCGATCGCCGCGCGGGCCCGCCCGGTCCACCCGTACGGCACCTCCTCCTTGAGGCCACCCACCCGGTTGAACATGTAGTGGATCCGGCCGCCGGAGACCTCCTCCATCACCGCCTGGATGGTTTCGCGTTCCCGGAAGGCGTAGAAGATCGGTGTGATCGCGCCGATCTCCAACGGGTACGAGCCGAGGAACATCAGGTGGTTGAGCACCCGGTTCAGCTCCGCGAGGGCCATCCGCAGCCAGGTGGCCCGCTCCGGCACCTCCATGCCCATCAGGCGTTCCACAGCGAGCACCACACCCAGCTCGTTGGAGAACGCCGAGAGCCAGTCGTGCCGGTTGGCCAACACGATGATCTGCCGGTAGTCACGCACCTCGAAAAGCTTCTCCGCGCCCCGGTGCATGTAACCGACGATCGGTTCGCAGGCGACCACCCGCTCGCCGTCGAGCACCAGCTTCAACCGCAGCACACCGTGCGTGGAGGGGTGCTGCGGGCCGATGTTCAGCACCATGTCGGTGCCGAGCTGCTGATCACCGGTGCCGGCGACCAGGCCGGCCCCGGTGCCGACGGTCAGTTCACGAAGGTCCCCGGCGTCGGTGGTCATGCCCGTCATCGTGCCACGACCGACCCGAGCGGGATGCCGACCGGCTGGCGCAACCACAGGTGCCCGCCGAGCCCGGCCGGGTCGGTCAGCTCGGCCACCGCCGACGCGGCGGCCAGCGCCCGCACGTAGCCGGCCGGGTCGGTGCCGGCCAGGCTGAGCGGCGGTCGCCCACCGTCGGCCCCGAGCGCCCGCAGCGCCTCCCGCTGCGGAACCATTGAGTACGCGCACCGGGCGACCGCCGCACCGGCGGAGGCGACCGAGTCCATGGCCACGTGGGCTGTCACATCACTCGTCCCGTCCGGCACCGGAGGCACCTGCCGCCCACCCCGGTACCCGGTCAACGTCCCGTCCACCGGCCTCTCGTCGCGTAGGTGCCCGTAGTCGACGGCAACCGCCAGCCCTCGGCTGATCTTCCGGACCGCGTTCGCCCAGGCTTCGTCCCTCGGTCTACCGATCTCTGCGCGGTGGTTGCCGTGGGGGGTTTCCGGGCAGCCCGGCCAGCTCCGGGCGGTCAGGCTTGATCCCTGCGCCGGCCGGGCTGCCCGGAAACCCGACTCGCTTCCGCTGGTCGCGTCAGTCGAGGTCAACCCCGGATCCGGGTCGCTGGTCGCACTCGGGGAGCTGGTGAGGCTGGGCCACCAGGTGGTGAGCCAGTCGAGGTCGTCGGGGGTGACCGGCTCGCCGATCGTCTCCGCGCCGCTGTCGGGGTCGACGAGCACGTATCGCCAGCCATCGGCGGTGTGCACTGCCACGTCCAACGGGACGTTGTCCAGCCATTCGGTGGCGATCAACAGTCCGGTGATCCCGTCGGGAATCTCAGCGGTCCAGTTGATCTCTTCGGGCAGGTTCTCGGGACGGTCGGCGTACTCGACAGCTGTGAAGCGGATGCGTTCCGCAAGCGACGGACGGACATTGCCGGACGACGGCTCCCCGCCCAGCGGACGGGCGGAGGCCGTGGGAGTCAGGGTTTCCGGGGAGCCCGACCACGCAGGGATCAAGCCTGACCGCCCGGAGTGGGCGGGCTCCCCGGAAACCCCCACCGCGAGCCCGACGAGAGCCCGCAGCAGCTCGCCTCGCCCAGCCCCCACGTCGACCACGTCGAGCCGCGACGGATGCCCCAGAGCGGCGTCGACCTCCGTGAGCAGGCGCAGCAGGGCGGTGGTGAACGCCGGGGACGCGTGCACGCTGGTCCGGAAGTGGGCGGCCGGCCCGCCGCCGGCCACGAAGAAGCCGCCCGGCCCGTAGAGGGCCTGGTTCATGGCGTCCCGCCAGCGGATCGGCATCAGGTCAGGGTGCGTCACCGTGCCGACCCTACGGTCACCGGTTGTGGGCCGACCCGTGATCCCCGCCCGGGGTCGTGCCGTTCATGCCGTCCGGAAGTAGTGCCCTTCGTGCAGGTCGGCGATCAGGTCGGGGTGGGTCGGGGTCCAGCCCAGCAGGTCGCGGGTGAGGGCGGACGACGTGGGGTTGTCGATCTGCACGAACGAGCCGAGGAAGCCGAAGTGCTCGTCGGCCTCGGCGGGGCTGATGCTGCGGACCGGGAGGCCGAGGTTGTCGCCGATGGCTGCCGCGATCTGTCGGAAGGGGACGCCTTCGTCGGCGGCTCCGTGCAGGCGCGTGCCGGCTGGGGCCTTTTCGAGGGCGAGTCGGTAGAGCACTGCCGCGTCGAGGGTGTGGACGGCCGGCCACCGGTTGGTGCCCTCGCCGACGTACGCGGCGTAGCCCTTGCGTCGGGCCGCGGCGATGATGGTGCTGATGAAGCCGTAGCGGTCGAGGGAGCTGTGCACCGTGGGTGCGAGCCGGACGATGGAGGAGCGCACACCGCGGGAGCCGAGGCCGGCCACGAAGTTCTCCGCGTCGATCCGGTAGCCGCCGCCCGGGAAGGTGTCGTGTTCGGTGCCGGGGCGGCCGACGATGCCGCCCATCACGAGCATGGCCGTCCCGCCGGTGCCGACCAGGGGTTTGCCGGAGCCGGCCAGGCCGTCGGCGAGTGCGGTGAGGGCGTCCAGGTCGGTCCTGGCGGCACCGGCCAGGTCGCCGTTGACCATGAGGTCGTGGCGGAACGCCAGGTGGATGACGCCGTCGGCGGCGACCGCCTGGTCCCGAAGCACGTCGAGGTCGGCCAGGTCGCCGCGGTGTGCGTGGGCGCCGAGCTTCTCGATGGCGGCGGCGGATGTGTCGGAGCGGGCGAGGCCGACGACCTCGTGCCCGGCGGAGAGCAGTTCCGGGACGACTGCGGAGCCGAGGTGGCCGGAGGCGCCTGTGACGAATACGCGCATGGTGGTTCCTTCGTGAGTGCCGATGTCACCTTGCGACATAACCGTATACCGAGTGATGTCACATCGCGACATCCGGACGAACTTAATGTCGCAGTGTGACGTCGGATACCATCGCCGCATGGCCCGCTGGCAACCGGACGCGCGCGGCCGCCTGGAGGCGGCCGCCTTCGAGCTGTTCCGCGAGCGCGGCTTCGAACAGACCACCGTCGCCGACATCGCCGCCCGTGCCGGCCTCGACAAACGCACCTTCTACCGGCTCTTCGGGGACAAGCGCGAGGCGCTCTTCAGCGGCAGCGGGCGCGTCGAGGAGGTCCTGGTCCAGGCGGTGACCGAGACCGACGCCGGCCCGTTCGAGGCGGTCGTCGCCGCCTTCCGCCGGGTGGCGGAGGAGCTTTTCGCGGACCGTCTCGAACTGGTCCGGGCGCGGCAGGCCATCATCGAGAGCAGCCCGGAGCTGCAGGAGCGTGAACTGCGCAAGACCGGCTCACTCGCCGCCGCCGTCACCGCCGCCCTGCGCGCCAGGGGCCTCGACGAGACCACTGCCACCCTGGCCACCGAGTCGGGCGCGACGGTCTTCCGGGTCGCGTACGCCCGCTGGGTCGCGCCCGGCAGCGACGCCCCGCTCAGCGACCTGATCGCCGAGGTGGCCGCCGAGCTATGCGCCATCACGTCAGCCCCTACCGAAACGCCCTGACGAGCCGTCTCGTCGGTGGTGAAGGTTTTCACACATGCTTGTCCCGGTTCGGCGGGCCGGGCGCATACTTGCGATCGACCGGTACCCCTTCTCGAGGACTGGATCATCGACATGAGCGCACCGATGCGCCCGCGTCCGGCCGCCCCACCCGGGCCTGCCGCGTCGTGGGACAGCGCCGTTCCCGGCGCCCGCGCCACCTCCCGTCTGCTCACCGTCGGTGTCGTCGGCGCGGGCCGTGTCGGCGCCGTGCTGGGTGCCGCGCTCGCCGCCGCCGGGCACCGGGTGGCCGCCGTCTCCGGCAGCTCCGGAGCCAGCCGCGCCCGCCTCGCCCTGCTGCTGCCCGAGGTGCCCCGCCGCCCGGCCGCCGCGGTGGCCCACGCCGCCACCGACCTGCTGCTCGTCGCGGTACCGGACGACCGGTTGGCCGCCGTGGTGGCCGACCTCGCCCAGCGGGGTGCGCTGCACCCGGGCCAGATCGTCGCGCACACCTCGGGAGCGCACGGCCTGGCCGTGCTGGGGCCGGCCGTCTCGGCCGGAGCCCGCCCGCTCGCCCTGCACCCCGCGATGACCTTCACCGGTACGCCGGACGACCTTTCCCGCCTCGACGGCATCTCGTACGGGGTGACCGCCCCGGCGGAATTGCGCCCGCTGGCCGCCCGACTGGTCGCCGACCTCGGCGGCGTGCCCGAGTGGGTGGCCGAGTCGGACCGCCCGCTCTACCACGCCGCGCTGGCCCACGGCGCGAACCACCTGGTGACCCTGGTCAACGAGGCGACCGACCGGTTGCGCGACGCCGGGGTGTCCCGGCCGGAGAAGGTGCTCGCCCCGCTGCTGCGGGCCGCCCTGGAGAACGCGCTGCGGCTCGGCGACGACGCGTTGACCGGCCCGGTCTCCCGTGGCGACGCGGGCACCGTACGGCGGCACCTGGACCGGTTGGCGGCCACCGCGCCGGAGTCCGTCCCCGCGTACCTGGCGTTGGCCCGTCGTACCGCCGACCGGGCGATCGCCGCCGGCCGCCTCCGGCCGGTGGACGCACAGTCGCTGCTCGGTGTGCTGGCCGACAGCGGTCGGGAGGTGGCGGCATGACCCAGGTGGTGCACACGCGGGCCGAGTTGGCCGAGGCCCGGGCCGGGCTGAAGGGCACGGTCGGGGTGGTGATGACCATGGGTGCGCTGCACTCCGGGCACGAGACGCTGCTGCGCGCGGCCCGGGAACAGGCCGACCACGTGCTGGTGACGATCTTCGTGAACCCGTTGCAGTTCGGGCCGAACGAGGACTTCGACCGCTACCCGCGCACCCTCGACGCCGACCTGGAGGTGTGCCGGCGGGCGGGCGCCGATCTGGTCTTCGCCCCGTCGGTGGCGGACATGTACCCGGACGGGCAGCCCCGGGTCCGCCTCGACCCGGGTCCGCTCGGCGCTGAGCTGGAGGGCGCGAGTCGTCCCGGCTTCTTCCACGGCGTGCTCACCGTGGTGCTGAAGTTGCTCCAGCTCACCCGGCCGGACCTGGCGTTCTTCGGCGAGAAGGACTACCAGCAGCTGACCCTGGTCCGGCGGATGGCCCGCGACCTGGACGTGCCGGTCGAGGTGGTCGGCGTGCCGACCGTCCGCGAGCCGGACGGGCTGGCCCTGTCCAGCCGCAACCGCTACCTGAGCGAGTCGGAGCGGGCCGCCGCGCTGAGCCTGTCCGCCGCGTTGCGGGCCGGTGCGCGGGCCGCCGACGACGGTCGGGACGCGGGGGCGGTGCTAACCGCGGCGCACGCCGCGTTTGGTGCCGGTACGCCCGGTGCCCGCCTCGACTACCTGGTGCTCACCGACCCCGACCTGGAACCGGGACCGGTGTCCGGGCCGGCCCGGTTGGTGATCGCCGCCTGGGTGGGTGCCACCCGGTTGATCGACAACGCGGCGATCCACCTCGCCCCGCGCCCCTGACCCGGCCGCACCACCCTCCACCAATCCCGCGAAAGGCCATCCCGATGTTGCGGACCATGCTCAAGTCGAAGATCCACCGAGCCACGGTGACCCAGGCCGACCTGCACTACGTCGGTTCGGTGACGGTGGACGAGGACCTGCTCGACGCCGCCGACCTGCTCCCCGGCGAGCAGGTGGCGATCGTGGACATCACCAATGGCGCCCGGCTGGAGACGTACGTGATCCCGGGCGAGCGGGGCAGCGGCGTGATCGGTATCAACGGTGCCGCCGCGCACCTGGTGCACCCCGGTGACCTGGTCATCCTGATCTCGTACGGGCAGATGGACGACGCCGAGGCCCGGTCGTACCGGCCCCGGGTGGTGCACGTCGACGCCGACAACCGGGTGATCGAGTTGGGTGCCGACCCGGCTGCGGCGGCACCCGGCACGGCCGGGAACCCGGTGCCCAGCCCGTTGGCCGTGTCCGGAGTCTGATCCCGGGTAGCACGATTCCGGTCTGTCACCGGACTGTCATTTCCGGTTACCCTGGGCGCGCTGGCGGAAGCCGGTCGGTGGCTGGGGGAGGCCGCGATGCGCCGTGCCATGACGACCTCGTTCGCCGCTGTTGCCGCGGCGGCGCTGCTGGTGGCCTGTGCCGGGTCCGACGGCCTGGACGGTGATCTGACCGACGACTGGGCGGCCCTGCCGGCGCCGTCGGCGTTCACCCCGGCAGCCGGCGTGTGTCACGCCGCCGACTTCACCGATCTGGTCAGCCTGGCCGGCTACCAGCCGGTGGACTGCGCCGGCCCGCACCGGCTGGAGACCGTGCACGTGGGGGCGTTCCCGGTCGAGCGGACGACCGCCCCGGCGGGTGGTTCGGCGGAGTTGCGCGGCGCGTTCGCCGAGTGCGACACCCGGGCGGCCGGCTACCTGGGTGACGACTGGCGGTCGGGCCGGCTGCGGCTGTCAGTGGCGCTGCCCAACGGGCCGGGTTGGGCGGCGGGTTCCCGGTGGTTCCGCTGTGACGTCACCGAGCTGACCACCGTCGAGGCGGCGGCCACCGTGGTGGTCCGGTCGGGCAGTCTGCGGGACGCCTTGAAAGGGCCCACCGCGCTGCGCCTGGGTTGCCAGCAGACCCGCGCGGGCGCCGGCCGGGGGGTGCAGACGTTGATCCCGGTGGAGTGCGGCGCACAGCACGACGCGGAGTTCGTCGGGGTGTGGCGGGCACCGGATCGGCCGTACCCGACCCGGGACGCCGATTGGCTGCCGCTCTACACGGGTTGTCGCAGCGTCCTCGCCCGGTACGCGGGCGTACCCGACGACGCCACGCTGCGTTTCCGCAGCGGGGTGGTGGTCCGGCCGCCGGGGGCGGGGCGGTGGAAGGTCGGTGATCGGGGGGTCCGCTGCTATCTGTGGCTCAGCGACCGTACGGTGACCGCCTCCCTGAAGGGCGCCGGCCCGGCGGGTCTGCCGGTGCGGACGAAGTGACACTGGCCTGACGGTCGACGCGGCGCGGCGGGCGCCGGACGGCGTCGCCCAAACCACTCGTCCCGCCCCCGCCGCCCCGGGCGAGGACGGTTCGGGTTGACTGGGGGAATGCGTTTCCCGACCGTCGACCTGCCCGCCCTGCCCACGCTGCTGGCCGCGCCAGCGCCCGGCTGGGTGGAGACCACCGACGTGATCGTGGTGGGTTCCGGCGTGGCCGGGTTGACCGCGGCGCTGCACCTGCGCGAGGCGGGTCTGCACGTCACGGTGGTCACCAAGGTCAACATCGACGATGGCTCGACCCGCTGGGCGCAGGGCGGCATCGCCGCCGTGCTCGACCCGGCCGACTCCCCGGCGGCGCATGCCCGGGACACCGAGGTCGCCGGGGTCGGGCTGTGCGACCCGGCGGCGGTCCGGGTGCTGGTCGAGGAGGGCCCGACCCGGCTGCGTGAGCTGATGCGGATCGGCGCCGAGTTCGACAGACACCCGGACGGCTCGTTGATGTTGACCCGCGAGGGCGGGCACCGGGCGGACCGGATCGTGCACGCCGGCGGAGACGCCACCGGCGCGGAGGTGCAGCGTGCCCTGCACGCCGCCGTGCAGCGCGACCCGTGGATCCGGCTGGTCGAGCACGCCCTCGTGCTGGACCTGCTGCGCGCGCCCGGCGACGGCCCGGACGGGCTCGGCCCGGCGTGCGGGATCACCCTGCACGTGCTGGGTGAGGGCAGCGAGGACGGCGTCGGCGCACTGCTGGCCCGCGCGGTGGTGCTCGCCACCGGCGGAATGGGGCAGGTCTTCTCGGCCACCACCAACCCGGCGGTCTCCACGGGGGACGGGGTGGCGCTGGCGCTGCGGGCCGGCGCGGCGGTGACCGACGTGGAGTTCGTCCAGTTCCACCCGACCGCCCTGATCACCCCGGCCGGCGCGGGGGTGCCCGGGGCCGGGCACGCGCAGCAGCCGCTGGTCTCCGAGGCGTTGCGCGGCGAGGGCGCGTACCTGGTGGACGCGGACGGCAAGCGGTTCATGGTGGGCCAGCACGAGTTGGCCGAGTTGGCCCCCCGGGACGTGGTGGCCAAGGGCATCCACCGGGTGTTGGTGGCCACCGGCGCGGACCACGTCTTCCTCGACGCGCGGCACCTGGGCGGCGACTTCCTGGCCGGTCGGTTCCCCACCATCGTGGCGTCCTGCCTGGCGATCGGCGTGGACCCGGCGACCGACCTGATCCCGGTGGCGCCGGCCGCCCACTACGCCTCCGGCGGGGTCCGGACCGACCTGCGCGGCCGTACCTCCATCCCCGGCCTGTACGCCTGCGGCGAGGTGGCCTGCACCGGCGTGCACGGCGCGAACCGGCTGGCCAGCAACTCGCTGCTGGAAGGGCTGGTCTTCTCCCGGCGGATCGCCGAGGACATCGCGGCCGGCCTGCCCGAGCAGGCCCAGCCGGCGGACGTCGGCGCCTGGCGTGGCGGCGCGGGCTGGGTGCTGCCGGCGGAGGTGACGCCGACCCTGCAGCGGGCGATGACCCGGGGGGCCGGGGTGCTCCGATCCGCGGCGACGCTGGCCGAGACGGCCGGGACGTTGACCGAGCTGGGTGTTGCCCGGGGTCGCCCGCGCACCGCCGACTGGGAGGCGACGAACCTGCTGACCGTGGCGTCGACGCTGGTAGCCGCCGCGTACGCCCGTGGTGAGACTCGGGGCTGCCACTGGCGGGAGGACTTTCCGACGGCCGACGAACGGTGGCTGGGCCATCTCGTCGGGGCGGTCGGGGCGCAGGGCCGGGTGACGCAACAGTGGGAGGGGAGTTCACGGTGAGCGCGACGGAGATGGCGTTGACGGGGCCGACGGCGGTGGCGTTGCAGGCGGCCGGGCTGGACCCGGCACAGGTGCGGCAGGTGATCGAGGGCACGCTGGTCGAGGATCTGGGCCCGGACTTCCTGGACGTCACCAGCGTGGCCACCGTCCCGGCGGAGCAGACCGACACGGCCGACCTGGTGGCCCGCGCGGACGGGGTGTTGGCCGGGATGGCGGTGGCCGCCGCCGTGTTCGAGCTGGTGGGTGAGGTGACGGGCTTCGGTCGTACCGTCGAGGTGTCGGTGCTGGCCCGCGACGGTGAGCGGGTGGCCCGCGGTGACGTGCTGGCGACGGTGACCGGCCCGACCCGGTTGCTGCTGACGGCCGAGCGGACGGCGCTCAACCTGCTCTGCCGGATGTCCGGGGTGGCCACCCACACCCGGGCCTGGGCGGACGCGCTGGCCGGTACGAAGGCGATGGTGCTGGACACCCGCAAGACGACGCCGGGCCTGCGGGCTCTGGAGAAGTACGCGGTGCGGGCGGGCGGTGGCACCAACAAGCGGATGGGCCTCTACGACGTCGCCATGATCAAGGACAACCACAAGCTGGCGGCCGGGGGCATCACGGCGGCCTACCGGCGGGTCCGGGAGGCGTTCCCGGAGGTGCCGGTGCAGGTCGAGGTGACCAGCGTCGACGAGGCGGTGGAGGCGGTGGAGGCCGGGGCGAACTTCCTGCTCTGCGACAACATGACGCCGGAGGCGCTGGCCGAGGCGGTGGCCGCGGTGGGTGACCGGGCGGAGCTGGAGGCGACCGGTGGGCTGACCCTGGAGGTGGCCGGCCGGTACGCGGCCACCGGCGTGGACTTCCTCTCGGTGGGCGCGTTGACGCACTCGTCGCCGATCCTGGACATCGCGATGGACCTGCGTACCGACTAGTTGTCTAGGCTGCGTGCGTGCTGCTCTGCATCGACATCGGAAACACCAACACCGTGCTGGCGACCTTCGACGGCGACAAGCTGGTGCACTCCTGGCGGATCAAGACCGATGCCCGCTCGACGGCGGACGAGCTGGGCCTGAAGTTCCGGGGTCTGCTCGCCGGGGACAACGTCGAGATCACCGGCGTGGCCGCCTGCTCCACCGTGCCGGCCGCGTTGCGGTCGCTGCGGACGATGCTCGGCCGTTACTACGCCGACCTGCCGAGCGTGATCGTGGAGCCCGGTGTGCGGACCGGCGTGCAGTTGGCGATCGACAACCCGAAGGAGGTGGGCGCCGACCGGGTGGTGAACACCCTGGCGGCGTACACCCTCTACGGCGGCCCGTCGATCGTTGTGGACTTCGGCACCACCACCAACTTCGACGTGATCAGCGAGCGCGGTGAGTTCCTGGGCGGCGCGTTCGCCCCGGGTATCGAGATCTCCTTCGACGCGCTGGCCGCTCGGGCGGCGCAGTTGCGCAAGGTGGAGGCCACCAAGCCCCGCTCGGTGATCGGTAAGAACACCGTGGAGTGCCTTCAGGCCGGCCTGTACTTCGGCTTCGCCGGGCAGGTGGACCGGATCGTCGAGCGGATGACCGAGGAGTTGGGCGAGGTGCGGGCGGTGATCGCCACCGGCGGCCTCGCCTCCCTGGTGATCAACGAGTGCCGCACCATCACCCACCACGAGCCGATGATCACGCTGATCGGCCTGCGGATGGTCTACGAGCGCAACCGGTGACCCCGGCCGCCGTCGGGGGCGGCCGTCGGGTGGGCCTCAGCGGCGTCGGGCGCGCAGCACCAGCGTCCGGTACGGCAGCTCGATGGTGTCCCGGCCAGCGAGGGCGGGGTGGGTGTTCAGGAGTTCGGTCAGTTCCCGCTCGACCCGCCGTTGATCGTCTGTGGTGGCGGTGAGCCAGTACGAACGGGTGCGGACCACGCCGCGCAGCTCGTCCCGCGTGAGCGTGCTGTGGTGCCGGAACTCGCGCCGCTCGATGGGGTCGAAGGCGGGGCCGAAGTCGGGGTGGTCGTTGCCCGCCAGGCTGGCTGAGTTGTCGCCGAAGTGGGCGATACGACCCAGCTCGGCCACCCAGTCGACGCTGTCGTCCCGGATGTTCCACAGGGGGGCGAAGGTGCCACCGCCACGGAGCACCCGGGCGATTTCGGCGTGCGCGGGCTCCCGGTCGAACCAGTGGTACGCCGTGCCCACCAGCACCGCGTCCGCGGCCGAGTCGGGCAGCGGCAGGGCCTCGGCGGTGCCCGCCAGCGCCGTCGTGCCCGGGGTGCTGACGGCGAGTTGCGCCCGCATCCCCGGATCGGGCTCGACCGGTACGACCTGGTGGCCCAGGGCCAGCACGGCGCGGGTCAGGATGCCGGTGCCGGCCGCGAGATCCACCACTTGGCCCGCCCGCAGCCCGCCGAGGGCCCAGCGGACCGCAGCTTCGGGATAACGTGGCCGAAAGCGGTCATAGTCACTCGCCGCGACGCCGAAGGACAGGGCGTGAGTGTGATCCGCCATGACGGGCAGGTTATCCGGTAACAGCCACCTGAGCGCTTGAGTACGCTCGGGCCTGACCCCCCGTAGTCATCGTGACGAGGAAGCGTGCCGTGAGCGAGCAGAACCCCGTGCCAGTGGACCCCGCCGACGACCTTCCCGAGCAGATGAAGGTCCGCCGGGAGAAGCGGGACCGGATGCTCGCCGAGGGTGTCGAGCCCTACCCGGTCGGCTTCCCCCGCACCACCACCCTGGCGCAGGTCCGGGCGGCCTACGCCGACCTGCCGACCGACACCGCGACCGGCGACCAGGTCGCTGTCACCGGCCGGGTGATCTTCGTACGCAACACCGGCAAGCTCTGCTTCGCGACCCTGCGGGACGGCGACGGCACCGAGTTGCAGGCGATGCTCTCGCTGGACCGGGTCGGGCCGGAGCGGCTGGAGGCGTGGAAGCGCCTGGTCGACCTCGGCGACCACGTCGGCGTCACCGGTGAGGTGATCACCAGCCGCCGGGGTGAGCTGTCGGTGTTGGCCCAGCACTGGGAGATGACGGCGAAGGCGCTGCGACCGTTGCCGGTGGCCCACAAGCCGCTGTCCGAGGAGGCGCGCGTCCGGCAGCGTTACGTCGACCTGATTGTCCGGCCGCAGGCACGGGAGATGGTGCGTACCCGGGCCGCCGCCGTACGCAGTCTGCGCGATTCACTGCACGGGCAGGGCTTCATCGAGGTGGAAACGCCGATGTTGCAACTGCTGCATGGCGGCGCGACGGCTCGACCGTTCGTGACCCACAGCAATGCGTTGAACACCGATCTGTATCTGCGAATCGCTCCCGAACTGTTTCTCAAGCGCGCTGTGGTCGGCGGCGTCGACCGCGTCTTCGAGATCAACCGCAACTTCCGTAATGAGGGTGTCGACTCTTCGCACTCGCCGGAGTTCGCGATGCTGGAGACGTACCAGGCGTACGGCGACTACGACACGATCGGCGAGTTGACCCGTAATCTCGTGCAACAGGCGGCGATCGCGGTGAGCGGTTCGACTGTGGTGACCCACGCCGACGGGCGCGAGTTCGACCTCGGCGGCGAGTGGCGGTCCGTGACGTTGTTCGGTGTGCTTTCCGAAGCGCTGGGCGAGGAGGTCACGGTCCGCACCGAACGCTCACGCCTGGTGGAGTACGCGGACAAGGTCGGATTGGCGGTGGACCCGAAGTGGGGCCCGGGCAAGCTGGCCGAGGAGTTGTTCGAGGAGCTGGTCGTTCCCGGCCTGGAGGCGCCCACCTTCGTCCGGGACTACCCGGAGGAGACCAGCCCGCTCACCCGGGGCCACCGCAGCGAGCCGGGGTTGGCCGAGAAGTGGGACCTCTACGTGCTCGGCTTCGAGCTGGGCACCGGGTACTCCGAGCTGGTCGACCCGATCGTGCAGCGGGAACGGCTGGTCGCCCAGGCGCAGTTGGCCGCCCGTGGCGACGACGAGGCGATGCGTCTCGATGAGGACTTTCTTCGGGCGATGGAGTATGGAATGCCGCCGGCCGGCGGTATGGGAATGGGAATCGACCGGCTGTTGATGGCGCTGACCGGCCTCGGAATTCGGGAAACGATCCTCTTCCCCTTGGTCCGCCAGGAGTAGTCCCGGCCGGAGCTCACGGCGGGCCGTAACGGGGTCCTATTGACGCGACGAGCGGCGCGGGGGTTATTGTGCTCTAGTTAGCAGGAGCGCCCTGCTCGAAAGGAATGTGGGACGTGGCCAAGCAGATCATTCACAAGCTGGTCGATGACCTGGACGGCGGGGACGCGGACGAGACCGTCAAGTTCGCCCTCGACGGCGTTCAGTACGAGATCGACCTGTCGAGCGCCAACGCCGCGAAATTGCGTGATGCATTTGCCGCGTACGTTGGCGCCGGCACCAAGGTCGGCCGTGGTGGTGTCGTGATCGGTGGGCGGGCTGCCCGCGGTCGCGGTGGCGCGACCGCCGATCGGGAACAGAACAAGGCGATCCGGGAGTGGGCCAAGAAGGCCGGCAAGGACATCTCGGACCGGGGTCGTATCCCCCAGGAGATCGTGGACGAGTTCCACGCGAAGCGCTGACCCGTCAGCAGCGTGGTGGCCAGCCGCCACCGCAGGCGACACCGACGCCGGGCCGGAGGAGTTCTCCGGGCCGGCGTCGCCGTATCCGGGATGTGGCGTCGTGTGCCCGTTCGGGGTGAGTGGCCGTTTCGTCGCTGGGGTCGCGGTGGCCGCTCGGGGGCGGCGTCGTCGGGTCCGGTCCGCGCCGGGAAGCAATTCGAGCCGACCGTCGTTGTCCACAACCAGTGGACCAGCTGTCCACAACCTGTGGACAACCTCCCCAGGGCCCGGCGCGACGCTTGTCGCGACCGCCGGTCCGGCCGCCCGGAGCCTCCGGGAGCGCTTCCGGACCCCGGATCGGGCTTCGGTGGCGCCAGTCGGATTTCGCTCTGCGCGTAGCGACAGGGCTACCGGAACACCTCCTGAGCGCGGACGGTTGTTCAAAACGACGTGGAACTGACCCAGACCGGAGACACACGACCTCAGCTGAGTCGGTCAGCGACGATAGAGTAAGGAGGCACGGACGCCCGTCCTGGACGTTCGTGCACCGGCCCCGCCAAGATCTTGACCATCAAGGCGCACGGCACGTGAGGAGCACGAGGGCATGTTCGAGCGGTTCACCGACCGAGCGCGACGGGTTGTCGTCCTGGCCCAAGAAGAGGCCCGGATGCTCAACCACAACTACATCGGTACGGAACACATCCTGCTGGGCCTGATCCACGAAGGTGAAGGCGTCGCGGCTAAGGCCCTGGAGAGCCTCGGCATCTCCCTGGAGGGCGTCCGCCAGCAGGTCGAGGAGATCATCGGCCAGGGCCAGCAGGCGCCGAGCGGGCACATCCCGTTCACGCCGCGGGCGAAGAAGGTGCTGGAGCTGTCGCTGCGCGAGGCGCTGCAGCTCGGCCACAACTACATCGGCACTGAGCACATCCTGCTCGGGCTGATCCGTGAGGGCGAGGGCGTCGCCGCCCAGGTGCTGGTCAAGCTCGGCGCCGACCTCAACCGGGTCCGCCAGCAGGTGATCCAGCTGCTCTCCGGCTACCAGGGCAAGGAGCCTGCCGCGGCGGGCGCCGCGCCGGGTGAGGCCGCGCCGTCGACCAGCCTGGTGCTGGACCAGTTCGGCCGCAACCTGACCCAGGCCGCCCGCGAGGGCAAGCTCGACCCGGTCATCGGGCGCGAGAAGGAAATCGAGCGGGTCATGCAGGTGCTCTCCCGCCGTACCAAGAACAACCCGGTCCTGATCGGTGAGCCCGGCGTCGGTAAGACCGCCGTGGTGGAGGGGCTGTCCCAGAAGATCATCAAGGGCGAGGTGCCCGAGACCCTCAAGGACAAGCAGCTCTACACGCTCGACCTGGGTGCGCTGGTCGCGGGTTCCCGCTACCGCGGTGACTTCGAGGAGCGCCTCAAGAAGGTGCTCAAGGAGATCCGCACCCGCGGCGACATCATCCTGTTCATCGACGAGATCCACACCCTGGTGGGTGCGGGTGCCGCCGAGGGCGCCATCGACGCCGCCAGCATCCTCAAGCCGATGCTGGCCCGTGGCGAGCTGCAGACCATCGGTGCCACCACCCTCGACGAGTACCGCAAGCACCTGGAGAAGGACGCCGCTCTCGAGCGCCGGTTCCAGCCGATCCAGGTGGGTGAGCCGTCGCTGGCCCACACCATCGAGATCCTCAAGGGTCTGCGAGACCGGTACGAGGCCCACCACCGGGTGAGCATCACCGACGCGGCGCTCGTGGCCGCCGCGACGCTGGCCGACCGGTACATCTCCGACCGCTTCCTGCCGGACAAGGCGATCGACCTGATCGACGAGGCCGGTGCCCGGATGCGGATCCGCCGGATGACCGCGCCGCCAGACCTGCGTGACTTCGACGAGCGCATCGCCCAGGTGCGTCGCGACAAGGAGTCCGCGATCGACGCGCAGGACTTCGAGCGCGCCGCCCAGCTGCGCGACAAGGAGAAGCAGCTGCTCGGCCAGAAGGCCCAGCGGGAGAAGGAGTGGAAGGCCGGTGACCTGGACGTCGTCAGCGAGGTTGACGACGAGCAGATCGCCGAGGTGCTCGGCAACTGGACCGGCATCCCGGTCTACAAGCTGACCGAGGAGGAGACCTCGCGCCTGCTGCGCATGGAGGACGAGCTGCACAAGCGCGTCATCGGCCAGGAGGACGCGGTCAAGGCGGTCTCGAAGGCGATCCGGCGTACCCGGGCCGGCCTGAAGGACCCGAAGCGCCCGTCGGGCTCGTTCATCTTCGCCGGCCCGTCCGGTGTCGGTAAGACCGAGCTGTCCAAGGCGCTCGCCGAGTTCCTCTTCGGCAGCGAGGACGCCCTCATCCAGCTGGACATGTCCGAGTTCCACGACCGTTACACGGTCTCCCGGCTCGTGGGTGCCCCTCCCGGCTACGTCGGTTACGACGAGGGCGGGCAGCTGACCGAGAAGGTGCGGCGTCGGCCGTTCTCGGTGGTCCTCTTCGACGAGATCGAGAAGGCCCACCCGGACGTGTTCAACACGCTCCTGCAGATCCTCGAAGACGGTCGGCTCACCGACGGTCAGGGTCGGATCGTGGACTTCAAGAACACGGTCATCATCCTGACCACCAACCTGGGCACCCGAGACGTCGCCAAGGCGGTGTCGCTGGGCTTCCAGCAGTCGGAGGACTCCGAGTCCAACTACGACCGGATGAAGCAGAAGGTCAACGACGAGCTCAAGCAGCACTTCCGGCCTGAGTTCCTCAACCGGATCGACGACACCATCGTCTTCCACCAGCTGCGTCAGACCGAGATCCTCTCGATCGTGGACATCATGATCCAGCGGATCGAGGGCCAGCTGCGGAACAAGGACATGGGTCTGGAGCTGACCGACAACGCCAAGAAGTACCTGGCCGCGAAGGGCTTCGACCCGGTGCTCGGTGCCCGTCCGCTGCGTCGCACGATCCAGCGCGACATCGAGGACAACCTCTCCGAGCGGATCCTGTTCAACGAGCTGACCCCCGGTCAGATCGTGGTGGTCGACTGCGAGGGCGACCCGGACGACATCGACAAGTCCAAGCTCGTCTTCCGGGGCTCGGACAAGCCGGTCGACGTTCCGGACGCCGTCCCGGCCGATCTCGGTGGCACTGCCGCTGGCACCGCCGCCGCAGGCGTGGACGAGTAGCACAACCGGCAAGGGGCGGGGCCCCGGTGGCGCAAGCCACCGGGGCCCCGCCTTCGTGCGCCACCCGCACGAACAACACCCGCCACCCCGCCGCCGCCCGGCCGACCACCCTCCAGGACCGCCCGACCCGCCCGACCCGTCGCACCCGCTCGGCCCGCCCGCTCGGCGGTGGCCTCGTCCCGGTGGAGCGCTTCCGCCCGCAAGATCGCACAACATCCAGGATGTAGTGGCATCCGTCGCGCCTGACACCACTACTTCCAGGATCGAGCACGATCTTGCGGACGGTCAGGTCGTGAGGTCGGCCGTTGGCAGGGAGGGGCCGTCACCGACCAGGCGGAAGGAGTCGGTGCCGGCGGGCTCGACCAGCCCGTCCTGCACCAGGCCGGCGAGGGCGCGGGCGCGCTGCACGTCGTCGGTCCAGACCTGGTCCAGCCGCTGGTGCGGAACCGGCCCGGTGCTGTCCCGCAGCACCCCGAGCAGCAGGCCGCGTACCTGTCGGTCGGTACCCGCGTACCGCTGGGGCCGACGGGTCGGCCCCGCCGGTGCCTGCTGGCCGGACGCCCGCCAGGCGCAGGTCGACTCGACGGGGCAGGCCGTGCAGCGCGGCGACCGGGCGGTGCAGATCACCGCTCCCAGCTCCATGAACGCGGCACTGGCCAGCGCTGCCGCTGCCGGTTCCAGTGGGAGCAGTTCTTCGGTGGCGACCAGGTCGGCGGGTCGGGTGACCGGCCCGGCGTCCGGTTCACCGGCCACTGCCCGGCACACGACCCGGCGTACGTTGGTGTCGACCACCGGGTGCCGCTGCCCGTACGCGAAGGCGGCCACCGCCCGCGCGGTGTAGGTGCCGACGCCGGGCAGTGCCAGCAGGTGCTCCAGCCGGTCCGGCACCTGGCCGGCGTGCCGGTCGACGATCGCGACCGCGCATTCGCGCAGCCGCACCGCCCGACGGGGGTAGCCGAGGCGTCCCCACATCCGGATCGCCTCGGCGGGGGTGTCCGCCGCCAACGCGGCCGGCTCCGGCCATCGCGCCAGCCAGGCCTCCCAGGCCGGCACCACCCGGACGACTGGCGTCTGCTGAAGCATGACCTCGCTGACCAGGATGGCCCACGGGGTGACACCGGGCTCGCGCCACGGCAGGTCCCGGGCGTGCTGCTGGAACCATCGGCTGACCGCTGTGGCGAAGTCGGGTTGAGTCATGGCGTCGTCGATGATGTCACGCCCGGCGTTCCCGTTGGGTGGGCGGCTCGGGCGGGGTGCCACGACGTCGTCCGGCGGACGGGGGAGAATGCGCGGATGAACGAGCTCGCGATCACCGTCATCGGTCGGGACCGGCCGGGCATCGTGGCCGACGTCGCGGAGGTGCTGGCCCGACTGGGCGCGAACCTCACCGACAGCACGATGACGCGCCTGCGGGGGCATTTCGCGATGACCCTCATCTGCACCGGGCCGGCCGCCGCCGAGGTCGAGGCCGCACTGGCGTCACTGACCGCCGAGGGCCAGCTGCTGGCGACGGTACGCGCGGTCACCCCGGACGGCGACGTGCCGCCGGCCGGTGAGCCGTACGTGATGGCGGTGCACGGTTCGGACCGGATGGGGATCGTCGCGGCGATGACCCGGGTGCTGGTGGACGCCGGGGGGAATGTCACCGACCTGAGCACCCGGTTGACCGGTGAGCTCTACGTGGTCCTGGCGGAGGTCGAGTTGCCGGCCGGGGTGGCGGACACTCTGGTTGACCGGCTACACCGGACGGCTGCCGAGCTGGGCGTGGAGGTCACCCTCCGGCCGGCGGACCCGGATCTGCTGTGACGGGCGAGGAGCGCGTGCCGGACGTCGAGGCGTACACCGGTCTGGGTGACTGGACGCCGGACTTGCTGTTGGTGCCTGGCGTGGTGCGGCCGGTGGTGTCCGCCCCGCACGCGGTGTTGAGCCGGGCCTCGGACGAGGTCGATCCCACCGCCGCGGAGACGGTCCAGTTGGCGGCCGACCTGGTGGCCACGATGCGGGTCTCGCCGGGCTGCGTCGGGCTGGCCGCACCGCAGGTCGGGGTGGGCGCTCGGGTCTTCGCTGTCGACGTGACCGGGCATCCGAAGGCGGTGACGGTGCACGGCACGTTCGTGCTGTGCAACGCGCGGGTGGTCGAGGCGACCCGGTGGAAGCCGGGCCGGGAGGGCTGCATGTCGGTGCCGGACCTGACCGGTGACGTGAAGCGGGCCAGCCGGCTGGTGGTGGAGGGTGACCTGCCGGGCAGTGGCGAGCCGGTCCGGTTGGTGACCGACGGCTTCGAGGCTCGGGCGTTGCAGCACGAGATCGACCACTGCGCGGGGCTGCTCTTCCTGGACCGGGTGGCCGGTGCGCACGCGATCTATCAGCGCAAGGTCTACCTGTGACCAGTGCGTCGTCTGTCCTCAGTGGACGGTGGGGCGTACCCCTCGAATCGGTTCCGGCGCGTCGCGCCGCACTGCCGGGTACGGCGCGGCTACGGTGGAGGGCATCATGCGTCTGACGGTCGGCCCCCTGCCACCCGCCGTGTACTGGCGGCGTCGCGCCGTCGTACTCGGAGCGGGGTTTCTGTTCCTGATTGTCCTGCTCTACTCCTGCACCGGTTCGGATCGGTCCGGCGGTCAGAAGCCGACGGCGGGAGGCACCCCGTCGGCGACGTCCTCCGCGACGTCTGATCCCGGCGGGCCGGTGTTGACACCGCAGACCGGGTCTCCGTCACCGCCCGCGCCCGCTGATTCGACTGCGACGACTCCGAGCCCGGCGATCACCAGCAACACCCCGCCGCTGGGCGCGGCGGCCGGTTCGGAGGACGACGGCACCTGCACCGACGGGGAGATCAGCGTGGTCTCGTCGGCGAGCCAGACCTCGGTGCAGCGAGGCGCGGTGGTCGAGCTGCAACTGAAGATCAAGAACACGTCGGACCGGACGTGCAGTCGCAACGTCGGCGCCGACCTGCAGGAGATCTTCATCAAGTCCGGTGCCGAGAAGGTCTGGTCGTCGGACACCTGCGGCAAGGTCCAGGGGTCGGACGTGCAGACCTTCACGCCGGGCTTCGTGCGCTCCTACGAGGTGCCGTGGAACGGGCGGGACACCAGCCGCTGCGACGGTGCGCTGGCCGGTGGGCCGTTCGCGCCGGTCGGGTCGTACCAGGTGTTCGCCAGGGTCGGCACGAAGCTCAGCGAGCCGGTGAAGCTGACCGTCGCCGGCTGAGCCCGCTCAGACGTAGCGTTCCAGGATGGATGCCTCGGCGAGCCGGGACAGCCCTTCACGGACGCCACGGGCCCGGGCGTCGCCGACCCCTTCGACGGCTTGCAGGTCCTCCACTGTCGCGCCGAGCAGCCGCTGGAGGCTGCCGAAGTGCAGCACCAGGCGGTCGACCACCGCCACCGGGAGCCGGGGCACCTTGGCCAGCAGTCGGAAGCCGCGCGGACTGACCGCGGCGTCGAGCGCGTCGGACGCCGCCGGGTAGCCGATCGCCTTGGCGACCGACACCAGGTCGATCAGCTCGGTGGCACCGAGCAGGTCCAGCTCGACAAGAGCCTCGTCCAGGGTGCGGGACTTGCGGCCGACCGGGAGGTAGTCCCGGATGACCAAGGTCCGGTCGGCGTCCACGCCGGCCATCAGCTCGTCGAGTTGCAGGGCGAGCAGGCGGCCGTCGGTGCCCAGCTCCACCACGTAGCCGGCGATCTCGTCGGCGATCCGGCGGACCATCTCCAGTCGCTGCACCACTGCCACCGCGTCCCGCACGGTGACCAGATCCTCGATCTCCAGGGCGGAGAGCGTGCCGGAGACCTCATCCAGCCGGAGCTTGTAGCGCTCCAGGGTGGCGAGCGCCTGGTTGGCGCGGGAGAGGATGGCCGCCGAGTCGTCGAGCACGTGTCGTTGACCGTTGACGTAGAGGCTGATGATCCGCATGGACTGGCTGACCGAGATGACCGGATAGCCGGTCTGGCGGGCCACCCGCTCGGCGGTGCGGTGCCGGGTGCCGGACTCTTCGGTCGGGATGGACGGGTCAGGCATCAGGTGCACGGCGGCCCGGACGATCCTGGTGCCGTCGCTGGAGAGCACAACGGCGCCGTCCATCTTGCACAGCTCGCGCACCCGGGTCGCGGAGAACTCCACGTCCAGCGGGAAGCCGCCGGTGCACAGGCCCTCGACCACCTTGTCGTAGCCGAGCACGATGAGCGCACCCGTGCGACCCCGCAGAATGCGCTCCAGACCGTCGCGCAGGGCGGTGCCCGGGGCCATCAGGGCGAGGTTGGCCCGCAGCGGATCTCCGGCGCTCCCGGCGGCCCCCGCAGTCACGCTCACGCTGATCGGGCGGGCGGGCGAGCCCACGGCGCCGGTGCGGGCCTGGGGCGGCGCGCCGGCTGGCTTGGTGGTATCGCGGTCGATCGGCACGGGCACAGTCTACGGACTGCCGTGCGGTGGGTGCTGTCGTGGTTACTGTGATGTGTCACGATGCCGCCCTCTCCGGCGTTTCCCGCTTACGACCCGCTGTCCGGTTTCGCCGCCCTCGTCGGCACGGTGGGTCACTCGGCGGACGCACGGGCCGCATGGTGCAGCGCCGAACGGACGTCGGTGACCTCGGTCACCCGCATCTGCTCGGGCCCGGCGCCGGTGCTGGCCGGGCCGCAGCCGGGCGGCACCAGGGCCACCTTGAACCCCAGCCGGGCCGCCTCGGCCAGTCGGCGCGGCACCGCCCCGACCCGCCGCACCTCGCCGGTCAGCCCCACCTCACCGATCGCCACCAGGTGCGGCGCGATCGCCAGGTTGAGCCCGCCGGAGGCGACCGCCAGGGCCACCGCCAGGTCGGCGGCCGGCTCCACCACCCGGATCCCGCCCACGGTGGCGGCGAAAACCTCCCGGTCGTGCAGGGTCAGCCGCTCGGTGCGCCGTTGCAGCACCGCGAGCACCATCGCCAGTCGCGCCGAGTCGAGGCCGGAGACGGTGCGTCGGGGAGAGCCCGCCACCGTCGCGCCGATCAGCGCCTGCACCTCGGTGACCAGCGCCCGCCGCCCTTCCATTGCCACCGTGACGCAGGTGCCCGGGACCGGCTCCGCGTAGCGGGTCAGGAACAGCCCGGACGGGTCGGCCAGGCTGCTGATGCCGCCCTCGTGCATCTCGAAGCAGCCGACCTCGTCGGCCGCGCCGAACCTGTTCTTCACGCCGCGCACCAGGCGCAGCGACGAGTGCTTGTCGCCCTCGAAGTGCAGCACCACATCGACCAGGTGCTCAAGCACCCGAGGCCCGGCCACCTGGCCGTCCTTGGTGACGTGCCCGACCAGCACGGTGGCGATGCCCCGCTCCTTGGCGACCGACACCAGCGCCGCGGTGACCGCGCGGACCTGGGTCACCCCACCGGGCACCCCTTCGGTGCCGGTCGTCGAGATGGTCTGCACCGAGTCGAGCACCAACAGGCCCGGCTTGACCGCGTCGAGGTGCCCGAGCACCGAGGCCAGGTCGCTCTCCGCGGCGAGGTAGAGCTGCTCGTGCAGGGTGCCCATCCGCTCGGCGCGCAGCCGCACCTGACTCACCGACTCTTCGCCGCTGACCACCAGCGAAGGGCTGCCGGCATTGACCGCCCACTGCTGTGCCACATCGAGCAGGAGGGTCGACTTGCCCACGCCGGGCTCGCCGGCGAGCAACACCACGGCACCGGGGACCAGGCCGCCGCCGAGCACCCGGTCCAGCTCGCTGACCCCGGTGGGACGGGCGCGGGCCGGAGCGGCGCTGATGGTGGCGATCGGCCGGGCCGGCTCGGCCGGCATCCGGGAGCTGACCACCCGACCGGAGACGGTCGGGCCGGTCACCGTGCTCTCGACCACCGCCCCCCACTCGCCGCACTCCGGGCAGCGCCCCACCCACTTGGGCGGCTGGTGCCCGCAGGCGTCGCACTGGTAGGCCGGACGCGGTTCGCGGGCGGCGGACCGAGCACGGGCGGCACCGGCCGTGCCGCCACGCGGAGGGGTCGATCGGGACGTGGTCACATCAGGACGCTAGCCCCCGCGTACGACGAAAACACCCCGGCGTGGTGGTCACCACGCCGGGGCGTTCGTCGATGTGCGCTACGGGTCACTCGTGGGTCGTGCCGCCCTCGTCGCCCTCGTAGCCGCCCTCGCGCTCGATGATCGGCGACGGAGGGGCCGCCGGGGTGAGCGGCACCGCGACCGGCGCCTGGCCGGTGACCGTGTTGCCGTTGCCGAAGTCGAAGGTCACCACGACGTTCTGACCGGAGCGCAGCGCCTCGGTCAGGCCGATCAGCCGGAGCTGCGAGGTGGCCTCGGAGTTGAACTGGATGTAGCTCAACGGCGCCAGCTCGATCCGGGCCGGCTGGCCCGGAGCGGCCGGGCTGGCCGAACCGGACGCCCGCGCCGACTCCGGGGCGGACGGGGTGGCCGAGGACGACCCGGTCTCGGACGGCGTCGCCGACGGGCTCGGCGAACCCGAGGTGGAGTTCGACGGGCTGGCCGAACCGGACGGCGACGGGCTCTCCGAGGCGGACTCCGAGGCGGATGGCGACGGGCTCGCCGAGCCGCCGCTGATCACCACCTCGCGGGCGCTCTCGGTGGTGACGGTGACCGTCACCGTCTCCTTGGAGTCGTTGTAGATCACGGCGCCGAGGCCGGCGTCCTGCCCGGCCCGGTAACCCTCGGTGCCCGGGTAGTCCACCAGCAGGCCCCGCACCGAGAAGGAACCGTTGTCGGTCGTGAGGTTGACGCCCTGGACCGACGGCTCCTTCAACGCGGTCTCGGCGATCTGACCGGCGCCGCATCCCGAAGCCAGCAGGCTGGCCGCCGCAATCCCGGACAGCAACAGGGCCGCCCGCCGGGATCCCCTGATCGAGCGCGTCACGTCGGTCCTCCTCGTCACAATCCCCACCCGGGCCGTACGCCGGGCACGGTGGCCATACCCGCGCAGACCGCGCTCCAGGGTAGTTGGGGCTGATCGAGGCCCGCACGCGGACCCGGCAATGCCACCTGGCCGGGTGGCGTTCAGACCACCCGACCGCTCGCCACCAGCAGAACCACGTCGATGAGGGCCACCAGCATGACCGCCCGGAAGGCCGCCACCGGCCGCTGACCGGCCCGGCTCGCCGAGCGTCCGGCGTACCAGCTCAGCGGCGGCACCACGGCGGCCGTGCCGACCGCCGCCCAGCCGATCGCCGACGGCGGCCCGGGTGGCCCGAGGACCAGGGCCGCGGTCGCCGCGAGCAGGAGACCCGCCGCGGCCGCCCGGCTGCCGGCGGCGCCCAACCGGTGGGGCAGGCCGCGCACGCCGGTGCGGGCGTCGTCGGCCAGGTCGGGCAGCACGTTGGCGAAGTGCGCGCCGGCGCCCAGACAGGCCGCCGCCGCCACCAGCCAGACGGGCGGGGCCGGCTGACCGGGCAGTGCCAGCACCACGAAGGCGGGCAGCGCGCCGAACGACACGGCGTAGGGCAGCACCGAGAACGCGGTGGCCTTGAGCGGCCAGTCGTAGAGCAGGGCGGAGACCAGGGCGAGGGTCAGCCAGAACGCCGCCGCCGGGTTCGTGGTCAGCGCCAGCAGAGGGCAGGCCACCGCAGCCACCACGGCGGCCCAGGCCGTGACGCGCCGACCGACCGCGCCACTGGCGACCGGCTTGTCGGTACGCCCCACAGTGGCGTCCCGCTCGGCGTCCAGCGCGTCGTTGGTCCAGCCGACAGCGAGCTGGCTCGCCAGCACGGCGAGCACCACCGAGACGATTCCGGCCGGCCGGTGGCCCACTCCCCACGCCAGCAGACCGGCCACCGTGGTCACCGCCGCGGCCGGTTCCGGATGGCTCGCTCTGACCAGCCCTAACACCCTCGACGACATAAGGGAAGTCTGGTCGTTACCGAGCAGTCGTGCCACGCTCGGTTCCATGCGAGACGTGGCTGCGGCCGGGGCGTCCACCGGGCCGAGGGTGCTGCCGCGAAACGATCCGCGTCAGTACGACGATCTGGCCGGTGAGTGGTGGCGGCCCGACGGCGCGTTCGCGATGCTGCACTGGTTGGCGGAGGCGCGTGCGGCGCTGGTGCCGCCGGCCACCCGTGCGGGCGCGGTGCTCGTCGATCTGGGTTGCGGTGCCGGCCTGCTCGCGCCGCACCTGGCCGGCAGGGGCTACCGCCACGTCGGGGTGGATCTGACCCGCTCGGCCCTCGTCCAGGCGGCCGAGCACGGGGTCAGCGTGATCCACGGTGACGCCACCGCCGTTCCGCTGCCCGACGGCTGCGCCGACGTGGTCTCCGCCGGCGAGTTGCTGGAGCACGTGCCGGACTGGCCGCGGGCGGTGGCCGAGGCGTGCCGGCTGTTGCGCCCGGGTGGCGTGCTGGTGCTGGACACCCTGAACGACACGGCGCTGGCCCGGCTCGTCGCGGTCCGGATCGCCGAGCGGCTGCCGACGGTGCCGCGTGGCATTCACGATCCTCGGTTGTTCGTGGACGCCCGGGCGCTGGTCGCCGAGTGCGCCCGACACGGTGTCGACCTGCGGTTGCGCGGCATCCGGCCGCAGGTCGGCGGGGTGCTCGCCTGGCTGTTGCGCCGCGCCCGCGCGGCCGGAACGCCCGGTACGGTGCCCGCCGGTCGGGCGCCGCGCATCGTGCCGACCCGCTCCACCGCCGTGCTCTACCAGGGCCGGGGGGTCCGCAAAGGATAGTCAGGCCGTGGCGGGGGTATGGAACGCCAAGGAGGGGACGAGATGACGGTGCACGCGCTTGAGGCAGCTCGCCGGTTGGCACCACGGTTCGCCGCGCGCGCGGCCGAGCACGACCGGGACGGTTCCTTCCCTGTGGACGACTTCGCCGACCTGCGCGAGGCTGGCCTGTTCGGGCTGATGGTGCCCCGGGCGCTCGGCGGCCTGGGCGCCACCTTCGCCGAGTACGCCGCGGTGGCCACTGAGCTTGCCCGGGGCAACGGTGCGACCGCCCTGGTGTTCAACATGCACGCCTCGGTGACCGGTGCGCTCGGTGCGGTCACCGAGGAGTTGGCCGAGGCGCTGGGCGTACCGGACGAGGCGCTGGCCGCCCGCGACCGGCTGCTCAGCGCGGCGGCGCAGGGCTCCTGGTACGCGGTCGCGATGAGCGAGCGGGGCGCGGGCGCGCGGTTGTCCCAGCTGAGCACCTCGTACACGCCGATCGACGGGGGCTGGCAGCTCAAGGGCAGCAAGACTTTCTGCTCCGGCGCCGGGCACGCGGACGGCTACCTGGTGGCGGCACGCAGCGCTGCGGACCAGTCGGTGGTGTCCCAGTTCCTGGTGCCGGCCGGTGACGGGCTGACAGTGGAGCCGACCTGGGATTCGCTCGGCATGCGCGCCACCTCCTCCCACGACCTGCACCTGGACGTCAGCGTGCCCGCCGACCGGCTGCTCGGTGGGGTGGAAGGGCTGGCGCTGGTGGTCGCCCAACTGATGCCGCACTGGCTGGTGGCCAGCTACGCGGCGGTCTACGTGGGGGTGGCCCGCGCGGCGATCGACGCGGCGGCCGAGCACCTCAACGCCCGCAATCTGGCCGGTCTGCCGGCGGTGCGGGCCCGGCTGGGTCGGGCGGACGCGGCGACGGCCGCCGCGCAGCTGGTGGTGGCGGAGGCGGCCCGCCGGGTGGACGAGGCGCCCGGTGACGAGGAGACCAACCGGTGGGTGTGGCGGGCGAAGCTGCTGGCCGGCACCACAGCCGCCGAGGTGGCGGCGTCGGTGTTGGAGGCGGCGGGCACCTCGGCGACCCGCCGTGGTCATCCGCTGGAGCGGCTCTACCGCGATGCCCGTTGCGGGTCACTGCACCCGGCCACGTCGGATGTCTGCGCCGACTGGCTCGGCATCGCCGCACTGGGTGGCGACCCGGATCGTGACGGATCGGCACCACGTTGGTGAGCCCGCGCCACCGGGCTCGTACGGGAGAACGACCAGCCGGGGTGGCTGGTGGGACGGCCAGGGGGAGGACAGCATCTGACGAGAGGTGGGGATCGTGTCCGTACCAGTGATCGCGGGGCTCGGGACAGCACAGCCGCCGTCCGCTTCGCAGGACGAGTTGTGGGAGGGCTTCTTCTCCCGGCACTTCTCCGGCACCACCCGGTCGTTGGCGCAGCGAATTTTCGCCAACTCGGGGGTGACCCGGCGGCAGGCTGCGGTGAACCCGCTGCTGGAGGACGTTTCGGACTGGCCGACCGAGCGCCGGATGCGCCGCTACCAGGTGGAGGCGCTGCCGTTGGGCAAGGAGGCGGTGGGCCGCGCGTTGACAGCCGCCGGGCTGGGCGCCGGTGACATCGGGCTGTTCATCGTCTGCTCCTGCACCGGGTACGCCACTCCGGGGCTGGACATCCTGCTCGCCCGGGACCTGGGCATGGCCGCGGACACCCAGCGGATGGTCATCGGCCACATGGGTTGTTACGCGGCACTGCCGGGTCTCGGCGCGGCGAGTGACTTCGTCACCGCCCGGGGGCGTCCGGCGCTGCTGCTCTGCGCGGAGCTGACCAGCCTGCACATCCAGCCGTCCAGCGCCCGGGTGGACACCCAGCAGATCGTCTCCCACGCGCTCTTCTCGGACGCCGCGGTCGCCGCCGTGGTCGTGCCGGGCGGCCCGGGGTACGCGGTGCGCGAGGTCACCGCCGTCACCGACACCTCGACCGCCGATCACATGACCTGGGACGTCACCGACGCGGGGTTCCGGATGGGGCTGTCGCCGAAGGTGCCGCAGGTGCTGTCCAGGCACGTCCGTGGGCTCGTCGACGAGCTGTTGGCCCGGCACGGCGTCACCAGCTCCGAGGTGGACGGTTGGGCGGTGCACCCGGGCGGGCCGCGGATCCTCAACGTGGTCGAGCGGGAGCTGGCGCTGCCCCCGCTGGGGCTGGCGGCGTCCCGGGCGACGCTCGACGAGCACGGCAACTGCTCGTCGCCGACGGTGCTGCTGATCCTGGACCGGTTGGGCCGGGCGACACCGGCGGCCCGGCGCATCGTCATGCTGGCCTTCGGCCCCGGCCTCACCCTGTACGCCGCCCTTCTCGATCGACAGGACTGAACCTCCGACCGGTACGCTCGTGCCGTGGATGCGACCTTGGGCGATCGGCTGCGTTCGGTGGTGCTGTTCGGCGCCGCGGCGGCCGTCCTGGTCGTCGGTGGCTGGTGGTGGCACGCTGCCGAACCGTCGTCGACGGCCGGGGCGGCTGCCACTCCCTCGGCGGCGCCGAGGGCCGAGCAGAGCGTCAGCACCCCGTTGGAGCGGGCCATGGCGGGGGCGGAGCCCGACGAGCGGGTGACGGTGCGGCTGGACCCGGACAGCGGCGAGATTACCCGGGGGCGGAACGGCGCGTGGGCGGTGCTCGACCCGGCAACGGGCTCGCCCACCGAGACCGAGGGCGGCCCCGCAGTGCTCTCCCCTGCTGGTGAACTGCCACAGTTCCACGAGACGATCTGGCGGGAGGAGCGGGAGCTGGCTCCTGGTCAGGAAGTGACCCGGCAGGCCGGCAACGGCGCCGACCGCTACCTGCTCCAGTACCGGTGCACCCGGCTCGGCACGATGGTCGTGACGAGCGCCGGGGCCAGGATCGCCGGCGAGTCGCGCATCGACTGCGACGGCACGATCGCCACTGCCGAGGTGCTGTCCGAAAACGGGTCGTTCCTGGTGTCGCTGTCGGCCGTCGACCGGCCCATAGACATCGAGGTGCGGCTCGTCGCGCTGCCCCGCTAGATCCGGCGCTCAGGCGGTGAGGGCGCTCAGGTCGCTCCGGTAGGACTCGACGGTGCCCAGGTCGGGCAGGACCCGGGTCACTGTGCCGGCCCTGTCGACAAGCAGGGCGGTGGCGGTGCCGGGCCGGGCCGGTTGACCCAGGAACGAGCGCAGCCCGCCGGCCGGGTCGGCCAGGACGTGCGCCTGCCGCTGGGTGGTCGGCCCGGCCGGGGCGCTGCGCCCTGCGGTGACGGTGACCACGGAGACGTCGGCGGGTGCTGCTGCCAGGGCCTCGCTGACCCGGTCCGGGCAGGGGCAGCCGTCCAACAGGATGATCATGGCGGGTAGCAGGCCGCGCAGTGGCACTGGTGCGTCCTGGGCGTCGACCAGGTCCAGTGCGGGCAGCGCCTGCCCGGTCAGGCTGGCCGGTGGTGAGTAGGGGGTCGGGCTCGGGCGCTCGGTGCCGCGGTTGGCCCGGGGCCAGGTGACCACCAGCAGGCCGGCCAGCGTGGTGACGACCGCCACCAGCAGGACCAGCAGCGGCAGCCCCAGAGCCCGGTGACCGCCGGGGAGGCCGCTGGCCCGACGGAGCTCACGGCGGACCTGGGCCGCCTCGGCGGCCAGCGCGGAGGCGTCGTCCGGGACCACCACCCGGCCCCATTCGGGAGGCAGGCCGGGCAGGCCGTCGGCTGGCCCGTTACCTTCTGCGTCCGGCTTGCCCATCGGACCTCCTGGAAGCGTCTCGAGAGCTGAGTGCGGCTCGGTCTCCAGGGTCGCGCACCGGGGGCTCCTCCCGCTACATCTGGGCGCGGTCCGGCTGGCCGGGCTACCATGGGAGGAGCGCATAGCCCTTGATCTCGACGTTCTGTTCACCCGTACCGGGCAGTCATTTGCGCGTTACGGAGCGTGTTCGAACCATCGGTTTGACCGCCTGTCAAGCTGAAGCAAGACCTCTCACAGGGCCCCTGAGCTGCGCCAACGGTCAGGACATCGGTGAGACATCGGTGCCTGAGCGTGTTACCCTAGACACAGCGAAAGGGGTTTCGAACCTATGGTTTTCAGTGTCGGCGAGACCGTTGTTTACCCCCACCACGGGGCCGCACTCATCGAGGCAATCGAGACTCGGGTCATCAAGGGCGAGCCTAAGCAATACCTCGTCCTGAGGGTCGCGCAGGGTGACCTGACGGTCCGGGTGCCGGCCGAGAACGCCGAGATCGTGGGCGTCCGTGAGGTGGTCGGCGAAGAGGGCCTCGGGAAGGTCTTCGACGTTCTGCGGGCTCCGCACACCGAGGAGCCGACCAACTGGTCGCGGCGTTACAAGGCCAATCTGGAAAAGCTGGCTTCCGGCAACCCGCTGAAGGTCGCCGAGGTCGTGCGTGACCTGTGGCGCCGGGAGCGGGAGCGGGGCCTCTCTGCGGGCGAGAAGCGGATGCTCGCCAAGGCCCGCGACATTCTCGTCGGCGAGGTCGCGCTGGCTGAGAAGAGCACCAAGGATGAGGCGGAGACGCTGCTCGACAAGGTCCTCACCGAGGCCTAGTCCGCACAGCATCGTCGTACCCACTTCGTAGTGAAGAAACCACCGAGGACCGCGACGTGACCGCGCAGCTCAATCCGCGCGGTGACGTCGCGGTCCTCGTGCCCGCGGCGGGTGCCGGCGTACGGCTCGGCCCCGGCCGACCCAAGGCGCTGCGCCTGCTCGCCGGTGAGCCGCTGTTGGTGCACGCCGTACGTCGACTGGCTGCCGCGCCCTCCGTGCACACCATCGTGGTGGCCGCGCCGACCGCCGAGGTGCAGGCCGTCCGCGAGCTGTTGGCCCCGGTCGCGCCGGTGATCGTGGTGCCCGGAGGGGCGGAACGGCAGGCATCGGTCGCCGCCGCGCTGGCCGCCGTGCCGGCCGGCCCGACGATCGTCCTGGTGCACGATGCCGCCAGGGCGCTCACCCCGCCCGAGCTCGTCGAATCCGTCGCGGCGGCGGTCCGGAGCGGGCGTGACGCGGTGATCCCGGTCCTGCCGGTCGTCGACACCATCAAGGAGGTAGGCGCCGGCGAGGTGGTGCTCGGCACCGTCGACAGATCCGCCCTGCGCGCGGTGCAGACCCCGCAGGGTTTCCGCCGGGCCGTGCTCAGCGCCGCGCACGCCGCCGCCGGTGACTCCCTCACCGACGACGCCGGGCTGGTCGAGAAGCAGGGTGTCGAGGTGAGCTGCGTGCCCGGCTCGGAGTACGCAGTGAAAATCACCCGACCGTTCGACCTGGCTCTGGCGGAGCATCTGCTTGCCACGACCGGTTGACGCGTACCCTCTGATCATGATCGTTCCTCGGGTGGCCATCGGGACCGACGTGCACGCGTTCGAGCCGGGCCGGCCGTGCTGGGTGGCCGGGCTGCTCTGGCCCGACCAGGACGGCCTCGCCGGGCACTCGGACGCCGACGTGGTCGCGCACGCCGCCTGCAACGCGCTGCTCTCCGCCGCCGGTCTCGGTGATCTCGGTTCCGCCTTCGGGGTTGACCAGCCGGAGTGGGCCGGCGCGTCCGGGGTGGCGCTGCTGACCGAGACGGCCCGCCGGGTGCGGGCCGTCGGCCTGGAGATCGGCAACGTGTCGGTGCAGGTCATCGGCAACCGTCCCAAGATCGGCCGGCGTCGCGCGGAGGCGCAGGAGGTCCTCTCCGCCGCGGTCGGCGCCCCGGTCACCGTCTCGGCGGCGACCACCGACGGACTCGGCTTCGCCGGTCGTGAGGAAGGGCTGGCCGGGATCGCGGTGGCCCTGGTGTACGACGCTCCGGCCGCCTAGGCTCGCCGCGATGTCCAGCGACCCCGCCCCCGACCAGTCCGCCGCCGACGGCTACGTCCAGCGGGCTCAACTCCTCGCCGAGCTCGGCCGCTACGACGAGGCGGCGGGGGAGTTGGCCTACGGGTTGGCCCTCCAGCCGGATGACGTGGACGCGCTCACCGTGCTGGCCCGGGTGCACCTGGCCGCCGACCGCCCGGCTGAGGCGCTCACCGCCGCCGACACGGCAGTGGCCGTCGCGGCGGAGGCGGTGCCACCGCTGGTCGCCAGGGGGATGGCGCTTTCCGATCTGGAGCGCTACGCGGAGGCGGCGGCCACCGCCGACCGGATCCTCGCCCTCGGCCCGGCAGACGCGTACGCCCAGCGGAGCGCGGCGGCGATCCTGGCTGGCGCCCGCAACGGTCAGCCGGCGCTGAACGCGGCCTGGCGTGGTGTCGAGTTGGCCCCACAGGAGCCGCAGGCGCACCTGGTGCTCAGCCTGGTCGCCGCCCGGTTGGACCTGTTCGACCTGGCGGAGCGGGCCTACCGGGAGGCGCTGCGGCTCGACCCGCGGATCGCCGAGGCCGGCCACGACGTGGGGGTCATGCGACTGGAGCAGCGCCGCTGGTCGGAGGCGTTGGCGCACATCGCCGAGGCGGTGACGGTCAGCCCGAGCCGGATCGACTCGCCACGGACCCTCACGTACGGGCTGCACCGTCTGGTGCTCTACGGCGCGGGCTGGTCGCTGGTCGCGGCGGTGCTTGTCGCGTTCGCGGCGTCGGCGGGCGACGGGTTCTCCCGCATCCTGGCGGTGCTCGCCGCGCTGACCGGGGGCATCGTCGTCTGGCAGCTCGGTGCCCGGCTGCCGGGGCTGACCCGGAGCGTCCTGCCCGCTCTGCTGCGCGCGGACCGCACGATGGCCCTGGCGATCTACGCCGTGGCCGCCGCGCCGCTGCTGCTGCTGGTGTACGCCATGGTCGGCTCACCGTGGCCCCTGGTGCTGGCCATCGCCGTCACAGCGGTTGCCGAGTTCGCCGTCTTCACCCGAACCGCCGTCCGCTAGGCGCGACGCGCCCACGTCCAGGCGTACCCCTCGTCCTCACAGGCGCTGGCGGCGTCGCAGAGATCCAGCGGGCGGAAGGTGTCGACCATGACGGCCAACTCGTCGAAGTAGTCCGCGCCGATGGAACGCTCGGCGGCACCCGGCTGGGGGCCGTGGGTGAAACCGGACGGGTGCAGCGAGATCGAGCCCTGCTCGATGCCGGAGCCGCGCCGTGCCTCGTAGTTGCCCCCGGTGTAGAAGAGCATCTCGTCGGAGTCGACGTTGTGGTGGTTGTACGGCACCGGGATCGACTGTGGGTGGTAGTCGACCTTGCGGGGCACGAACGAGCAGATGACGAAGTTGGGCCCCTGGAAGGTCTGGTGCACCGGTGGGGGCTGGTGGATGCGGCCGGTGATCGGCTCGAAGTCGTGGATGGAGAACGCCCACGGGTAGAGGTGCCCGTCCCAGCCGACCACGTCGAACGGGTGGTTGGCGTAGACGTAGCGGGTCCAACCGCGCCGGTGCCGGACGAGCACCTCGACCTCTTCGTCGTCGACGAGCAGCGGGGCGTCGGGGCCCCGGACGTCCCGCTCGCAGTACGGCGAGTGCTCCAGGAACTGGCCGCGTACGGAGAGGTAGCGCTTGGGCGGGCCGATGTGCCCGGACGCCTCGACGGCGAGCAGCCGGACGGGCTGGTCGCCGGTGGGCACCAGCCGGTGGATGGTCGAGGTGGGGATGACGACGTAGTCGCCGGCGACCGCGTCCAGCACCCCGAACGGGGACTCGACCCGCAGCGTGCCGGCCTCGACGTAGAGGCAGTGGTCGCCGGTGGCGTCGCGGAACAGCGGTGAGGGCCGGTCGGCGAGGACGTACCCGATCCGGACGTCGTCGTTGGCGAGCAGGTACTGCCGGCCGAGGATGGGGTCGGAGCCGCCGGTGTCCAGTTTGTGGGTGCGCAGGTGGCGGGGTTTGAGCGGCAGGTTCGGTGCCCGGGTGAACGTGGGCGGGGTGAACTCGTCGGCGGCCAGGATCGCGGTGGGCGCGTGCCGGTGGTAGAGCAGCGACGAGTCGGAGGAGAAGCCCTCCTGGCCCATCAGCTCCTCGGCGTAGAGGCTGCCGTCGGGCTGCCGGAACTGGGTGTGGCGCTTGCGCGGCACCTCGCCGACGCTGCGGTAATACGGCATCTCGCCTCCCGAGGGGTTCCGTCCACCGGCCGAAGGCGTCCGATAATCGGACGCTGTTGTCCGTTCCTCGTAGCGTCCCGTACATTCTTGTTCCGTGTCAACGCAGGTGCCCGCACTCCTGACCGGCCTGGTGGACGACGCCGCCGTCTTCCCTCCGGGCAGCGCCACGCTGCCCGACGCCCTGGCCGCCCACCGCCAGCACCGCGCCGCCTGGTACGCCGACCTGGTCGGACCGCTGCTGGTCCCCGCCTCGACGGTGGCGGCCGGCGAGCTGAGCGGGCTCGTCGACCCGGGCGAGGGCCTGGGGGTCGGCGTCATCGGTGACACCGGGATCGGGAACCTGCCGTTCGCGCTGTCGTTCCTCGCCCCGGACGGCGTCACCGCGCGTCAGGTCGAGGTGGCGGTCGCCAAGCGCGGCGAGGACCCCCTGCCCGGCATCGCCGAGCTGCTGCGGCTGACCGGCGAGCTGGCCGGTGTGGAAGCCATCTACGCCGAACTGCCGCTGACCTTCGGTCTGATGGGCGCGCTGGACGCGCTCGTCGCCGCGCGGGCCGACGGGGTGCCTGTCGCGGCCAAGTTCCGCACCGGTGGCCTGGCCGCCGAACTCTTCCCGACGCCGACCGAGCTGGCCACGGTGATCTGCGCCTGCCGGGACCGGGACCTGCCGTTCAAGCTCACCGCCGGCCTGCACCAGGCGATCCGGCACCTGGACCCGGAGACCGGGTTCACCCACCACGGCTACGCGAACGTGCTGGCCGCGACACTGGCCGCCGCCGACGGTGACGGGGTGCGCTCGGTCGCCGAGCTGTTGACCGTTGTCGACCCGCGGCCCCTGGTGGAGCGCGCGACGGCATGGCTGGACGCGCCCCGCCCGCTGTGGGTGGGCTTCGGCTCGTGCAGCATCCTGGAACCACTGACCGATCTGATCCGGCTGGGGCTGGTGAACGGGGGCTACGACGCATGACCTGGGTGACCGGCGCCGACGGTTCGCCGTACGGGGTGACGAACCTGCCGTACGGGGTGTTCCGACAGAACGGCGGTCCGGCGCGGATCGGCGTACGGATCGGGTCCTGGGTCCTCGACCTCGCCGCTGCGGAGGCCGCCGAGCTGGTGCTGGCCGCCGGCGCGCTGTGCCGGCCCGTGCTCAACGACTTCATGGCGCTCGGACGTCCGCAGTGGACGGCGGTACGCCAGCGGATCACCGAGCTGCTGACCGACCCGGCGCACCGGGCCGCCGTGGAGCCGCTGCTGGTGCCCCTCGACGACGTGGAGCTGCTGCTCCCCATCGAGGTGGCCGACTACGTCGACTTCTACTCCTCCGAGCACCACGCCGCGAACGTCGGGCAGATCTTCCGCCCCGGCCAGCCGCCGCTGCTGCCGAACTGGAAGCACCTGCCGATCGGCTACCACGGTCGGGCCGGCACCGTTGTCGTCTCCGGCACGCCGGTGACCCGGCCGACCGGGCAGCGGGCCTCCGCCGACGGCCCGGTCACCGGCCCGTCGGTACGCCTCGACATCGAGGCCGAGGTCGGCTTCGTGGTGGGCGTACCCAGCGCGTTGGGCGATCGGGTTTCCGTGGACGACTTCGCCGAGCACGTCTTCGGGGTGGTGCTGGTCAACGACTGGTCCGCCCGGGACATCCAGGCGTGGGAGTACCAACCCCTCGGCCCGTTCCTCGGCAAGTCGTTCGCCACCTCGGTCTCGGCCTGGGTGACGCCGTTGGACGCGCTCGGCGACGCCTTCGTGCCCGCTCCCGACCAGGACCCGCCGGTCGTCGACTACCTGCGGGACGTGCCGCACCTGGGCCTGGACCTCCGACTGGCTGTCGAGTGGAACGGCGAGCGGGTCAGCGAGCCACCGTTCGCCACCATGTACTGGACCCCCGCACAGCAGTTGGCGCACCTCACCGTCAACGGGGCTTCGCTGCGCACCGGTGACCTGTACGCCTCCGGCACCGTCTCCGGGCCCGAGCGGGGACAGGTCGGGTCCTTCCTGGAACTGACCTGGGGTGGGGCCGAGCCGGTCACTGTGGGCGGCGAGAGCCGCACCTTCCTCGACGACGGTGACACGGTGACCATCACGGCCACCGCCCCCGGCCCGGACGGCACCACCATCGCCCTCGGTGAGGTATCCGGCACGGTTCGTCCGGCCCGCTGAGCGGGCACCCGCCATCCGTCTCGTGCACGGGACCCGTGATCGCACCGGCTGTGCGATCACCGGCCCTTGTTGACCCGTTGATCGTCCGGATTCCGTTGCCACACCGCGCAATCCGAGCCGGGCTCCACCCGGCCGCCAGCGGTGGGCATCCCGACGCAAACGGAGGTAACGACGATGCACGATCTTGCGGGCGCGGTCTGGCGTACCAGTAGCCGCTCCAACGACCAGGGGCTCTGCGTGGAAGTGGCGGACAACCTGGTCGATGTCCATGGTCTGGTCGGGGTCCGCGACTCCAAGGATCAGGCCGGCCCCACACTCGCGGTCAGCCCGCCGGGGTGGACAGCGTTCATCGGCGCGATTCGGGCCGGTCGCTTCGAGCGCTGACCGGCGCTTCGGCACCGGTCGACGACGACCGGTGCCGAAGCGACCGCCCAATCGGACAGCATCGCCCCCGGGAGGTGGAAATTCCGTCCCGGGGGCCCCGTCCGGCCCTCACTCCGCGTACCGTCGGGGACACGGGAGGGTGGCATGTCGACGGTGGCGATTACCGGGATCATCGAGGCCGACACTGTCGACGTCTGGCGTCTGCTGACCGACCTGCCCGGCCGCGCCGCGCGGCTGACCGCCGCCGGCCCGATCGAGGTGCTCACCCCCGGCCCGTTCGGTCCGGGCACCTCCTGGCGTGAGGAGCGCGTCCAGCCGGGCGGCGGCACGCTCACCGAGGAGTTCCTGGTGGTGGAGGCGCTCGCCCCGCAGCGACTGGTGCTCTGCTCCTCCGGCGCCGGCGCCGACTATCGCATCACCTGGGGCCTGCGGCCGGTCCGTCGCCGCAGCCGGGGCTGCACAGCGATCACCGTCACCCAGGAGGCGGTGCCGACCGCTCCGTACGGTCGGGTGGTGGCGCTGCTGCTCGGCGGCCTGGCCGCCCGGGCGGTGGAGGCGGCACTCTGGCGTGATCTCGCCGATCTGGCCGTCGCGGCCGGTGCCACCGGCACTGTCGAAGCCGCCTGAACGCCAACCAGCCGCCCCGCCACGACCTGACCGGGGTCCGGCCGCCTCCGCTGGGTAGGGTGCCGGGCGGAGGTGCGGCATGAGGTTCCCGAGAGGCCGGCGACGGCTCGTGATCGCGGTCGCGGCGCTGCTCGCGACGGCGGCGGTCGCGGTCATCGTCCACCGGGTCCTCGCGCCGGCAGAGGTGAGCACCGTGGCGCGGGGCGACTACCCGGCCCCGGCCCGACCGGCTGCCGGAGTGATCGGTCGGTTGCCGGTCGCCCCGTTGATCGTCGACGGGAGACTGCGGGTGTACGCCGCACACCGCCAGGTCTACGCCGACCGACCGGTCGACGGACGGTACCGGACCAGCCCCTACTGGTCGTACCGGCGGTGGCCGGCAGAGCTGAGCGGGGTGGTGGCCAGCGGCAGCACGGTGGTCAGCCGCTGGTCCGACGGGCAACTCGTCGCACTCGACGCCCGCACCGGCGGGGTGCTCTGGCGAGCCGACGGCCCGGAGCCCGCCGAGAGCGCGGCACTGGTGCGGCGTACCGGGGCGGCGACCGTCTGGGATGCGCCGGGGCTCCAGCTGACCGACCTCCCCGACGGGCGGACCGTGCTGGTGGTGACCGGGGACGCCCAGGCGCGCGGGGTCGAGCTGAGCGGCGGTCGGGAGCTGTGGCGGGTCAAGCTGCCCGGCAGTTGCCGCAGCGACGTCGGCACCACCGCCGCCGGGCAGCTGATCGGTCTGGACACCTGCGCCGGGGCGGCGACTGTCGAGTTCCGGGACGCGGCGACGGGAGCGGTACGGGAGCGTTGGCGACCGCCGAACGGCCCGGACGCGTTGGTGGTGACGCCGCTCGGTTGCCGTACCGGCTGGTCGGACTGTCTGGGGCTGCGGACCGCCGGGCCGGGTGACGAGGGTGGTCGGGGTTGGCTGGTGGACGCCGGCCGGCCGGTCGCCGCCCCCGCGCTGGACCCGGCCGGTGCGGTGCTGGTCGGTGAGCAGTCGGTCGCCGTACTCGACGGGGTGGTGGTGGGTCGATCGGCGCGTACGGGCAGCGAGCTGTGGCGGTCCGCGGGCCTGGGGGTGGCCCGGGTGTTGGCCGCGCAGCCGGGCCGGGTGCACCTGCTGACCGAGGCGAACGAGTTGGTGACTGTGGACCCGGTGACCGGTAGGCAGTTGTCGCGCTTCGTGCTCAACGTCGGCTCGGACGGCACCGGCTGGGCGCCCGGTGCGGTGACGGCCGAGGACGGGTTCGTCGCGGTCGAGCGGCTCCGTAAGCCGGTCGACCCCGACGGCGACGACCGGCGTTACTACTACACCGGCGAGGCGGTGATCCTGGCCGCCACCTGATGGTGGCGTCTTCGACCGCGGAATCGTGAACCGTTCTACCTCTTTGTCCGAAAAGGGTATGTTTTTCACGGTTCGGATTTCCGGTGGAAGGGGTCGGCGCATGGCCAGGACAGCAGCCAACTACCTCGTGGGCGGCGCGCTCGCCGCCGCCGCGAGCCTGACGCTGGCGGTGTCGCCGGTGCTGGCCGCGGAACCCGCCTCGGTACCCGGGTTCAGCGTCGCGCGGCCCGAGCCGTCCGGAGGTACCGGCGTCACCTTCGAGATCCTGCCGGCGTCGCCGACCCCGCAGCCGCCACCCACGTCCACGCCGACGGCACCACCGCAACCCTCGCCCAGTCACGGCGAGCTGCCGGTCACGGGATCGGGCGGGTCGGCGCTGCCGCTCGCCGTGCTGGGCGCGGCCCTGATCGTCATCGGTTGGTTCGCCGCCCGCCGCCGCCGACCGAGCTGACCGGCCGGGCTGACGGGCCTGGCCGGCGGCGGCCGGGCTGACGGCCTCGGCGAGGGGCGGGTTTCGGCGAAGGGCGGGCTGTGGTGCGGGGTCAACGACCGGCCGGGACGCGCTCCCTCGGCTCGCTGCTGGCTGGCCGATCGGACCGGCGCGAGCGGCGGACCAGCACTGCGAGGCCGACAACCAGCAGCAGCCCCGCGCCGGCCGCCGCCACCGTCCACCCGGAAACGATCCGGGAGACGACGCTGCCCTGCTTTCCGACCTGACCGGGGTCGGGGAAGGTGATCTGCGCGGTGACGCCGCGCTTCACCAGACCGCTCTCCAGGTTCACCTCCGCCTTCCAGGGGCCGTTCGGCAGCGCGGCCGGGAACCGGGCGATGACCTGCCCGGACGCGCCCGGCGCCAGCGTGACGCCCTGCCCGACCGGAAACGGGCCGGCCCGGCTGCCCGCCGGGCCGTCGGCCAGGGCGACCGCGCCGGTCAGGTCGATGGCACGGCCTCCGGTGTTGGTGACCTGGACGGTCAACGATGGTTCGCCGGCGGGGCTGCGGGCCGGGCGCACCTCGCCGATCGAGAAGTCGGAGGCGGGTTCGCCGCCGGGCCCGACGTCGAGGTACATCCGGACGCCGACCCGGTGGACCTGACTGATCTCGCCGCCGGCTCGGGGGGTCGAGGTGGTGGACGCCCAGATCACCCCGTACCGCTCGCCCCGGGAGGCAGCCGGCGGCACCGTGACGGTCGCGCGGACCCGGGTCTCGCCCCGCGGTCCCAGCTGGACGGAGCGCTCGTCGAGGGTGACCCAGGAGGTCAGCTCGTTCTCGGCGCGGCCCTCGCCGAAGCGGAACGCCGCACCCTCCACTGTCGCGGCCGCCGGGTACACGTCGACCCGACGGGTCTGGTCGGTGCGGTTGACGATCAGCAGTTGCCGCTTGATGGTGGTCCCCGGCGGTAGGTGGTCGACGATGTAGCGCAGCGCCCGGGGGTCGGCGCGGCGCTCGGTCGGGGCTTCCAGCAACCGGATCCCGATGGTGCCGTCGTCCGAACCCGCATCCGGTTCGACCGCGCCGGCCCGGGTCGACAGACCCGGACCGGCGAGGCAGAACAGGGCGAGCGCGACCGCGATGGTCGACCGCCCCCGGCGGCTACGCCACGGAATGTGTCACCGTGCCCGTGTAGACGCCCGCGATGCTGTCCAGCGGGACGTTGACCACCAGGGTGGGGTTCCAGCTGGCGGTGTTGCCGCCGGTGCCGCCGCTGTGGGTGAACGCGGTGAGCAGGGTGACGCTGTCCAGCGGTGCGGCGTCGCCGGCGGTGGTCTGCCCGGGGGTGAAGGTGCCGTCACCGGTGGTCGCCGTCGCCGGGCCGGACCAGTAGTCGATCTCGGCCGGCAGGACCGTCTCGGGCGGCGAGCCGCCGCCGGTCTGGAAGACCGTCGAGGTCACCGAGGCGACCCAGGAGGCGTCGGCGGCGCCTCGGGAGTCGTCGACGGTCACGGTGCCGAGCTGCCCGGTGATGGTGCCACCGGGGGCACCAGTACCAAGGTCGGCGGTGGTCGGCGCGACGATGTCGAGGGTGCCGGCGAGCACCTCGAACGTGGTGGCGGTGGTGTCGTCGGGCGCGGCGGCGGCCGGAGCGGCGAGGAAGCCGACCATCGCCGCGGCGGCCGCGCCGGCCAGACAGATCTTGGCAGTACGCACGTGTTTTACCCCGTTCTCGAAGTGAGTCGACGCGATCCTCGGCGCGTCGACTACTTCGGAAGATAGGGCAAAAAATGGAGCAAACCGGACAAACCGTCCATCCGTCATTAATTGGTCACAGATGGCCGGTCGGTCCTCAGGTCAGCGCCGTCTCCGCAGCGGCCAGGAATGCGTCGTTCTCCGCCGGGGTGCCGATGGTGACCCGGACGCCGTCCCCGGCGAACGGCCGCACGATCACCCCGCGCGACTCGCACGCCTTGCCGAACGCCACGGCACGCTCGCCCAACGGCAGCCAGACGAAGTTGGCCTGGCTCGTCGGCGCCTCGGGCACGAACTTGCGCAGCGCCTCGGTGACCCGGTCCCGCTCGGCGACGACCAGGGCGCAGCGGCGCTCCATCTCCGTCGCCTGGGCCAGCGCGGCCAGCGCCCCGGCCTGGGCCGCCGTGCTGCTGGAGAACGGGGTCGCCACCTTGCGGATGGCGGCGGCCACCACCGGCTGGGCCACCAGCCAGCCCATTCGCAGCCCGGCGAGCCCCCACGCCTTCGACAGGGTGCGCAGCACCGCCACGTTGGGCCGGTCCAGGTAGTCGAGACCGTCCGGCACCTCCGGGTCGGTGACGAACTCCCGGTACGCCTCGTCGATCACCACCAGCACGTCGTCCGGCACCCCGTTGAGGAACCGGTCCAACTCGGCCCGGCGCACCGCCGTACCCGTGGGGTTGTTCGGGTTGCAGACGAAGATCACCCTGGTTCGGTCGGTCACCGCCGCGGCCATCGCCGCCAGGTCGTGCCCGTGCCCGGCGTCGTTGGGCACCCGCACGCTGGTCGCGCCGCTGGTCGCCACGATGATCGGGTACGCCTCGAAGGACCGCCACGAGTAGAGCACCTCGTCACCCGGCAGGCAGGTGGCCCGCACCAGGTGCTCGGCGAGCGCCACCGAGCCGCAGCCGGTGGCGATCCGGTCGGCGTCGACGCCGTACCGCTCGGCCAATGCGTCCCGCAGCGCGACAACGCCCATGTCCGGGTAGCGGTGCGACGTGGTGATCGCCTCGGTGACCGCCTCCACCACGCCGGGCAGCGGGCCGTACGGCACCTCGTTGCTGGCCAACTTGATGGCCTCCGGCAGGCCCAACTCGCGGGCCAGGTCGGCAGGACTGCGCCCCGGCACGTAGTTGGGCAGCGCGTCCAGGTCGGCGCGGGTCAGCCGCAGTGCCGGCTGGTGACGTCCGGAGTCGGTCATGGGGTGTCTCCCGGGGGCTGGTTGCGGTCGTTCGAGGGGGCGGAATCGGGCCGGTTGGGGACTTCGACGACCACCGTCTGCGCGCGCTTGTCGTGCAGCGCCATGCGCAGCGGGTGGTCGAAGAGGGGGGAGAGGGCGTCGACCAGTTGCAGCACCAGGCCCAGCCCGGCGCAGTACCAGAGCAGCGTCGGCAGGCCCAGCGTGCTCCACCGGCTCAACGCCCGGCGGAAGCCCAGCGGCTGGTCGGCGGCGATCGGCACCGCCCGGATCCGCATCATCCGCTTGCCGACGGTCTGCCCACCGGCGGCCATGGCGGGCACCTCGTACGCCAGCCAGAGCGCGGTGGCGATCAGCAGGATCGCCACCAGGAGGGAGTTGGACTGCTCACTGGGGAGCGGAAGGCCCTCGGCGGAGGTGTCGCCGCGCGCCGCGCGCCGGAAGACCTCCTGCCAGTACGGTGCCCACTCCTGCGCCCAGCGCCAGACGAACCAGCCGTTGACGACCACGTTCAGGGCGAAGACGAGGCCGAAGTCGATCACCCGGGCGGCGAGCCGACGGCCGTAGCCGGCCAGCCGGTGGCCGTGCGGTCGTGGCTCGGGCGGCCGTCCGGGCCAGCCAGGATGACCGGCCTGTGGTCCCCATCCGGGTGGGCCGGCCTGCGGTCCCCATCCGGGTGGGCCGGCCTGGGGTCCCCAACCCGGGCCGTGCCCCGGCTGCGGGCCGTACCCGGGGGGTGGGCCCTGCTGTGGGCCGTACCCGGGGCGTGGGCCCTGCTGCGGGCCGTACCCGGGGGGTGGGCCCTGCTGCGGCGGCCAGCCCGGCGCGGCGGTCGCCGCGTCGCGGGTTGCCGACGTCGCGGGCTCGGCCGGGGCGACCGGCGCGGGTGGTGGCTCGGGTGGCGGCGGGCCGTCCGGCGGGGTCGCGTCGACGGGGATGGGCGCGCCGAGCCAACCCTCGCCGTCCCAGTAACGCCGGGTCTCGGTGTCGGCGGGGTCGACGTACCAACCAGGTTGAACGCTCACGCGGCCGTTCCGCTTCGCTCACTCACGAGGACACCTTAACGACGACCGTCCCGGCGAACTCGTCATGGACGTGTCGCGGGGCGTACCCCGAAGGGTGTGGTCCGGGCAGCGGCGCGACGCCGCCGGTGGTGGGTCGGGGCCCACCGACCGGCGGCGTCGGGTACGACGGAGGTTGCGTCACGGTCGCAAGTGTTACAGGTTGCCGCGGGCTTCCTGCTCCCGCTCGATCGCCTGGAACAGCGCCTTGAAGTTGCCCTTGCCGAAGCCGAGCGAGCCGTGCCGCTCGATCAGCTCGAAGAAGACGGTGGGACGGTCCTGCACCGGCTTGGTGAAGATCTGCAGCAGGTAGCCGTCCTCGTCCCGGTCGACCAGGATCTTGCGGGCCTTCAGCTCCTCGATCGGCACCCGCACGTTGCCGATCCGCTCGCGCAGCTCGGGGTCGTCGTAGTACGAGTCCGGGGTGTCCAGGAACTCCACACCGGCGGCGCGCATCGCGTCGACGCTGGCCAGGATGTCGTTGGTGGCGACGGCGATGTGCTGCGCGCCCGGGCCCTGGTAGAACTCCAGGTACTCGTCGATCTGGGACTTCTTGCGGGCGATCGCCGGCTCGTTGAGCGGGAACTTCACCTTGCGGGTGCCGTTCGCCACGACCTTGCTCATCAGCGCCGAGTAGTCGGTGGCGATGTCGTCGCCGATGAACTCCGCCATGTTGGAGAAGCCCATCACCCGCTTGTAGAACTCGACCCACTCGTCCATCCGGCCCAGCTCCACGTTGCCGACCACGTGGTCGACGGCCTGGAAGAAGCGCTTCGGCTGAATGCCGGCGTCGATCATCGGCTGCCGGTCCACGATCGGGCCGCGGGCCACGAAGCCGGGCAGGAACGGGCCGGTGTAGCGGGACCGGTCGACAAGCGTGTGCCGGGTGTCGCCGTACGCGGCGATGGCGGCCATCCGCACGGTGCCGTGCTCGTCGCTCACCTCGTGCGGCTCGGCGACGCTCGCGGCGCCCTGGGCGATGGCGTGCGCGTACGCGGCGTCCACGTCCGGCACCTCCAGCGCGATGTCGCTGACCCCGTCGCTGTGCCGGGCCACGTGTTCGGAGCCGTCGGCGTCCGGGCGTACCGCACCGGTCAGCACGAACCGGGCCGAGCCGCTGGTCAGCACGTACTGGGCGTGGTCCCGGTAGCCCTGCTCGGGACCGCGGTACGCCACGCAGGTCATGCCGAACGCGGTGGAGTAGTAGTGGGCGGCCTGCTTGGCGTTGCCGACCAGGAAGTGCACGTGGTCGAGGCCCCGGACCGGGAACGGGTCGTGGCTGATGTCGTGGTCGACAGCTCCCACGAGCCGGTCGATGTCGACGTCCTCGGTCGACTGGGGTCGGTCGATCGCCTGGGTCATGATGGGCTCCCTCGCGTACCGGCCGGCCTTGTGGGCCGCCGTGGTCGGTTCTTGTGGCGAGGATCGCTGGCCCGGTGTGGGGTGGGCAACTGTTGACAGAAATGCTGGTCAGGTTGCACATTCGGTATGGTCTGAACCCATGAATGGTGAGCAGAATGTACAGCTCGACGCGCTCGACGTGCGCTTGATCGAACTGCTCGCCGAGGAGCCCCGGATCGGGGTGCTGGAGTGCTCCCGGCGGCTCGGGGTGGCCCGGGGCACCGTCCAGGCCCGGCTGGACAAGCTCATCGAGCGGCGGGTCATCGAGGGCTTCGGCCCCGAGATCGCACCGGCCGCGATCGGGTTCGCGGTGACCAGCTTCGTCACCCTGGAGATCAGTCAGCGACACGGCCACGACCCGGTCACCGCCCACCTCGCCGCCATCCCCGAGGTGCTGGAGGCGCACACCATCACCGGCTCCAGCGACCTGCTCTGCCGGATCGTGGCCCGCTCCAACACGGATCTGCAACGGGTCATCGACCAGATCGTCTCGTCCGCCGGGATCACCCGCGCCTCCACGATCATCGCGCTGGCCGAGCAGATTCCCTACCGCACGCTTCCGCTGGTGCGCAGCGCCGTGCGGGCCGACGGAAGGGCGCTGTAACACCTCCCCGCCCAGAAAGCGCGGCGACACGGCGACGCGGGCGTACGGAAGATCCGTGATCGTGGCTACGGTGTGCGGTGTGGCGAAGGGGAGCGTGCGCGGTGGGCTGCTGCTCGGCCTCGCCGTGGTCGTCGCCCTCGCCGCGACCGGCGTGTGGAACCCGTTCCCCGGCCTGTGGGACTGGGTGGACCGCAGCGAACCCATCTCCGAGCCCGACGTGGTCTGGCAGCAACGCGTCGGCGGCACTCCGCGCAGCGTGACCATCGCCGGCGACGCCGTCGTTGTCGAGCAGCGCACCCGGGTCGAGGCCCGCAGCCTGGCCACCGGCGCCCAGCTCTGGGAGCGCAAGGCCGACTGGGCGGCGGTCGCCGGCGGTGACCGTGACCCAGTCGTGGCCGTGGGCAAGCTCCTGGTCAAGGGGTACGAGCTGCTCGACCCGACGACCGGGGTGACCCGGCGACGTGACGACGACGCGGTTGCCGTCTGGACGTACCGCAATCTGCTCCTCGACGCCCGCTGCACCGACGCCACCGACTGCACCCTGAGCGCCTGGGACCCGCGTGGCACCGCGCCGCTGTGGACGGCTTTCCTGCCCGGAGTGCACAGCGGCCTGCTCGCCGACAACCCGGGTCTGCGCGGCACCCGCCGGCTCACCGCCAACCGGATCGACGACGGGGTGGCCGGGGCGGAGGCCGCGCCGCCACTGCTCGGTTTCCCGGTCGACGGTCGGGTCCACGTGGTCGACACCGCCACCGGCCGGGTGTTGCAGAACGTCGAGCCGGCCCGGGACGAGCGGCTCTCCGTGGTGGGCGGTCGGCTGCTGCGGATCGCCGCCCGCTCCCAGGACGGCACCTGTTACTTCGCCATCTCCGCCCGCGACTCGGCCACCGGGCAGGAGGCCTGGCAGCGGGCCGGCGTCAACCTGCGCACCGCCGACTCGGCCGGCTGCGTGCAACGCGAGGACCCGCAGGGCGCGCGGAACGTGCTGATCGGCGTCGCTCCCGACGGCCGCGAGGCGGTCATCGACGGGTACGACGGACGGCTGCTCTGGGTCGGTGAGTCGGGCACCAAGTTGATCGCTGTGGACGATCGCTCCGCGGTGTTCCGGGCCGCCGACAAACGCTCCGTGATCGCCCGTGAGCTGGGCACCGACAAGGTGCTCTGGACACGGCAGGCCAGCGGCAAGGCCGGCGCGGCGCTCACCCCGTACGCGGTGGTGGTGGCCGACGAGAAGCCGTCCCGGCTGGCCGCCCTGGACCCGCGCACCGGCCGGGAGCTGGCCGCCCTGCGCACCTCGGCGAACGCTCTCGCCGTCGGATCACAGGGCATGATCATTGGCGAGGGGCGGGAGATCGGGTACGTCCGCTTCGTCGGCGCGGCCGGCGGCTCGTCCACCCGGCCGCCCGGCGACGGTGGGAATCCCCGGCCGGGCGGCACCGACCCCGGCGGGCCGGACAACGACGACTGCGGGCCGAAGGGCGAACTCTGCCCCGACCCGGGCGGCGGTAAGGACGGCTGAGCGGGCCGTTCGCCCGACGATGCGCACGGCGGCCGGGCCCGGCGCGCCTGCTGGATGAGAGCGGCGTCCCAGGACCCGCCCGGCGGGTGGGAGTGATCGACCGGTCTGCCCTAGGCTTGCCGCTCATGAGCAGTGCCGCCGCATTCTCGTACGCCCCTCTGCTGCCGACCGGCCCGGACCAGACGGACTATCGCCTGGTCACCGACGAGGGCGTGGACGTCGTACACGGCCCGGGAGGCCGCCGGTTCCTCACTGTGGAGCCGGCCGCGCTCACCGCGTTGACCGCCGAGGCGATGCACGACATCGCGCACTTCCTGCGCCCCGCGCACCTGGCGCAACTCCGGGCGATCATCGACGACCCGGCCGCCTCGCCGAACGACCGGTTCGTCGCGCTGGATCTGCTGCGCAACGCCAACATCGCCGCCGGCGGTGTCCTGCCCATGTGCCAGGACACCGGCACCGCCATCGTGATGGGCAAACGCGGCCGGCACGTGCTGACCGACGGCGCCGACGCCGAGGCCATCTCCCGGGGCGTCTACCAGGCGTACACCAAGCTCAACCTGCGCTACTCGCAGCTCGCCCCGCTGACCATGTGGGACGAGCGGAACACCGGCAGCAACCTGCCCGCCCAGGTGGACCTGTACGCCGAGGACCCGGACGGGCACCCCGACGCGTACAAGTTCCTGTTCATGGCCAAGGGCGGTGGCTCGGCCAACAAGTCGTACCTCTACCAGGAGACCAAGGCGCTGCTCAACCCGGTGCGGATGATGCAGTTCCTGGAGGAGAAGCTGCGGCTGATCGGCACCGCCGCCTGCCCGCCGTACCACCTGGCCATCGTCATTGGGGGCACCTCCGCCGAGTACGCGCTGAAGACCGCGAAGTACGCCAGCGCCAAGTACCTCGACGCGCTGCCGACCTCGGGTTCGATGAGCGCGCACGGCTTCCGCGACCTGGAGCTGGAGGCGCAGGTGCTGGAGCTGACCCGCAACTTCGGCATCGGCGCGCAGTTCGGTGGGCGGTACTTCTGCCACGACGTGCGGGTGGTCCGGTTGCCCCGGCACGGCGCGTCCTGCCCGGTGGCGATCGCCGTTTCCTGCTCGGCGGACCGCCAGGCCGTCGCCAAGATCACCCCGTCGGGCGTGTGGCTGGAGCGCCTCGAAACCGACCCGGCCCGGTTCCTGCCCGACGTCACCGACGACTCCCTCGACGGTGAGATGGTCGTCCGGGTCGACCTGAACCGGCCGATGGACGAGATCCGCGCCGAGCTGTCGAAGTACCCGGTCAAGACCCGGCTGTCCCTGTCCGGCCCGCTTGTCGTCGCCCGGGACATCGCCCACGCCAAGATCGCCGAGCGGTTGGACGCCGGTGAGCCGATGCCGCAGTACCTGCGGGACCACGCGGTCTACTACGCCGGCCCCGCGAAGACCCCCGAGGGGTACGCGTCCGGCTCCTTCGGCCCGACCACCGCCGGGCGGATGGACGCCTACGTGGAGAAGTTCCAGGCGGCCGGTGGCTCGCAGGTGATGCTGGCCAAGGGCAACCGGTCGGGTCAGGTGACCCGTTCCTGCCAGCAGCACGGCGGCTTCTACCTCGGCTCGATCGGCGGCCCCGCGGCCCGCCTCGCCCAGGACTGCATCAAGCACGTCGAGGTGCTCGAGTACGCGGAGCTGGGCATGGAGGCGGTCTGGAAGATCGAGGTCGAGGACTTCCCCGCCTTCATCGTGGTCGACGACAAGGGCAACGACTTCTTCGCCGAGGTCACCAAGCCGGTGCTCACCGTCGGCCGCCGCTGACCCGACCGCAACGCGAACGGGTGCCGGGCGAATCCGCCCGGCACCCGTCTGTCGCCCGTGTTCTACCGACAATCGGTACGCCCGCCCCGCTGGGGTGGGACGGGCGCACCGCCCCCGTCGGATGCCGTCACCGACAACCCGAAGTGAGTTTGCTGCGCATCACTGTCGATCCGCTCTCAGATCACTCTTGCCTGGCCGGGGCGATCTGTCACCACCGGACTACTCTGCTGGAAGTTGCACCACTGACGCGGGAGAGTAGATGCGGTTCGGGATCCTGGGGCCTCTGCGGGTGGGCGGTGGCGAAGCCACTGTCACCGCGGGACGCGACCGGACCGTCCTCGCCATGCTGCTGTTGCGGGCCGGCCGGCTCGTGCCGGTCGACGAACTCGTCGACGCGGTGTGGGAGGACCACCCGCCGGCCACCGCCCGCGCGCAGTTGCAGACCTGCGTGTCGCGGCTGCGCCGCCGGTTCACCGAACTCGGGCTGGCGCCTGAGCTGATCGTCACCGACCCGGCGGGGTACGGACTGCGTACCGCACCGAACGACCTGGACGCCGAAGTCTTCAACCGGCGCGTGGAGGTGGCCCGTGCCCAGGTCGTCGCCGGCCGGCTGGCCGAGGCGCGTATGGAGTTCCGCGCCGCGCTGGCCCTGTGGCGGGGGCCGACACTCGGTGGCATCGCGAGCCGGAGCGTCCGCCGTCGCGCCCAGACGCTCGACGAGCAACGCCTCACCGCGTTGGAGGAGTGCGTCGACGTCGAACTGCGCCTCGGTCAGGCAGCTGAGCTGATCGAGGAGTTGGCGGAGAGCGTCGACCGGAATCCGTTGCGGGAGCGGCTGCGAGGTCAGCTGATGCTGGCGTTGTCCTCGGTCGGGCGGCAGGCCGACGCACTCGCCGTCTACCGCGAGGGCCGGCGGACGTACGCCGAGGAGTTGGGCATCGAACCGGGTGCCGAGCTGCAGGAGCTGCACCAACGGGTGCTCGCCGGCGACCTGGCCCTGGCCGGTCGGCCGGCCCCACCCGTCGGCCCGGTTCGTTCCCTGCCCCGGGCGATCGGGGACTTCATCGGTCGGCAGGAGACGGTGGCCCGCCTGGTCAAGGAGATCGAGGAGGACGGCATCCGGATCCAGGTGGTCGACGGGATGCCGGGCAGCGGCAAGACCACGCTTGCCGTACACGTCGCCACCGCGCTCGCGGACCGCTATCCCGACGCCCAGCTCTTCATCGACCTGCACGGGCACAGCGAACGCCGACCGTTGACAACGGCAACGGCCGTGGCGGCCCTCCTGCGGCAGCTCGGTGTGCCGGTGGAGCGGGTGCCGGAGAACCTGGACGACCGGTTGGCGCTCTGGCGGATCGAGCTGGCCGGCCGCCGTGCGTTGGTGGTCCTGGACAACGCGGCCAGTGCCGACCAGGTGGCGCCGTTGCTGCCCAACGGCGCGCAGAGCCTGGTCCTCATCACCAGTCGCCGCCGGCTCATCGGGGTCGACGAGGGCCGGCCGTCGTCGTTGCCGGTCCTTGACGCCGACGAGGCGATCGAGCTGCTCGGTCGGGTGGCCGGGATGGAGCGGATCGCCGCCGAGCCGGAGGCGGCGGCCGAGGTGGCGCGTCGCTGCGGCCACCTGCCGCTCGCTATCCGGCTGGCTGGCGCGCGGTTGGCGCACCGGCCGCGCTGGCGGGTCGCCGACCTCGCCGAGCGGCTGGTCGCCGGGGCGGGCCCGCTGGCCGAGCTGACCGCCGGGCAGCGCTCGGTGGGGCAGGCGTTCGCACTGTCGTACGCGCAGGTCTCACCGTCGGCGCAGCGGCTGTTTCCGCTGCTCGGCCTGTACCCGACGGGGCGCTTCGACAGTCGGGTGGCCGCCGCCCTCGTCGACCTGCCCCTCGCCGACACCCAGGAGCAGTTGGACGAGTTGGTCGACGCGCATCTGGTGGAGGAGGTGCAGCCGGGTCGGTACCGGTTGCACGATCTGCTCCGCGAGTACGCTCGGCTGCTGCTCGTCGGCCCGGAGCGGCAGACCGAACGCCGCGCCGCCGTGGAGCGGCTGTTGGATCATCACCTGTCGGTCACCTTGGCGATCGCCCGGACGGTCGAGGCGGCGGGCAGTCGTCGCAACATTCCCGAGCGCACGCCCGGTCGGCCGGACCTGTTGGCTGTCCCGGTGGCCGAGGGGCGGGCGTGGTTCGAGGAGAACCATGTCGCGCTCACCGCCCTGGTCCGGAAGGCGGAGGAGGAGAACTTCCCGGTTCAGTGCTGGCAGCTGGCCCGGGCCTGCTGGCGGCTCAACTTCGACGGCGGGCACCTCGACGAGCTGATCGAGACCCACACTATCGGGCTTCGGGTGACCGAGCGGCTGGGCGACGAGGCGGCCTACGCCACCATGCTGAACTACCTCTCGTCGGCGTACTTCCGGTTGGCCCGCTTCCCGGAGGCGATCAGCGCGATGGAGGTGGCACTGACAGTGCGCCGCCGGCTCGGGCTCCGTGACGACACGCTCAGCACGCTGTGGAACCTCGGCGTCTCCTACGCCGCGAACGGTGACCACCGGCTGGGTAAGGCGAAGTTCGACGAGGCGCTCGACATGATCCGCGGCTTGGTCGACGTCCATGCGCTGACCAATCTGTTGAACAACGTGTCCTACGCGTTTATCGCCTGGGGCCGGTACGACGAGTCGCTACGCCTGGCCCGGCTGCACCTCCTGGCGGCCCGGCAGGCGAAGGACCGCCGGCAGACCGACAACGCGTTGGGGCACCTCGCCATGATCCGGCACCGGATGGGTGACCTGGGCCCCGCCCGTCGCCTGCTGCGGACGGCGTTGTACCTCAAGCGCCGGGCCAGCAACCGATTCGGTGAGGGGGAGGTGCTCAACGAGATCGGTGTGATGGAACGTGTCGCCGGCGATCCGGAGCGTGCCGCAGCCCTGCACCGGGAGGCGCTGGTGGCGATGGTGGACGCCGGCGACCGAATCGGTCAGTGTGCTTCCCGGAACCTGCTGGCCCGGGCGATGTTGGAGCAGGGTGACGCGGTCAGCGCGCTCGACCTGCACCGCCGGGTGCTCGCCGACGCCAGCCGGCTCGCTGCCCGCTACGAGAAGGCCCGGGCGTTGGAGGGCATCGCCCGGTGCGTGCTGACCACGGATCCGACGGCGGCCCGCGCGCACCTGGAGCAGGCGCTGGTGTTGTTCCGGGAGGTCGAGTCGCCGGACCGGCACGAGGCGGAGCGGCTGCTCACCGAGTTGGGCTGACGGATCATCTGCGAGTCGGCCACGGGCGCGGCAGGATGGTACGCGTGACGACTCCAGAGGCGACCGGTTACCGCATCGAACGTGACTCGATGGGCGAGGTGGAGGTGCCCGCCGAGGCACTGTGGCGTGCGCAGACCCAGCGGGCGGTGCAAAACTTCCCGATCTCCGGCCGGGGAATCGAGCCGGCCCAGATCAAGGCCCTCGCCCAGATCAAGGGCGCGGCGGCCGAGGTCAACGGCGAGCTGGGTGTGATCGACGCCAACGTGGCCGCCGCCATCGCCGCCGCCGCGGCGCACGTGGCCGACGGTGGTTACGACGACCAGTTCCCGGTGGACGTGTTCCAGACCGGCTCGGGCACGTCGTCGAACATGAACACCAACGAGGTGATCGCCACCCTGGCGAGTCGTGAGCTGGGCTCGCCGGTGCACCCGAACGACCACGTCAACGCCTCCCAGTCGAGCAACGACGTCTTCCCGTCCTCCATCCACCTGGCGGCCACCCAGTTCATCGTGGAGGACCTGCTGCCGTCGCTGGGGCATCTGGCGGCCACCTTGGAAACCAAGGCGGCGGAGTTCGAGACGGTGGTCAAGGCGGGGCGTACGCACCTGATGGACGCCACGCCGGTGACCCTCGGCCAGGAGTTCGGCGGGTACGCCGCGCAGGTCCGCTACGGGATGGAACGGCTGGAGGGCGCCCTGCCCCGGCTCGCCGAGCTGCCGCTTGGTGGCACCGCCGTGGGCACCGGAATCAACACCCCGCTCGGCTTCGCCGCCGCCGTGATCGACAAACTGCGTGAGTCGACCGGGTTGCCGCTGTCCGAGGCGCGTAACCACTTCGAGGCGCAGGGCGCGCGCGACGCGCTGGTGGAGACCTCGGGGCAACTGCGGACCATCGCCGTGGGCCTCTACAAGATCGCCAACGACATCCGCTGGATGGGTTCCGGCCCTCGCGCCGGTCTGCGTGAGCTGCGCATCCCCGACCTCCAGCCCGGTTCGTCGATCATGCCGGGCAAGGTCAACCCGGTGGTCGCCGAGGCGATGCGGCAGGTCTGCGCCCAGGTGATCGGCAACGACGCGACGGTCGGGTTCGCCGGTTCGCAGGGCGACTTCGAGCTGAACGTGATGCTCCCGGTGATGGGCCGCAACCTGTTGGAGTCGATCCGGCTGCTCTCCGCGGTGAGCCGGCTCTTCGCCGACCGGTTGGTGGCCGGCCTGGTCGCGGACGCCGAGGTCTGCCTGGCGTACGCCGAGGGCTCACCGTCGATCGTGACCCCGCTCAACCGCTACCTGGGGTACGACGAGGCCGCGTCGATCGCCAAGGAGGCGTTGGCGAAGCAGATCTCGATCCGCGAGGTGGTGATCTCCCGGGGGCACGTCGACTCCGGCAAGCTCACCGACACCCAGCTCGACGAGACGTTGGACCTGCTTCGGATGACCCACCCCTGACCCACCCCTCACCCACCCCTGAGCCGGCCCGCTCAGCGCAGGTTTTGTGGCCTCGCCCAGCCGACGAAGCGGGTGAAGAGCGCCGCGGGGTCCGGCCCATCGTGCGGGTTGAGCCGGTACAGGTCGGCGACCGCCTCGTGCAGGACCGCGCACAGGTAGACGCTCAACCCGACGCAGTCGTGCGCGTACTCCCGGCGGAGGGTGAGCCGGGCGACCGCGCACGGCCAGGGCGCGGCGCAGACGCGGCAGAGCCAGAGCGGACGCAGCGGCAGGTGCGGTCGTCGAGGCGTGGTCGCGCGGTCGTCCGGGTTGGTCCGGGGCATGGTGTTGCGGTCCTTTCGAGCTGACTCGTTTGTGGCATCACCCCCCGACCCGGCGCCCCCGCCCTCGCGCTGGCCTCCGCACCCCGCGCCCCGTGCCCGCGCTCCGCCCCGTGCCCGCGCTCCGCCCCGTGCCCGCGCTCCGCCCCGTGCCCGCGCTCCGCCCCGTGCCCGCGCTCCGTCCCAGGCTCGCTGCTCGCTCGGTGCGCCGGGCTCGCGGGCCGCCTGCGCCCGCGCCCCCGGCGCTCCCGAGGGCGGCGGCGCGTGAAGATCGTGCTTGATCCTGGATGTAGTGCTTTCCGCACGTTGGGACCCCACTACATCCAGGATCGAGCACGATCTTGGGCGGTTGGTCGGCTTGGGTGGGGGTGGGACCGCCCGGCACGGGGGAGCGGGCGGTCCCGTGCGGCGCCGCCGGGCCCCGGGGGACGGGGAGCGGTGCCGCGCTTCACAGTCTGGTGATCGGACGACTACGGTCGGAAGGGTTCGGCCCGCCTGTCGTAGCTGCCCTGTTCCCGGGCCGCGCCGGCTCTGTTGGTCGGCTGGAGTTGATCGTCGGCGGGTTGGAGAGTGGCTGGGCATGGCCGATGGACAGATGACGGCGGCGGCGTTCCTGGTCGCGGAGCTGCGCCGGGCGCGGGTGCGGCGCGGCTGGAGTCAGGATGAGCTGGCGAAGGCGGTCAACTACTCGGCGTCGATGGTCAGCGCCGTCGAGTTGGGTCAGCAGGTGCCCACCGCCAAGTACCTGGAACTCGTCGACCGGGCACTGGAGACCGGCGGCCTGTTCGGCCGCATGTCCACCGAGCTGGTGAGCCTGGACCGGGCGCAGCCCTGGCTGCGGGGCTGGCAGGCGATCCTTGCGCAGGCGCGAGCCCTGCGATGGTTCGACCCGCTGCACGTCCCCGGGCTGCTGCAAACCGAAGGCTATGCACGCGCCATCTTCGAGTCGGACCGACTGCTCGATGCCGACGAGGTCGAGCGTCGGCTGGCGGACCGGATGGACAGCCAGCGGGTCCTCTACGGGGATCGCCCGCCGCATGTGGTCGCGGTGCTTGACGAGTCGGTGCTGAGGCGACGGGTCGGCGGTCGGAAGGTGATGTGCGAGCAAGCTCTGCACCTGGCGCGCTTGTCGACCGAACATCCACGGGTTCAACTCCATGTGGTGCCCCGCTCGGCCGAGGAGTATCCCGGTCTGAACGGGCCCTTCATCCTCGCGACCGTGGCCGACCACAGCGATCTTGCCTATCTCGGCGGCCAGATCGGCGGCCAAGAACTCGACCGGCCTGCGGATCTGTTGCGTCTACAACGGACCTGGGAAGCTACCCTCGGGCAGGCGTTGCCACCGCAGGAGTCGATCGAGTTGCTGAGGGAAGTGGCGGAGTCGTGGAGTTGAGCCGGGCTCGGTGGCGTAAGAGCAGCCGGAGTGGTTCCAACGACCAGTGCGTCGAGGTGGCTACGAATCTGGGGGACGTGGTCGGGGTGCGGGACAGTAAGGACTCGGGCGGACCCGTGCTCGTTGTCGACGCGTACTCCTGGCGGCTCTTCGTGGCCGCGCCCCCGCGCTGACGCGACCGGCTCGCCCGCGACGGCGGGCGAAGGGGCGCGGACCTGGGGTGGCCGGGTAAACGGCTCGACGGTGTCCACGGGGTGGCGGGATGATCCGGGCCATGGGTGACGATCAGGTGGCCGCGCCGGTGGGGACCGAGCGGCTGCGGTTGCGGCGGCTGACCATGGATGACGTGGGCCTGCTGGTCGAGTTGGACAGCGACCCCGAGGTGATGCGGTTTCTCACCGGTGGCGTCGCGACTCCGCTGGCCACCGTGCGGGACGAGCAGTTGCCGAGGTTGCTGGCCCAGTACGACAGGCATCCTGGGCTGGGTCGGTGGGCGGCGCACGATCGGGAGTCCGGGGAGTTTCTCGGTTGGTTCGCGTTGGACCCGTCGGAGGACGGCACCGAGGCCGAGTTGGGCTACCGGTTGCGCCGCGCGACGTGGGGGCGAGGGCTGGCCACCGAAGGGTCGCGGGCGCTGGTGCGGCACGCCTTCGACACTGTCGGGGTGCGTCGGGTCTGGGCCGAGACGATGACTGTCAACGAACGCTCCCGGCGGGTGATGGTGAAGGCCGGGCTGCACTACGTGCGGACCTTCCACCTCCAGTGGGACGACCCGATTCCGGGCACCGAGCAGGGCGAGGTGGAGTACGAGGTGCGGGCCGAGGAATGGGCGACAGCCGGTCAGGAACGGCCGGCGGCCCGTCGGGCTCGGTAGGCGGTCACTGCGGCGCGATTGCCGCAGCCGGCCTCGCAGAACCGCCGGGACCGGTTGCGGGACAGGTCGACGACCACGTTGTCGCAGTCCGGGTACTCGCAGATCCGCAGCCGGCTCAGCTCGCCGCTACGGACCAGGTCGGCCATCGCCATGGCGGCCTCCACCGCGATCCGGGTGGCCAGCGGCGCGTCGCGGGGCACCGCGTGCAGGTGGTACGGCTCGTCGTCGTGCTCGATGAGCTGCGGTAGCGCCTTGTGTTCCAGCAGCAGGCCGTTGACCACCGCGACGATCTCGGCTGGCTCGGCGTGCCAGATGCGGCGCAGTCGGGGCCGCAGATCCCGGACGGCCCGCAACTCGGCGTCGGTGCGTTCGTGCCGGCCGCTGTAGGAGTAGCGGACGAAGAACGCGTCCAGGGCCGCGACGTCCGGCAGCAACTCACCGTCTCGACCTGCGGTGTTGACCAGCGCCGCGGCGGCGATCAACGAACACTCGGTGTCATGAGCGAATAGCATCTTGACTCCTGTCACGGCTTCCGCTTAGCGTCATCAGCACAAGGATAGTTTGCTCATGACGCCACGCCGATTGCGAGGAGCGCGACATGCACTCACGACCTGCTGCCGGCGTCGGGTTGGCGCTGCTCTCCGCTGTCACCTTCGCCACCTCCGGCACCTTCGCGCGGTCGCTCATCGAGGCCGGCTGGTCAGCCGAGTCCGCGGTGATCGCCCGGGTCGGCGTGGCCGCCCTGGTGCTGGCGATCCCCGCCCTGCTGTCGCTGCGCGGCAGGTGGCACGTGCTGCGGAGCAACGCCGCGGCCATCGGGTTGTTCGGGCTCCTCGGGGTGGCACTGGCCCAGGTGTGCTTCTTCAACGCCGTGCGGTACCTCCCGGTCGGTGTCGCGCTGCTGCTGGAATACCTCGGCATCATCCTCGTGGTGGTCTGGATGTGGCTGCGACACGGGCAGCCACCCCGCCGGCTCACCATCGCCGGGTCGATGGCCGCCCTGGCCGGGCTGGCATTCGTGCTCGACCTCGCCGGCACCGCCGACTTCCACCCGGTGGGCGTGCTCTGGGGCCTCGGCGCGGCATTCGGCCTGGCGGGCTACTTCGTGCTCGCCGGCCGGGTCGACCCCCGACTGCCCTCGGTCGCCCTGGCCAGCGGAGGAATGGCCGTCGGCGCCGCCGTGCTGCTCCTCATCGGGCTGACCGGCCTGCTGCCGCTGCACGCCACCTTCGGCGAGGTCACCTTCGCCGGGCAAGCCACCAGCTGGTTGGTGCCGATCGCCGGGCTCTCGCTGGTCGCCGCCGTCATCGCGTACCTCGCCGGCATCGCCGGCACCCGGATCCTCGGCCCGCGACTGTCGTCGTTCGTCGGGCTGACCGAGGTGCTCTTCGCGGTGCTGATCGCCTGGCTCTTCCTGAACGAGCTGCCCACGGGGTGGCAGCTGTTCGGCGGTGCGCTGATCGTCGCCGGCGTCGCCCTGGTCCGCCTCGACGAGCTGCGGTCGCCCCCGACTGCCGCACCCGCACCGGTCACGAGCGAACCCGAGCTGGCGCTCGACGGTCGGTGAGAGAGTGGCGTCGTGCTGACGACTGTGGTGTTCGACGCTGACGAGACGCTGCTGGATTTGCGCCCCGCCGTGACCGGCGGGCTGGTGGCCGTCCTCGACGAGATGCGGCGGCGCACCCCGGCGGCGGCCGGCGTGACGCTCGCCGAGCTGGAGTCCGACTGGGGTGCGGTCTTCGGCGAGCTGACGGCCGCCCCGGTGATGGAGATCCGGCGTGCCGCGCTGGCCCGGTCGCTGACCCGCGCCGCGCTGGCCGACCACCTGGACGAGTTCGCGGATCTCTTCTTCGCCCGCCGGTTCGCCCTCACCCGACCGTTCCCGGACGTGACACCGGCGCTGGCCACGCTGCGCCGCCGCTACACACTGGGCTTCGCCACCAACGGCAACAGCCGCGCCGAACGATGTGGGCTCACCGGCGAGTTCGCCTTCGAGCTGTACGCGCACGAGAACGGCCTGCCCAAGAAGCCGGCCCCGGAGTTCTACGCAGCGGTGGTCGCGGCGGCCGGTGTGCCCGCCGGGCAGATCGTGTACGTCGGTGACTCCTGGGAGCACGACGTGGTGGGGCCCCGGCGGTTCGGCCTGCGATCGGTGTGGCTGAACCGGCTTGGTCTGTCCCGCCCACCCGGTGGACCGCCGGACGCCGAGGTGTCGACGATCGCCGACCTGCCGGCCGCACTCGCAGGTCTGGCCGTCGAGTCGGACAGCGCCGACACTCTCCCGGCTGCGCGTGTCGACGTGGCCGGTGTCGATGCTCTTGGTGGGCGTGCGTAGGCGGAGAAATTCACGACCATAACGGGCGTTCAGCTGGCGTAATCCGACCCGGTGTTGTGTGATGGCTGCCACGTCCCTCAACGAGAGGATCCGATGTGGTGAGCAAGCGCTTCACCGCCCGTACGGTCGCGACAGCGGCAGTACTGGCACTTACGGCTACGGGGTTGGGTGTGCCGGCCAACGCCGCGTCGAGCGACTCCCGCGCCTTCACCGTCGTCGCCGAGGATGGCGTCGCCGCCGACACCGCCATCGCCGCTATCAAGGCGGCTGGCGGCACTGTGGTGTCGCGGTCCGACGAGGTCGGCATGTTCCAGGTCAGCAGCGACCGGGCCGACTTCGCGGCCAGGGCGACCGCCGCGCCGACGCTGATCGGTGCCGCCGAGCAGAAGGCCATCGGCCGCAAGCCGAAGCTGGACCGCGTCGAGCAGGAGCACCTGCTGGCCGGTGCCGGTGCTCGCGCCGGTGCTGGTGCCAAGAAGGGCGCCAAGCTCGATCCGCTCGACGACAAGCTGTGGGGCCTGGAGATGATCCGGGCCGACAAGGCCCGCAAGATCGAGCCGGGCGACCGTCGGGTGACCGTCGGCGTACTGGACACCGGCCTCGACGCCAGCAACCCGGACATCGCGCCGAACTTCAACTGGTCGCTGTCGCGCAACTTCGCGCCCGACCTGACCGATGTGGACGGCCCCTGCGAGGTGCCGAGCTGCCTCGACCCGGTCGGCACCGACGACGGCGGGCACGGCACCCACGTGGCCGGCACCATCGGCGCCGCCGCCAACGGCTTCGGCCTCTCCGGCGTCGCCCCGAACGTCTCGCTGGTCGAGCTCAAGGGCGGCCAGGACTCCGGCTACTTCTTCCTCGACCCGGTGGTCAACGCGCTGATCCACGCCGGCCGGTCCGGGATCGACGTGGTCAACATGTCGTTCTACGTCGACCCGTGGCTCTACAACTGCACCGCCAACCCGGCCGACTCGCCCGAGGACCAGGCGGAGCAGCGGGCCATCATCAAGGCGATGAAGCGGGCGCTGATCTTCGCGCACGACAAGGGCGTCACCCTCGTCGGCGCGCTCGGCAACAACAACGAGGACCTGGGCGCACCGCGTACCGACGTCACGAGCCCCGACTACGGCGCTGACCCGTACCCCCGGCCGATCGACAACGAGAGCTGCTGGGACCTGCCCACCGAAGGCCCGCACGTGATCGGTGTGTCGTCGGTTGGCCCGTCCGGCAAGAAGTCGGACTTCTCCAACTACGGCACCGAGCAGATCTCCGTCGCCGCGCCGGGCGGTTGGTTCCGGGACGGCTTCGGCACCGACACCTTCCGTACCGACGCCAACATGATCCTGTCGACGTACCCGAAGCACGTGCTTCAGGAGGAGGGGTCGGTCGACGCCGACGGCAACATCGTCGCCGGATTCGAAAACTCGGTCTTCAAGCAGTGCAAGGCCAACGGTGAGTGCGGCTACTACACGTACCTCCAGGGCACCTCGATGGCGTCCCCGCACGCCGCCGGCGTCGCCGCGCTGATCGTCAGCCGGCACGGCAAGGCGCAGGGTCGGACCGGCTTCGGGATGTCGCCGGACCAGGTCGAACAGCACCTCTACCGCACGGCCGCCGAGCACGCCTGCCCGGAGCCGCGCCTGCAGCAGTACCGCAACGAAGGCCGGGACGAGACCTACGACGCGTACTGCGCGGGCGGGGTCAACTTCAACGGCTTCTACGGCTACGGGATCGTCGATGCCTACGCGGCGGTGAAGACCCCGCTCAAGCCGAACGCGCGCCCGTAGCGCACATCGCACTGCCAGGTGGCCCAACCGCCACCACGCCCCGGGGCCCGGTCGACGCTTGTCGACCGGGCCCTGTGGTGTCCGGGCCTGGTCCGTCGTCCCGGGCCTGGTCCGTCGTCCCGGGCCTGGTCTGTCGTCCCGGGGCTGGTCTGTCGTCTCGGGGCTGGTCCGTCGTCCCGGGCCTGGTCTGTCGTCTCGGCGTGGGGCGTCGTCCCGGGCTCGCCTGCCGGGGGGCGCCTACCTGGCCTCGGTCATGATCGACTCGGTTTTCTTGAAGGCGCGGTGTCGGAGCCTGAGGGAGGGCGCGGTTTCCGGAAACCCGAGATGATCCTGGTCATCTGGATGATGCCGGTCGCCATCCGCGGCTGACCAGCGCGTCGCGCACCTCTCGGAGGACCGCCGGAAAATCGCCGTACAGCCGTCGACTGGTCACGTGCAGGACCAGCCAACCCGCGGCGACCAGCTGATTGAGTCGGCGGCGGTCGCGGTGCAACTGCTCCGCGTCGGAATGCCACGTCCCGTCGTACTCGACCGCCACCCGATACTGCGGCCAGGCCAGATCGGGGTGCAGGACAACCCCGACGGGCAGACGTATCGGATGTTGAACCGCCGGACGCGGTAGCCCGCCCAGCACCAGCCGCACGCGAAGGTGCGACTCCGGCGGAGACTCGGCTCCACCGTCGGCCAGGTCGAAGACCCAGCGTGCCCGTCGTCCACCGGGCCGATCGGCATTGCGGGCAGCGATGGCGTCCAAGGTGTCGCGCCCGGTCAGACCCTGCCCGAGCAACGAGTCGACGATGGCGACCGCCCGGACGGGGTCGAGCCAGACAGCCGTCTCCCAGGCGGCCCGCCCGGGGTCGGACCGGGGGATCGGCAGATCGCGCTCGCTGGACCTGAGCGGGCTGGCCGCCGACCACCCATCGCCCGCGCTCGCCGTCATGACACCCCCTGCGCGGGCGGACACTGCGGCCTGGCGGGACAGCAGCGGTGCTGGCCGTGGCGACATTCGGCCGACAGGTGGTCGCCCTGCTCCCGTCGGTCGCGTCACATCACGTGGACGTCCAGCGCCCGACGGACGCCCCGCATCTGGCGGTTGCCCCGCGCCTGACGGTCGCCCCGGGTCGGGCGTTGGCCCCGCGCCTGACGGTCGTCCCGGGTCGGGCGTTGGCCCCGCGCCTGACGGTCGTCTCGGGTCGGGCGGTGCCACGAGCGGGGTGATGGTGTTGACGTGCACGCTGAGGCCACGCTGTGGACCGACCCGCAGCGATCGGGGCACGAGGACGTGCACGTCGTCGGTGAAGCTCGCGGCGTGGTGGACGCCGTGCAGGTAGGCGGCCGACGGACCGCCGACCACCACTGCCTGCGGTAGGCGGAGGAGGGCGGCGCGACACGCCAGGGCGTGGTCGCGGTCCAGCCGTGCGTCGGCGTAGATGTCGTGGCGCAACCGCACCCAGGCGGAGTTGCGCAGCTGATGTTCGGTGAGCAGGCCTTCCCGGACAGCGTCGGAGCCGCGGAAGACCTGCCAGGTCAGGGCATCGGGGCGATGCGGACGTGGTGGCATACCGAGCAGACTGCCGACCACCGAGCGGCCCTCGAAACCCCTGTGGACAACCCGGCCTGCACCTGCCGCCGGACCTGTGGACAACGGCGACTCCGCCTGCCGATCGTGCTATGGCAACCGGCCATATCCGCCGACCGAGGAGTCACCGGCCATGTCCATCGACTGAGGAGTCACCGACCGGATCCCACCGACCGATGAGGCACCCGGGGCCGCTGATGGGCGACGATCCACTCGCGTTCCTGAAAGTCGGGCGGTCGTTGGCCATGGGATACCGCGACTTCCGTGAACCCGAGTCGATCACGCCCGAGGCCGGGCGATCCTGGCCGGCGAGCCGGGGTCAGCTGAGGGCGGTGGTGATGGCTCGGGCGGCGGCCAGCACCTGAGGGCCGATCGTGTCGACGTCCAGCGGGGCGAGCGCGACCACGCCGACGCTGGCCTCCAGCCCGGGTACGTCGAGCACCGGTGCGGCCACCCCGTACGCCCCGGCCTGCAACTCTCCGCTGCTGCTGACCGCCTCTGCCACCCCGGCTCGCCCGGCCAGGATCGCCCGGCCCGCCGCTCCCCGGTCCAGTGGATGCCGCGCCCCGGCCCGGTACGCGACGTGGAACGACGTCCAGCTCGGCTCCACCACGGCCAGGGCGACACCCTCTCCACCTTCGACGACGGTCAGGTGGGCGGTGGCGCCGGCCTGCTCGGCGAGGCGACGCAGCGCGGGCAGCGCACCCTCGGCGAGCAGCGGCTGGGCCCGCCGGGCCAGGTGCAACAACCCGGCCCCCAGGCGCAGCCGACCCTCATCGTCGCGGCGCAGCATGCCGTGCCCGGTCAACGCACTGACCAGCCGGTAGACGGCTGCCCGGCCGATGCCGAGCCGATTCGCGGCCTCGGTGACGGTCAGACCCCCAGGCGCCTCGGCGACCAGGTGCAGCAGCCGCAACCCCCGGTCCAGCGTCTGCGACGTCTCCCCGCCCCGCCCGGCAACCCCGTCGGCCCGCCCCAGGCCCGCGCCGGACGGCGGGGCAACAGCGTCGGCCCGCCCCGCGCCCGCATCGGCCCGCCCCGCGCCCGCATCGGCCCGCCCCGCGCCCGCATCGGCCCGCCCAGCGCCGGTGGGAGCCGGTCCCGCGCCCGCGTCGGCCCGCCCCGGGCCCGCGTCGGCCCGCCTTGCGCCGGTCGGGGGCGGCCCCGCAGCCGCGTCGGGTCGCCTCGCGTCGGCGTCAGCCGAATCGGGGGCGGGGGCGGTGGGGTTGGCTGGCAGGTCACCGGAGCCACCGGAGCGTGCGGTCGCATCCACGCCTGGCAGCGTACGACCCGGCACCGGCCGACTCGGACAGGCGCGGACAGCTACCCTTGTACGGTGACGCTACGCCTGTATGACACTGCCACCCGATCGGTGCGGGACTTCGTCCCGCGGGAAGCCGGCAAGGTGGGGGTTTACCTGTGTGGTCTCACCCTTCAGGCTCCGCCGCACATCGGTCACCTTCGTTCCGGGGTCAACTATGACGTGCTGCGTCGTTGGTTGATGGCCGCCGGCTACGAGGTCACCTTCATTCGCAATCTGACCGACATCGACGACAAGATTCTGGTCAAGGCGGGCGAGCAGGGGCGTCCGTTCTGGTCGATCGCGTACGCCAACGAGTTGCTGCTCGCCCAGTCGTACCGGTCGTTGAACGTGCTGCCGCCCACCTATGAGCCGCGCGCCACCGGGCACATCCCCGAGATGCACGAGCTGATCACGAAGTTGATCGCCGACGGGCATGCGTACCCGGCGAGTGACGGCTCGGGCGACGTCTACTTCGACGTGGCGTCCTGGCCGGCGTACGGGTCGCTGTCGGGTCAGTCTCCGGACGCCATGCAGTCCGCCGGGGACGCCCCGGATCGGGGCAAGCGGGATCCGCGCGACTTCGCGCTGTGGAAGGGCGCCAAACCGGACGAGCCGGCGGACGCCTACTGGCCGTCGCCGTGGGGGTTGGGCCGTCCGGGTTGGCACATCGAGTGCTCGGCGATGTGCTGGCGCTATCTCGGCCCGGAGTTCGACATTCACGGCGGTGGCCTGGATCTGACGTTCCCGCACCACGAGAACGAGATCGCCCAGTCCAAGGCGGCCGGGTTGCCGTTCGCCCGGTACTGGGTGCACCACGGGCTGTTGAGCATCGGCGGGGCCAAGATGGGCAAGTCCGCTGGTAACGCGTTGGGCCTGGCGTACGTGGACTCGCTCGGGGTGCGGCCGGTGGAGCTGCGCTACTACTACGCCGCCGCGCACTACCGCTCGGTGATCGACTACTCGGAGGATTCGCTGCGGGACGCGGCCACCGCGTACCGACGGATCGAGGGTTTCGTGCAGCGGGCCGCCGAGCGGGTCGGTGCCGGGCAGCTCGGTGAGCTGCCGGCGGGCTTCGTCGCGGCGATGAACGACGACCTCAACACGTCCGCCGCGCTGGCCGTGCTGCAACAGCACATTCGGGACGGCAACACCGCCCTGAGCGCCGGCGACGATGTGACCGTCCGCACCACGCTGGCCGTGGTGCGGGCAATGCTGGATATCCTCGGGATCGACCCTCTCGACCCGGCCTGGACCGGCGGCGGCCCATCGGACGATCTTCGTGCGGTGGTGGACTCCCTGATCGCGCTGGCCCTGGAGCAGCGTGCGCAGGCGCGGGGCCGCAAGGACTGGGCCGCCGCGGACGCGGTGCGTGACCAGCTCAAGCTGGCCGGCGTGGTGGTCGAGGACACCCCCCAGGGCCCCCGTTGGACTATTGGAGAGCAGGACTGATGGCCGGCAACTCGCAGCGCCGTGGCCGGCGACTGACGTCGAAGGCGACCGCCCCCAAGGGCTCTGGTGGCAAGAACAAGGACTCGTTGGCGGGCCGGGGTCGCACCCTGCCCGCTGACGAGCGGCCGTGGCACAAGGGCTACTCGGGCACCGAGAAGCTGCCCCAGCGCACCGCCTGGAAGCAGGACAAGGAGCGCCGCGCGGCAGCCGAGGAGGGGCGAGCCCCCAAGATCGGGCAGCCCGGCAGCAAGGACACCACCTGGGGCCGGGGCGGCGGTCGGGGGGTGCCGGCCGGTCGGGGTGCCACCGGCGGGCGGGGCGGCAAGCCCACCGGGCGGTCCGGCCCCCGGGTGACGCCGGGGCGCAAGTCCAACCCGTCCAAGGACACCCCTGAGCTGCTGGTCGGGCGTAACCCGGTGCTGGAGGCGCTGCGCGCCAACGTGCCGGCGACGGCGCTCTACACCGCCCAGGGCATCGACATGGACGACCGGGTCAACGAGATCATCCGGACCGCCGCCGACCGGGGCATCGCCAACCTGGAGATCAGCCGCGCCGAGCTGGACCGGATGACCGGCGGGGTGCTGCACCAGGGCGTCGGTCTGCAGGTGCCGCCCTTCGCGTACCAGCCGTTCGAGGACATGGTCGCCGCCGCCCTTGAGCAGCAGGCTCCGCTGCTGGTCGCGCTGGACGGTGTCACCGACCCGCGCAACCTGGGCGCCGTGATCCGGTCGGCTGCCGCGTTCGGCGCGCAGGGTGTCTTCGTACCGGAGCGTCGTGCCGCCGGGATCACCGCGACCGCCTGGCGGACCAGTGCCGGCGCGGCCGCGCGGGTTCCCGTGGCGCAGGTGACCAACCTGACCCGGTCGCTGAAGGCGTGCCGCGACGCCGGCTTCATGGTTGTCGGCCTGGACGCCGACGGCGACACCGACCTCTACAACCTGGAGGCCGCTGTCGGCCCGCTGGTGGTGGTTGTCGGTTCCGAGGGGCGCGGCCTGTCCCGCCTGGTCGGGGAGACCTGCGACCTGACCGTCAGCATCCCGATGATCTCCGAGGTCGAGTCGCTCAACGCCAGCGTGGCGGCGGCGGTCGCCCTGGCCGAGGTCGCCCGTCGGCGCTCCGTCGAGATGTAGCGCACGTCCACGAAGGCCCCTTTCCGCCGCGCGCGGGAGGGGCCTTCGTGCTCAGATCTGCCGGGTCCACGCGACGAAGAGCAGCGCCCCGGCAAACGCCATCAGCAGCACTGTCGGGAGCAACCAGAGCGGGCCGCGCTCGCCCTCCAGGCGTCGGGTCAGCCGCTGGTGCACGGCGGCGATGCCGATCAGGGCGGCCAGCCCGGCGGCGGCCATCGGCAGGCCGACCAGGAAGTGCGCCAACCAGGCGCCGGCCCGGGTCGGACCACCCCAGGAGTTGTCGTACGGCCCCGGGTCCACCAGGCCGTACAGCACACCCCGCAGCACCATCAGCAGCTGCACGCCGAGTGGCAGCAGGGCAATGGCACCCACCAGCAGGCTGAGCAGCGCGTGGCCGAGCACCGCGACGGTGCCGGGCCGCCGGCCGGGCACGGCCGTCGGTGGCATCCCGAGCAGTCCGGTACGCAGGGCTCGCCAGCGTGTGACGGCGGCGTCGGCTCCGCCCAGCGGGGCGGTCACCAACGTGAGGACGGCGACCGGGACCAGCGTCGCGCAGTAGGCGAGGTTCCGGCCGGCCAGGCGAACCACCTGGTACGGCCGGGAACGGGCGGTCGGCTGGTGGGCAGCGGGTCGGGCGAGATCGGTCGGCACGGCACGTCCTCCGGTTCGGGGTTGCCGTGACGGTAGGGGAACGGCCAGCCGTGCCGAGTCACCCCGAAGAGCCACCTGCGCGCTGGCTCCCGGGGGTGAGGCGCCACCGCCGGTATGACGAAAGGGGCGGCCCGCCGAAGCGGACCGCCCCTTTCGGTACGGCGTTACGTCAGATCCGGCTGCCGGTGGCGGCGTGGAAGACGTGGCTGCGACCGGCGACCGGCTTGACGAACACGGTGTCACCCATGTTCGGCATGTTGCGCCGGTCGGTGCGGACGACGAAGCGCTCCGAGTTGCCACCCAGCGCGGCGTGGCCGTAGACGTTGGCGTCCGAACCGAGGTCCTCGACCAGCTCGACCACGACCGGCATGCCGCCCTCGGTCGGGCTGACCAGCTCGCAGTCCTCCGGGCGGAAGCCCACGGTGACCTTGCCGTCGCCACCCTCGGCGCGGGCCGCCTCAACCTGCTCCCGGGTCAGCGGGATGTTCAGCTCGGCGAACTCGGCGCCCCGCTCGTTCAGCGGAACGGTCTTGATGTTCATGGCGGGAGAGCCCATGAAGCCGGCGACGAACACGTTGGCCGGGGTGTCGTAGAGCGCCCGCGGGGTGTCCACCTGCTGCAGGACACCGTCGAGCAGCACCGCGACCCGGTGACCCATGGTCATGGCCTCGACCTGGTCGTGCGTGACGTAGACGGTGGTGACGCCCAGCTTGGCCTGCAGGGACGCGATCTGGGTACGGGTCTGCACCCGGAGCTTGGCGTCGAGGTTCGACAGCGGCTCGTCCATGAGGAAGACCTGCGGCTCGCGGACGATCGCCCGGCCCATCGCGACACGCTGGCGCTGACCACCGGAGAGCGCCTTCGGCTTACGGCTGAGGTACTCCTCCAACTGGAGCAGCCCGGCCGCCTCCTTGACCCGCCGGTCGATCTCCGACTTGGAGGTCTTGCGCAGCTTCAGCGCGAACGCCATGTTCTCGTACACCGTCATGTGCGGGTAGAGGGCGTAGTTCTGGAAGACCATCGCGATGTCGCGGGCCTTCGGGGGGAGGTGGGTGACGTCACGCTGGTCGATGTAGATCGAACCGGCGTCCACGTCCTCCAGGCCGGCGAGCATCCGCAGGCTGGTGGACTTACCGCAACCGGAGGGACCGACCAGGACGAGGAACTCCCCGTCGCCGATCTCGAGGTTCAGCTCGTTGACGGCGGGACGCTCTTGGCCCGGGTAGATCCGGGACGCCTTGGAATAGGTGACCGTAGCCATGGTGAAGCGCTTCCTTTCACCGGCAGGAACGTGCCGGACGATCCGAGTGAAGGAGCAACCGGCACGTGTCCGTGCCGGTCAACGGACGGCGGCCCGGTCGCGGGGGCGCCCGGTCGTCGTCCGTGTGAGTGAACCGTAAACGCGTTTACCCGTGCTGCCAAGGCGGGGGGCCGCCGAGCCCACCAGGCGGGCTACGCATTCCGGTCACTCGGGCACGGTCAGACATCAATCGACGCCACGGCGAACCGGTGTGCGTCGGGTTGTTGACGATTCCCGTGGTCGGGAGGCCTCGCGATCGGGATATCCGGACGTCAGTCGCTATGCTGACCTCGACGCACGCGCCCCTGTAGCTCAGCTGGCCAGAGCACTCGCCTTGTAAGCGAGATGTCGCCGGTTCGATCCCGGCCGGGGGCTCCAATTCCATCAGGCATTTCCCGATGGGCACTGCCACGAGTCGACCAGTTGACAGCAGCGGCACTCACGACAGTTTCCCGTCGAGCTTGCCGCGGGCCTTCCCGCCTGCCGCCCGAGCTGCGTGCCACCGGCCCGCCAGACGACTACCGGATCCGACCGGCGCTCAGGCGAGCAGCTTCACCACGGCCGCGGCCACGGCGCGGGCGGACTGTGGGTTCTGACCGGTCACCAGGCGGCCGTCGACCACCGCGTGCTCAGTGAAGTCCGGTGCCGGTACGTGCTGCGCGCCAGCCTCGGTGAGCTTGTCGGCGAGAAGGAAAGGCACCTCGTCGGTGAGGCCGACGGAGGCCTCCTCGCTGTTGGTGAAGCCGGCCACCCGCTTGCCGGCGAGCAGCCGGGAGCCGTCGGTGAGGGTCAGGTTCACCAACGCCGCCGGACCGTGGCAGACGGCCGCCACCACGCCGCCGCGCTCGTAGACCGAGCGGGCGATGCGGGCCAGGTCGAGGTCGTCGGGGAAGTCCCACATGGTGCCGTGACCGCCGGCGAAGAGGATCGCGTCGTACCCCGCCGGGTCGACGTCGGCGGCCCTCGGGGTGTCCGCGACGCCGGCGGTGGCGAGGAAGTCGTTCTGGGTGCTGTCGTTCTCGTCCCGGCCGTCTACCGGCGGCTCGCCGCCGGCCACGGACACCAGGTCGACGTCGTAGCCGGCGGCCCGGAACACCTCCCACGGCTCGGCGGCCTCGCCGACGTAGTAGCCGGTCGAACGGCCGGTGCGGCCCAGCTCGGAGTGACTGGTCAGGGCGATGAGTGCACGAGTCATGCCCTCCATGCTGGCGTGGCCGGTCCGTCCCGGCCATAGGCCGATGTCACAACGGAGACGGGTTTGAACGCCGGCTCACCGGGTCGGCGGTAGCCTGGGCCCGGCAACGGGCGAGCGAGGCGGGGGCCGATGAGTCGCGCGGTGGAGGAGTCGAACCGGGCGATGCTGCGCGCCCGGGACGCGATGGACCGGGCGTACGCCGAGCCCCTGGACATCCCGGCGTTGGCCCGGATCGCGCTCGTCTCCGAGGCGCACTTCATCCGTACCTTCCGGGCCACCTTCGGCGAGACTCCGCACCGCTACCTGCAACGCCGCCGGGTGGAGCGGGCGATGGCGTTGTTGGTGGAGACCGACCGGGACGTGACGGATATTTGTTACGCCGTCGGCTTCGGCAGCCTCGGCACGTTCAGCCGGACGTTCCGGCAGATCGTCGGCGAGTCGCCCACGGATTTCCGGCGTCAGCGCGTCGCGCCGGCCAACGTGCCGTCGTGCTTCACCAAAGCCTGGACCCGACCCAGCAGTTTTGGATAAGCCGCAGGTCACGCCCAACCTCTAGCGTCATGGGCATGACGATGAACGCGATCAGCCGCTCCCAGATCTACGTCCTCGACCAGGACGCCGCGCTTGACTTCTACGTCAACAAACTCGGCATGGAGGTCAACACCGACCAGGACCTCGGTTTCATGCGGTGGTTGACCGTCAACCTGCCCGGCGACCCGGAGCGGGAGATCCTGCTGGAGAAGCCGGGGCCGCCCGCGCTGGACCCGGCCACCGCCGAGCAGGTCCGCGAGCTGCTCACCAAGGGTGCCCTCGGCGGGTACCTCTTCATGACCACCGACGACGCCCGCAAGACGCACGAGGATCTGGTGGCGAAGGGCGTCGAGATCACCGACGAGCCGACCGAGCGTCCGTACGGGATCGACTTCGGCATCCGGGACCCGTTCGGAAACAAGATCCGCATCGGCCAGATGTTCCCGCGGGCGTAGGGGGCGGACGATGAGTCAGGCCGCGTCTCTTCCACTGGTCCGGCCGGCGGCTGTCGGCCGGGACCGGGCACTGCTGATCGGCGGGATGCTCGCCGGCCCGATCTTCGCCGGCTCGGCGATCGCGCAGGCGTCGACCCGGGACGGCTTCGACTTTCGCCGGCACCCGGTGAGCGTGTTGAGCACCGGCGAGCTGGGCTGGATCCAGATCGTCACGTTCCTGGTCAGCGGAGTGCTCTGCGTGCTGGCCGCCGGGGCGCTGCGCCGCCGTGCCGGCGACGGTGACCGGTCGGTCTGGCTGCCCCGACTTCTCGCGCTGTACGGCCTGGGCCTGGTCGGGGCGGCGATCTTCAGCGCCGACCCGGCCGACGGGTTCCCGGTCGGCACGCCTCGGGGTGCCGGTGAGATCAGTTGGCACGGGGGCCTGCACTTCCTGGTGGCGGCGGTCGCCTTCGGGTCGCTGATCGCGGCGACGGTGCTGGCGGCCCGTCGGGCCGCACGGCACGGGGCGCGCGGTCGGGCCGCGTACAGCCTGGTGACCGGGGTGTTCTTCGCGGTGGCCTGGGTGACGCTGATCGTCCGGCCGGCACCGGCGGTAATGGTGGCGTTCGGCTTGGCGGTGTCGGCCGGTTGGCTGTGGGTGTCGGTCACCTTCGCGCGAGCGGCATCCGGTCGGACCGACTGAACCGACGTGTGCGGGGCCGGGAGGCACGGGGTCGCGACCGTGCCTCCCGGTGTGTTGAGGTGTCAGCCATGGCGACGCGACTGCTGTACCTGACCAGACACGCCGAGCAGGACCTGTCCGAGCTGAACGGCTCAACCGCCGAGGAGCCCGACACCGGCCTGTCCGAGCGCGGTCGGCAGCAGGCCACCCTGCTCGGCGAACGCCTGCGCGGCCGCCGGTTCGCCGCCGTCCACCACGGGCCGCTGCGCCGGGCCGCGCAGACCGCCGCGCTGATCGCCACGTCACTGCCCGATGTTCCGGTGTACGAGACGGAGCTGGCCGGTGACCACCTTCCACACGACACGGACCCGACCGACCTGCCGCCCGCGTACGCGACATTCCTGGCCCAGTTCTCGGCGGCCCAGCGGGTCGACGGGCCGCAGGTGACGGCGGCGGCCGTGCGGCGGTTCGCCGGTCCGGTCACCGGGGCGACAGCCGGTGACGAGCCGGTCCGCGAGCTGGTCGTGACGCACACCTTTCTGATCGGCTGGCTGGTGCGGCACGCCCTCGACGCGCCGGAGCAGCGGTGGCTGGGCTTGAACTCGCACAACGCGGGTTTGACCGTGATCCGGTACAGCCCCTCCGGCCCGCCGAACCTGATCGCCGTCAACGACGTCGCCCACCTTCCGGCGGAGTTGCGGGGCACCGGCCTGCCCCCGGACTACCTGGTCTAGGTGCCGGTGGCCCGCAGCAGCAGCTTGACCAGGGCCTGCGTAGCCGGCGGCGGAGGCCCCTCGGCCGGGCAGTCGGCGTACCCGGTTTCGGTGCTGCCCACGGTGAGGCGGTAGTGCATCACGTCCGCGCAGTTGGTAGCGGTGGTCGGTTGCCCCGCCTCGGCGGCGAGCCGGGGGTCGGCGGCCAGAGCCGTCAGGCTGCCCAGGTCGGCGGGGGTGAGCCGACCGGTGCGCCGGCTGCCGGCCCGGTCCACAGCGGTCCACCGACCGTCCGGCTCGACGGTCACGACGTCGCCGCGGCCCGCGAAGCCGCCCGAACTCCGCAGCGTCACCTGGGCGGCTGCGGCACTGGCGGCCGTGGGGGTGGAGCCGGGCGTTGAGGTGCCGGCGGTCGGGACGGTGGCCGTCGGGGCGGGGGTGTCCGGTGGAGGATTTCCGGCGGTGCCGGCCCGGTCGGTGCTGGTGCACCCGGCCAGCAGGGCGACCAGTAGCGCGACTGTGACGCCGGTTCTCGAGGTGGCTCTCATCCCCGTCGGACGCGCGGCCCGCAGCGTCGGTTCCCCGTCGAGGGCCTCCTCCAGAGGGCCGTCATCGATCCCGTGCCTCGCTCGGTTATGGCAATCTTGGACAGTTTCCGTTAGCGCGTAACGGAAACTGTCCAAGATTGACCAGCGGATGAGGAGGTGGGCGTGTCGGATGCGGAGTTGACAGTCGAGGTGACCGGACCGGTCGCGACAGTGGTGATCCACAACCCGGCTCGGCGCAACGCGATGACCGCGGCCATGTGGCGTCAGCTCCCCGAACTGCTCGACCGGCTGGAGCCCGACCCCGACGTACGGGCGTTGGTGCTCACCGGTGCCGGTGACGCCTTCTGCGCCGGTGCCGACCTCGGTGACCTGGCCGAACTGTTGGACGCCGGTGACACCAGCATCGCGGTGGCCGCCGAGGAACGGCTGGCCCGATTCGCCAAGCCGACGGTCGCGGCCGTCCGGGGCGCCTGCGTCGGGGGTGGGGCACAGCTGGCGATCGCCTGCGACCTGCGGATCGCCGCTGACGACGCCCGGTTCGGCGTACCGCCGGCCCGGCTCGGGCTGGTCTATCCGGCGCCGACGACGCGCCGGCTGGCCCGGCTGATCGGTCCGTCCGCCGCCAAGCATCTGCTGTTCACCGCCGAGCTGATCGACGCCGAGCGGGCGCTGCGGATCGGCCTGGTCGACGAGGTGCTGCCGGCCGACCGACTCGCCGCGCGGGTGGACGAGCTGACCGCCACCATCGCCCAGCGTTCACCGGTGAGCATCGCCGCCGCCAAGGAGATCATCGACGATCGGGCCGAACCCGCGCGGATCGCCTGGTGGCACCGGAAGGTGACGACCACGGGCGAGGCCAGGGAGGGTGTCGCGGCCGTCGCCGAACGCCGTACGCCCCGCTTCGCCTGGCGACCACCGACCGGCGACTGACCGCGTTTCAGCTTCCCGCGTCGATGGGTAGTCCCCGCTCCAAGCGGTGATCGGGGGCCACTATGGACACACCGGCGACGCCACCGGAGCGCACCGGACGGGGAAGACGTCGAACTGGTCTGGTTCTCGCCGTCGTGCTGCTGGTCGTGGTGGTCGGCGGGCTGGTGATCGGCAGCGCGGTGGGCGGTGCGGACACCGGCATCTTCGACGGCGACCCGCCGCGCTGGGCGAGCACCTTCGGCGCGGCCCTGTGTCTGCTCGGCCTGGGCGTCGAGATCGTGGCGATCGTGTGGGCCGTACGCACCGGCCGGTATCGCGCCAACCGTCGACAGTCGCCGCTGACGACGCTCAGTTGGTCGCGCCGTCGACGGTTGGGACGGCAGGTTCGGCGCGGCACACCCGAGCCCGGCGAGGACCCGGCCCTCCTCGTGGAGACGGCCCGTCAGGCCATCGCCCAACGTTGGTTCGTGCTGGTCATCGCCGGGTTGGCGATGACGGGTGCCGGTCAGGCGTTCCTGGGGTTCGCGCCGTTCCACGTGGTGATCGGTGGGCTGCTGGTGGTGATCTGGGCCGTCCTGATCGTGCTGGTCCTTCGGGCTGCCCGCCAGGGGGAGGCGTTCCTGCGGGCCCACCCGGATCTCGGCGGGCGATAGCCGAAGCCCGCGTCCAATCATCGCGATACCTCGATCCCGGGTGGCCCCACGCCGGGTGGGTACGGCAGGCTGTCCGTCGTGCAGCGTGATCAGTTGCTTGCGGGCCGCTACCGGCTCCTGGAGCGTCTCGGCAGTGGCGGCATGTCGGCGGTGCACCGGGCGTACGACGAGGTGCTCGAACGGGACGTGGCGGTGAAGGTGCTGGTCGCCTCGGACAGCAACGCCGGACAGCGGATCCGGGGCGAGGCCAAGGCGGCGGCCCGGCTGTCGCATCCGCATGTCACCAGCGTCTACGACTACGGCGAGTCGACGCTGGAGGGCGTCGCGGTCCCGTTCGTGGTGATGGAGTTGCTCGGCGGTCACACCCTCGAACACCGGTTGGTGGTCGGTCCGTTGCCGCCGCGCGCCGGGTTGCGGGTGTGCGCCGAGGTGGGCTCGGCGCTCGCCGCCGCGCACGAGCAGGGGTTGGTGCACCGCGACATCAAGCCGAGCAACGTGATGCTCACGCCGACCGGGGCGAAGGTGCTCGACTTCGGCATCGCGGCAGCCGCCGGCGCGCCGGAGATCGACTTCGAGGGGCGGCTGCTGGGCACACCGGCGTACCTGGCACCGGAGCGGTTGCTGGCCGGCGAGGTGCTGCCGGCCAGCGACGTGTACGCCCTCGGCCTGCTGCTGCACCGGGTGCTCACCGGCCGACTGCCCTGGCCCGCCGACGCGCAGACCGGGATGCTCCGCGCGCACACCCACGTCGAGCCGGACCCGCTGCCCCCGATCGACGGCGTGCCGCCCGAGGTGCACCGGCTCTACCGCTGGTGCCTGGCTCGCGACCCCGCCGACCGGCCGTCGGCAGCCGACGCGGCCCGCATCCTGCTCGCCGCCGCCAGCGCGGCCGCACCCGCAGTGGCCGCCGTCGAACCAACGGCGACCAGCGCCAGTCCGACCAGCGCCAGTCCGACCAGCGCCAGTCCGACCAGCGCCAGTCCGACCAGCGCCAGTCCGACCAGCGCCAGTCCGACCAGCGCCGATCCGACCAGCGCCGATCCGGCGACGGCGACGTCGAGCAACGCCGGGAGGGCCAGCGCCGGGACGGGCAGCGCCAAGCCGAGCAGCGCCAGGCCGAGCAGCGGCTCGGCGGTGCCGGTGCGGCGTCCTCCGTGGCGTCGGGGCCGCGCCATCCTGACCGTCGGCGGGGCCGTTATCGCCGCGGTGGCGCTGGCCGGGTCGCTCGGCGACTCCAGCAACCGTCGGCCCGGACAGGGCGCCGCGCCGGCCGGCAGCGGCCCGGGCACGACCACGGTGGGGATGCCCAGCACCGAGGAGCCGACCGACCCGGTCGACGTCGGGCCGTCCGCCGTACCGCGGACCAGGAGCACCACCACCGCCGCCCGGACCGGCCCCCCGACCGGTCCGGGCGGAACAGTGCCCCCAGGCCCGACCGCCACCACTGGAGTCCCGACCCCGACCCCGACCACGGTCGCGCCGACTCCCACCCCCGGCGCTGGCGTACCCGTCGCCGGACGCGGCGGGACGGTCACCGTCCGCTGCGTGGGGAAGACGGTCGAGGTGCTCGCGGTGACGCTCGCGCCTGACTTCCGGGCCGAGGCGTACGACCCGGGGCCGGCGAAGCAGATCGTTGTCGGGTTGACCTCCACCGAGCACCGCAGTGAGATCCGGGTGCAGTGCCCCGGTGGCCACCTGAGGTCGACGGTCAAGGAACGCGACGTCTGATCGGGGGGCCGGCGGGTGCCGCGCCCGGGGCGTACCCGGGCCGCGGCCCCCCGTTCCCGCCGGCCGGTCCATCACCGCCCGGCCAGCACCCCCCAGCCCGGGTTCACGGGCTCCCGGCGCAGCGGCATGCCCGCCTCCGCTGGCGTCCGGTCCCCCTTGCGCTGGTTGCAGGCGTAGCAGGCGGCCGTGGTGTTCCGCCAGGTGTTCCGGCCGCCGCGTGAGCGGGGCAGGACGTGGTCGACGGTGGATGCCGGCCCACCGCAGTACGCGCAGCACCGGTCGTCGCGGCGCAGCACACCGGCGCGCGACCAGGCCGGCCCGGAGTTGAACCTCCACCGGGTGACCACGTAGCGGACCAGCCGCACCACCCGGGGCATCGGGAAGACCCCGATCACCCGGTCCGGCTCGGCCTCGTGGATCTCGGCAACCCGACGGCAGAGCATTCGGACGGCGTGTTGGACGGTGACCCGGTGCAGCGGGCCGAGGTCGGCGTTGATGACGAGGACGGCGTCCACCGGGACTCCTTTCCGGTTGGTGGCGGACAGCAAGAAGCCGCCCGGTCCAGTGGTCGGACGGGGCGGCTCGGCACGTACGGGTACGCGTCAGTCGGGCCGGCCCGCCCGGGGACCTTCCGCTCGGCAACCGTCACCGGGCAGCGTCGACGGCACGGTGGTGACGTGCGACATCGTCATGTGCTGCTCCCGCGGTGGTGGTTGACAGTGCGCGCTCACGGTAGGTCGACGCGGGAGACCCGGGCAACGTATTTCGATCGGCCGGTGTCTTCGGGTCGCCGCTGGCGGCGGGTGCGGGGTGCCGCTTTCACAGCGACCCGGGCGGTGGTCAGCGGCCGGTTCAGCCGCAGGGCCATCCTGGTGGTGAGTTCGCTGTCCAGCAGCGGCCGGTTGACCTCACCGGCGACGGCCAGGGCGGGCCCGGAGACCGAGCGCCAGATCGCGGCCAGCCCGGCGCCGAGGCCCACCAGGGCGACGGTGGCCCGGGTGGTCGGTGAGCCGGCGGCCGCGGCGGCGCTCACCCCGACGACCGCGAAGAGCACCAACAGCAGGGGTACGAGCACCGGCCAGAAGATGCCCCGGGCGGCCTGCGCCACCAGCCGCCGGTCCCGGATGATCAGGTTTCTGGCGATCACCGCGTAGTCCTCCTCGTCGAGCAGGTCGCGCGGGTGCAGGCCGCCGGTCAGCACGTCCCGCCAGAGGTCACCCTGGCCGCGTAGGGCCCGGCTCAGCGCGGCCGGCGTCGGCTCGGTCGGGTCGCCGTGGCCGGCGCGGTCGACGGCGCTCGCCCAGTCGGCCAGCGACCGGCGCACCACCGCGGCCGAGTACGGCGGCAGCACGCTGGCCAGCTCGTCCAGCCACCGGCTGATCTGGACGTGCCGGCCGCCGAACTGCCGCAGCAGCTGCGTGACATCACCGGCCCGGACGGTGTCGGCCACTGATCGGCCCAACCGGTAGGCCAGCCCGACCCGGTGGTTGGCGGCCATCGCCCAGCGCAGCACCTCCACGTTGAGGTCGTCGAGGGCGAGCAGCAGCGGCACCGGGTCGGCGGGGTCCGGCTGGCCCGGGTCGGGTAGCAGGGTCCGGGCGGCCGAGGTGTCGGGCACCGGCCCGGTGTGCCGGGTGAGTTCGACGATCTGGGCCACCGCGACGTCCACCCCGTCGAGGTACATCCGCATCCGCCGGTGCGCGGACATCTCGGTGAGGTTGGAGAGCTTGGCCGGCGGTACGGCGGGGCGGGTCTCCGCGAAGGCGCGGGGCTGCGCCTGCTGCCCGTGGTGGTAGGCGTCCGCCATCCACCAACCGAGCCGCAGCGCGGTGACGATGCAGGCGCGCTCGTCGCGGATCAGCGGGTACGTGTCGTCGCGGCCGATCTCGTCGATCGACGAGCCGTGGTCCGCGCCGGCGCGGTGCAGTGGTGACATCTCCCGCTGCCCTCCCGTCCGGCCGATCGACGGTTGATCATTCGAGCGTACGGCAGCGTGCCGGGGCTTATGTGGTGTTTTGTCGATTCAGCCTGCCGGCCAGCAGCCCACGCGGCCGGATCGAGCGCACCGGCTCCGCGGCGGCGCCCTCGGCCCGCAGGATGTGGTTCGCGGCGATGATCCCGGTCGCGGCAGAGCGTTCCATCAACGCGCTCGGGAAGTCCGTGGCGATGCCGTCCCCGGCCAGGTAGACGCCGGTCGCGTCGGTGCGTACCCCCGGCCGCCAGGAGTGGCTGCCCGGCGTGAAAGCCGGCGCCTGCGCCTCCACCCGCGCGCGCAGCTCGCGGACCCGCAGGTCGCCGGCCTCCGGCCAGAGCGCGACCAGCTCGCGGCGCATCCGCTCGGCCAACTCCTCGGCCGGCACGCCGGGTTCGCAGGCGTACGCGTGCAGCTCGATGACCGACCCGCCGGTCTGCCTCGCCCAGCGGCGCGACTCGTTCTCCAACCGGTGGTAGAGCGTCACCGAGTCCAGAGTGGGCTGCCGGGACACCCCGCTGAACACCGCGCGCTCGGCGGCGACGTCCCCGTCACACCAGTACCGGGCCACCGCGTACGGCGGGCCGGGGGTGCCGAAGGCGGGCATCCGTGCCGCCAGCTCGGGTGCCCGCTCGGTCAGGTCCGGCGAGGCCGCGACCAGTGCGGCGAGCGCCGGTGGGTCGACGGCGAGCACCACGTGGCCGGCCGGGCGGCTGCCGCCGTCGGTGGTGGTCACCCGCCAGCCCTCGCCGTCGTGGTGCACCCCGGTGGCGGCGCAGTCGGTGAGGATCCGACCGCCGTGCTTCTCCACGTACCGGGTCAGCGGCTGCCAGATCGCCGTGGCGTAGTCCTCGTCAGGGCAGTCGAAGGCCAACCCCTCCGGGTTGCCGAGCAGGTAGAAGTGGAACTGGGCGACCATCTCGGCCGCCGACATCTCCGCCTCGTGGTTGAAGAACGAGTGCGAGAAGACCTCGAACAGCATCGCCCGCGCCCGGTCCGGCAGTCGCAACGACGCCAGCAGCTCGTCGGCGGTGGTGTCGTCCAGGTCGGCGTAGGTGCGCACCGGGTCGTAGCTGAGCAGCGGCAGCGCGGCGTCCCGATCCATCACCCGCAGGTCGGCCAGACGCAGGCTGGGGCTGCGCAACAGCAACGCGAGCAGGTTCGCCGGAGGTGCCGGGGGCAGCTTGCCGAACTCCTCGGTGGGCCACTGCTCGCTGAGAATCGGGTAGCCCGGAATGGCCTTGAGGAAGCCCAGGTCACCGTCGACCCGGCGGAGGATGGACCGCCAGTTGTAGTACTGCCGGAAGAACGCGTGGAAGCCGTGCTCGTTCTGCTGGCTGCCGTCGGCGAGCGCCTCCGGCCAGGCACCCAGTCGACCGCCCAGCGTGGGCGCCGCCTCCAGCACGGTGACCGCCACACCCCGTTCGGCGAGCACCACCGCCGCCGACATGCCGGCGATGCCGCCACCCACCACCAGCGCCGTGGTCGGTCGCGGCACCCGGTCGGCGCCACCGCCGCCCGGGTCCACCAGGTGCTGCCGTACGCCGATCAGCCGACCTACCACTTGCGACAGCGCCATGGGCCCAGTCTGCCCCACCTGCGGCCCAACGGCCTGTTCAGAGCCCTAGTCGGTCGGCAGGCATCGGCGGGGGCGGTCGGAGGCGGGCCAGACGTACTCCAGATCGTCTGGCACGTCGTCGCCGAACAGTGGGCGGTAGTGCGCCGGGTCCTTGCGCAGCAGCGACGAACGGTGACTCAGGTGCAGGTCGTCGCGGCCCAGCCAGGGTGGCAGCTCACCGGCCTCGGCCAGCTCGTCCTGGGTCCGGATGACACCCGGCCCGCAGGCGGCCGTGAGGTCGACGGTCATCGTGGTGGCACAGGTGTCGGCCCGCCCCGGCTCGGTCCAGACCGCGCACATGTCCAACCCGTAGCGGACGAGCGCCTCCTCGTACCCGGCCCACATCTTCACGGCCGGGTGGTTGCGCCAGCCGTACCCGGGTCGGGTGAGCCCGCGCAGCACCTGGATGGCCTCCACCCGCTGCTTGCCCAGCCGCTTCTGGTCCAGCGTGCGGGCGCTGGCCAGAAAGCCCGGGTACGGGAGGAACGTCTGCATGGCGCTGCTCTACCCGCCGTCGGAGTGGGCATGCCTGGCCCGGGGATGATCCGGACAGGGTCGCCCAGCATGGCCGTGCTGATTACGATCCGGGCATGGCGGAGCCGTGGCGGGACCGGGCGCGACGGGCGGTCGAGTGGAACTGGCGGCTGCGATCCGTCGGTGATCCGCGCCCGCACTACGTGATCTGCGGGAAGGACGCCCTCGCCTACTACGTGGCTCGGGCGATGCTCGAATCTGACCTGCCGGCCGGTGGGGCCCGGGTCACCGTCGTGGTGCCGGAGCGCTACCGCAGCAACGGGCCGGACGTGGCCGGGCTGCGTGGGGTCCGGGTGGTCCGCTCGGACCGGCTGGACGTGGACACCTTCGAGGCCGCCGGTCTGGCCGGGGCTGCCGGGTTGGCCCTGCTGAACCAGGACGACGTCGGCAACCTGCATGCCGCGCTCTGCGCGCAGGCTGTCGACCAGCGGGTCCGCCAGGTGCTGCGGATGTTCAACGGCACCCTCGCCGACGGCGTACGCAAACTGCTGAAGGCGCCGGTCGAGGTGCTCTCCGACGCCGAGATGGCCGCGCCGGCCTTCGTGGCCGCCGCGCTCAACGAGGTCGACCCCAGCTCCTTCCAGCATCGGGACAAGACGCTGCGGGTGGCGCGGCGAGCCGACGTCCGACCGCAGGACGTGGTCTGCGCGTTGGCCCACCTCACCGAGGCGCAGGGCGTGGAGTTGCTGCCCGCCGAGCAGGCCGGCGCGGACCTGGTGCTCGCCGAGGCGACCGGGCAGCCCCCGGGCACCGAGGTCGCCGCCCGTCGGCTGGTTCGCGCGCGCCGGCGGCGTCGTCCGGTCGCTGTGGTGATGGGAGCGGTTCGCGGCTTCGCCACCCGCAAGATCGGCGTCGCGGTGATGGCGGTGCTCGCGCTGATGGCGGTGCTGGGGGCGCTGATCTCCCGGGCCGAGGACGTCTCCCCGTTGGAGGCGCTGTACCTGACGCTGGTCACCACCCTCAGCGGCGCCGACCCGGACACCACCAAGGCACCGGACGCGCAGATCATGCAGGTGGTGCTCAACCTGGCCGGGTTGGCGCTGATCCCGCTGATCACCGCGGTCGTGGTGGACGGCATCGTCAACGCCCGGCTGGCCCTGCACACCGGCCGGCTGCAACCGGCGCGGGTCGGGCACGTGGTGGTGATCGGCTTGGGCAACGTTGGCACCCGGGTGATGGCGCAGCTGCGCGAGTACGACGTCGAGGTGGTGGCGATCGACAAGGCCCCGGAGCCGCGCGGTGCGGCACTGGCCCGCCAACTGGAGGTGCCGCTCATCGTCGGCGACGCCGCGTTGCCGGAGACGCTGGTGGCCGCCTCGGTGGCGGACTGTCAGGCGCTGGTGGTGGCGTCCACCGACGACGTGGCCAACCTGGAGGCAGCGCTCGCCGCTCGCGACCTCCGCAACGACCTGCGGGTGGTGCTGCGGTTCTTCGACGGTGACTTCGCCGAGCGGGTGGAGGAGACCTTCGCCCTCGGGGTGTCCCGGTCGGTCTCCTACCTGGCCGCACCGGCCTTCATCGGGGCCCTCACCGAACGCGCCGTGATCACCACCATCCCCGTCGACAGGCACGCGCTGCCGGTCGCCGAGGTGCCGGTCGCCGCCGGCTCCGAACTGGACGGTCGGCCGCTGGACGTGGTCAACCGGGACGGGCAGGTCCGGTTGATCGCACGCACCCCGGCGGGCGGTGCCAAGACGATCTGGTGGAAGGACCTCGACCCCCGGCAGGTGATCTTCGCGGGTGACCGGCTGACCGTTGTCGCCCGGCGGCGCGGGCTGGACTGGCTGACCCGGCAGTGCGCCCCGCCGGCCCGACCGGGCCCGATCCCCCGACCGGCCGGGGCGGTCCACGGCGGGGTGCACGCCACGGCGGCGGCACCCCCCTCGGTGCCGGGCCCGACCGACTCCGAGGTCGCCGCCTCGGCGCCCGGCGCGGCGCATCCCGTTCCTGCCGCCGGGGAGGTGCCCTGGGCGACCAACGGCGACCAACCCGACGGACGTGAGCTGCCCCTCCGGAATGACGGCACCCGCGAGGAGGGCTGACGCCATCCCGACGCGGGCTGAGCCTCCCGATCCGTGAGGTCGGCTGGTCGGGCCGTGGGAACCGGCCGGCACTGCGCGACAATCCATGGCATGCGTTTCCGCATCCTGGGGTCGACCCAGGTGGTGCTTGCCGACGGGCGCGAGGTCCCCGTCGGCGGTCCGCGGCTGCGCACCCTGCTGGCGCTGCTCCTGCTCGACGCGGGCCGGGTGGTCTCCGCGGAACGGCTGATCGACGGCCTGTACGGGGAGCATCCGCCTCGGGGAGCGGCAAACGCGTTGCAGTCCCAGGTGTCACGGCTGCGCCAGGCCCTGCCCGTCGGGCACGACCCGGTCGAGTTCCACCCGGCCGGTTACCGCCTCGCCGTGGATCCCGACGACGTCGACGCGTACCGGTTCGAAGGGCTCGCCGAGGCGGGACGCCGCGCGCTCGTCGACGGCGACTGGAGCCGGGCGGCGGCCCTGTTGCGCGAGGCGCTGGAGCTGTGGCGAGGCCCTGCGCTGGCCGATGCCATCGGCGCCTCCGCGCAGGCCGCCCGGTTGGACGAGCTGCGGTTGGCCGCCGTCGAGGACCGGGTCGAGGCGGACCTGGCGTTGGGCGCGGACGGCGCACTGATCGCGGAGCTACGGGAGTTCGTGGTCGCGCATCCGTTGCGGGAGCGGGCGCGTGGTCAGCTCATGCGGGCCCTGGCCGCAGTGGGTCGGCCTGCGGAGGCGCTGGCCGAGTTCGAGGACGCCCGGCAGATCCTGGCCGAGCAGCTCGGCGTCGACCCGTCGGCGGGGCTGGCCGCGATCCACCTGGCGGTGCTGCGCGGTGCGGAACGCGGGTCCGCCCAACCGGTGCTACCCGGTCAACTCACCACCTTCGTCGGGCGGGAGGAGGAGCTCAAGCGCGTTGGCGAACTGCTCGGTGAGCGCCGGCTCGTCACCCTCACCGGCCCCGGCGGCGCGGGCAAGACGCGCCTGGCGATCGAGGCCGCCGGCCACGTCGACGGGGAGGTCCGTTTCGTCGAACTGGCCGGGCTGGCCGACGGTGCGGACGTACCGCAGGCGGTGCTGAGCGCGCTCGGCCTGCGCGACGCGGGTCTGCGCGCCTCGGCCGAGCCGGGCCGGCACCCCACCGACCGGCTGGTCGAGGCGCTCGCCGAGCGGCGACTGCTGCTGGTGCTCGACAACTGCGAGCACGTCATCGCGGACGCCGCCCGGCTGGCCGCCCGGTTGCTGGGCGCGTGCCCGACGCTGCGGGTGCTGGCCACCAGTCGCGAACCGCTCGGGCTGGCCGGTGAGGCGTTGTGCCCGCTCTCCGGGCTCACGGTGCCACCGCCGGGCGCGTCCGCGCTGGACGCCGACGAGTACGCCGCCGTCCGCCTCTTCGCCGAGCGGGCCACCGACGTCGCACCCGACTTCACCGTCACGGCTGCCAACGTCGACACGGTGCTGCGGATCTGCCGCACCCTCGACGGCCTGCCGTTGGCGATCGAGCTGGCCGCCGCCCGGCTGCGCGCGTTGCCCGTCGCCGAGGTGGCCGCCCGCCTCGACGACCGGTTCCGGCTGCTGTCGATGGGCAGCCGGGCGGCGTCGCCCCGGCACCGCACACTGCGGGCCGTGGTCGAGTGGAGCTGGGACCTGCTCGGCGACGCCGAACGCCGACTGGCCCGCCGGCTGACCGTCTTCGCCGGCGGCGCGACGCTGGAAGCGGCCGAACGGGTCTGCGGCCTGCCCGGCGGGGAGTTCGTGGACGCGCTCACCGGCCTGGTCGACAAGTCCTTCGTGGAGATGTCCGGCGGCCGGTACCGGATGCTGGAGACGGTGCGGGCCTTCTGCGCCGAGCGTCTCGCCGACGCGGGCGAGGCCGACGACCTGCGTCGGGCGCACACCGCGTACTTCCTGGAGTTCGCCTGGACCGCCAGCGACCACCTCCGGCGCGCCGAACAGCTGCACTGGTTGCGACTGCTCGACGCCGAGCGGGACAACCTGCACGCGGCGTTGCGCCGGGCCACGGCCGCCGGTGACGCGTCCGACGCGGCCGGGATGGTCGCCGCCCTGTCGTTCTACTGGTGGCTGCGCGGCATGCGCGGGGAAGGGGCCCGGCTGGCGGCCGACGTCCTCGGTGTGCTCGGCCCCGAAGCGCCTGCGGGGCTGCGCGAGGAGTACACGCTCTGCGTCTACAACGCCTCGCTCGGTGGATCGGGGCCGCTGGACTCGCTGACGACGCAGCGTTCCGTCATCCGCAGTCTCGACCGTCCGCCCCGGCAACCCTTCCTGCTGTATCTGTCCGGGATCTCGGCCGGACCGCCGTCCGGCGGGTCCGAGCACGTCAACGAGCTGATGCGGGAGCTGCGGCGGCTGGTCGGCTCCGACGTGTGGATCAACGCGCTGGGCGCGATGGGCAGTGGCTCGGCGCAGATGTGGAGTGGCCGGTGGGACCAGGCCGCGACGGCACTGGAGACCGCACTCGACGGCTTCCGGCAGGCCGGGGACCGCTGGGGGTCCATGATCACGCTGGGCGTGCTCGGCGAACTCGCCGCCTGGCGTGACGATCCGGAAGCGGCGGGCGCCCACATGGCCCAGGCCATGAGATTGGCCGAGGAACTCGAATCGACTGTCGACCGGGCCGACATGCTGCGTACCCGGGGCGAGATCAGGCTGCGCGCCGGTGACCTCGGCGCCGCGGGCGACGACCTCGCCGCCGCACTGCTCCTCGCGCAGCGCAGCGGCGCACCGGAGTTCGTCTCCGGCGCCCGGCTCGGCCTCGCCCAGGTTGCCCGGCTGCGCGGTGACCTGGCCGAGGCGAGGCGGTTCTGCGAAGCGGCGCTGACCGGCGGACTCACCGGCTGGTACGTCGGCGACGCCACCCGTACGGAGATCATGTTCGTTCTCGAACAGATCACCGAGGCGGAGAAGGCCGGCCCTGGTGCGCCGCCGTCAGCGGAGCGTGCGTGACCCGTCAGCGAGCCACCGCACGGTGGGGGCATGACGACATTCGACGTGGTGGCCGAAGGGCTGGGTAAGCGCTACGGCCCCACCCGCGCGCTGGACACCTTCCACCTGGCCGTGCCGGCCGGCACCGTGTACGGGCTGCTCGGCCCCAACGGCGCGGGCAAGACGACGGCGGTACGGATCCTCACCACGCTGCTGCGCTTCGACAGCGGCACCGCCAGCGTGGCCGGGTACGACGTGCTGCGCCAGCCCGACGAGGTGCGCGCCCGGATCGGGCTGACCGGGCAGTACGCCGCGGTGGACGAGACCCTCAGTGGTCGGCAGAACCTGGAACTGTTCGGCCGGCTGTTCCGGCTCGGCCGAGGGGCTGCCCGCCGACGCGCCGACGAACTGCTGGAACGGTTCGGGCTGAGCGAGGCGGCGAACCGGTCCGCGGGCGAGTACTCGGGCGGGATGCGCCGCCGGCTGGACCTCGCCGCCAGCCTGATCCGTACCCCTCGGGTGCTCTTCCTCGACGAGCCGACGACCGGCCTGGACCCGCGCAGCCGCAACCAGGTGTGGGACCTGGTCCGGGGCCTGGTCACGGACGGGACCACGGTGCTGCTCACCACGCAGTACCTGGAGGAGGCCGACCAGCTCGCCAACCGGATCTCGGTCATCGACGCCGGGCGGGTGGTCGCCGAGGGGACGCCGGACGAGCTGAAGTCGATGACCGGCGGCGACCGGATCGAGGTGGTGGTCCGCGACCCCGCCGCCCTGACCCGGGCCGCCGGTGTCGTCGCGCCGATCTGCGGTGTCGAGCCCGCTGTCGATCCGGAGATCCGGCGGCTCAGCGTCCCGGTGGCCGACCGGGTCGCCGGGCTGGTCGACGTGGTGCGGGCGTTGGACGACGCCGGGATCGCTGTCGAGGACATCGGTCTGCGGCGCGCCACGCTGGACGAGGCGTTCCTGTACCTGACCGGGCACCGGCCCGACGAGACCGGCGAGCCCGTCGGCGCCGGACGAAAGGCGGGAGTGGCATGACCACGGCGATCACCGACGGTTGGACGATGACCCGGCGGAACATGCTCCACGTGGTCCGCGCGCCGGAGGAACTGATCCTCTACTTCTCCCTGCCGATCATGTTCGTGCTGGTCTTCGGGTACGTGTTCGGCAGCGGCATGCAGGTGGCCGGCGGTGGCAACTACCGCGAGTTCCTGCTGCCCGGCGTCTTCGTGATGACGATGCTGTACGGACTCGGCGCCACCGCGACGGGCGTGGCGCTGGACCTCAGCCGGGGCGTCGTGGACCGGTTCCGGTCGATGCCGATGGCCCGGTCCGCCCTGATGACCGGTCGCAGCGCGGCTGACCTGCTGCGCGCGCTGTTGGAGATGTCCACCCTGCTGGTCTGTGGCCTGCTCGTCGGATGGCAGTGGCGACTCGGGGTGGGCAAGGCGTTGCTCGCCGTCGGGCTGCTCCTGCTGCTCCGGGTCGCGATCACCTGGGTCGGGATCTACCTGGCGTTGCTGGTCCGCAACCCGGACACGGTCGGCGTGATCGTCTTCCCGGCCGCGTTTCCGCTCACCGCGATATCGAACGTCTTCGTGTCGCCCGAGCTGATGCCGTCGGTCATCGGTGCGATCTCGGAGTGGAACCCGCTGTCGGCCACCGTCGCGGCGATCCGCGAACTGTTCGGCAACCCGGGCCTGGGCGGCGACTCCTGGCCGGCGGAGCACGCCATGCTGCTGGCGGTGCTGTGGCCGGTGCTGCTGATCGCGATCTTCGCCCCGCTGGCGGTGCGCCGCTACCGGCGGTTGAGTCGCTGATCGAGGACGTGACGGGGGTCAGCGGCGGGCCCGCAGCGCGTAGACGGCCGCGCCGACGGCGAGCACGCCGAATCCGGCGAGGACGCTGCTGAGCGGCAGGTTGACGGCGAGCAGCAGGCAGCCCACCAGACCCAGAGCGGCGAGGACCTGGACCGGCAGCCGCCGGTCCGGGTCCCGGCCGAGGGTGAGGGCCGCCGCGTTGGTGATCGCATAGTAGACCAGCACCGTGCAGCTGGAGAAGCCGATCGCGCCGCGTACGTCGCCGAGCAGCACCACCACGATCACCACGGCGGCGACCGCCAGTTCGGCCCGGCGCGGCACCTGGTGCACCTGGTGCACGGCGGCCAACGCACCGGGCAGGTCGTGCCGGCGGGCCATCGCGAGGGTGGTCCGGCCGACCCCGGCGACCAGGGACAGCAGCACCCCGACGACGGCGATGGTCGCACCGGCGCGGACCACCCACGCCAGGCCGGGCAGCCCGGCGGCGGTCACCACGTCGACCAGGGGCGCGGCGGAAGCGGCCAACTGGTCGGCGCCGAGCACACCCAGCGCGACCACGGCCAGCACCAGGTAGATCGCGAGCACCACCCCGAGCGCCAGCGGCACCGCACGCGGGATGGTCCGCTGCGGGTCGCGGACCTCCTCGCCGAGCGTGGCGATCCGGGCGTAGCCGGCGAAGGCGAAGAACAGCAAGCCGGCGGCGGTGAGCACACCCCGCGCCGAACCGCCGCTCTCACCGAGCCGGTCCAGGTGCACCGGCCCACCCAGCAGGCCGACGACGGTGACGAGGGCCAGCACCGCGAGCACCAGCGCGACCAACGCCCGGGTCACGGCGGCGGTCTTGCCGATGCCGCGCAGGTTCACCGCGGTCACCGCGAGCACCGCGGCGGCGGCCACCAGCCGGGCCTGGCCCGGCCACAGGTACGCCCCGATGGTCAACGCCATCGCCGCGCAGCTGGCCGTCTTACCGACCACGAAGCCCCAGCCAGCCAGGAACCCGGCGAACGGGCCGAGGCGTTCCCGCCCGTAGACGTAGGTGCCGCCGGACTCGGGGTACCGGGCGGCCAGCCGCGCCGAACTCGTCGCGTTGCAGAAGGCGACGAAGCCGGCCAGCACCAGCGCCGGCAGCAGGCCGGCGCCGCCGGCCGCCGCCGCGGCCGGGCCGAAGACCACGAAGACGCCAGCGCCGAGCATCGAGCCCAACCCGATGACAACCGCATCGGGTACGCCCAGTCGCCGCGCCAGTTGATCCACAGGCCAAACCTAGGAGTACGAGGTGAACGGCCGGTCCCATTCGCGTAGCCGGCCGGGAAGCGGGATGCCGTCCCAGGGCACCCGGTGCAGCAGCCGGTCCAGGAACAGCCCCAGCAGCAGCCCGGCCACCGAATCGGTCAGCCAGTGCCAGCCCAGGTAGGTGGTGGTGGTGAGAACGACCAGCGGCGGCACGATGCGGATCACGGTGACGAGTCGGGCCGGTAGGTGCCGGCCGAAGCTGCGGGCCAGCGGGGCGAGCAGCAGCGCGATGACGCCGTACCAGACGATGGCGTTGGCGACGTGCCCCGACGGGTAGGACTGGGCGAATCGGACCGGCAGGTCGTCGTGGAACAGCGGCAGGGTCTGCTCAGGCGACAGGAACGGCTCCTTGACGCTGGCGCTCGGTGCGGCCCGCGCGGTCCAGACCTTCAGCGGACCGATCGTGAAGGTGGTGACCACGAATCCGACCACCGGCAGCAGGATGGGCCGCACCGACCGCAGCCGAACGGCCAGCAGCACTCCCAGCCCGACGCCTATCAGGGTCAGCGGGGTGCCCTGGCCGAGGAAGTTCAGCACCCGGGCGACCCAGTACGCGGCGGCCGGTCGGTGCCCGTCGGCCCAGTCGGCGACCGCCCGGTCCAATCCGAAGAGTTGCCCGGCGGCGAGGGCGACTGTCAACCCGGCCAGACCGACGAGCAGGAGGGCGTCGAACCACCAGCCGGCCGGGCGGACGGGCCGTAGCCGCAGGTCACGTCGTACCGCCGTGGGTTTGAACACGCGACCACGCTACCGGCCCGGTGCGAGGCCGGGATGTGCGGCGCTGTGGGCCCAACCACGATCAGGAGCGGATACCGGGGGCGAGGCGTCATGCTTGTGCCCGTGCGGATCACGTCTGCCCTCGTGGACCCGGCGCTGCTCGACCTGCCCTGGTCGACGCCGCTGGAGGAGTGGCCTGCCCAACACCTGGTCGCGCTGCCGCAGGGCATCTCCCGGCACATCGTCCGGTTCGTCCGGTTGGGCGATTACGTGTACGCGTTCAAGGAGACCCGCGAGCGGATCGCCGAGCGGGAGTACGACCTGCTGCGGGCCCTGGAGCGGATCGACTTTCCCTCGGTCGAGGCGGTGGCGGTCGTCGCCGACCGGCAGACCGAGGACGGGGAACCTCTCGAATCGGTGCTGATCACCCGGCACCTGCAGTTCTCCCTGCCGTACCGGGCGTTGTTCTCGCACACCCTGCGGCCGGAGACGATGAGCCGGCTGCTCGACGCGCTCGCCGCCCTGATCGTGCGGATGCACCTCACCGGCTTCTTCTGGGGCGACTGCTCGCTGTCGAACACGCTGTTCCGGCGGGACGCTGGCGCGTTCGCCGCCTACCTGGTGGACGCGGAGACGGGCGCCCTGCACAACTCGCTCTCCAACGGGCAGCGCGGTGAGGACCTGGAGATCGCCCGGGTGAACATCTTCGGTGAGGCGCTGGACCTGCAGGCCGCCGGCCTGCTGCACGAGTCCATCGACCCGGAGGTGGTCTGCGAGGAGGTCGTGCAGCGTTACGAGCGGCTCTGGCACGAGATCACCTACGAGCAGGCGATCGAGCGGGAGGCCCGGCACGACATCGAGGGTCGGATCCGCCGCCTCAACGAGCTGGGCTTCGACGTCGCCGAGGTGGCCATGTCGTCCATCGACGGCGGGCGTTTCCTGGTCCGGCCAAAGGTCGTCGACGCCGGCTACCACACCCGGCGGCTGCTGCGGCTGACCGGGCTCGACGCCGAGGAGAACCAGGCCCGCAAGCTGCTCAACGACCTGGACGCCTACCGGGCGGAGAGCGACCTGATCGACGAGCAGCAGGCCGCGCACCGCTGGCTCACCGAGGTCTTCGAGCCGGTGGTTCGGGCCGTCCCCACGCACCTGCGCCGCAAGCTGGAGCCGCAGGAGCTGTTCGCCCAGATCATCGAGCACAAGTGGCTGCTCTCCGAGCAGGCCGGCCGGGACGTCGGGATGCGCCACGCGGTCCAGTCGTACCTGTCCGACGTGCTGGTGCACCGCCCCGACGAGCAGGCCGTCCTCGGCGTGGAAGTCGCCAGCCTGAGCTGAGGCCCGGCCCGGTTGTTCCTGGCCTGGTCATTACTGGCCTGCGCGGCCGGCTCGTTCATACGGTTGCTGGTCTGCTCGGCGGCCGGACTTATCCAAGCGGCTGCCTTTGGAGCTGATGCCGCAAACGATTCAGCTCCAAAGGCCCTCCAGGTGCACTGTGGGGCTAGCCGCGGGCGGGCAGCCTGCGGCCATGGGCCGACACCGGGCGCGTCACTCCACCCAGGAGCCGCCGCGCAGCACCCGCACCACGTTGAGGTCGTCGTCCAGCACCACCAGGTCGGCGCGCAGGCCCACCTGAAGGGCGCCCACCCGGTCGCCCAGGCCGATGGCCCGCGCCGGGGTGGTGGCCACCATCCGGGCGGCGTCGGCGATCGGGATTCCGGCGTTCACCGCGTGCCGCAGCGCGGCGTCCATGGTCAGCGTGCTGCCGGCGATCGCGCCGTCGCGGGCGAGTCGGGCCACCCCGTCGGCGACGGTGACAGCCTGGCCGCCCAACTCGTACTCACCGTCGGACATTCCGGCGGCGGCCATCGCGTCGGTGATCAGCGCGGCGCGATCCGGCCCGGCGGTCGCGGTGACGAAGGTCAGCATGCCGTCGTGCAGGTGCACCCCGTCGGCGACCAGCTCGCAGATCACCGTGGGCGCGTCGAGCAACGCCACCACCGGTCCCGGCTCGCGGTGATGCACCGGCCGCATCCCGTTGAACAGGTGGGTGCCGACACTGGCGCCGGCGGCGACCGCGGCGCGGGTCTGCTCGTACGTGGCGTCGGTGTGGCCCACGGCGGCCACCACCCGCTGCGCGGTGAGCAGCTTGATCGCCTCCAGCGCGCCGTCGCGCTCCGGGGCGAGGGTGACCATCCGGACCGCGCCCCGGCCCAGCTCGATCAGCTCGGACAGCTCGTCGGTCGACGGGTCGCGCAGGTACTCGGGGTTCTGCGCGCCGCAGCGGGCGGCCGACAGGTACGGCCCTTCGAAGTGGACGCCCGCCAACACGCCCTCCTCGACCAACGGGGCGAACGCCTCGGTGGCCGACCGCATCAACGTGAAGGGCGCGCTGACCAGGCTGGCCAGCAGGGTGGTGGTGCCGTGGCTCAGGTGGAAGCCGGCCGCCGCGCGGGCCTCGTCGGCGTCCCCGGTGGTGAAGGTGTGGCCGCCCCCGCCGTGCGTGTGCATGTCGACGAAACCGGGCAGGATCCAGTGCCCGTCGCGCACCGATGGATACTCGGCCACCGCCGTGATCCGATCCCCGTCCCACTCGACGCAGCCCTGTCGGACGACTCCGGTCGGGGTCACCACTCGGCCGTTCACCCGTACGGTCATCGCTTCTCCTGATGGTCACGGACACCCACGGCGTCCAGGGCGAGCAGGGCGGCACCGAGGCAACCGGCCTCGTCGCCGAGGGCTGCCGCGACCAGGTGCGGCTCCCGGTGGAAGGTCATTCGTTCTCGCATGGCCGCCCGCAGCGGGGTCAGCAGCCCGTCCCCGGCCTGGGCCAGGCCGCCGCCCAGCACGATCGTCGCCACGTCGAACAGCGCCTGCCCGCTGGCGAGACCGTCGGCGAGCGCGTCGATCGCCTCCTGCCAGACCTGGCCGGCGAGCGGTTCGCCGGTTGCGGCCCGTTCGGCCACCTCCGCCGCCGTCACCGCGGCGTCGGCGCTCGGCCCGGCGAGTTCGGCGTAGCGGCGGCCGATCGCGGCGGCCGACGCGATCGCCTCCAGGCAGCCCCGACGACCGCAGCCGCAGCGCGGACCGTCGGGCCGGACCAGGATGTGTCCGATCTCCCCGGCGGCGCCGTGGGCACCGACGGCGGCCGTGCCGTCGACGACGTGCGCGGCGGCGATGCCGGTGCCGATCGCCACGAACAACACGTGCCCGCTGCCGCGCCCGGCACCGAGCCGGGCCTCGGCGAGACCACCGACCCGCACGTCGTGGCCGAGCGCCGTCGGCAGGCCGAGCCGCGCCACCGCCAGGTCCCGCACCGGTACGTCCCGGAAGCCCACGTTCGCCGACCAGACCGCGACGCCGCGCGCCTCGTCCACCACCCCGGGCACGGCGATGCCCACGGCGATCGGGGTGAGCCCATCGGCGCGGGCCTTGTCGGCCAGCCCTTCGGCCACGTCGAGGATGGTGCCGACCACGGCGGCCGGGCCGCGCGCGGCGTCGGTGGGATGCCGCTCGGCGCGTACCACGACGCCGTCCGGTCGGACCACTGCGCACTTCATGCCGGTGCCGCCGACGTCCAGCGCAACGACCACGCGGTCATCGGTCATGGCGCGAGAACCACTGACCGGGTCAGGTGACGGGGCGCGTCCGGGTCGAGGCCCCGGCTGGTCGCCAGCGCGACCGCGAAGCGTTGGGCCAGGATCAGGTCGGCCATCGGGTCGACCGGGGTACGGCCGGCGGACCAGCTGCCCAGCACCGTGCGCCACCCGTGTGTGCGGCTGTGCACGAAGGCCGCGCCGGTGGCGGCCACATCCTCGGGCAGCCCGTCGGGTAGCTCACCGAACGCCCACACCAGCCGGCCCGGCGCGGCGACCGAGATGGGCCCGTGCCGGTAGTCCATCGCCGGGTACGCCTCGGCCCAGAAGGTGGCCGCCTCGCGGCACTTCAGCGCCGCCTCCTGCGCCAGCCCGATCGTCCAACCCCGACCGAGGAAGGTGGCCTGCTCGATGGTGGCCGGGTCGATCGGCAACGGGGATCGCACCGCCACCTCGGCGTCGGCGGCGAGCGCGGTCACCGGGTCGCCGAGCTGGGCCCGCAGCAGGGCCAACGCGGTGGTGGCGAAGCGGGTCTGCACCACCGACCGCTCGTCGGCGAAGGGCATGGTCACGGTGGCGGTGGCCAGGTCGACCGCCGGGGAGGCCGGGTCACCGACGATGACGGTGGTGGGTGTGTGCCCGCGCAGCGCGGCGAGCAGGTCCAGCACCTCGGTGGTGGTGCCGGAACGGGTGATCGCGATCAACCGGTCGTAGCGGCGGCCGGCGGGGAACTCGGACGCCTGGAACGCGTCGGTCTCACCCTGGCCGGCCTGCTCGCGGCGGGCCGCGTACGCCATCGCCATGAACCACGACGTGCCGCAACCGACGACGGCGACCCGCTCACCGGGGCGCGGCAGGTCACCGCGTACGACCTCGGCCAGCCTGGCCGCCTCCCGCCAGCAGTCGGGTTGGCTCGCGATCTCCGCGTCCACGTACGCCATGGGAAACTCCTCGCAGGGCCGATCGGTGCGCAATACGGCTCGTTACACCCGCATTTCGCGCGTTATTCTGCGCGAACGCAGGTGACCATGGCAACCGACCAGTCGATCGCGCAGGTCAGTCTTTTGCGCCAGCCTAGTTTCGCGCACTAGTGTGCACGCAATCAATCACCGTCCGTGCAGTTGCTGGGAGGGCCCCCGCGGTGGACCGGTACGCCAGATGGAACGCCCTGCTCGAAATGCTGACCGACAACGGCCGGGTCAGCGTCGAGGCGGCGGCCGAGCGGCTTGACGTCTCCCAGGCCACCATCCGGCGTGACTTCGACCAGCTCGCGCAACAGCAGATGATCACGCGGACCCGGGGCGGCGCGGTCGCCAACGGCGTGTCGTACGACCTGCCGCTGCGGTACAAGACGGCCAAGCACTCGGCCGAGAAGCAGCGGATCGGGGCGGCCGCCGCGGCGCTCGTCACGCCGGGCACCGTGGTCGGCCTGAACGGTGGCACCACCAGCACCGAGGTGGCGCGGGCGCTCGCCGTGCGCCCGGATCTCAACACCAGCGCCGAGGGCGCCCAGCTCACCGTGGTGACCAACGCGCTGAACATCGCCAACGAGCTGCTGGTCCGATCCCGGATGAAGGTGGTGGTGGCCGGCGGCGTGGTGCGTCCGAAGTCGTTCGAGCTCGTCGGCCCACTGGGTGGGGCGTTGCTGCGCGAGGTCACCCTGGACGTCGCCCTGCTCGGTGTGGACGCGATCGACCCGCAGCTCGGCGCCGCCGCCCACCACGAGGGGGAGGCGGCGATGAACAACCTGATGGTGGCCCGCGCCAAGCGCGTGGTGATCATCGCGGACTCGTCCAAGCTGGGGGGTCACGCCTTCGCCCGGATCTGCCCGGTCGAGCGGGTGGAGACGCTGGTGACCGACTCCGGTGCCGCGCCGGAGATCGTGGACGCGTTCCGCGCCGCCGGAGTGCAGGTCATCTGCGCCTGACCGGTCACGCTCCGTCAATGAAATGACCTGATCGGCGCGTCAATGCATACCGCGTATTGCGTGGCCCTGCATACCGCGTATGGTGTCGGCTGTCACGCCCACCCATCGGGGGAGGTGCAGCTTGCCAGCTGTCCTGGAGATCGAAGGTCTACGTAAGACGTACAAGAGTCGTCGACGCGGCACCCGCAACGCGCTCGACGGCTTCGACATGCGGGTCGACGCGGGGCAGGTGCACGGCTTCCTGGGTCCCAACGGGTCCGGCAAGACCACCACGCTGCGTACCCTGCTCGGCCTGATCCGACCCGACGGCGGCCGGATGGTGCTGCTCGGGCACGAGGTCCCCGACGCGCTGCCCGCCGTCGCCGGCCAGGTCGGCGCGATCGTGGAGAGCCCGCAGTTCTTCCCGCACTTCACCGCACGCGACACGCTCTCCCTGCTCGCCGGGGCGGGCGAGGTGCCGGCCACCCGGGTCGACGAGGTGCTGGAACTCGTCGGGCTGCGCGACCGGTCCGGCGAGCGGGTCAAGACGTACTCGCTGGGCATGAAGCAGCGGCTCGCGGTGGCCTCGGCCCTACTGAAGAACCCGAAGCTGCTCATCCTCGACGAGCCCGCCAACGGCCTCGACCCGGGCGGCATCCGGGAGATGCGCACGCTGATGCGTAACCTCGCCGAGTCCGGAATGACAGTGGTGCTGTCCAGCCACATCCTCGGTGAGATCCAGCTGATCTGTGACTCGGTCACCATCATCTCGCTGGGCCGGCGGGTCGCGTTCGGCCCTGTCGACGAGGTGCTCGCGCAGCACTCGTCCGGTGCGGTGCGGATCCGGCTGGAAGCGGTCAGCGACCTGCCGGTCGCCACCGACGTGCTCACCCAGGCGGGGATCCGGGTCACCGGTCACCCCGACCACCTCATGCTGGCCGGCGTCGACAAGCCGGCGTCGGTGACCCGGCTGCTCGCCGAGAAGAACCTCTACGTCAGCGAGTTGGCGCCGATCGCCGTCGACCTGGAGAGCGTCTTCCTCGAACTGACCGCCACCGCGCCGGTCCCCGGCCAGCACCGGCAGGTCGACGAGTCCATGAAGGTCGGCGGGACGGCTCAGCCCGGTCCCGCCGGGGGAGGGTGGGGCGCGTGAGCCTCTTTCGTACCGAACTGCGCCGGCTCAGCAAGCGGCGCTTCACCCGTTACATGACGCTGCTCGGCCTGGTGGTGCTGGCCGCGGTGGTGGTCGGGGTGTTCCTCACCAACCAGAAGATCGACGCCGGTCAGCTCGCCCGGGCCGAGCGTCAGGCCGACCAGCAGTACCAGGAGCAGGTGCGCTGGAGCGAGCAGGAGCGCGCGGCCTGCGAGCAGGCCAAGGCGGCCGGCACTGCGAGCGACGGCCGCTACCCGGACGACTGCTCGATGATCGCGCCGCCGCCTCGGGACCAGATCGAGGCGAAGTGGTTCCTGCCCTCGACGTTCAACTTCAAGGAGACGTTCGACGAGACGCTGATCCCGTTCGCGGCGATCCTCGCCCTGGTCGGGTTCGTCATCGGCGCGTCCTTCGTCGGCGCCGAGTGGAGCACCGGCGGCATGATGAACCTGCTGCTCTGGCGGCCGAAGCGGCTCACCGTACTGCTCACCAAGCTGGCCGCGCTGCTCACCGGCATCCTGGCGGTGACGCTTCCGGCCGCGGTGCTGTGGTTCGCCGGGTTCTGGGCGGTCGCCACGTTCCGGGGCAGCACCGAGAAGATGACCTCGGGGGTCTGGCAGTCGTTCGTGCTGACCGGCGTACGCGGCGTCGCGCTGGTGGTGGTGTTCACCACCATCGGGTTCGCCCTCGCCTCGCTGGGTCGGCACACCGCGATGGCCCTCGGTGGCGTGGTGGCGGTGATGGTGGTCGGCCAGTTCGGCCTGGGCATCCTGCTGGACATGGCGGGAGTGCGCTTCGCCGAGGCCTGGCTGCTGCCCACCTACGCGCTGGCCTGGATGACCAAGAAGATCACGTTGGAGGACTGGAACGCCTGCAACGCGACCTACTACGGGGAGTGCAAGCCGGCCACGATGGACATCACCTGGCAGCAGTCCTCCGTGCTGCTCTCGGTCGGAGTGGTGGTGATCCTCGGGGCGGCGCTCTGGGCGATGCGCCGCCGCGACATCTCCTGACGTTCGGCCCCCGACGGCCCCCGGCGCGCGCCGGGGGCCGTCGGGCGTGCGGCACCGCCGCGCCGGCTGCTGCGACCCGGGCCCAGGCTGGCTAGGCTGAGCGAATGTCCGCCGACGCCACCACCCCGGAGCCGTCCACCGACGCTCGTCCGGGTGGCGTCGGCCAGACCGTTCCGACTCCCCGGCCCGCTCCTGCGATCGAGACCGCCGACGAACCGGCGCTGCCGGTCGAGCCGGTCGAGACCGCTGACGATCCGGCGTTGCCGGCCGAACCGGTGGACGTCCAGCCCGTCGACCCGGCGGCGGCGTTGACCGGGCGGGAGCGGGCCATCCTCGCCTTCGAGCAGCAGTGGTGGCGGCACGCCGGCGCCAAGGAGCAGGCCGTCCGGGACACCTTCGGGCTCTCGTCGACCCGCTACTACCAACTGCTCAACGGTCTGCTGGACAATCCCGCCGCCCTCGCCGCCGACCCCGTGCTGATCAGCCGACTCCGCCGGCTGCGCTCGTCGCGCGCCCGCAACCGTCGCCGCTGACCGAACGCCCCGCGATCTTGCACTTTCTGCGGCCGTTTCGCGCCTTCTGCACGCCTTTGTCGCGACTCAAAGTGCAAGATCGCCGGCGGCGGCCGTGGGCCCTGCCGTTGGCGGCCCGCCGTCCGGCGGTCGGCCCAGCCGCATGCCGCCTGACCTGGCGGGTAGGCGGGAGGCGTTCCGGGGTCGCACGCGACCTCGGGCCCAGGAAGGGAGCGGGGTATGACGGCAACGAACCAGAGCGGTACCGGACAGCAGGCGCGACAGGAGGCCTCGCGGGTCGGCCAGCAGGCCGCGCAGGCCGGGGGTCAGGTCGCCCACACCGCCGCTGCGCAGGGCGGGCAGGTGGCCGCAGAGGCGCGGCGACAGGCCCAGCAGTTGACCGGGGAGGCCACTGGGCAGCTTCGGGATCAGGCGCAGACACAGCAGCGGCGGGCCGCTGCGGGACTGCGCGACCTGGGCCAGAACCTCAGTTCGATGGCCGAACGGGACGGCGATTCCGGGCTGGCCGGTCAGGTGGTGCGCAGGGCCGCCGACGCCGCCCAGCAGGCCGCCGGCTGGCTCGACGAGCGCCAGCCCGGCGAGGTGCTCGACGAGGTCCGCACGTACGCGCGGCGCCATCCGGCGACGTTCCTCGCGGGCGCGGCGGTGGCCGGGCTGCTCGTCGGGCGGCTCACCCGTGGCCTGACCGCGCCGACCTCGGCCAACGGTCAGGGCGGCGGCGCGTCCGGTGCTCCGTCACCAGCGCAGGGCGCACCGATGGACGCCGGTCAGCAGCCGTACGTGGGGACGGCCCGGGCGCAGAACGTCTCGCCGGCCGGTCAACCGGCACGGGACCTGCCCGGCGGGGTGGCACTGTGAGCGCCCCGGAGAAGGAACGAACCCAGGCGTCGGTCGGCGAGCTGATCGGCGACGTGACCCGGGACATGTCCACCCTGGTGCGCAAGGAGATCGAGCTGGCCAAGGCCGAGCTGCGCGAGGAGGCCGCCCAGGCAGGCAAGGCCGGCGGGATGTTCGGCGGCGCCGGACTGGCCGGGTTCCTGGCGGTGCTCTTCGTGTCGTACGCCCTCTGGTGGGGGCTGTCCAACACGATGGACCAGGGGTGGGCGGCGCTGATCGTCGCGGTGCTCTGGGCCGCCGTTGCCGGTGGCCTCTTCATCAACGCCCGGACCCAGCTGAAGCGGGCACGTGCGGTTCTGCCCCGAACGAAGCAGACTGCCCGGGAGTTGCCGGACGCCCTGCGGGGCCGGTGAACGAGTCGGGAGGAACAGATCATGTCCACTGATCCGGATCGGATCCGGCGGGAGATCGAGACCACCCGCAACGAGTTGAGCAGTGACGTCGACGCGCTGACCGGCAAGGTCAACCCGCGTCGGATCGCCGGTGACCGCGTCGGGCAGGCCCGCGGGGCGTTCACCCGAGCGAAGGAGAAGATGATGGGCAGCTCGAACCACTTCGGGCAGGAGGCCAGCCAGCGGATGTCGCACGCGGCCGGCTCGGTACGCGACGAAACCCGTTCACTCGGGCAGCACTCCCGCGAGCAGGCTCAGGGCAACCCGATGGCAGCCGGCCTGGTCGCCTTCGGAGTCGGTCTGCTGGCCGCCTCGTTGATCCCGCCGAGCGGGCGTGAGCGGCAACTCGCCGGACGAGCGCGGACCATGGTGAGTGAACATTCCGATCAGCTGCGTGAGCAGGCGAGCCAGGTCGGCCACCAGATGCAGGACAACCTCCGGGAGCCTGCGCAGCAGGCGGCGCAGTCGGTGCGGTCCAGCGCCCAGCAGGGCGTGTCCGCGGTCCGCGACCAGGGCCGCTCGGCCGCCGGTCGGGTGCAGGGAGAGACGCATGCGGCCGTCGACGACCTTCGACAGCGCTGACCCGGTCGGCGTGCCGGGGCCGGCGTCGATGATGCGGGTACGCTCCGCGTCCGCGCCGGCCCCGGGCCGGCCGGTCAACGAGGATCTGGTCTTCCGGTTCGGCCCGCTGGTCGGTGTCCTGGACGGCGCGACGGTGCCGGACGGCTTCGACACCGGCTGCGTGCACGGGCCCGAGTGGTACGTCCGGCACCTGGCCGCCCGGATCGGCGTCGCCGAGGCGGTACGCCCGGCGGCCCGGCTGACCAGCAACCTGGCCGCTGCCATCCTCGCGGTGCGCGCCGACCACGGCGGTCAGTGCGACCTCGACCATCCGGGCACCCCGTCCAGCACGGTGTGCCTCCTGCGGGACTGCGGCGACCAGGTCGACTATCTGGTGCTCTGCGACAGCCCGCTGGTCCTCGACGCGGGCGGGCGGGTCAGCGTGGTCACCGACAACCGGCTGGACGCGGCGATGACGGAGCTGCGGGAGACCGTGGCGATCGTGCCGGGCGGCGCGGCGGACCCGGTCACCCGGTTCCGGCACGCGGTGAGCGTCCAGCGGGAGCGGATGAACCGCACTCACGGCTACTGGGTGGCCGCCGCCGACCCGGACGCGGCCTTCCACGCGGTGACCGGGACCGCACCCCGGTACGGTCCGGGGGCGCTGCGGCGGGCGGCGTTGCTCAGCGACGGCGCGTCCAGCGCGGTGGAGCAGTTCGGTCTGACCGACTGGGCCGGTCTGCTGGACCTGCTGAGCGTCGACGGTCCGGGCGCGTTGATCGACAGGGTGCGGGACGCCGAGCGCGACCACCCCGACCGACTGCGCCGGCACAAGTCCACCGACGACGCGTCGGTGGTGTTCTGCGAGTTCGGGTAGGCGGTTCGCGCGTTAGACACCCGGTCGGGTGACAACAGAGCGTGATGCGGAACACCCATACCGCCCGACCGGCCGGTACCGCTGTCCGGACCGCCAGTGGATGGCCAATGGGGTGGACTTCGGCCGATGAGGGCGGCAGACTGCGGCACGTGGCGGGTGCGGTCCGGCTGGAGCCGGTGGACGAGCGAAACCTGGAGCCGTTGCTCTCCGTAGCGGCGGCCGAGGCGGAGCCCGGCGACGTCATGCCCCCTGTTGAGGCACCGGCAGGCTGGTCACTCGCCCGTCGCGAGGCGTTCCGCGAGTTCCACCGAGCCAGCTTCGGCGGACTGGACGGCCCGACCCGTTCGCAGATGTACGCCATCCTCGTCAGCGGCGAGGTGATGGGCATGGTGCGGATGACGCGCTGTGACGAGCCCGGCACTGTGGAGACCGGGATGTGGCTCGGCCGCTCGGCACGAGGGCAGGGGATCGGTGCGGCAGCCCTGCGGGAGTTGCTGAACGCCGCCGCTCGGGCCGGCATGCGGGTGGTGGTCGCTGAGACCACCCCGGACAACATCGGTGCGGTCGCCGTCCTGGAGAAGTGCGGCGCGAAACTGCACGAGGACGACGGCAAGATCCGCGCCCAGATCTGCCTCGACTCGACGCCGCCCACCTTCTGAGCAGCCGATGGGCCGGCGGTGACCGCAGGGCCGCCGCCGGCCGCCCCGGCTCAGGCCGGCAGCCGGACGATGTCGTAGTCGGTGCTCGGCGTCGACTCCACGTCGAAGCGGCCGTTCACCACGTACAACGCCGAGCCGAGCAGGTCGCCGGTGGCCGGGGACCGCAGCTGCGGGCCGGTAATCTCCCGCTGCACCACCCCGGAGGTGTACCCGGCGTTCAGCCGGACCACCGCGACGACGTTGGACAGGTTGCGGATCACGTGCAGGGTGCGTCCGCGCAGCACCAGCCCGTCGGCCCGGTCCACCGAGTAGCCGCCCAGGTCGAACAGGGCGCTGCCGCCGGTACGCGGGTCGACGCGGACCAGCTGCCCGGTCAGCATCTGCGCGACCAGCAGGTCCCCGTTCGGCAGTGCCACGATCCCGTTGTTGAACGCGTCCGGCGTCGCGCCCGGACCGGTGAGTGGCAGCACCCGGAACGCGTCCGGGGCCGGCAGTCGACCACCGGGGCCCAGCGGCACCACGTACAGCACCGGGCGGACGGAGTCGGTGAAGTAGATCGCCCGCTCGGTGATCACCATGTCGTTGACCAGGGTGTTGGCGTCGGTGGTGAACTGGTAGTGGGCCAGCCGGGCGCCGCTGCCCGGGTCGTACACGCTGGCCCCACCGCCGAAGAAGTCGGCGCTCCAGAGCCGCCCCTTCGCGTCGAGCTTGATGCCTGCCTTGGCGGTGCCCGGGGTGCCGGGGATCAGCACCGAGCCGCGTCCGGTGCGTAAGTCACCCCGCCAGACGGCACCATCCAGGACAGAACCCACGTAGACGGTGGTGCCCCGGCCGATCGTCAACCCTTCCGGGGTGAACCCGTCCGGCAGCGCGATCCGGGCCGGAAAAGGCTTCGCCGGATGAGCCGTCGCCGGTGCGCCGACCGAGACCAGCGTCGCCGCCGCCACGAGGGGGACGAGGAGAAGAGAGAGCCGCTTGCGCACCGAACACCACCTGACGTCGCAGTGGATGACTCCACTGAGGAATGTGACGTACTAGGAACGTTCGGGGCGCGACAAAAGGTTGTGCTGGTCTGATCACTCCCGGTTGGCGGCGTACGCGGCCAGCCAGGCCACCTGGGCCGGGTCCAGCGACGGGCGTACCCGGGACCGGGCCGCCGACACGTGCTCGGCCGTGACGGTGGCAGCGGCGAGCGACTCGCGCATCGCGGCCAACGCCGCCTCGCGGACCAGCGCCGCGCAGTCCGCTGCCGAGAAACCGGTCAGCTCGTCGCCGAGGGCGGCCAGGTCGACGTCCGGTGCCAGCGGCACCTGCCGGGACGCGGCCCGCAGGATCTCCGCCCGAGCCGGCCCGTCCGGCGGTGGCACGTACACCAACCGTTCCAACCGGCCCGGCCGCAGCAGCGCCGGGTCGACCAGGTCCGGCCGGTTCGTCGCGCCGACCACCACCACGTTGCGCAGCGTCTCGATCCCGTCCAACTCGGTGAGCAGGGCGGCGACCACCCGGTCGGTGGTGCCACCGTCGGTGGCCTGACCGCGTACCGGGGCCAGCGCGTCCACCTCGTCCAGGAAGATCAGGGTGGGAGCTGCCTCCCGGGCTCGACGGAACAGCTCCCGGACCGCGCGTTCGCTCTCGCCGACCCACTTGGAGAGCAGTTCGGCGCCCTTGACCGACAGCACGTTGGCCCGCCCCGACCCGGCCAGCGCGGTGACCAGGTAGGTCTTGCCGCAGCCCGGCGGCCCGTAGAGCAGCACACCGCGCGGCGGCTGCACGCCGAGCCGGGCGAAGGTGTCCGGGTAGGTGAGCGGCCAGAGCACCGATTCGGTCAGGGTCTGCTTGACCTCCTCCAGCCCACCCACGTCGTCCAGGGTCACCGACGCCAGATCCAGGGTGGAGGACGCCATCGTGGTCGGCCGCACCACCTCCCGGGCGGCGGTGAAGTCCGCCATCGACACCGTCGGCGTCTCGGCGGACTTCTGCCGCAGCGCCGCGCGTACCCCGGCCTCCCGGACCAGTGCGGCCAGGTCCGCCGCGACGAACCCGGGGGTACGCGCGGCCACGTCGTCCAGCCGGACGTCGTCGGCCAACGGCACCTGCCGGGTCAGCACGGTGAGCTGTTCGCGGCGCAGCGCCTGATCCGGAAGCGGGACGCTGATCCGCAGCGACAGCAGGTCGGGCGCGCGCAGTACCGGGTCGACCGCCTCCGGTCGGCTGCTGGTGCAGACCACTGCGACGCCCGCGCGGACACTCTCGGCGAGCACCTGACGGAACACCGTCGCCACCGGGCCGGGATCGTCAGCGGGTGCGAGCGCCTCGACGTCGGTGACCAGCAGCACCGCCGGGCCGCCGGCTCGGGCCGCCGTCGCCGCGTCCCGCAACCGCTCGGCGGCGGCCTGACTGGCCAGCGCCGCCACCTCCGGGGCCCAGAGCGGGTGCACGCGGGCACCGACCCGGGCGGCCACGGCGCGGACCAGCGCCGCCTTCCCGGAACCCGCCGGACCGACCAGCAGCACCCCCAGCGAGACGGTGGTGCCGAGGCGGCCCAACACCTCCCGGTGGTGGAAGCCGAGGTCCAGCAGCTCGGTCAGCTCCTCGGCCTGGGCCCGCAGCCCGGGCAACTCGTCCACGTCCGGTGCGTCGTCCGGCGCAACGGCGTCGGCGCTCGCACCCGGCCGGGCCGGCGCCGCGCCGCCCGGAGCAGGCCCGCCGTGGGTGCTCGCGCCGTGCTGCCAACCGACCGACGTGCCCATGGTGACCAGCGCGCCGGCCGCCGGCTCGACAGCGACCACGGTGAGCAGGGTGCTGGTCCAGGCGAAGCCCACGGTGTTGGCGAGGCTGTGCCGCGCCGCCTCGACCAGGCTGCGGACCGAGGCGTCCGGCAGCACGTCCTGCGGCAGCAGCGACACGTCGTCCCCGACGGTGAGCACCTTGCCCAGCAGCGCGAGCCGGAGCATCTCCGGGCTGACCGCCGCGACCACCCCCGCCGGCCCGGCCAGGACGACCCGGCTCGCCGGGACCAACGGCACCGGGCTCACCCGCACCTGACCGCCGTCGCGCAGACCCAGGTTGCCCAACGTCAGGTCGTCGGCGTACAGCAGAGCGCTGCTCGCGCCCGGCCCGGCAGCCGCCGCGATGCCGGCCGTCTCCCGGCGGCCGGCGAGGCGGACCGGGTCGCCGGGGCGCAACCCCAGCGCGGTCAGCGCCTCCGGGTGCAGCCGCACGATGCCCCGTCGGGCGTCCAGCGCCGCCGGTCGCAGGCTCGCCGTCAGGGTCAGGTCGGGTTGCGCCACCGCCCGACCGTAGCCGCCCGCGGCCAACCCCGTCGGTCAGCGCCGCGGATCCAGCTCGTCCAGCAGCGTCGGATCGCGCCGGATCAGCTCGGCCAACCGGGCCGCAGGGTCCGGGCTCAACCCGTCCGGGCCGGGCGCCCAGGCGGGCACCGTCCGCCCGGAGAGCGGCCAGGCCGGCGGGGGTTCCACCGGGGTCGGTGCGGGGACCGGTCCGACCGTGACCGCGGGCCCGTTCCAGGAGACCCGCATCGGGTACGCCCGCCCGCCGTGCTCCACCTGCACTGTGACCGCCAGCCCGGGGTGGGCCCCGACGACCTGACGGACCGCCTCGGCCACCTCCTCGACCGGTCCCCATCCGGCCACGTCTCTCGGGGCCTCCACCCCCGCGTGCCGCGGGTCGTGCCGGCCCGAGGTGTTGCGGGTGCCGCTGCCGGGCGGGCTCGACGGTGCGGTGGTGTCGTCACGGTCGGCGGCCCGACGGCGCGACGCCTCCTCACGTCGGGCCAGCCGGGCCAGCGTCTCGTCCAGGTCGCCCCTCACCAGATCACCTCTTCCCGCCACGGCCGGAGCTGACCAGCTCAGGCCTTCCTCTCCCGGGTAGCACGGTCCAGCGCGCGGTCCAGGACGACCAGGAGGGCGTCCCGCACCGAGAGTCGGTCGCGGGCATCGAACTGCACCAGAGGTACATGATCGCCGATGGCCAACGCCCAACGGATCTCACCCAGCTCCAGGGCCAGCCGCCCGTCGAAGGCGTTGACCCCGACGACGAACGGCAGCCCGGCCCGCTCGAAGAAGTCGATGGCGGGGTAACAGTCGTCCAGCCGTGCGCTGTCCACCACCACCAGCGCGCCGAGTGCTCCCCGCGCCAGGTCGTCCCACATGAAACCGAACCGGGTCTGCCCCGGCGTGCCGAACAGGTAGAGCTTCAGGCTGCGGTCGATCGTCACGCAGCCGAAGTCCATCGCCACCGTGGTGGTGGTCTTGGTGGACCGGACACCCGGGTCGTCCACGCCGATCCCGGCGCTCGTCATCTCGGCCTCGGTGGTCAGCGGCGCGATCTCCGAGATGGCCCCCACGGTGGTGGTCTTACCCACCCCGAACCCGCCGGCGATCAGGATCTTGACCGGGATCGGCGGTGCGGCCGGCCTACCGACCGGAGGCGGCACCGACCCCTGCTCCGAGGAGGGCCGGTACGGCGGCGGTGCGGTCGGCGGTGGCCCGGCCCGACCGACTATCGGCCCGGTGCCCGAAGACATGCCGTAACGCGCGGTGGCGCTGTTCGCGGCGACCCCGCCGAGCGGGGCGGCCGGCCATTCAGGAGATCGCACGGAGTCCATCAATCACTCGCAGGATGAGATCGGGGTCGACAGCGTCGTCGGTGTCGGTGACGTGCACGTCCAGGTGCCCGGCGGCGCGCAGGTCGCCGACCAGGACCCGGACCACGCCGAAGTGCAGTCGGGCGCGGGCCGAGATCTCGGCCACCGAGATCGGCTCGACGCACAACGCGATGATCGTCTGAAGTTCCGGTGCCAGCAGGGCCCCGGTCGGGCCGCCCCACCCGGGGCTGTCCATGCGAATGGTCACCTGGGTCTCCAGCCCGATCGCCGGGTCGGCACCCGCCACCCGCCCGGCGGTGAGCACGAACGGCCGGGGACCGGCCGGCTGGTCCCCGGCCGGCTCCGGCCGCCCCGGTGTCGCCGCCGCGCCGTCGCCGAGCGATGGTGGCGTGCGCAGGTACGGGCGGATCCGAACCCTGGGTTCCGGATCCGGATCCTCGCCGGCGACGTCGGGGGTCACTGCTGAACGGCGTTCTTCAACTCGACGATCAGTCGCGGGGTCAGGGCGCCACCGGCCCGCCCGGCGAAGAGCGTCATCTCGTACGCGACGGTGCCCAGGTTCGCCGACCGGTCGGCGACCACCCCGAGCACGGAACCGCTGCTGATCGCGCTGATCAACAGATAGCCGTCGGCCATGTCGACGATCACCCGGTTCAAGCCGCCGAGCGCGTACCAACTGGCGGCCCCACCGGCGAGGCTGGTCATCCCGGACACGACGGCGGCCAGCCGTTCCGCGTTGGACCGGTCCTTGATCGCCGACATGGCCATCAGCAGACCGTCCGAGGAGACCGCGATCGCCTCCAGGACCCCGGCGGTGCTGGAGGTGAAGGAGTCCAGCAGCCAGTTGAACGTCCGGGCCTCCGGGCTGAGGTCCCCACTGGCGCTGGGTTGGGTCTGGTCGACGTTTTCGTGCAGGAAGGGGCTGGTCACCGTGATGATCCTTCTTCGTTCCGGTGGTCGGGGCTGACTTCGCGGAGAGCGCGGGCGACGCCCGCCTCGAACTCGCTGATGAGGTCGCGGACCTCGGCCGGGTCGCCGAGGTGGGTACTGGGCGGTTGGCAGGCCGGGACGGCCGTGAGGTTCGCCCCCGGTACCCGTCGGCTCAACCGGGGCCGCCCCGCGGCGGCATCTGTCGAACCGTCACCGCCGGGCACCGTGGGGCCGGCGCCTCCCGGTGTGCTGGGCAGGTCCGCTGTCGTGTCCGGGTCCACCACGGCCGCCCCGGCCCGGGCCGACGGGTCGCTGGTCGTCCGCGCCGACGCACCGTCGGGGGCGGGTGCCCCGTGCAGTTCGGCACGGCGTACACCGGCTTGGAAGGCCTCGACCAGCGCGCGGGCGGCGGCCGGGTCCGCCCCGGTGGCGTCCACCGGCCGGGTCGTCCCGGCGGTGGTGTGCAGAGTGGCCCCCGGCACCCGCTGCCGTACCCGTGGCGTGGCCGGCTTGTCCGCCTGCTCCGGGCTCTGGGGTTCGGCAACGGTCTCCTCCGGCTGGCCCCGACCGAACGCGTTCCAGGACGGGCCGGCGTCCAGGCTGCGGGTGGCCCGACTGAGCAGGTCCGAGTCGAAACGGGCCGGTACGGCGACGGCCGCCGTGCGGGGCTTCTCGGGATCGCGGGTCGCAGTGGTACGCCGATCCCGATTCGGCACCGCGGCGCGGGCCACGGCGGCCCCGGCACGGTCGGCGCGGCGCAGCACCAGCGACGCCGACGGGATCTCCAGCTGTGCTGTCACCCCACCGCCGCCCGTGGCGGCCAGGGCGACCTGCCAGCCGTGCCGACGGGCCAACCGGCCCACCACGAAGAGGCCGAGCACCTCGGTCGGGGCCAGGTCGAGCCGCTCCCGGCGGGTGAACCGGGCGTTCTCCTCAGCCAGCCGTTGCTCGCTCATGCCGATGCCGTGGTCCACCACTGTGAGCCGCGCACCGAGGCCGGACGTCTCGGCGCTGACCAGCACCCGGGTGTGCGGCGGGGAGAAGACGGTGGCGTTCTCCATCAGCTCGGCCAGCGCCAGGACGAGGTCACCGACCACTGCCGGCGCGGCCGAGACGCCCGCCGGCACCTGCACATCCACCCGGGTGTAGTCCTCGATCTCGCCGAGCGCCAACCGGACCACGTCGGCCAGCGGCACCGGCGCGGTGTGCGCGTCGGCCCCGGCCGAGCCGGAGAGCACCACGAGGCTGCCGGCGTTGCGCCGCAACCGGCTGGAGATGTGGTCGAGTCGGTACAGGTGCTCCAGGCGGCCGGGGTCGGCCTCCTGCTGCTCCAGCCGGTCGATCAGCGCGATCTGCCGACCCACCAGGTTCTGGGTACGCCTCCCCACGTGGCCGAACATCTGCGCCACGTTGCGTCGGCCGGCGACCTGCCGCTCGACCAGCTGCGCCGCGGTGTTCTGCACCCGGTCGAAGGCCCGCGCCAGGTCGCCGATCTCGTCGTTGGCGCGGATGTCCACCGGCTCCAGCCGGACCGACTGATGTTTCTCCGTCTCGTCGTCGGTGACCCGGACCAGCTCCTCCTCGGCGACCCGGGCGACCCGGTCGGCCGAGCGGGTGAGTCGGGTCAGCGGTCGGGCCACCGTCCGCGCCACCGCCACGCTGAGCAGCACCACCAGCGTGAGGATCAACGCCGCCAGGGCACCGACCAGGTAGGCGGCGGTCAGCGCCCGCCGCTGCTCGGCGGTCACCTCGGCGAGCACGTCAGCGACCAGCTTCTTCTCGACGAACTGACCGAGCCGGATCATCGTGCGGACGGCCGGGAAGAGCGCCTCCATCGGCACGTCGCGAACCGCGGCGGCCGGATCCCGGGCACTTCTGACCAGGAAGTCGGGGCTGGTACGCGCGGCCACCGCGGCGTCGTTGAGCTGGGACACCGTGAGCTGCTCGGGCGTGATCAGGCTGCGGAAACGCGAGTTGTCGACCTGGAGCGCGGCGATGCACGCCACGTACCCGGCGGTGGTGTCCGGGGTGCCGATCGCCTTGACCAGCAGGCTCAGGGTGGCGCAGGCACCCAGCCCCTCGTCGGCGCGCAGCAGCCCGTCGAGGGCGAGCACCTGCCGGCCCGGCAACGTGTCGGTGTCCACCCCGAACACCAGCCGCAGTGACTCGATGATGCCCTTGTTGACCGGGCCGAACGTGTCCATCACCTGACCGGGGTTGGCGGCCCTGGCCAGGACGGCGGTCCGCAGGTCGATGAGGCTGGACACCCGGTCGAGGGCGCTGTCGACCTCGTCGGTCAGCGCGTCGCTCCGCGCCGCCCGGAGGTCGGCCACCCGGTCGTCCACGTCGGCGGACTTACGGATCAGCTCGCTGCGTTCGACCCGGCCGAGCAGGAGGCCGACGGAGAGGATGCGTTCCTGCTGGAGATCCTGGACCAGGCTGCCGACCCGGCTGGCGAGCCGGACCCGTTCGGCGGTGTCGCCGGCCCGCTGTGCCGCGGCGACCCGGTCGAGCATCACCGGCACGGCCAGGCCGACCATGCTGAGCAGCGGAATCACCACGAGCAGTGCGAGCTTGCCGCGGATCCGGAGCCTACTGAGCATCGAACGCCCCCCACTGTGTGCTCTCCGGATCACGGGCCGCGCCGACCGGTTGCAGCGCCCGCGACTCGTCGGCAAGCGGTTGCCAGGGGTCGCGGTGCGGCGGGGTGTCGGCGCCTTCGGCGTGGGTCGCGGCCAGGGCTGCCCGACGCCGGGCCCGGCGGCCGGCGGCGACCTGCAACGCGGCGAGCCAGCCCAGCAACAGCGCGGCGACGACCGCCGCAGCGGCGGTCAGCCAGCGGTCCCGGTTGAGCCGGTCGATGCGCTCGACCAGCAGGGCGTCCAGCTCGGTGAGGATGACCGGCTGAAGTTGGCGGGCCGAGCGGTGCGAGTTGAGCGCGGCGGCACTCAACTGACCCGGGCTGACCACGCCGCTGTCCTTGTCCGGCAGGGAGTACCCGGCAAGCGCCTCCACCGACCGCTGGTAGGTGTCCAACGGGGTGAGCACGTTGGCGCCGAGGTCGGTGCTCTCCGAGCCGTCCACGGCCGAGCGCAGGTTGTCGACGACGTCGGTGGCGGGTGTCAGGGCGGACACCCGGACGCCGCTGAGCTCCATCAGGCCGCGCGGCTGCTGGGCGGCCGGCCGGCGGGAGACCAGCACACCGAGGTCGGCGAGCCGACCGGCGGCGACCACCGCCTCGGGCAGCTCCTCGCCGGCGCTGTCCTGGAGGAAGAACGAGTCCGCCTCGGGGTCGCGGACCAGCCCGGAGCTGTCCCGGACCTTCCGGTGCAGGGCCAGCAGCAGGTCGGCGACCTCGCCGTAGGCGGTGTAGGCGGCCTCCGGGTCGGTGGCGCTGCGGCCGCGCAACGCCTCCAGCTTGGCCCGTACGCCGGCCCAGCGTTCCTGGCTGAGCAGTTCCCCGCCGATCCGGGCGTCCACCGCGGCGGCCTCCTCGACCGCGTTGTCCAACGCCTCGCGTGCCGCGGGGCGGCCGTTGACCGCGTTGGACTGGGCCTCCACGAGGGCGTCGGTGACCGCCGCCAGCGCGGTGAGGTACTGCACGCCGAGCCGTTCCCGGGCGGCGAAGTCCCGATCGTCGGTGATCCGCCCCCAGTTCGAGGTGGCGAGCAGGCCCAACGGTGCCAACAGTGCTCCGATGAGCAGCAGGGGCAACAGTCGGCCCAGCATGGACGGCCGTCGACGGGCCCGCGGCGCGGGGACTGTCATGTGTGTCTCCTCCGGCGTGGGCGCGAATCGGGGCGGCGTCGGGCTAGCCCGACAAGTCCCGTCCACCGGACCGGAAAACTAATCGAACCCCCGACTGGTCAGACCCGACTGAACGAGTCAGGTTCGCGTCAGTTCGAGTCATGTCACCATTTGTCCGCGTTGCCAGCACGCTCTGTGTCAGCTGTGTGTGTGACATGGAGGGATCGAGGTGGATATCCGCGGAAGATCGGAATTCACGAAATCCGAACTCAACTCGCTGTGCCGCGTCGGACGTTGCGCGCTCGCACCCCCACCCGGCACCGATCGGGGCAACCGGACAGACGTACGGCGGATCTCAGCCAACGCTCAGCCTCCGCGCCGTACCGTGTGCCGCATGACATCGCCGTCGCCGGCCGCGTGGTTCCGGCGTGCCCTGCCCACCCGTCGCCGCGCGACCGCCGCCGCGGTGGTCGTCGTACTGTTGGCCGCCGCCGTGACCTGGGCGGTGTGGCCACAAGGGTCGGGCGTACGCGCCGAGAGCGCGATGCTCGCCGTCCGCTCCGGACCGTCCGGCGACGAGCCGGTGGACCTGGACACCACTCTCTACCTGCCGGCCGACGCCTCATCCGCCCGGAAGGTGCCGGCGGTGCTGTTGGCGCACGGGTTCGGCGGCACCAAGGAGTCGGTGCGCTCCGACGCGGAGGAGTTCGCCGGCCGCGGCTACGCGGTGCTCACCTGGACCGCGCGCGGGTTCGGTAGGAGCGGCGGCGAGATCCACCTGGACAGCCCCGACTACGAGGTCCGCGACGCCGAGCGACTGCTGGACTGGCTGGCCGCTCGGCCGGAGGTGCGCACCGACGCCGCCGGCGACCCGAAGGTCGGTGTGGTCGGCGGCTCGTACGGCGGCGGTTTGGCGTTGCTGCTGGCCGCCCAGGACCGGCGGGTCGACGCGATCGTCCCCATGATCACCTGGAACGACCTGTCCCGGGCGTTCCTGCCGGAGAGCACCGGCGGGGCGCCGACCGAGGGCGTGTTCAAGAAGGGTTGGGCCGGTCTCTTCTTCGGCGGGGGCGGCAACGTGGGCTCCGGCCCGGCGGGGCTCTCCGGCGGGACCGCCGCCGCGCCGCAGGGCGCACCGGAGTCGGCCGGCCCGCCCAGCCCCGGGCCGGGTGCCGGCCCGGGTACCGCCCCCGGTGGTGGCCCGGCCGGTGCCGCCGACCCGTCGTGCGGTCGGTTCGCCGCCGACGTGTGCGCCGCGTACCTGCGGATCGCCACCACCGGTCAGGCCGACCAGGCCGCCGTGGACCTGCTGCGCCGCTCCAGCCCGGCCGGCGTGCTGGACCGGATCAAGGCCCCCACCCTGCTGGTGCAGGGCGAGGCGGACACGCTCTTCCCGCTCGGCGAGGCCGACGCGAACGCGAAGGGCATCGCCGCCGCCGGCACCCCGGTGCGGGTCGCCTGGTTCACCGGCGGCCACGATGGCGGAGCCGGCCCCCGCTCGGACTCGGACCGGGTGAAGTTCCTGACCGTCCAGTGGCTCGACCACTACGTCAAGGGCGAGGGGGACGCGCCCGGCGACGACTTCACCTGGTCGCGGATCGCCGGCTTCGACGCGCTCGACCGGGGCCTCGTCGCCACCGGTTTCCGCCGCGCCGACTACCCGGGCCTGGCCGGCACCGACCGCCGGGAGGTGACTGTCACCGGCCCGGCGCAGCCGATCGCGAACCCGCCGAACGGCAACCCGGCCGCCATCTCCTCGATCCCGTTCGCGGGCGGGCTCACCTCGCTGCTGGACGGGGTGGCCAGCGACGTGCCCGGCCAGCACGCCCGGTTCGAGTCGGCCCCGCTGACCGAGGCGGTCGACGTGGCCGGTGCGCCCACCGTCACGGTGCGGGCGGCGTCGCCCACCGGCGAGGCGGTGCTCTTCGTGAAGCTCTACGACGTGGACAAGGACGGCGCTGCCACCCTGCCGAACGGCCTGGTCGCCCCGATCCGGCTGACCGGCCTGCCGCAGCGGGCGCAGGACGCCCGCCCGGTCACCGTCACGCTGCCCGCGATCGTCCGCCGGGTGGAGGCCGGGCACCGGCTGCGGCTGGTGGTGGCCAGCTCCGACCAGGCGTACACCACCCCCGCCGAACCCACCGTCTACACGGTGGCCGCGGACGGCCCCGTCAGCCTGCCCACTGTCGCCGGCGAGCCGATCCCCACCGCGGCCACGGTCTGGCGTTGGGTGCTCGCCGGCCTGCTCGCCGCCATCGTGATCGGGCTCGTCGTGGTCGTCGCGGTGGTCCGCCGCCGGCACCGCCGCCAGGACCGCTCCGTGCATCCGGAGTACGCGGACACCCCGCTGGCCGTGCGCGCACTGCGCAAGGAGTACGCGGACGGCTTCGTCGCGGTGTCGAACGTGGACTTCGAGGTGCACCCGGGTCAGGTGGTGGGTCTGCTCGGGCCGAACGGTGCCGGCAAGACCACCACCCTGCGGGTGCTGATGGGGCTGACCCAGCCGACCGCCGGGGAGATCTACGTCTTCGGCCGGCGGTTGGTGCCCGGCTCACCGGTGCTGTCCCGGATCGGGGCGCTGGTGGAGGGGCCGGGCTTCCTGCCGCACCTGTCGGGCCTGGACAACCTGAAGGCGTACTGGCGGGCCACCGGGCGGCCGTGGGAGGACGCCCAGTTCGACGCGGCGCTGGAGATCGCCGGGCTGGGTGACTCCGTGCACCGGAAGATCAAGAACTACAGCCACGGGATGCGTCAGCGTCTGGCCATCGCCCAGGCCATGCTCGGCCTCCCCGAGCTGCTGGTGCTGGACGAGCCGACCGACGGGCTCGACCCGCCGCAGATCGCCGAGATGCGCCGGGTGCTGCAGCGGTACGCCACGGACGGCCGGGCGGTGCTGGTCTCCAGCCACCTGCTGGCCGAGGTGGAGCAGACGTGCACCCACGCGGTGGTGGTGAACAAGGGCCGGATCGTGGCGTCCGGACCGGTGGAGGAGATCGTGGGCGAGTCGCCGAGCGTGCTCTTCGACGTCACCGACCCGGTGGCGGCGCGGGCGGTGCTGGACCGGCTGCACGGCGTGCGGGTGTTGCCGGAGAGCGACGGCCAGTTGGTGGTCGACACCAACGGCACGGCCCGCAGCGAGGTGGTGGCCGAGCTGGTACGCGCCGGCATCGGGGTGGACCGGGTGGTGCCCCGGCGGCGCCTGGAGGACGCGTTCCTCGCCCTGGTGGGCGACAACTCTCGGGGAAGCGGTGACCGGTGATGGCAGTTGTCGACGCGGGTGAGGCACGCGGCTACCGGCCGTCGGCCACCATGCCGTTCAAGGCGGAGTTCCGCCGGCAGGCGTCCCGACGGCGGACCCAGCTGGCGCTCGGGTTCATGGTGCTGCTGCCGCTGATCATCCTGATCGCGTTCCAGTTCAACTCGGGTGGCGACGACGACAACGGGCGCAACGAGTTCTCCAGCCTGGTCGACCTGGCCACCACGGGTGGGCTCAACTTCACCCTGTTCTCGATCTTTGTGTCGGCGTCGTTCCTGCTGGTGGTGGTCGTCGCGCTGTTCTGCGGCGACACGGTGGCCAGCGAGGCGAGCTGGGGCAGCCTGCGGTATCTGTTGGCGATCCCGGTGCCCCGGGCGCGGTTGCTGACGGTGAAGCTGGTGGTCGCGCTCGCGTACTCGGGACTTGCCCTGCTGCTGTTGGCCGGCACCGCGTTGCTGGCCGGCACCCTGCGCTACGGGTGGTCGCCGCTGCGCAGCACCGTCGCCGCCGAGCTGGAACCCACCGAGGGGTTGCTCCGGTTGCTGGCCGTGCTGGGTTACCTGGCGATCGTCCTGCTGGTGGTGGCCGGCCTGGCGTTCCTGCTGTCGGTGACCACGGACGCCGCGCTGGGCGCGGTGGGTGGTGCGGTGCTGCTCTGGATCCTGTCGAGCATCCTGGACCAGATCACCGCCCTTGGTGCGTTGCGCGACTTCCTGCCCACCCACTTCAGCACCGCCTGGCTGGGGCTGCTGTCGACTCCGGTGCAGACCGACGACGTGGTGCGCGGCTGCATCTCGGCGATCAGCTACGCGACGTTGTTCTGGGGGTTGGCGTTCTGGCGGTTCACCCGAAAGGACATCACGTCGTAGCGGGGCGGCTCACAGTCGGCTGTCGGGTGGGCTCACCGACGACGGCACCACGCTCGGCGCCGGCGGTGGGGCCGGCCGGGTCGGTACCGGCGCGGACGGGTCGGCCTTCTTCCAGGCGCTGACGCCGATCCGGCCGGTGTTGCCGAGGTCGATCGGCCCGTCCGGGTCGACCTCCTCGGCCGGCTGCCCGGCGGCAGGCGCCACTGTCAGAAACGCGCCGTTGGTGGCCACCACTGTCGAGTCGGTGACCAGGTTGCGCCAGAGCACCACGGCGGTGGCCCGCTCACCGGCAGCGAGGGTGATCTTCCGGGGCGGTTGGTCGAAGCCCATGGTGATCTCCTTGGCGCCGTTGACCACCCGAAGCATGATCGGCTCGCGTTCCTCGTCGAACACGTGCAGCACCGGGTAGCCGTTGAGCTGGTAGGGATGCTCGCCGCAGTTGACCAGCTCGATGCCGAGGGCGCGCAGGCCCGAGGCGGCGTCCCCGCCGGTCGCCCGGATCCGGACGCCGGAGGCCGGACACTCGGCCACCGGAGCGACGCTGGGCGACTGGGTGGGGCTCGACGGGGTCGGTGGCGGGCCCGTCGGGTCCCCACCCTGGCCGCGATGGTCACCGGGGGTGCAGGCGGCGAGTGCGAGAGGCACCGCGACCACTGCGCTGAACCATCGCCGTGCTGCCGTGCAGCTGAAGATCATGTGTCGATCCTCACCCATCGAGGTGCCTCACCGCTGCCTGGCCCCGCAGCAGCGCTGGTGTGCACCTGCCGTCTGCTGGTCCGGGCCTCTGGAGCTGCCCCGGATCCGGGGCGGTGACGCTGTCCCTGGCCGGCTGATGTGCCGTCCCGGTATGCCTTTCGAGCTGAATCGTTCAGGGCATCGCTCGGGCGTCCGCCCAGCTCGGCCAGCGCCGCGAGCAGCCGGTCCGCCGGTGTCTGAGGTGGGGTAACCGGCCGTACCCACACTGTGGGAGCGTGCCCATGGCGGTCGGAGCGACGCGACATCGATTGTTTTCGCAGCTCAGGGGATCGGGTGGCCGGCTCCGTGAGGCGGCGAGCGCTCGACGAGGGCCCTGCACGCCGGTACATTCCAACCGGGGACTTTCCCACTAACAAGGAATCTATAACCTTCGATACTTTCATGCCTCACATTGAGGGAATCCAATCCCTTCGATGGAGGTACCGATGAACGTTTCTCGGCTCGGCGGGCCGACCCTGTCCCTGTTCCGCATCGTGATCGGCCTGCTGTTCGCGTTGCATGGTGTGACCTCGGTGTTCGGGTTGTTCGGCGGCAACCCCGTGACCGGTGCGGCGATAGCCCCCGGCACCTGGCCGGGCTGGTGGGCCGCGTTGATCCAGCTGGTCTGCGGCGCGCTGGTGCTGGCCGGCCTCTTCACCCGACCCGCCGCTCTGCTCGCATCCGGCTCGATGGCGTACGCCTACTTCGTCGTGCACCAGCCGGATCATCTGCTGCCGCTGCACAACGGTGGTGAGCTGTCGGCACTCTTCTGCTGGTCGTTCCTGCTGATCGCGGCCCTCGGTCCGGGTTCCTGGGCGCTCGACACGCTGCTCGCGCGTCGCCGCGAGGTTGAGTCCGCGCCGGCGACGCCGATGGCTGAGAGCAGCTCGATCGTCGTCTGACCGCACCCGTTCCGCGTCGCCGGGGCCTCGACGAGGCGGCCCCGGCGACGCGCCGGTCAAGGGCGGTCGTCCGCAGCCCCGGCTCTGTGCCCCGCGCGCCGGCCCGGCTCTGTGCCCCGCGCGCCGGCCCGGCTCTGTGCCCCGCGCGCCGGCTCCCAGCTGGGCGCTGATGTCGTAAACGATTCAGCTCCAAAGCGTGCGCGAATGGTAGGTGTCACCCGCTCCGCAGCCGTGACCGTCAGCGACACGTGCGGGAGGGGCCGAGGCGGGAGCGTCAGGCCGGTCGGTGGTGGGCGAGGACCGCGTCCAGCAGGCCGGGGTAGAGCTTGTCCAGCTCGTCGCGGCGCAGCCGGACCAGCCGGCTCGTGCCGGCGGCGCGGGTTCGGGTCAGGCCCGCCTCGCGCAGCACCTTGAGGTGGTGGCTGCGGGTCGCCTTGGAGACGCCGAAGTCGAAGCTGCCGCAGGGGGACTCGCCGCCCTCGGCGAGCGCCCGGACGATCTGTAGCCGCACGTCGTCGGCGAGCGCGGCCAGCACGCTGGTGACCGGTACGGCGGTCAGGTCGGGTTCGTGCGGCTCCATGTGACCAGTGTAACCGTTGTTCGACAATTGTCGAACAAGCTCCTACTGTCGGTGTCGTTGGTTCGACGATACTCGAACATTGGAGTTGCCGATGCGATCCCGCGCCACCGCTTACCCACTGGTCGCCGTGCTCGGCTGGGGCGTGATGTTCCCGATCCTGGCCAGCGCGCTCGACCGGGTCGACCCGCTCAATTTGACCACCGCGCGCTACCTGCTGGCCGCCGTCGTCCTGGTCGCCATCCTGCTGCTCCGCGAGGGGGCCGGCGCGCTGCGGCACGGTGGAAGGGCGCTGGAGGTGGTGGTGCTCGGCGTGGTCGGCTTCGCGGGGTTCAACCTGCTCACGAACCTGGCGCTCGAACACGCCGCCCCGCAGCAGGTCTCCCTCTTCGTGGCCACCACCCCGGTGATCACCCAGCTCGTCCGCTGGGCTCGCGACGGCGTACGCCCGAAGCCGCTCCTGCTGGCCCTCTCCCTGGTGGCGCTCGTCGGAGTCGGCCTGGTGATCACGCGCGGCAGCCTGGCCGGGCTCGGCCAGTTCGGCCTCGGCGGGCTGATGATGATCGGCGCGGTGCTGGGCTGGGCCATCTACACCCACGGCGCCAGCCGGTTCGGCGAGTGGACGCCGCTGCGCTTCACCACACTGACCGCGCTCGCCGGCACGGCCGCCATGCTCGTCCTGAGCATCGGCGCCGACGCCGTCGGCTGGCAGCACGCGCCAGGCGCCGCCGACCTCGTGGCGGTCACCCCGCAGCTGGCGTACGCCGTCGTGGTGGGTGCCGTCATCGCGGTCCTGGCCTGGAACACCGGCGTGCAGCGACTCGGTGCCGCCAACGCCGCGCTGTTCATGAACCTGGTTCCGGTGACCACCTTCGCGGTGCAGATCGCCCGTGGCTACCGCCCGGAACCCGTCGAACTGGTCGGGGCCGCCATCACGATCGCCGCCCTGATCGCCGCGAATCTCGCCGCCCGCCCCCGGACCACGCCGCTGCCCCAGTCGGGTGCGGTGACGGACCCGATCGCGGTGACCGACCCGGTGGCCGTGAACGCCCGCTGACCCACTCCCTGGGATTCGCCCTGGAGGCCACGGCCAGCTTTGCCTAGACTCGGCGGCACAACTGAATACCTCATCCAGAGGGGCTGAGGGATACGGCCCGACGACGCCCCGGCAACCACCCCGCGCGCTCACCGCTGAGCGACCCGCGGGGCAGGTGCCAATTCCGTCCCCGCCGCACGGTGCGATGCGGGGAAAGATGAGAGGACTCTCGACATGACGTCGACGCTCGTCAGCTCCGGCATCGACACCTCTGCCAGCCCGGCCCGCGCCCTGGTCTGCCGCGCCTGTTCGGCCCGCTACCCGCTCGCCGCCCAGCACGCCTGTTACGAGTGTTTCGGCCCGCTGGAGGTCGACTACGACACCTCCGCGCTGGCCACCGTCACCCGTGAACAGATCGAAGCCGGCCCGGACAACATCTGGCGGTACGCTGCACTGCTGCCCGCCGGTCAGGACCCGGCCAGCCGGGTCACCCTCGACCCGGGGCTGACCCCGTTGGTGGCGGCCCCGCACCTCGCCGCCGAGTTGGGCATCACCGCGCCGCTGTGGGTCAAGGACGACAGCGCCAACCCCACCCACTCGTTCAAGGACCGGGTCGTCTCGGTGGCGCTCACCGCCGCCAAGGCGCTCGGCTTCACCCGGTTCGCCTGCGCGTCGACCGGCAACCTGGCCAACTCGGTGGCCGCCCACGCCGCCCGCGCCGGCGTGCCCTCGGTGGTCTTCATCCCCAGCGACCTGGAGCAGGGCAAGGTCATCACCACCGCCGTCTACGGTGGCGAACTGGTCGCCATCGACGGTTCGTACGACGATGTCAACCGGCTCTGCGGCGAGCTGGTGGAGACCGACGAATTCGAGGACACGGCGTTCGTCAACGTGAACGTCCGGCCGTACTACGCAGAGGGTTCCAAGACCCTCGGCTACGAGGTGGCCGAGCAGCTGGGCTGGCGGATCCCGGCGCAGGTGGTCATTCCGATGGCCAGCGGCGAGCTGCTCACCAAGATTGACAAGGCGTTCTCCGAGCTGGTCGAGATCGGCCTGGTCGAGGCGCCGGCCGGCGGCTGGAAGGTCTTCGGTGCGCAGTCCGCAGGCTGCAACCCGATCGCCACCGCCCTGCACGGCGGGACCGACACGATCATCCCGGTCAAGCCGACCGGCATCGCCAAGTCGCTCAACATCGGCGACCCGGCAGCCGGCCTCTACGCCCTGGAAGCGGTCCGCCGCACCGGCGGCTGGATGGAGTACGTCGACGACGACGAGATCCGGGCGGGCATCCGCGACCTGGCCCGCACGACCGGGGTCTTCGCCGAGACCGCGGGTGGGGTGACAGTGGCCGTGCTGCGCAAGCTGGTCGAGTCCGGTCGGCTCGACCCGTCGGCGGAGACCGTCGTGTTCAACACCGGCGAGGGTCTGAAGACCATCGACGCGGTGGCCGGCCAGGTTGGCCCGACCCACCACATCAAGCCCTCGCTGCGTGCCGCCCGCGACGCCGGCCTCCTCGGCTGACCCACGGGCCAGGTGGATCAGCCAGTAACTGGGTTTTCGCTGTGAGTGTGGAAAATCCGCCGCTACGGACTTGACGGCAGGAACCGGACGGCGCAAGATGCTCCGTGCGGGAGGGCATTTCGCCGAAGACTTTTGAAGTTCTTGCGACCCAACGCCGGAGGCGTTGTGCGAGTGTCCCTCCCGACCACGTTCGATCGGGCCAGCGATTAATTCGCTGGCCCGATCGCTTTTGCCTGGTGCACCCTCAGCGCAATGAGCATCACTATCGCGTCGTTCGACGGCGCCGACCGGACCGCGGTCGACGAGGCGTACCGGATCGGGTCAGCGGTCAACCACGCCGACCTGCCGGACTTCCCGCCCTCCTGCCGGCGCCGCTTCGACGCGCTGTTCCACACGCCGATGCCCGGCACCCGGTCACTCTGGGCGCTGGCCCGACTGGACGGCGTGCCGGCCGGCTACCTCCAACTGGACCTGCCGCAGCTCGACAACACCGACAACGCCACCGCCGACCTGCTGGTGCATCCCCAGCTGCGGCGTCGTGGAGTCGGCCGGGCCCTGCACGAGTACGGCGTGCGTCTGCTCCGCGAACACGGCCGCAAGCGGGTGGTGGGGATGGCGGTCTCCGCGCTGCCCGGCGGGCCGGCCCGAAGCGTGGCCGGTGACGCGTTCGCCGCCGCTACCGGAGCGCAGCCCGCCCTCGCCGAGGTGCGCCGACGGCTCGACGTCAGCAAGCTCGACCGGGTCGCGCTGCGGGCTTCGCTCGCCGAGGCCCGCCCGCGGGCCGAGGGCTACCAGTCGGTCTGCTGGCAGGGGGCCACCCCGCCGGAGTACGTCGCCGACATCGCCTACCTCGACGGCCGGCTGCTGATGGACGCGCCCATGGGCGACGTGCAGTGGGAGCCGGAGCGGGTGGACGCCGAGCGCATCCGCGGCAACGAGCGGGCGCTGGACGCCCGGGGCCGGCGGCGCTACCACCTCGGGATGCGCCACGAGGCGTCCGGTCGACTTGTCGCCTGGACGCTGCTGGACGTGGGTGCCTCCGCCGACTGGCACGCGTTCCAGCAGATCACCATCGTCGACCCGGCCCACCGTGGGCACCGGCTCGGCCTCATCGCCAAGGCGGAGAACCTGCACCACCTGCTCACCCACCAGCCGGCGATACAGGTGATCGACACCTGGAACGCGACAAGCAACAGCTACATGGTGGCGATCAACGAGCAGCTCGGCTTCCGCCCGGTGGACTCCTGGACCGACTGGCAGCTCACTCTCTGACAGGTATCGGCGCTACTGCTCGCGGACCTGACTCAGGCATGCGCCGCTGCCGGGCATTCGCGCTACTGCTCGCGGACCTGACTCAGGCATGCGCCGCTGCCGGGCATTCGCGCTACTGCTCGCGGACCTGACTCAGGCATGATGGCGGGCATGACGGAGACCCCGCATCCCCTGTACGACAGGCACGCCGACACCCTCAACCGTGCGCTGACCGCGATCACGGAGCGGGGCTACTGGTCCGCCTATCCTGAATCCCCCAGCCCCCGGGTGTACGGCGAGACCGCCGCCGCCGACGGTAAGGCCGCCTTCGAGGCGTACCTCGGTGGTGATTTTCCGCTCGACCAGCCCGGCAGCGGCGCTCGGGTCGCCACCGAGACGAGCCCGTTCGGTGTGGAGTTGGCGGTGCGGTACCCGCACGCCGGCCCCGGCGAGCTGGTCAGCGCCGCCTCCGCCGCGCTGCCGGCGTGGCGTGACGCCGGCCCGCAGGCCCGGGTGGGCGTCTGCCTGGAGATCCTCGACCGGCTGCACAAGAACATCTTCGAACTGGCCAACGCGGTGCAGTTCACCAGCGGGCAGGCGTTCGTGATGGCCTTCCAGGCCGGTGGCGCGCACGCGCTGGACCGGGCGCTGGAAGCCCTGGCGTACGCGTACGCCGAGATGACCCGGCACCCGGGCACGGCGGGCTGGGAGAAGGCCGCCGGCAAGGGCGACCCGCTGCGGATGACCAAGACGTTCCACGTGGTGCCGCGTGGGGTGGCGCTGGTGATCGGCTGCAACACCTTCCCGACCTGGAACTCGTACCCCGGGCTGTTCGCCTCGCTGGCCACCGGCAACCCGGTGATCGTCAAGCCGCACCCGCGCGCCGTGCTGCCGCTGGCCATCACCGTGAAGTACGCCCGGGAGGTGCTCGCCGAGGCCGGCTTCGACCCGAACCTGATCATGTTGGCGGCGGAGGCGCCCGGCGAGAAGCTCGCCAGCGACCTGGCCCTGCACCGGGCCGTGAAGATCGTCGACTTCACCGGCTCCACCGAGTACGGCGACTGGCTGGAGACGCACGCGCGGCAGGCCTCGGTCTACACCGAGAAGGCCGGGCTGAACACCGTCGTCATCGACTCCACCGACGACTTCGCCGGCATGTGCCGCAACCTCGGTTTCACGCTGACCCTCTACAGCGGTCAGATGTGCACCACCTCGCAGAACATCCTCATCCCGGCCGGCGGCATCGAGACCGACCAGGGGCACAAGAGCTTCGACGAGGTGGCCGGCGGGATCGCCGCCGCCGTCGGCAAGCTCACCGCGGACCCGGCCCGGGGTGTCGAACTCACCGGCGCCATCGTCAACGACGGGGTGCTGGAGCGGCTGGCCGAGGTGACCAAGGTCGGCGAGCCGGTGCTTCAGTCGCGCGCCGTGGAGCATCCGTCGTACGCCGACGCGGTGGTGCGTACCCCGACGATCGTGAAGCTGACCGCTGACGACGCGGAGACGTACGGCCGGGAGTGGTTCGGGCCGATCTCGTTCGCCATCGCCACCGACTCCACAGCACACAGCCTGGAACTGCTGCGCCGGACGGTCGGCGAGAAGGGCGCGCTCACCGCCGGTGTCTACTCCACCGACGAGGCGGTGCTGGACGCGGCCGAGGCGGTGGCGGTCGAGGTCGGGGTGCACCTGTCCTGCAACCTCACCGGAGGTGTCTTCGTCAACCAGTCAGCGGCGTTCTCCGACTTCCACGGCAGTGGGGCCAACGCGGCGGCCAACTCGGCGCTGACGGACGGGGCGTACGTGGCGAACCGGTTCCGGATCGTGCAGTCCCGGCGGCACGTCTGAGCCTCGGTCGCGGTTGAGGGTTTCCGGGGCAGCCTCGCGTTTCCTTGCGGTTGAGGGTTTCCGAGGCAGCCCGCCCCGCTCCGGGCGGTCAGGCTTGATCCCTGCGCGGGTCGGGCTGCCCCGGAAACCCTGACGTGGGCACGGTTGTCGCTGACGTGTCCGGCCGGGGCCTCTTTCTATCCATGATCGTGCTCGATCCAGGGTCTGGTGGCCTTCCGGCGAATGGTTACCACTACATCGCAGATCGAGCACGATCATGGTGCTCCGGCATGCTGCGCGACCGGGGCGGCGGGGGAGCGGGGTGTGGTGGCTGTGCGGGTCTAGGCGGGGCGGCGCATGTGCAGTTCGGTGAGGGCTGGGATGGTGGGGTGCGGGACGCGTACCCCGGTGTCCTGGAAGCCCAGGCGCTGGTAGGCCCGGTAGGCGCGGTCGTTGCCGACCACCACCTCCAGCAGCAGCTCCGGTCGGCCACAGGCGCGCGACCAGGCGGCCACCCCGTCGATCAGCTCGCCGAGCAGCCCGCTGCCGCGCCAGGTCGGCGTGACGTAGACGGCGTAGATCACGGTTACGCCGGGTTCGTTCGGGGCGGTGGTGCCGCCGGCGTGCCCGACCAGCCGGCCACCGGGGTCGGCGATGAACTGCGCGTTGCTGGAACCGGCTGAGGTGTACGCGACCCGGGCGGCGTACTCGTTGTGTGGCCGGGCCGCCGCGTCCGCCAGGGTCTCCAGGAAGGCCAACGGCGCGTCGGCCAGCATCTCCAGGCGCAGCGCCCGCATCCGGGCGGCGTCCTCCGGCCGGACCCGGCGGATCTCCGCCAGCCGCACCGCCGGCGAGCCCATGTCGGTGGTCATGTCCGCATGCCTACCACAGGGGATGGCCGCCTTCTCGTGAGCTGTGCCCGCTCGCCGTCACCTCGGCGCGGCCCCGGAGTGTGTCCGATTTGTGGCCGTGCGCGGCCGTCACTCCTCGTGTAGCGTGCGATTTCGGTCACCTCACTCAATGGCGGTCATCGATCGCTGAGTCGGTGGTCGGGGCGCCCGGCTGCGCCGTGCGCCGGGTCAGGCAAGGCCGCGCGAGTAAGGGAAGTGCACCGTGGCACAGGGCACCGTGAAGTGGTTCAACGCCGAAAAGGGCTACGGCTTCATTGCCGTCGATGGCGGTCAGGACGTGTTCGTCCACTTCTCCGCTATCGAGATGGACGGTTACAAGGCGCTGGACGACGGTCAGCGGGTCGAGTTCGAGATCGCCCAGGGCCAGAAGGGTCCGCAGGCCGAGCACGTACGCGTCACCGGCTGAGCTTTCGGACCGATCGGCCCCGGTGAGTCGGGGCTGCGGCAGGGGCACCCAGCCGGGAAGATCGTGACCGTTCCAGCCGATGCCGAGGAGCGTTCATGACCGACCAGCCGCCCCCGCCCACGTCGTCCGCCGGGTCCGGGGAGCCGGACCCGTCCTCGCCCGCCGGCAGCCCCGGCCACTCCGGTCCGCCGCCCGGCTGGGGCCCGGGCCTGCCCCCGGCCGGCCCGCCGCCCGGCTGGGATCCCGTAACCGGGTCCTGGGGCGCCGGTGCGCCGCAGCAGGGTTGGACGTTCCCGCCCACCGGGGGCTACCCGCCCGGGTCGGGCCCCTACGGCGGGCAGCCGTGGTATCCGGGGCCGCAGGCCGGCTGGTACCCGCCGGGTTACGGATTCGACCCGAACGACGCACTGGTCACGCCGCCCGGCGCCGGCCTCGGCGGTTGGTTCGACAGATGTGGCGCAGCCTTGCGCCGGGGCTGGCGGCAGTTGGTGCCGATCGTGCTGCTCACCCAGGTGCTGCCGGCGGCGGTGCTCTCGGTGATCTCGCTCGGGCTGGACCCGTCGGCGCAGTGGGCCGCCCAGGCCGAGTCGAGTCCGAACCCGGCGCTTCCTGACAACTTCGCCGCCGAGCTGCTGAACCTTCTGGTCCTGCTGGTCGGCGGCAGCCTGCTGGTCGGGTTGGTGCAGGCCGTCGGATGGGCCGCCGGCACCTGGGTGATCACCAAGCAGGCGGCCGGTCAGCCGGTCAGCCTGGAGTCGGCACTGCGCTACGGCCTGCGCCGGGCCCTCGGGCTGTGGGGTTGGACCCTGCTGATCGGCCTGCTGATCGGCGTGGGCCTCTGCTTCTGTCTGCTGCCGGGCATCTACCTGGCCCTCGCGCTGAGCATGGCCGGCCCGGTCTATCTCTTCGAGCGGCACAACCCGATCGGTCGATCGTTCCGGATGTTCCATGATCGGCTGGGCCTGCTGCTCGGTCGGGTCGCCCTGGTGGCCGCGGCGGTGATCGTCGGCACGGTGATCCCCGGTGTGCTGGAAGGGGTGGGCACATCCCCGCTCGGCACGGATCCGTTCGCCTCGGCGGGCACCGCGGTCGGCGCGGTGGTCGTGATCGGGATCACCGCCGTGCTGGCCCTGCCCGCTCACCTGGCCCAACTCATCGGTCTGCTGGTGACGTACGCCGAGCAGCGGGCCCATGAGGCGCCGGTGAACACCGCCGTACTGGCTGCGGAACTCGGCTGAGCGGCGGCATCGTGCTTGCACTCGGCATGGGAGAGTGCTAAACAAGTCATTGGCACTCGCATACCGTGAGTGCCAATGGTCGGGACGGTGGGGCCAGGTTGCACCGGCGTGGAGACGCCGGGGTGACACATGGCCGGTCGTCGCGGGCTATCCGGCCCGGCCGAAGGACGTCGTCGTCGCCAGGTGGCGACGTCCCAAGGTGCGTACACCAGGCGGCCCATCCGGGGCACACATCTCGGGTGGCCCGTGAGTGTCCAGGAGGACAACGCCGTATGGCCAAGATGATCGCGTTCGACGAAGAGGCGCGCCGCGGCCTCGAGCGGGGCATGAACCAGCTCGCCGACGCCGTAAAGGTGACCCTCGGCCCCAAGGGCCGCAACGTCGTGCTCGAGAAGAAGTGGGGTGCCCCCACCATCACCAACGATGGTGTGAGCATCGCCAAGGAGATCGAGCTCGAGGACCCGTACGAGAAGATCGGCGCTGAGCTGGTCAAGGAGGTCGCCAAGAAGACCGACGACGTTGCCGGTGACGGCACGACGACGGCGACCGTCCTGGCCCAGGCCCTGGTTCGCGAGGGCCTGCGCAACGTGGCCGCCGGCGCCAACCCGATGGCCCTGAAGCGGGGCATCGAGGCTGCTGTCGCGAGCGTCTCGGAGGAGCTGTCCAAGCTCGCCAAGGACGTCGAGACCAAGGAGCAGATCGCCTCCACCGCCTCCATCTCCGCTGGCGACAGCACCGTCGGCGAGATCATCGCCGAGGCGATGGACAAGGTCGGCAAGGAAGGCGTCATCACCGTCGAGGAGAGCAACACCTTCGGGCTGGAGCTGGAGCTCACCGAGGGTATGCGCTTCGACAAGGGCTACATCTCGGCCTACTTCATGACCGACCCGGAGCGTATGGAGGCCGTCTTCGACGACCCGTACATCCTGATCGCCAACAGCAAGATCTCGTCGGTGAAGGACCTGCTCCCGATCCTGGAGAAGGTCATGCAGTCGGGCAAGCCGCTGCTGATCATCGCCGAGGACCTGGAGGGCGAGGCCCTCGCCACCCTGGTGGTCAACAAGGTCCGTGGCACCTTCAAGTCGGTCGCCGTCAAGGCGCCGGGCTTCGGTGACCGCCGCAAGGCCATGCTGACCGACATCGCCATCCTCGCCGGTGGCCAGGTCATCAGCGAGGAGGTCGGCCTCAAGCTCGACGCCGCCAGCCTCGACATGCTGGGCCGCGCCCGCAAGGTCGTGGTGACCAAGGACGAGACCACCATCGTCGACGGTGCCGGTGACGCCGAGCAGATCCAGGGCCGGGTCAACCAGATCCGGGCCGAGATCGACAAGAGCGACTCCGACTACGACCGGGAGAAGCTGCAGGAGCGGCTGGCCAAGCTGGCCGGCGGCGTTGCGGTCATCAAGGTCGGCGCGGCCACCGAGGTCGAGCTCAAGGAGCGCAAGCACCGCATCGAGGACGCCGTTCGCAACGCGAAGGCCGCCGTCGAGGAGGGCATCGTCCCGGGTGGTGGCGTCGCGCTGGTGCAGGCCGGCAAGACCGCCTTCGACAAGCTCGACCTGGTCGGCGACGAGGCGACCGGTGCGAACATCGTCAAGGTCGCGCTGGACGCCCCGCTGCGGCAGATCGCCGTCAACGCCGGCCTTGAGGGCGGCGTCGTGGTGGAGAAGGTCCGTAACCTCGAAGCGGGTCACGGCCTCAACGCCGCCAACGGCGAGTACGTCGACCTGCTGGCCGCGGGCATCATCGACCCGGCCAAGGTGACGCGCTCGGCGCTGCAGAACGCCGCTTCCATCGCGGCGCTCTTCCTCACCACCGAGGCTGTTGTCGCGGACAAGCCGGAGAAGACCCCGGCTGCCCCGGCTGGCCCGGGTGGCGGGGAAATGGACTTCTGAGTCCAGTTCCGACACACCGAACGGGGCGGGCCGCTGACGCGGTCCGCCCCGTTCGTCGTCAGGTCGGTAGGGGGCGCTGGTTGCGCCGTTTCTGTGCCCTGCTGTACGGCGGAAGCAGTTGGATCGGCGCGTCCACCATCTCCTGCGGTTCCTCGGCCATCGACGGCTCACCGTCGGTGGTCATCTCGGCCAGTTGCTCGGCGTCGCCGTAGTCGAGCCGGTCGAACGGCAGTTGACCGGGGAGTTCACCCACCGGCTTCCAGGTGATCGGCGGGCCGTCCTCGGTCTGGTTGTCATCCGTGGTCATGGCTGCCTCCTCTACCGAAACGGTAGGGGGCGTCGATGGCCGACGCGGGCGAAAGGATCTACGTCCTGTTTGCCCCGGTTAGGTGGTTGGTAGGGCTCGCCGGTACAGGAAGAAGACCCGCTCGATCCGTGCGCCCGCGCTGCCCGAATAGAACGGCACGGGCCCCACCCAGCCAATCTGTGCCCGGTCCAGCCCCGCCGCCCGCAGGTCGCGCAGGCAACGCCGCAACAGCACCCCACCGATGCCCGACCCCTCGGCGGCCGGCGCGGTGCCCATCGGCCCGAACCAACTCGGCCGCGACGACCCGTACGCGGCGAAGCCGAGCAACTCGCCGTCCCGCTCCGCCAGGTGGCAACCGGCGTCCGCGCGCCCCACCGACCCGGCCAACTCACCGTCCCAGGTACCGCCGAAGGTGGATCTGGCGAACGCCGTCAACGCCGGCAGGTCCGCCGGCTCCGCCCGCCGTACGGTGACGCCCTGGTCGGCCAGCCGCCGCTGGGCAGCCTCGGTGGACCGCAGTGCCGGCGACCCGTCGTACGACAGGTCCGCTGTCATGTTCCAGGCGGTCCGGTCCTGCTGGTAGCCGAGCGCGAGGGCGGCGCAGACCGCCGGCGTGTAGCGGACGTCGATGCCCGGCCACGCGTAGTACGGCGGATTCCCGGCCAGCAGCACCTCGGTCACCCCCCGCTCGGCGAGCACCCGCTCGGCCCGCTGGAGCAGGGCCCGGCCGACACCCCGACGCCGCTGATCACTGTGAACCGCGACCAGGTCCACGTGCCCGATCCCCGGCTCGGCCGACGACACCGAGCAGATCAGCACCCCCACCAGGTCCGCGCCCCGGTACGCGCCGAGCCCGACCACCGGCCGGTCGGCGGAGGCCCGCGGCCAGAGCACGTCCACGATGGAAGCCGCCTCGGCGGCGTCCTCGGGCAGGTCGAGCGCCTGCTGGCAGAGCCGTACCACGGTGGGGGCCAGGTCGGCGGTCAGCTCGGTGACGGTGATCTCGGCGTCCATGGTCGCCGACCCTAGATCACCGGCTGTCGGGTCGCACCCCCTACTACCGCCGGGCGGCGCGCACGGCGGCGTACGCGTCGACCTGGCCGGCGCCGGTCACGTTCGACGGCCCACCGCAGGCGTCGGAGGGGCTGTCGGAGCGGTAGGTGGGCGTCGCCGCCGTGGCGGTGTCCCGGAGGATCTGCCGGGTCCGGTCCACGTCGCCGACCAGCGCCGGGTTCGCCGACCACATCAACGCCACCACCCCGGCCACCTGCGGGGTGGCCATCGACGTGCCGTCCAGTGCGGCGTATGTGCCGCCCGGCATGGCCGACACCACACCCACCCCCGGTGCCAGCACGTCCGGCTTGCCCGAGCCGCCCGGCACCGGCCCGCGCGAGGAGAACTCCGCCACCCGCCGCTGGGCGTCCACCGCGCCGACGGTCAGCACGTCCGGGTACGGGGCGGGCGGGTCGTCGATCGAGGCGCACCAGGGGCCGGTGTTGCCAGCCGCGGCGACCACGAAGATCCCGGCCGCGTCCAGGGCGGCGGTGGCCGGCCGCAGGACCCGCTGGTCGCAGCCCTCAATAGGCGGGCAGCCCCACGAGTTGGTCAGCACCTGCGGGGCGCGCTCCGGACGGCCGTCGGTGAACGGGTCGCCACCTGCCGGGAACGGCGCCAACATGAACTGGAGGCAGTCCAGGTAGTGCGCGGGGCTGCCGAGGTTGCGGTCGAGGTTGACGCAGCCCACCCACTTCGCGTCCGGTGCCACGCCGATGCCGTCCCGCCCGACCGCGCTGCCCACCGTGTGGGTGCCGTGCCCGCCCTGGTCGGTCGGGCTCCGGGTGTCGTCCCACGGGTCGTACCAGGAGTCGTCTCCACCACGGAACCCGGCGCTCAGCGCGGGATGGCTGCCGTCCACCCCCGAGTCGGAGCTGCCCACCACGATGCCCGTGCCGGTGACCCCGAGCTGGGACCAGACCCGGTCGGCACCGATCTGGCGGATGTTCCACTCCGGGGCGGTGGGTCTGGGCACGTCGCCCCGGCTCTGCCCGGCCGGGGCCGGCAGCGGGCGTAGACGCTGGCTGACCAGCACCCGCGCGACCTCCGGCCGGCCGGCCAGCCAGGCCCGCACCGCCGGGCCGCCGTCGACCTCCACCGCGTTGACCAGGTAGTACGACACCGGGTCGAGGCGCAGCCGGTTCACCTCCCGCAGCAGGTCGCCCTGGCTGCGTTCGGCGGTCGTCACGAGCCGCCGGTAGACCTCCGCCGCGCGGGCGTCCCGCCCGGCCTGACCCGGCGCGCCGGCCGGAAGATCATTCAGGTCGGCCTGGGCGCGCAGCACCACGAACAGCCGCTCGCCGTACAGGCCCGGCTGGCCGGGGCCGAGGTCGACCACCCCGAACGCCACCAGCAGCACCACCGCCGCCACCGCGGCGACCCGCCGGTTCGGGGTGCGTGCCGTCGGCCGGGCGAGCAGCACCGCGTACCCGATGGCGACCACCACCGCGACGGCGAGCCCGACGCCGGCCGCGGCCGCCACCCAGAACGGGATGTCCCGGGTGCCGACCAGCAGCAGGGTGATCTCTTCCGGGTCGGTGAAGGCCAGCGGGCCGAGCGCGGCCAGGCCCACGAGCCAGCCGGTCGCCGCCCGACCCGCCCGCCTGGCCTCGGCCGGATTGGCGCCGGACCGCCAGGTCGCCGCCCAGAGCGCGGCCAGCGCGAACCCCACCGGCGGCACTGTCAGCAGCCCGGGAAGCTGTCCGCCGGACTGGCCGGCCCCGGCCGCGAGCAGCAGCAACGCCACCCCGGCGACCAGGCCGCCGACCAGCACCAGTCGAGCCGGCCGGGGCGGTCGACCAACCGCGAACACGGACCAGAAGGGGGCATCCAGCAGGGTCGCGGCGAGCACTCCCAGCGCGGCGGCCGCCAGCAGCGCGAGCGCGGTCTCCAGGAGGCCACCGAGCGCACCCAACCACGCCCACGGCAGCAGCAGCGCCAACCCGGCGGCGACCGCGAGCAGCGGCACCGGGCCGGGCCGGCGCGGGCGTCGCTGGGGTGCGACCGGCTCCGCGTTCCCGGTGGCCTCGGGCCGGGTGGCGTCGCCGTTCCCGGTGGTCTCGGGCCGCGTGGCGTCGCCGTTCCCGGTGGGTGCCGGGCCGCCGACCGGGCCAACCAGCCCGGGGTACGCCCACCGGCGCGCCGCCCAGCGGACGGCGAGTGCACCGAGCAACGCGACGCCGGCCAGCGCGGCGAGGTACGCCTCGTGGTGCACCGGTGGCACGACCCGCAGCAGGGTGAGCACGCCGAGAGCGAGTGCGCCGAGCAGCCAGACCCGCCCGGTGGCCCGGACCGCCGCCGACCGGGGTGCAACGGCAAGCAGCAGGGCGGGCGTGCCGAGCAGCGCCACTGTGGCCAGGCCGAGCACCGGCCAGAGCCAGCCGAACCGGTCCCGTCCGAAGCCCAGCAGCACCTGGTCGGTGAGCCAGCCGCCGGTCTGGGTGCCCACGGTGACCGCTACCGTCCAGCAGCCGACCAGCACTGCCGCGACCACCGGCCATGGGGACGTTCGAGAGCTGACTGCGGGGTACCCGGGTTGACCGTGCATCCGAGAACCTTACGACCACGGTGAACGGTTCCGGACCGAGTGCCACCTCGAAGAATCGTCGAGATCTTGGACAGTTTCCGTTAGCAGCTAACGGAAACTGTCCAAGATCTCCGACAGGCGAGGGTCGCGAAATGGGCATTTGGGGCTATGCGGCGCGGGCGGCGAAATGTCGACACGTCGGCCCGGCGGTTACGGTGGACGGGTGCGCGACCCCAATATCTCCCGATCCGTCGCCGGTCAGCTCTCACCGGTCCGCCGTGCGTCCGACCTGCGTCGACTACGTGCCGAGCGCTTCGATGTGCTGGTCATCGGCGGTGGGGTGACCGGTGCCGGTGCCGCGCTGGACGCGGCGTCCCGGGGCCTGAAGGTGGCGCTGGTCGAGGCGCGTGACCTCGCGGCGGGCACCTCCAGCCGGTCCAGCAAACTCATCCACGGTGGCCTGCGTTACCTGGAGCAGTTGGAGTTCCACCTGGTCCACGAGGCGCTCACCGAGCGCGGCCTGCTGGCCACCCGCCTCGCGCCGCACCTGGTCCGCCCGGTGCCGATCATGGTGCCGCTGCCGGCGGGGCGGGGCCTGCGGGACCTGCCGGCCCGGGTCTTCCGCCGTTCGTACTACGGCGCGGGCGTGGCCGCGTACGACGCCTTCGCGGGGGTCTTCGGCGGTGGCCGGGGTATGCCGCTGCACCGTCACCTGACCCGGGAGGGTGCCCGGCGGATCTTCCCGAGTCTGCGGGCCGACGCGCTGGCCGGGGCCATCCGCTACTACGACGGGCAGGTCGACGACGCCCGGCTGGTGGTCACCCTGGCCCGCACCGCGGCCAGCCTGGGCGCCACCGTGGTGAGCAGTGCCCGCGCCGTCGGGCTGATCCGGCAGGCGCGCGAGGTGACCGGCGTCCGGGTCCGGGACCTGGAGGCCCCGCCCGGTTCACCGGACGCGGAGTTCGAGGTGCAGGCCCGCACCGTCATCGCCGCCACCGGTGTGTGGAGCGACGACATGTCCCGGATGCTCAACGACGTGGGCCTGCGGCCCGGGGTCCGGGTGCGCGCCTCCAAGGGGGTGCACCTGGTGGTGCCCCGCTCGGCGATCACCGGCGAGACGGGGCTCATCCTGCGGACGGCGAGTTCGGTGCTCTTCGTCATCCCGTGGGGCGGGCACTGGATCATCGGCACCACGGACACCGACTGGCGGCTGGACCGCTCCCACCCGGCCGCCTCGGCCCGGGACATCGACTACCTCCTCCAGCAGGTCAACACGGTGCTGGACCGGCCGCTGACCACCGCCGACATCGAGGGGGTGTACGCCGGGCTGCGGCCGCTGCTGGCCGGCGAGGCCGACTCGACCTCGAAGCTCTCCCGTGAGCACGCGGTCTTCGAGCCGATGCTCGGGCTGTTGCTGGTCGCGGGCGGCAAGTACACGACGTACCGGGTGATGGCGTCGGACGTGGTCGACCGGGCCGCTCGCCGCCTCGGTGGGGCCCGCGCGTCGCGCACCGCCGACCTGCCGCTGCTCGGCGCCGACGGCTACCCGGCGATGTGGCGGGACCGGGCCGACCTGGCTCGCCGGCACGGCGTGCCGGTGGGCGTTGTGGAGCACCTGCTGGAGCGGTACGGCACCCTCACCCTGGACCTGCTGGCGCTGGTGGACGCCGATCCACTGCTGGCGTCCCCGCTGGCCGGTGCTCCGGAGTATCTGGCGGCCGAGGTCGCCTACGCGGCGCGGGCCGAGGGTGCGCTGCACCTGGAGGACGTGCTGACCCGACGGACCCGGATCTCGTTCGAGACCAGCCACCGGGGGTTGGAGTCGGCGGAGCACACCGCCGAGTTGATGGGGGCGGTGCTCGGTTGGGATGCGGCCACCCGGGCCCGCGAGGTCGAGCACTACCGCGCCCGGGTGGAGGCGGAGCGGCAGTCCCAGTTGATGCCGGACGACGCGGCGGCGGACGCCGCCCGGTTGGGCGCTCCGGACGTCCGGGGTTACGCGGCCGACCGGGGTGGTGACGGTCAGGCGGAGCTGCGACAGTCCGCTCGGTGACGAATTGCGACGTTACCAATGGGTAACTATCGATACCGACCCGGATGGTGGTTTCGAACGCTACCTACGGTGGGGTAGGTTTCCGCGCGTGCAACACCGCGCCCGCCCTCGTCTGCTCGGACCCCTGCTCGCCGTCGCACTCGCCAGCGCCCTGACCGGGTGCTCGCTCTTCGACCGGGACAAGCCGAGCAGCTCGGTGGAGCAGACGACGGGCACGGCGGGTGGCGGATCGCAGCTGGAGATCCCCACCACTGTCGCCGCCGGCCAGGTCAGCCTGCTCCAACGCCTCGGTGAGGACGGGCCGATGCGCACCCTGAGCGTCGAGCGCAACGGCGCGTGGCAGTGCGTCGACTGCGCCGGCGACGGGGTGACCTCCCGGGGCACCCTCGCACCGGAGTTGACCGAGCGGCTCCAGGTGCTGCTGGCCAACCCGGCGCTGGCCGACGAGACCGATCAGGCCCGGCGGTACCGGACCACCTGCATCGACGCGCTGACGTCCAGCCTCATCACCTCGACCGGGCTGATCACCTCACAGGACTGCCCCGGTGAGGAGCTCACGCCGGTCGCCGGGGAGATCCTGCTGCTGCTGACCCAGGCCACCCCGGCCGAGGTCAAGGGCTGACCGCAGCCGGTCAGAGCACCTTGCCCGGGTTGAGCAGGCCGGCCGGGTCGAGCGCCGACTTGATCGCCTGATGTACCCGGACGCCGACCGGACCGACCTCCTGGGCCAGCCAGTCCCGCTTGAGCAGCCCCACCCCGTGCTCGCCGGTGCAGGTGCCGCCCAGGTCCAGGCCGAGCCGCATGATCTCGTCAAAGGCTCGCCGGCCCCGCGCCACGCTCGCCGGGTCGGCCCGGTCGACCACGATGTTCGGGTGCATGTTGCCGTCCCCGGCGTGCCCCACCACGCCGATCGGCACCTCGCACTCGGCGGCGATCCGGGCGACCCCGTCCAGGAGCGCGGCGAGTGCGCCCCGCGGCACCGCCACATCGTCGATCACCAGGCCGCCGTTGCCGCCCGGGTAGGTGTCCGCCGCGAACTTCTCCATGGCCGGGTGGGCCAACCGGCGGGCCTGTAGCAGTGCCGCCGCCTCCACCGCGTCGGTGGCCGCGTAGACCTCGTCGGCACCGACGGCCTCGCACACCTCGGCCAGCACCGCCAGGTCGTCCGCCGCCCGGGTGCCGGTGTCCGCGGCGGCCAGCAGCAGGGCCTGCGCGTCGGTCCGCAACCCCATCGGCTGGTACGCCTCGATTGCCCGCAGGTGGGTCTGGTCCAGCAACTCCAGCAGGCTGGGGGTGAGTCCGCGAGCCGCGATCTCGGCCACCGCCGCGCCGGCAGTGGCGACGGACGGAAAGACCGCCACCAGGGTCAGCGAGTCGGCCGGGGCGGGCCGCAGCGCCACGGTCACCTCGGTGATCACGCCGAGGGTGCCCTCCGAACCGACGAACAGCCGGGTCAGGTCGTAGCCGGCCACCCCCTTGGCCGTCCGCCGCCCGGTGCGCAGCACCTCGCCGGAGGCGAGCACCACCTCCAGGCCGAGTACGTACTCGGTGGTCACGCCGTACTTGACGCAGCACATGCCGCCGGCGTTGGTGGCCACGTTGCCGCCGATCGTGGACGACTCCCAGGAACCGGGGTCGGGCGGGTACCAGAGGCCCTGCTTGGCCACCGCACCGGCCAGCGCCGCGTTGACCACCCCCGGTTGGACCACAGCGATCCGGCTCACCGGATCGATCTCCCGGATCTCGTTCATCGCGACGGTGCTGAGCACCACCGCGCCGTCCACCGCGTTCGCCGCGCCGGCCAGCCCGGTCCGCGCACCCTGCGGCACCACCGGTACGCCGTGTCGCGCCGCGGCCTGGACCACGGCGACCACCTGCCCGGTGTCGCGCGGGCGGGTCACCACCAACGGCAGGCCGGCGGCGCACAGGTCGGCCTCGTCGCGCTGGTGCATCAGCAGCAGGTCCGGGTCGGTGAGCACGGCGTCGTCACCGAGCGCGGCGCGCAGGTCGTCGAGGAGCGCGGTGGCAGCCATGCAGCCGAGGCTAAGCCGCCGACCGGCGATCAACAACATGATCGACTCGACGGGATAGCTTGGACATCATGCTCTACCTGGACCGGCCGGCCTGGCCGTGGCGCGGCCGGCTCTGGTCGCACCTGATCAGTGACGTCTCGTACGCCGAGCTGCACGCCTTCGCCGAGACGCTCGGCGCGCCGAGGCGCGGCTTCGACCGGGACCACTACGACATCCCGGCCGACCGGTTCGCGGCGGCGGTGTGGCTCGGTGCGCAGGTCGTGCCGAGCCGGGAACTGGTCCAGTTGCTCCGCAGCACCGGCCTGCGTCGCCCGAAGCACCTGGTCAGCCCGCGTTCTGCGGCTCCCCGCTGAGCGCGGCGAGTTCCCGGCGCACGTTGGCCCGGGCAGGCTCTTCCCACCGGGTCGCCAGCGGCGGCAGCCGGAACAGCGCGGGCAGCGCCAGCAGGCCGGTCAACACCGCGGCCCGTCCAGCCCGGAAGGCCGGCTCCGGCACGTGGGCGTACTCCCGGCGGATCGCCGCCGCGTACCGCTCGTAGCGGGCCGGCGGCGCGGCCAGCACGGCCAGGTCCGCATCGCAGAGCAGCGCGCCGTCCCGGTCGTCCGGGGTCACCGAGTGCCCGGCGGTGAGCACCACCAGCCGGTGCACCTCGGCCACCGTGGACGTCGGCACCCCGAGCCCGGTGAGCACGCTCCCGGCCAGTGCCGCGCTGTCGCGTTCGTTGGCGTCGCCAGCGGCCCGGGGGTCGTAGACCACGTCGTGGAACCAGGCCGCCAACCGGACCACGTCGACCCGATCGGCCAGGTCGGCGTGCTGGTCCACCACATCGAGCACCGCCGTCAGATGGGCCAGCGTGTGATAGTGCCGGTGCGGCTCCCGCCACCGGGCGATCACCATCTCCCCGGCCCGGGTCGTGTCCGGGTCGGGCCTCGCGCCGGCATCCCGGGCCGCCGCCCGCCACCGGTCCAGCAGATCAGCCACCGCCCGAGTCTGCCGCATCCGCCCGCGACGCGCCGGACGGGAGGATTCAGCGAGCCCACCACGGGTAGTCGCGCCCATGGCCGTGGCCCGCGACAAGCGACCTCCGGTGGTACGACGTACCGCGCTGCGTGAAGGGCTGGTGGACATCGACGGCGCGCGGATCGCCGAAGCCACCCAAGAGCTGCGTCACCGCGGTCGAGCCACCCTGCACGACCGGCTGCACCGGGTACGGATGGCCGGTGGGCTCGCCGTGCAGGCCGGGCTGGCGGCCGGGCTCGCGTACTTCGTCTCGCACCGGCTGCTCGGCAACCCGCAACCAGTCTTCGCGCCGATCTCCGCGGTCGGCACCCTGGCCGCCTCGGTCGGTCAGCGGTTCCGCCGGACGGTGGAGCTGATCGTCGGGGTGGGCGTCGGGGTGGCAGTCGGTGACCTGCTGATCTACTTCCTCGGCACTGGCGCGTGGCAGCTCGGCCTGGTGGTCACCGTGGCGATTCTGCTCACCATCTTCGCCGGGGCGAGCGTGGCGATCGTCATCCAGGCGGCGGCCACCGCGGTGCTGATCGTGACGCTGAGCCCGTCGACCCAGAACCTGGAGATCCCCCGCTTCGTCGACGCGTTCCTCGGCGGTGGGATCGCGCTGCTGGTCACGGCGGTGCTGCTGCCGCTGAACCCGCTCCGGGTGATCAACCGGGCCGCCCGACCCGCCCTGGACCTGCTCGCCTCCCAGCTCGACGCCACCGCCGACGGGCTGCGCAACCGGGACCGCGCCACCATCCAGGGCGCGCTGGAGAGGTTGCGCAACAACAAGGAGGAGTTGGCCACGCTGGGCGAGGCGATCGAGGGGGCGAAGGAGACCGCCACCCTCTCCCCGGCCCGTTGGCACCGCCGCGACGAACTGACCCACTACGCCGAGGCGGCCGACCCGATCGACCGGGCGATGCGCAACAGCGGCACGTTGATCCGCCGGTCCGTCACGCTGGTCGAGGACGAGGAACCGGTGCCCGATCCGATGCCGGACGCGATCGGCCACCTCGCCGAGTCGGTCCGGCTGCTCAAGCACGAGTTCGCCGCCGGTGAGGAGCCGGAGAAGGCCCGGGAACGGTCACTGCGGGCGGTCAGCGAGGCCGGCCGGGCGTACGGCGAGGGGGTCGGCTTCTCCGGCAGTGTGGTGGTCGCCCAGGTCCGCACCACAGCGAGCGACCTGCTGGTCGCCTCCGGAATCGAGCAGGAGGAGGCGAACCGGTGGATCCGCACCGCCTTCGGGGAGCAGGAACGCCCGGTCGGTGAGCCCGCCGAGCCCGGCGAGGCGCCGAAGCCACCCACCGCCCCGCCGATCGGCTGAGCGCGGGCCGCCGCCGGCCGGGCCTCAGCCCAGCTCGGCCAGCGCCGCGAGCAGCCGGTCCACCTGGGCGGCCGTGCTGCCCAGCCCGATGCTGGCGCGCAGCGCGGTGGGCGGCAGGTCCCGCCGGCCGGTACGTCCCGCCGCCTCACTGAGCAGCCGCCGGGCCAGCGGGTGGGCACAGAACAACCCGTCCCGTACGCCGATGTGGTGCTCGGCGGCCAGCCGGGTGGCCACCTCGGTGGAGTCCCGACCGGCGACCACGAACGAGACGATGCCGACCCGGGGCGCGTCCGGGCCGAAGGTGCGCAGCTCCACGACGTGCGGCAGGGCGGCGAGGCCGGTCCGCAGCCGGGCCAGCACTGCCTGCTCGTGGGCGGCCAGCGCGGCCCGGTCCGCGTCGTCGAGCGCCGCGCACACCGCCGCCAGCGCAACCGCGCCGAGCAGGTTCGGGGTGCCGCCCTCGTGGCGGGCCGGACCGGTCGCCCAGGTCACGTCGTGGGTGGCCGGACCGACGTGACTGGTGGCCCCGCCGCCGGCCAGGTACGGCGGCGCGGCGTCCAACCAGTCCGCCCGGCCGATCAGCACGCCCGCGCCGAACGGCGCGTACAGCTTGTGGCCGGACACGGCCAGATAGTCGACGTCCAGCGTGAGCAGGTCGACCGGGGCGTGCGGGGCGAGTTGCGCGGCGTCGAGCACGATCCGGGCACCGTGCCGGTGGGCCACCCGCGCCAGCTCGGCGACCGGCCACCGCTCACCGGTCACGTTGCTCGCACCGGTCACCGCGACCAGCACCGGCAGCGCCGGGTTGCTGCCCCGACGCAGCTCGGTCAGGGCGGCGGCGAGATCGCGTACCGCCCCGTCGGGGTCGGTGGGCACCGGCAGCCGCACCGATCCGCGCGGCCAGGGCAGCAGGTTGGCGTGGTGTTCGCCGGCGAACGTGACGACCGTCGTGCCGGCCGGCACGGCCCGCGCCAGCAGGTTGAGCGCGTCCGTGGTGTTGCGGGTGAAGATCACGTGATCGTCGGCGCGAGCGCCGAAGTGGTCCCCGATCGTCTGCCGGGCCTGCTCGTAGGCGAGGGTGCAGCGTCGCGACAGCGCTCCCGCGCCGCGGTGCACGCTGGCGTACCAGGGCAGCAGCTCGGCCACCGCGTCGGCGGCGGCCCGCGCGCACGGTGCGCTGGCCGCGTAGTCCAGGTTGATCTCGCCGGGCACACCGAGGACGTCGAGCGGCGCGGACGGCCTGGCGGGCACTGTGGGCAGCGAGGGAACGAGGGTGACGGACACGCCGGAACCTCCGGGGTCAGGGACCCCGGGTGCGACATCGGGACGGGGTCCGCGCTTGCCCAGCACACCGATCGGGCTGGGCCCGGTCATCACCCGGGGCACCCCACCGCGAACTCGACGAGGGTTGCCGGCCAGCAAACCGGGGTTTGACGCTGGCGCTCGTGACCTGCCGGCAGCATAGCGGCTACCGATGCGGCCGAACCAGCCGGCGGTGGATGGCTACGCTGACCGCATGGCCGACACCCCGCCCGGTTCACCGCTGCCGCCGTCGCCCGCCGGCCCGCCCGCGCCCGCCGCCCCGCCGGTGGCCGAGACGCCCCGGATGCCGCTGCGCCGACTGGGCTGGCGGCGGTTCCTGGTGCTGGCCGGGGTGGTGCTGTTCATCGCGGCGTGCGCGGTGTTCATGGTCTTCACGCTCGGCCAGTCGCTCGGTGCGCAGGCCCTGCTGATCGGGGTGGTGGCCGCCATCCTGCCGGTGCCGGTGCTGGTCGGCTGCTTCCTCTGGTTGGACCGGTACGAACCCGAGCCGCTGAAGTATCTGATCTTCTGCTTCGCCTGGGGTGCGTTCGTCTCCACCGCCGCCTCGCTCACTGTGAACGACTTCGCGGCCAACCGGTTCGCCGACTGGGGCCTGCCGTCCGCGCTCACCGGGGTGCTGGTGGCGCCGTTCATCGAGGAGTTGACCAAGGCGCTGGGCCCGATCCTGCTGCTGGTGTTCCGCCGCCGCGAATGGTCCGGGATCACCGACGGCCTGGTCTACTGCGGGCTCTCCGCGGTCGGCTTCGCGATGGTGGAGAACATCCTCTACCTGGGCGGGTTGGGCTACGCCTCCGGTGCCGACCGCTATGGCCCGGCGACCGGCATCCAGCAGGTCATCGCGATCTTCATCCTGCGGATCCTGCTGTTCGGGTTCGCCCATCCCCTTTTCACCTCGATGACCGGTGTGGGGCTGGGGATCGCCTCCCGGACGGCCGACCGGCGCATCCGGGTGCTCGCCCCGATCGCCGGCCTGCTGCTGGCGATGATGCTGCACGGCACGTGGAACCTGCTGCCCACGCTCACCCAGGCCACCGGCGAGGCGGTGATCATGCTGTACGGCTTCCTGGGCCTGATGGTGCCGGTCTTCTTCGGCACCGTGGGGCTGGCGCTGTGGCTGCGCGCCTGGGAGGGGCGGCTCACCGAGCGGGTCCTGCCCGACTACGTACGCGCTGGCTGGCTCAGCCCGCCCGAGGTGGCCGCCCTGAGCAGCCTGGGCAGACGACACGCCGCCCGCAGTTGGGCGCGGCGGGTGGCCGGCGACGCCGGGGTGCGGGCGATGCGGGGTTACCAGTCCGCCGCGACCCGGTTGGCCCTGCTGCGCGACGGGACGCTGCGCGGTCTGGACCGCAAGCCCGCCGACCAGGAGCGGACCGCACGTGAGGAGCGGGAGTTGCTGGACGCGATCAGCGCGTACCGGACGTTCTTCGTCGGTCGGGACCCGCAGGCCCCGGCGGGGGTCTGGGACGGCAGCCGCTACCACCTGCGCTTCCCGGACGGCACCCAGCGCCCGGTGGACGCGCCGCACGAGCCGGTGGTGCCGATCCCGGTGGTGCTGGCCCCCGCCCCGGCTCCGGTGGGGTACGCGGCACCCGGCTGGCCGGGGCCGCGGTCGGCGCCGCCCTGGCCGCCGACGCACCCCTGAGCGCTGCCGACGGCGGCGGGCGGCTCAGGTCATCAGCGAGGTGAGGAAGTCACCGAGGCCCTGGAACATCGCGATCAGCGCGGCCCCGATCGCCCGGAACATCTGCGCGGCACCGTCCGGCCGGAAGGCCATGAAGTAGATCAGGAACGCGACACTGCCCCAGGTCAACAGCTTCTTCACGAATACCGGCATCGTCCCTCCCCAGGGCCACGGTCGCCGGATGGCTTCCCGTCGTGCGCCCGGGCAAACGGTGCGCGACGGGGCCTGGTGGCCGGGGGAGGTGCGTCAGAGGTAGAGGCCGGTCGAGTCGTTCTCGATCCGCTCGGCGGCGACGGCGTGCACGTCCCGCTCCCGCAGCAGCACGTAACCGCGGCCGTGCAGCTCGACCTCGGAGCGGTCGTCCGGGTCGAAGAGCACCCGGTCGCCGGAGACGATGGCGCGTACGTTCGGCCCCACCCCGACGGCGGTGGCCCAGGCGAGGCGCTTGCCGACCGCCGCGGTCGCCGGAATGACGATGCCGGCGGTGGAGCGGCGTTCGCCCTCGCTGCCCTCCATGCGTACCAGCACGCGGTCGTGCAGCAGGCGGATCGGCAGGCCGGCGTCCAGATCGTTGTCGGCGGTCACGCCGCAGACGCTACCGTGTGGGCCGACGGCTACCGGCCGGTGGTTACGCCGGAGGTGGTCGGGGCATTGTGTGGCGGAACCCCCTACGGTGTCGGGAACGGACGTATGCTGTCCGACCTGTCACCGTGGGCGGGCCGGGTTCTCTGCCAGGAGGTGCGCTTGAGCCGCTTCGAGCGGGTACGCGGGCGGCTTCGCCGCGCCTACCAGTCACGACAGGCGTCGGCGCGCGCCGACGAGGGCGCGGCGGATGACGCGCTGAACGACGCGTCGCCGGCCGCCCGGGTGGCATCGCCGGCCGTGCCGGGGCCGACCGCGCCGACGAGCGCCACTGTCTACGGTGCGGAACCACCGGTGGACCTGCACAGCTCCACGTCCAGCCGGGACGACGCCGACGTTCCGCACGGGCTGCGGATCGCCGCCGCGTGGTGTTGGCGACTGATCGTGATCGGCGTGGTGGCCTGGGCCCTGCTGCGGATCGTCGGCACGATCAAGATCGTGATCATTCCGCTGGCCATCGCGCTGCTGCTCTCGGCGCTGCTCGCGCCGGCGGTGGGCTGGCTGCTGCGGATCCGGTTCCCCCGGTCGCTGGCGACCGCTGTGGTGCTGGTCGGCGGCCTGGCCGCGGTGATCGGCACGCTGACGCTGGTGGTCAACGAGTTCATTCGTGGCGTACCGGAGCTGAGCGAGAAGTCGTCGGAGGGTGTCCGGCAGATCCAGAACTGGCTGAAGACGGGGCCGCTGCACCTCTCGGACACTCAGCTCGACCGCTACATCGACGAGGCGCAGGCCTGGATCAACTCCAACACCTCCAATCTGACAAGTGGCGCCCTGAGCACCGCCGCGACGCTGGCCGAGGTGCTGACCGGCACGCTGCTGGTGCTCTTCGCGACGTTCTTCTTCCTGCGCGACGGCAACCGGATCTGGCGCTTCCTGGTCCGGCTGCTGCCGGTGGCCGCCCGGTGGAAGGTCGACGACGCGGGTCGTGCCTCCTGGCACACGCTCGGCGCCTACGTCCGCGCGACCGTGCTGGTCGCCTTCATCGACGCGGTCGGCATCGGCATCTTCCTGGTCGTCTTCGACATTCCGTTCGCCTTCCCGCTGGCCGCGCTGGTCTTCCTCGGCGCGTTCATCCCGATCGTCGGTGCGGCGCTCTCCGGCGGCGTGGCGGTGCTGGTGGCCCTCGTCGACAGCGGCCCGGTCACCGCGTTGATCATCCTTGGCGCGGTGATCGGCGTGCAGCAGATCGAGGGCCACGTGCTCCAGCCGTTGATCATGGGCCGGGCGGTCGCCCTCCACCCGCTCGCGGTGATCATCGGCATCGCCGCCGGTGTGGTGCTCGCCGGCATCACCGGCGCGCTGGTCTCCGTGCCGCTCATCGCGGTGCTGAACACCGCCGTCCGCAGGCTCGCCGCCCGGAGGGTCCCGGACACCCCGCCCGACGCCGTGGTGGTCGCCGCCCAGGCCCCCTAGCTCCGGGCGCGCCCGCGCCTTGTGCGCCCGGACCCGCTGGGTCACGCCGTCGACCGCCTGATCACGCACGAACATGGAAAAGAGTGGCCTCCCCTGTGCGGGAGGCCACTCTTTCCCTGTTGTAGCGCGATCTTGGCCGTGCGCCGTGCGCCGTGCGGCGGGGCGGCCCGGCGGAGGGCGGGGCGGCCCGGCGGAGGACGGCGGGGCCTGGCGGCGGGACGTGGCGCGAGGGGCGAGGGTGGACGCTGCGGGTCAGGACTTGGCCAGGCGCTCCAGGGCGCCGCGGGCCACCTCGGGGCGGGTCGTGTACCAGAACGGTGGCAGCGAGCGCCGCAGGAACGGCCCGTAGCCCCGGGCCGTCTCCAGCCGGGAGTCGAGCACCGCGACCACACCCTTGTCGCCGGTCGCCCGGATCAGCCGGCCGACGCCCTGCGCCAGCCGGACCGCCGCGATCGGCACGCTGACCGCCGCGAAGCCCGAACCGCCGCCCGCGTCCACCGCCGCCGCGCGGGCCGCCGCCAGTGGTTCGTCCGGGCGGGGGAAGGGCAGCCGGTCGATGACCACGAGCTGACAGGCGTCACCCGGCACGTCCACCCCCTGCCAGAGCGACATCACCCCGAACAGGCAGCTGGCGCGCTCCTCTCGGAAGCGACGCACCAGCAGCGGCAACGCCTCCTCGCCCTGGAGCAGCACCGGCAGGTCGGTCCGCGCGCGCAACAGCTCCGCCGCCTGCTGCGCGGCCCGCCGTGAGGAGAAGAGCCCGAGAGTACGACCACCGAGCGCCTCGACCAGCCCGAGCAGCTCCTCCCCGGCAGCGTCGGGCAGCCCGGAGACGCTGGGGCGGGGAAGGTGCGCGGCGACGTACAGGATGCCCTGCCGGGCGTAGTCGAACGGCGAACCGACGTCGAGCGACCGCCACCCGGGGCCCTCGGTGGCCGGTACGACGGCGTTCGGGGCGGCGTCGCCGGCGATGCGGCGGCCCGGCGTCTCGGCGGCCGGACGACCCGGGCCGCTGCGGGCGGCCAGCGCGGCAGCGGCGGGGGTCGGCGGGGCGGGCGGTGGCGCGTCCAGCCCGAGGGCGCGGGCGACGGTGTCGAACCGACCGCCCAGCGCCAGGGTCGCCGAGGTGGCGACGACGGTGCGTTCGTCGTACAGGTGGGTGGCGAGGGTGCCGGCCACCGACAGCGGCGCGACCACCAGTGCGCGGCGGCTGCCGCTGTCGTTCTTCTCCACCCAGGCCACGTCGTGGTCGGCCTCCTCCAGCAGCCGCTGCGCGGTAGTGGAGAGCTCGTCCAGGGCGGCCTTGGCCTGCTGCTTGCGCACCGGGTCGGGGTCGTCGGCCTTGATGTCGCCGATCGCGTCCAGGGCGGTGCGGGTCGCCGCGTCGAGCAGCGTGCACGCCTCCCGCAGCGGCGTCGGCAACCCCGCGGTTATCCGCCCGGCCGGCGCCTCGGCCAGGCCGACGGCGAGGGCGTCGCCGGCGGCGGTGAGCGCCTCGGCCGTCTCCGGCCGCAGCAGCGTCCGGGCCCGCCGGGTGGTCCGGTCGATCAGCTCCGGCACCAGTTCCGCCTGGGCCGCGGAGGAGACCCGGTCGGCCAGCTCGTGCGCCTCGTCGACGATGAGCAACTTGTGCGGTGGCACGATGTGCCGGTCGGCGAGCATGTCGACAGCGAGCAGGCTGTGGTTGGTCACCACAATGTCCGCCTCGCGGGCACGGGCCCGCGACGCCTCGGCGAAGCACTCCTGCCCGAACGGGCAGCGGGTAGCGCCGACGCACTCGCGGGCCGGCATCGACACCAGCCGCCAGGCCTGGTCGTCGACGCCCGGGTCCAACTCGTCCCGGTCGCCGGTGGCGGTCTTCTCGGCCCAGTCCCGCAGCCGCTCGATCTGCTTGCCCAACCGGCCCGCCTCACCGAGCCACTTCGTGCCGCCGCCGGGACGTGCCGCGGGAGCGTCGAAGAGGGTGTCCTCCGGCTCCTCCTCGGTGGAGTTGTCCAGTCGGGCCAGGCAGAGGTAGTGGTGGCGGCCCTTGAGCACGGCGAAGGTGGGCCGCCGGCCGAGCACCGGCTCGACCGCGTCGGCGAGCCGGGGCAGGTCGTGGTCGACCAGCTGGGACTGCAACGCCAGGGTGGCGGTGGAGACCACCACCGGGCCGTCCACAGTGAGCGCCGGCGCGAGGTACGCCAGCGACTTGCCGGTGCCGGTGCCGGCCTGGACGAGCAGATGCTCACCGTCGGCCACGCACGCCTCGATCGCCGTGGTCATCTGCAGCTGGCCGGGGCGTTCCGCGCCACCGGGCACCGCGCCGACCGCCGCCGCCAGCAACTCGGTGCCACTGGGCCGGGCACCCCGCCGCCGGCCCTTCGCACGGGCCGACGGGGTGGCGGAACCGGTGGCGGTGCGGGGCGGAGTCACCGTGCGACGGTACCCGGCGCCGCCGACACCGGTAGCGCCCATCCGCCGCGTGGCGTGCCGCCGACCGGGCCGGGCGGTGCGGGCGACGCCGTCCGGTTACGGCCGCGCTACGACGCGTGGGCAGTATCGGTTAGGGTGCGAATCATGCCGAGCGACATGGTCCGAGTGATCTACCGCAAGTACGACGGCAGCGCCCACCGCGACTACCCGGCCCGCCGGCTCACGGAGGACGATCTCGGCATCTGGCTCGGAGTGCCCGAGGGCACCCAGTCGGTCTACCACGGCCGCCCCTCGGTGGAGAAGATCCCGTTCGTGCTGCTGGTGCCGCACCGCGCCTGGTGGACCGCCATGTTCAACCCGCCGCCGCGCACCAGCGAGGTCTACTGCGACATCACGACCCCGGCCCGCTGGGAGTCCGACGACACCGTCCACCTGATCGACCTTGACCTGGACGTCGTCCGGCGTCGGGCCACCGGCCTGGTGGAGCTGCTCGACGAGGACGAGTTCGCCGAGCACCGGGCCCGGTTCGGCTACCCGGACGACGTGGTGGTCGAGGCGGAGGCGGCGGCACAGCGGCTGTTCGGGGCCTTGGGCGACGGCACCGAGCCGTTCGCCACCGCGTACCGCAAGTGGTTGGCCCTGGTGGTCTGACCGGGCCGGCTCACCAGCGTGGCGGCCAGCCGTCGTCGGCGTCCAGCGGCGGCAGGTCGGTCAGCTTCTCCGGGTTGAGCTGGTTGTAGATGGCGGTGATCCGGCCCCGGTCCACGGCGAATGCGGTGACCAGGCGGATCGGTCGCCCGTCGCTGTGTGCCGTCTCCATCTGCAGGCCGAGCGCGCCGTCGACGAGCACCGGCCGAGCCAGCACCCGGTCGGCGTACCGGCCGGTCCGGCCGAACAGGCCGAGGGTGAGGCGACCCACGGCGTCGGCGCCGAGCACCGGCCGACGGGCCGCGGGGAAGTGCCCGCCCGAGTCGCCGACGAAGACCACGTCCGGTGCGAGCACCTGGAGGAGTTGGTCCAGCTCGCCGGACTCGGTCGCGGCGACGAACGCCTTGAGCACCCGGCGTTGCTCGGCCGGGTCCGCGGTGTGCCGGGGTACGTCCGGCGCGCTGACCGCCCGACGGGCCCGGGAGGCGAGCTGCCGGGCAGCCGCCTCGGTGGTGCCGAGCACCCCCGCGACCCGGGCGAACGGCAACGCGAACACGTCGTGCAGCACCAGCGCGACCCGTTGCTCCGGTGCGAGCCGCTCCAGCACCACCAGCAGCGCCGTGCCGACCTGGTCGGTGCGGACCGCCCGCTCCGCCGGGTCGGGCGCGTAACCGTCGGCCGACGACCGACCGTCCACCGGGCTCACCACCGGCTCCGGCAGCCACTGTCCGGGGTACGCCTCCCGGCGGACCCGGGCCGAGCGGAGCACGTCCAGGCAGATCCGGGCGCAGGTGGTGGTCAGCCACGCGGACAGGTCACGGATCTCGGCGCGGGCCGCCGGGTCGGCCAGCGCCCCGGCGTAGCGCAGCCAGGTCTCCTGGACCGCGTCCTCCGCCTCGCTGCGGCTGCCCAGCATCCGGTGGCCCACCGCGAGGAGCCGGCCCCGCTCGGCCTCGAACTCCGTCGCCAGTTCCCGCACGACCCACCACCCCTTCCGGTCGGTGTCCCGGCCTCCATCCTCCCGCCTGGCGGAGGTGCCGGCAGCCCCGGAACGCCCCGGTGGGTCGGTGCCTGCGGTGGGCGCAGGTCGAGGGTGTCGGTCACCGGGCCGGGGTCCGTCGACGGCTCTCGGCGGGCGGATCGGCGGCCGTTGGGTGATGATCCGTGCATGAGCGCACCCCAGCAAGGGCAGATCGTGGGGCCGGACGGCGGCTCGATGCGGGAACTGCTGCGGGTCACCGCGCCGGTGGATCTCGGCGCGATCGACCCGCGGTCCATGCCCGGCCTACCGGTGCCGGCGGACCGCGCCGAGCACCGTAAGACCTGGGCGCGGGAGCAGGTGGAGCTGGTCGGTGAGGAGCTGGGCCGGCAACAGGAGATGCTCTTCGCGATGGCCAAGACCGGATCGGAGCGGCCGGCCCGCCGGGTGCTGCTGGTGTTGCAGGCCATGGACTGCGGCGGCAAGGACGGCACGATCAAGCGGGTGGCGGGCGCGATGAACCCGCTGGGCCTGCACATCCGCTCGTTCGGGCCGCCGACGCGTCAGGAGCTGCGGCACGACTTCCTCTGGCGGATCCGCCGGGAGCTGCCGCCGCCGGGGTACGTGGGGATGTTCAACAGGTCGCACTACGAGGACGTGTTGATCGCCCGGGTCGGCTCGCTGGTGCCGGAGGCGACCTGGCGGGCCCGCTATGACGAGATCAACGCGTTCGAGCGGGAACTGACCGAGGACGGCGTGACGCTGATCAAGGTGATGCTGCACATCTCGTACGCCGAGCAGGGCAAGCGCCTGCTGGACCGGCTCACCGACCCGCGCAAGCACTGGAAGTACAACCCCTCCGACATCGACTCGCGGGGGCACTGGGACGACTACCAGGCCGCGTACGCCGAGGCGCTGAGCCGGTGCGGCACGGACGCCGCGCCCTGGTTCGTGGTGCCGGCGGACCGCAAGTGGTACCGGGACTGGGCGGTGGCCCACCTGCTGCGTGAGACGTTCGACACGCTCGATCTGGGGTATCCGGCTGCCGATTTCGACGTGGCCCGGGAGCGGAGGCGCCTGTTGGCTGGGGGAGCGGGTGCCGGTGGGACGGTCGAGGTGAACGGCAGGTGAACGAGCGGTGAATGGTGCCTGGCCAGGGGTGGGCCGGCGAATTCCCGGTTCTGCCGTTTCCTAGCATTCACCGAGCGGGCGCTCTCGGGTGCCGCCACCCTTCCACCGACGCGACGAGGTCTGTGCTGTGAAGTTTTCCTTCCGCCCCACCGAGGGCGCCTTCTACGAGCTCTTCACCAGGGCCGCGCAGAACCTGGTCCGGGGCACGGCGCTGCTCAACGAGCTGGCCCTGCCCGGCGTGGACGTGCAGTCCGTCAGCGAGCGGCTCACCGAGGTCGAGCACGACAGCGACCAGATCACCCACGAGCTGTACAAGAAGATCAACTCAACCTTCATCACGCCGTTCGACCGGGAGGACATCTACCGGCTCGGCTCGCTGCTGGACGACGTGATGGACCACCTGGAAGCGGTCGGCGACCTGCTCTACCTGTACGGGCTGACCGAGCTTCCGGCGCTGCCGCGCGAGCTGCACGAGATGGTCAACGTGCTCGACCAGCAGGCCAAGCTGACCGCCGACGCGATGCCCCGGCTGAAGTCGATGAAGGATCTTGAGGACTACTGGATCGAGTGCAACCGGCTGGAGAACGAGGGCGACCGGATCAACCGGCAGCTGCTCGTCCGCCTCTTCTCCGGCGAGTACGACGCGCTCACCGTGCTGAAGATGAAGGAGGTCGCCGACGAGCTGGAGGCAGCCTGCGACGCCTTCGAGCACGTGGCGAACACCGTCGAGACCATCGCCGTCAAGGAGTCCTGAGCCGGTGTCTCCCGAACTCATCGCCGTCCTGGCGGTGATCGCGGTAGCCCTGGCGTTCGACTACACCAACGGCTTCCACGACGCTGCCAACGCGATCGCGACAAGCGTCTCGACCCGCGCGTTGACCCCCCGGATCGCGCTGGGGCTCGCCGCGGTCGGCAACTTCGTCGGCGCGCACTTCGGCGCCGGAGTGGCCAAGACCGTCGGCGACGGCCTGGTCACCCTGCCCACCGGCATCAGCAGCCTGGGGGTGGTCTTCGCCGGGGTGCTCGGCGCCATCGCCTGGAACCTGATCACCTGGTACTTCGGTCTGCCGTCGTCCTCCTCGCACGCGCTCTTCGGTGGTCTGGTCGGGGCGACCCTGCTGTCCAGCGGCGGCATCGTGCAGTGGGTCAACATCGGCGAGAAGGTCATCCTGCCGATGGTGCTCTCGCCGATCGTCGGTCTGACCCTCGGCTACCTGCTGATGCTGGCCATCCTCTGGATGTTCCGGAAGGGGCAGCCGGGCAAGCTCAACCGGGGCTTCCGGTGGGCGCAGACCGCCTCGGCCGCCGCCATGTCGGTCGGTCACGGCATGCAGGACGCCGCCAAGACCATGGGCATCGTGGTGCTGGCGCTCTACACCGGTGGTTTCCAGGAGAGCAAGACGCACATCCCGGGCTGGGTGTTCTGGACCTCGGCGACGATGCTGGCCCTCGGCACGTACGCCGGTGGTTGGCGGATCATCCGCACCCTCGGCCGCAAGATCATCGACTTGGGGCCGCCGGAGGGCTTCGCCGCCGAGACCGTCGCCAGCGCGGTGCTCTACTTCAACGCCCTGGTGCTGAAGGCGCCGATCTCCACCACCCACACCATCACCTCGGCGATCATGGGTGTCGGCGCGACCAAGCGACTCTCCGCGGTTCGCTGGAACGTGGCCGGCAACATCGTGCTGGCCTGGATCATCACGTTCCCGGCCGCCGCACTGATCGCGTGCCTGACCTACCTGCTGGTCCGGCCGCTGTTCGGCTGAGCGCACGAAAGGGCCCCCGGTCACGGTCTCGCCGTGGCCGGGGGCCCTTTGCCTGTTCAGACGTACCGGACGCCGATCTGCTCGCGGACCGTGTCCAGCAGGGCCATCACCTCAAGGGTGGTGGCATGCGGCACCACCGGGCTCTCGGTCAGGCCGGCGGCCAGGCAGCGCTGCACCTCGATCGCCTCGTACTGGTAGCCGTTGCCGGCCTCGTCCGCCGTGAACGTCTCCGGCTCGGCGCCGACCCGGTGCAGTGTGAACGAACCCGGTCGGAAGAACGGCTCCGGCACGTCGATCCGCCCCAGGGTGCCCGTGATCGAGGCGGTCTGCCCGCTCAACCCGACCATGCCGCAGCTCAACGTCGCCAGCGCTCCGGTGTCGTAGCCGAACAGCATGCCGGTGTTCTCGTCCGTCCCTTCCGGGCCGAGCTGCGCCCAGGACCGGATGTGCTGCGGCACGCCGAGCAGCAGGTGGGCCAGGCTGATCGGGTAGATCCCCAGGTCCAACAGGGCGCCTCCACCCAGCGCCGGGTTGCGCATCCGGTGCTCCGGCGGGAACGGCCCGGCCACACCGAAGTCGGCCCGGACGCCGCTCACCGTGCCGATCGCCCCGTCCGCGATCAGCTCGACCATCCGCAGGATCATCGGGTTCAGCCGCATCCACATGGCCTCCATCAGGAAGACCCCGGCGGCGCGGGCGGTGTCCACCAGCTCGGTGCTGGTGGCCAGGTCGAGGGTGAACGGCTTCTCCAGCAGCACGGCCCGCCCGGCGGTCAGGCAGGTCATCGCCGCCTCGTAGTGCGCGGAATGCGGGGTCGCCACGTAGATCGCGTCCAGCTCCGGGTCAGCGGCCAACTCCACCCAGGAGCCGTAGGCGCGCTTCGCGCCGTACGTGTCAGCGAAGCGCTGTGCGCTCTGCGCGGCGCGGGAACCGACCGCCACCAACTCGGCGTCCGGCACCAGCCGGAGGTCTTCGGCGAAACGGCTGGCGATGTGGCCGGTGGCCAGGATGCCCCAACGAGTCATGCCGAAACGCTAACCGAGCCAGCTGAACCGCCCGCTGCCCGGCCCGCTGCCCGGTCTGCGGCCTGCTGCCACACCCCGACCCGACGCCTCGGGCCTGACGGCCTGACGAGCGTGATGCCTCTGAGGCATTTTGATGCCTCAGAGTCATCACGCTCAAATCGTCGACCGAGCCACCGCTCATCGCCCCAGCGCGCGGCCGGCGTTCCGCTGTCGGGAACTAGGCTCGCGGCATGACGATCGACAGTGCCGGCTTCGCCGCCCCGGCAGCCCTGGTCGAGCACGCCCGCCGGTTCCAGGCCGAGGGTGGCACCCCGGCCACGCCGCGGGTCGCGGCCACCGTCCTGCTGCTGCGCCCGACCGATGCCGACTTCGAGGTGTACGTCATCCGCCGGGTCGCCGCGATGACGTTCGGCGGGATGTACGCCTTCCCGGGCGGCGGGGTGGACCGCTCCGACTCGGAGGCGCACCTGGACTGGGCGGGGCCGACACCGGGCGAGTGGGCGGGCCGGCTCGGCGTGGCTTCGGACGCCGCGCAGGCGGTGGTCTGTGCCGCCGCGCGGGAGGTCTTCGAGGAGGCGGGTGTGCTGCTCGCCGGCCCGAACCGGGAGACCGTGGTGGGCGACGTCAGCGGCGACGACTGGGAGGCGGCCCGGCAGGACCTGGAGGGTCGCCGGCTGGGCTTCGCCGCGCTGCTCGCCGACCGGCAGCTCACCCTCCGGTCGGACCTGCTGCTGCCGTGGAGCCGGTGGATCACTCCGGAGTTCGAGCCGCGGCGCTTCGACACGTACTTCTTCGTGGCCCTGCTGCCGGCGGGGCAGCGGACCCGCGACGTCTCCGGCGAGGCCGACCACACCCTGTGGATCCGGCCGGCGGACGCGCTGGCCCGCGCGCGGGCCGGGGAGCTGACCATGCTGCCACCGACAATGGTCACGCTGGCCCAGGTGGCGGCGGCCGGCGACCTGGCCGGTGTGGCGCGGGCGGCGGCCGACCGGGACGCCGCCACCCCGATCACCCCGCGCCTGGACCTCCCCCCGAACGGCGAACCCCGCTTCGTCCTCGCCTGACCCGCACCGCTCGCGTGCCGCCCCTCAGCCAAGATCGCGACCCGCACCGCTCGCGTCCCGCGCCTCAGCCAAGATCGCGCTCGAACAGGGAAGTAGTGGCCTCACGGCGCGCCGAGACCACTACAACCAGGATCGAGCGCGATCTTGGCAGGTTCCTCGTGGAGCGGGAACCGGCGGCTCAGCCGAAGCGGCCGGTGATGTAGTCCTCGGTCTTCTTCACGCTCGGGTTGCTGAAGATCTTCTGGGTGTTGTCGTACTCGATCAGCCGGCCCGGGTCGCCGGTCTTCTCGATCGAGAAGAAGGCGGTCCGGTCCGACACCCGCGCGGCCTGCTGCATGTTGTGCGTCACGATGATGATCGTGAACTTGTCCTTGAGCTGGAACATCAGGTCCTCGATCGCCAGCGTGGAGATCGGGTCCAGGGCGGAGCACGGCTCGTCCATCAGCACGACCTGCGGCTCGACAGCGATGGTCCGGGCGATGCAGAGCCGCTGCTGCTGACCGCCGGAGAGGCCCGCACCGGGCTTGCCCAGCCGGTCCTTGACCTCGCCCCACAGGTTCGCGGCGCGCAGGGCCTTCTCGGCCGCGTCCTCCAGGATCGACTTCTTGCGGACCCCGTTGAGCTTCAGCCCGGCCACCACGTTCTCGAAGATGCTCATGGTGGGGAACGGGTTCGGCCGCTGGAAGACCATGCCGATCGTGCGCCGGACCGCCGTGACGTCCACGTCCCGGTCGTAGATGTCCTGGTCGTCGATGGTCAGGCTGCCCTCGACCCGGGCCCCCGGCAGCACCTCGTGCATCCGGTTGATCGACCGCAGGAACGTCGACTTGCCGCAGCCGGACGGCCCGATGAGGGCGGTGACCGTCTTCGGCTCGACCGTCAGGTTGATGTTCTCGATCGCCTTGAAGCCCCCGTAGTACGCGGTGACGTTCGTGGCGGAGACGCGCTTGGCCATGGTGGTACCTCCGGGGTTCATCGGCTGAGCCTGTTGCGACGGGCCAGCAGCTTCGCCGCGATCGTCAGGATGAGCACGAGGGCGACCAGGGTGAGTGCCGCGGTCCACGCCCGTGCCGGGGCGTACTTCGACGCGTCGCCGGCCTGCTGGTAGACGAAGAGGGACAGCGACGACTGGTTGTTCTCGAAGGGGTTGGTGTTGATCGCCGCGCCACCGCCGGCGACCAGCAGCACCGGCGCGGTCTCACCGGCCGCGCGGGCGATGGCGAGCATGACGCCGGTGACGATGCCGGGCAGCGCCGTCGGCAGCACCACCCGCAGGATGGTCTTCCACTTGGGTACGCCGAGCGCGTACGCGCCCTCGCGCAGTGGCGCCGGTACGAGGCGGAGCATCTCCTCGGTGGACCGGACGATGGTGGGCAGCATGAGCACGCTCAGCGCGAGCGCGGCGGCGAAGCCGGAGAAGCTGGGCCGACCGTCGTTGAACCACGGCGACACGATCAGCACCCAGAACGCCAGCACGAAGAGGCCGGAGACGATCGACGGGATGCCGGTCATCACGTCCACGAAGAACCGGATCGCGAAGGCGAACTTGCCCCGCCCGTACTCGACGATGTAGATCGCGCAGAGCACGCCGAGCGGGACGGTGATCAGGGTGGCGATACCAACCTGCTCCAGGGTGCCGACGATCGCGTGGTACGCGCCGCCGTTGGCGTCCCGGGCCCCGATGTTGTTCATCGAGGTCTGGAAGAAGTTGGCGTCCAACCGGCTGGCGCCCTTGCTGACCAGCGTCCAGACCACCGACACGAGCGGCAGCACCGCCAACACGAAGGCGGAGTGGATCAGGGCGCTCCAGGTGCGGTTGCGGGCCGAGCGGCGCCCCTCGACCGCGTTGGCGGCGGTGAAGAGCCCGACCAGGTAGAGGATCGCACCGAGGACGACCACGAGGACCGGGCCGCCGACGCCGGCGCCGTAGACGATCACGGCGGAGAGCGCCAGGGCCACCACGGCGATGGCCGGGGCGGCGTACCAGGGCAGCCGCTTGGCCCGCAGCGAGTCGGGCTGGGCCGGCGGCCGGGTGCGGTGGGAGGTGGCGGTTGTGGTCATGCGGCCGACTCCGTGAACTCCCGGCGGCGGTAGATGATCGCCCGCGCGGTGATGTTGACGATCAGCGTGATGGCGAACAGCACCAGGCCGGAGGCGATCAGAGCGCCACGGCCGGTCGCGTTCGCCTCGCCGAACGCGTTGGCGATGTTGGCGGCGATGGTGTTGCCGCCGTTCTGGATCAGGTTGAACGAGATGCCGAAGGTGATGCCGAGGGTCAGCGCCAGGGCGATGGTCTCGCCGAGCGCCCGGCCGAGGCCGAGCATCATCGCGGCGATGATGCCGGGGCGGCCGTAGGGGAGCACCGCGGTGCGGAGCATCTCCCAGCGGGTGGCGCCCAGGGCGAGGGCGGCCTCCTCGTTCGCGGTGGGCGTCTGGAGGAACACCTCGCGGGAGAGCGAGGTGATGATCGGCAGCACCATGATGGCGAGCACCAGGGCGCCCAGCATGACGGACGCCCCGAAGGGGCCGTCGCCGCCGAAGAGCGGGATCCAGCCGAAGTGCTGGTTCAGCCAGACGGAGAAGTCCCGGACCGGGCTGCTGAAGACGTCCCGTCCCCAGAGGCCGAAGACCACGCTCGGCACGGCGGCGAGCAGGTCGACCAGGAAGCCGAGCGTGGTGCCCAGCCGGCGGGGTGCGTAGTGCGAGAGGTAGAGGGCGATGCCCAACGCCACCGGCACCGCCATGAGCAGTGCCAGCGCCGAGCTGAGCACGGTGCCGAAGGCGAGCGCGCCGATGCCGAACTTCGGCTGTGTCTCGTTGGGAGACCAGCCCTCGTAGGACCAGAAGTTCTCGGTGTTGGCGCGCAGGGCCGGCACCGCCTTGACGACCAGGAAGATCGCGATGGCGGCGATGATGACCAGAACGGCGGTGCCGGCGGCCAGTGTGAGACCGCGGAAGGCCCGCTCGGCGCCGAACCTACGGCTGCGCGGCAGCGCGCCGCCGCCGCCCAGCCCGGTGCCGCCCGGGGTACGGGTGCTGACTGGTGCCTCGGCCACACGCGCCGAGGCACCGGCGGGCCACTCGTGACTCTGGGTCACGCGCGTCCCGCCGGTGCCGGCGTCGGCCGAGCGGTGGGGGGTTTCACCCATCTGCTCGCTCGATTCGATTGCGGAGTGGTGTCGGTCAGGAGATGTTCTTGACTGCGGCCTCGACCTTGGTGCGGACGCTCTCCGGCAGCGGGGCGTAGCCCAGCTCGGTCATGGCAGCCTGGCCCTCGGTGCTGGCGGCGTAGCCCAGCAGACCCTTGACCAGCGGCAGCTTGTCGGCGGCGAGGCCCTTGCTGCAGACGATCTCGTACGTCGCCAGGACGATCGGGTAGGCCCCGGCCTCCTTGGTGTTGTAGTCGATCGACAGCTTGAGGTCGTCGCCCTGGCCCTCGACCTTGGCGCCGGCGATGGTCTTGCCGGCCGCCTCGGCGGTCAGCGCGGCGAACTCGCCCGCACCGTTACCGATCTTGGACATCTTCAGGCCGGCGTTCTCGGCGAACGACCACTCCATGTAGCCGATCGAGCCGTCGGCACCCTTGACCCGGCTGGCCACGCCGTCCGAACCCTTGGCGCCGGTGCCGCCCGGGGCCTTCCACGCCTTGGCCTTGCCGAAGGTCCAGTCCGCCTCGGCGGTCTTGGAGAGGAAGTTGGTGAAGTTGTCGGTGGTGCCCGACTCGTCCGAGCGGTGGACGGTCTGGATGGTGGTCGCCGGGAGCGTGGCACCCGGGTTGTCGGCCTTGATCGCGGCGTCGTCCCACTTGGTGACCGTGCCGGCGAAGATCTTCGCCAGGGTGGCCGGCTTGAGCTGGAGGTTGTCCACGCCGCTGACGTTGTAGGCGACGGCCACCGGGCCGATCACCATCGGCAGGTGGATGGCCTTGCCGCCGACGCACTTGGCGTCGGCCTGCGGCTGCTCCTCCGGCTTGAGCGCGGAGTCGGAGCCGGCGAAGTCGGCGGTCCCGGCGATGAACGCCTGAATACCGGCGCCCGAGCCGCTGGGCTCGTAGTTGATCGTTACACCCTGGCACTTCTGCTGGTACGCCTTGATCCACTCGGCCATGGCGTTCTTCTGCGCCGACGAGCCCTGGGCGTTCAGCGTGCCGGTAGCGCAGTCGACCGCGGCGGCCGAGCCCGAAGCGCTGGCGCCGGAGGCGGGCTCGTTGTTGTCCGAGCCGCATGCGCTGAGACCGAGCGTCGCAGCAAGGGCGAGGCCGGCAATCGCGCCGTACCGCTGGAGCTTCACCTGAGGGGTTTCCCTTCGCGTCTGACTTGGCGCCCCGATCCGGGGCCCGAGGACCGGCACTGACCGGCTGACACGAAAGTTAGAAGTGCCAGGTAGCCGGTTCGCCGGTCGCAAGTGAACGCGAGGTGAACACGTACGGCCGTTGAGGTGACCGCTCGCTGAGGGTGAGTTGTCCGTTAAGTGAACCGGGATGCACCTGTCGGAAGTATGGGTATATTTCCGGTTCGCTGTTATGTCGCCGACGCCCGGCCGTTACCCGCCGGTGACCCGCTCGGCGCGACGGCGGACGGTCAGCCCAGGTGGTAGTTGATGTGCGCGGACCAGCGGGCGAAGCCCAGCCGCTCGTAGAGCGCGACGGCCCCGGTGTTCGAGTCGTCCACGTAGAGCATCACCCGGTCCAGGCCGCGCTTGTCCCGCAGGTGCGCCAGCCCGGCGGTGGTCAGGGCCCGGCCGAGCCCGCCGCCGTGCGCGGTCGGCTCCACCCCCAGCACGTACACCTCGCCGATCCGGGCCGACCCCGGCCGCTCGTGCACCTTGGTCCAGTGGAAACCGAGCAGCCGGCCGGTAGCTGCCTCCTCGGCGAGCAGGAAGCCCGCCGGGTCGAACCACGGCTCGGCGAGGCGGACCCGCAGGTCGTCCGACGTCCACCGGCCCTGCTCGGGGTGCTCGGCGAAGGCCCGCGCGTTGAGGGCCAGCCAGGCCGCGTCGTCCGCCCCTGGTCGGAACGCGCGCAGCGTCACCCCGTCGGGCAGGCGCGGCTCACCCAGCGGGGCGGCCAACGGTCGGCGCAACTGCCAGAGCACCCGGGCCCGGGTGAAGCCGAGGTCGACGGCGAGCGCGGCGGCCGACGGGTGGTCGCCGTGCGCCCACGCCCGCAGCGGCCCGGTGGCCGAGGCGAGTACGCCCCGGGCCAGCGCCCGGCCCGTGCCCCGTCGCCGGTACGCGGGGTGCACCACCAGCTCGACCCCGATCCCGTCGACCGGGTCGGTGGTGTCCAGGTGCGCGTACCCGGTGAGGGTGCCGTCGTCGGCGCGGGCGATCAGGTGCACGGCGGCGGCGTCGGGGTCGCGCAGCCGGAGCAGGACGTGTTCGTCGAGCGGGTCCGCCCCGTCGGTGTCACCCGCTGAACTGGCGAGGGCCAGTACGTCGGCGATCTCCGCCGCTGCCAGTCGGTCGGTCCGGGTCACCTGGTCGCTGGTCGGCTCCGCGCTGCTCATTCCGCCACCGTATCCGCTGCGTGTCGTGACGCCCGGACCGTCGCCGCAAAGCCGCGGCTCAGGTCGGGTCGGTGGGGAGGGCCTCCAGCTCGAAGCGGGCGGTCAGGTCGGGCAGGATCTGGCGCAGCGCGTCCACCGTGCCCTGCCGGTCCCCACCGGCGTCGTGCAGCAGCACCACCGAGCCCGGTTCGGCCTGGCTCAGCACCGTCGCGGTGATCTTGTTGGCGCCGGGCAGGTCCCAGTCCGACGGGTCCACCGACCAGTGCAGCGGGGTCATGCCGAGCTGCCGGGCCGTCGACACCACCGGGTACGTCCAGGCCCCGCCCGGCTGGCGGTACCAGACGATCGGGGCGTTCGGCACCGCCGCCCGGATCGCTGCGTTGGTGCGAAGCAGGTCGGAGCGGATCGCGTCGGCCGACCGGGCGCCCAGGCCGACGTCGTGGTGCCAGGAGTGGTTGCACAGCGTGTGCCCGTCGTCCACTATCGACTGGACCAGGTCGGGGTGGTTCTGCGCGTTCTCGCCGACCACGCAGAACGTGGCGCGCACGTCGTATTCGCGCAGCAGGGCGAGGACCTGCGGGGTGTAGCGCGGGTCCGGCCCGTCGTCGAAGGTCAACGCGAGCCGCGGCGTGCCGGTGGTGGAGTGCGCGCCGAACAGTTTGTCGCCTCCGGCGTCTCGCCCGGACCCGTCCTGGCCGGTCTCGACCGGGCCGGCGCTGCTGCTGGCGCCCGGTGTCGCGCCCGGCTCACCGACGCTGGGTTGGTCGGCGTAGTGCGGCCCGTCGGCGTTCGTGGTGACGCCGGCGGTGTGCGGCGGCGTCTGGTCGGGGACGAGGCTGCGGCCGAGCACGTACGCGGAGCCGAGCAGGCCCGCCACCACCAGCGTCACTATCCCCGCGGCCCGCGCGGTGGAGTTGCCCCCCGTCACGACTTCCGCCCGGCCCGCCGGTCACGCCGGCCCGTCGCCCCCGTGTTCAGTGCGCGCACCATCGCCCCTTTCTCCGACAAACCCGGCAGTCAGAATAGAGCCGCCAAGCTGCGCAAAAAGGGCATATGGGAAATCGCCCGGGGTGGTCCGGGAATCAGACCGGCACTGGGGCGTGCTCCGCCTCGGGAAGCGACCGCGACGGCGGAACGACGAACTTGTAGCCGACCTGGCGGACGGTGCCGATCATCGACTCGTACTCCGAGCCGAGCTTGGCGCGCAGTCGCCGGACGTGCACGTCCACCGTGCGGGTGCCGCCGAAGTAGTCGTAGCCCCAGACCTCGCGCAGGAGCTGGTCGCGGGTGAACACCCGACCCGGGTGCTGGGCCAGGAACTTCAGCAGCTCGAACTCCTTGTAGGTGAGGTCGAGCGGGCGACCCTTGAGCTTCGCCGCGTAGGTGTCCGGATCGATGGTCAACTCGCCGGCCCGGATCGAGCCGCCCGCGCCGGCGGTCGCGTTGCTGAGCCGGCCCACCGCCAGCCGCAGCCGCGCCTCGACCTCGGCGGGGCCGGCCGAGGCGAGGATGACGTCGTCGACGCCCCAGTCGGCGTTGAGCGCGATCAGACCGGCCTCGGTCACCACCGCGACCAGCGGCACGCCGAGCCCGGTGGCGTGCAGCATCCGGCAGGTCGCCCGGGCCTCGCTCAACTCCGATCGGGCGTCCACCATCACCGCGTCCGGGCTCGGGCCCGCGACCAGGGTGCGAACGTCGCGCGGCGCGGTGCGGACCGAGTGCGGCAGCAGGTCGAGTGCCGGCAGCACAGCCGACGGTTCCCCTGCACGTGCGGTCACCAGCAGCAGGATCTCCACGATCACCTCCGTCCCGGCGGCGCGAGGCCGCACGCGACCAGTCGCACTCGTCGGGGAGTGCGCTGAGAAATTGCGTGGTCCCGGCGTCGCTGACGGGCGGGTAACGCGTTGAGCGTAACTGATCGCCTCGGCCGCACCGTCAGGCCAAATCCTGTTTGTCTATCTTGCCCCTGATCGTGGCCTGGTTTTTAACGTCGCTGAAACCCGTGACCACCGCGGCGGGCGGTCGGTCTGGCACGATCGGGTCGTGTTTCCCTCCACCTCGCCCGAGGCCGGCCGTGAATCGTGGCCCGCCGGGTCCCAACCGGGCCCGGCCGCCGCACCGACGCGCGGCCAACCGCCCGCGCCGCGTACCGGTCCGGCCACCACCGACGGCGATCGCCGCGAACGGGGTGGGCCCCGCCGGGCCCGTCGCTCCGGTGAGCCGGCCCGCCGATCCGAAGACGAGGTCGACGAGCCGGAAGAGGAGGTCATCCCCCCGGTCGAGGTGCACCGCCAACTGGCGCTGACCATCGCCGGCTTCGCCGCGCTGCTCGGCGTCGGCCTGGTGCTCGGTGCGCAGACGTCGGGCCCCGGCCACCGGCTGCCGTTCGCCGCCATCGTCTTCGGCGTCCAACTGCTGTTCGTGCTCGCCTGGACGATGGCCATGCGCCCGCCGGCGTTGCTGGTGGTCGCCGGGATCAGCGCCGTGGTCGCGGCGCTGGCCGACACCGCCGCGGTGCGGACCGACGTCGCCGGCCTGGCACCGCTGGGATACCTGGCCGTCGGCGGGTTCCTCGCCGCGGTGCTCGGCCAGCTGGTCCGCCGGGTCGACCGGGTCCGGGTCACCGACTCACTCGGTGCCACCCTGCTCATCGTGGTCGGGGTGGTGGCCCTCGGCACCCTGATCGTGCTCAGCCGCATCCCGGCCGGCACCCAGGCGATCACCGTCTGCCTGACCGCGAGCGGTGTCGCGCTCACCGTCGCCCGGCTCACCGACGCCGTCCTGCCGTGGCCGCGGCTGGCCCCGCAGGTGCCCCGGGGCGCCGCCGGCGTGGTGGCCGGCGCGATGGTCGGCACGCTGACCAGCGCCCTGCTCGGCAGCTACCTGGTAACCCCCTTCACGCCAACCCGGGCCGCCGTGATCGGCCTGGTCGCGGCGGTCACCGCCGTCCTCTCCGACCTCGCCGTGGGGTACGCGGAGGCGGGCCGGTTGATGGCCGGTGAACCGCCCACGATGTGGGTGGCCCGGCACATGCAGGGTCCACTCGGTGGCTTCGCTCTGGCGGCGCCCGCCGCGTACGCCATGTGCATGCTCTTCCTCTGAGTCACGGTTGAGCGCGGAGCCGGTCGGGTACCTACGGGTGCGCCGCCCTGCGGCGTCGGTACGAACGCCCCGTCGCGGCGCGACGGGCGGAGACAGGAGGCGGCGTGGCGCGGGACTATCCGGTGGACGAGGCGCGACCCCGACGGCGTGGCCGCAAGCTGCTCATCGGGCTGTTCGTTCTGCTCCTGCTGCTGGCGGGGTTGCTGGTGGTCGCCGACCGGGTGGCGGTCGGGGTTGCCGAGCGGACCATCGCCGACCGGGTGCGGCAGGAGATCGCCAAGCAGGGCGCCCAGTCCGCCGCCCCTGAGGTGGAGGTGGGCGGAGTCCCGTTCCTCACCCAGGTGCTCGATGGCCGTTACCAGCGGATCACCATCAACCTGCGGGACGTGCAGGCCTCGGTCGAGGGCGACGCCGTCCGGCTGCCGGTGCTGGACGTGACCGCCCGTGACGTGCGCGCCTCGCTGGACACCCTGCGCACCGGCCAGGGCGACATCGTGGCGGACACCGTCAACGGCGCCGGCACGATCAGCTACGAGAGTCTGGCCGCGTTGCTGAACCGCCCAGGGCTCACCCTCGGCGAGCAGAACGGCAAGCTCACCGTCACGGCCCCGGCCGACATCCTCGGTCAGCGGCTCACCATCAGCGGCACCGCCGACGTCACCGTCGCCGACAACGGCGCGGTCGCGCTGCGCTTCAACGACCTGGACGCCGCGGGTCTGCCGAACCTGCCGCTGGCCCGTGCGTTCCTGAGCAACTACGCCAAGAGCATCTCCATCGACGTGCCGCTTCCGGAACTGCCGTTCCAACTCGCCGTCCGGGAGGTCCGTCCACTGCCGGAAGGGCTGGCGGTCACCGCCGACGCGAAGAACGTGCCGATCAACTCGGTCGGCTGACGCCGGAGGCGCGGTGGGACGCCGAAATCCTTGGCAGGCCCGTCGATTCCCGGATGGTGGTCGGCTGAGTGGCAGCTCGGTCACTGGCTGGTAGGCTCCCTGGCCATGGGGACCCACCTCACCAAACGGCGCGCGGTCGACCTGTGCCGCGTGGCCACCTGCCTGTGTCGCCCCGTCATCTGACGGCGGGGCTGTCTCCGGCCGCCTGACGGCGGCCACCGGCACAGGGTTCTCGCACCCTCCGGTTATCCCACCGAACGCCCGGCAGCGGCGCCGTCGCACGAACCCGTGATCCCGTCCTTCAGCTGGGTCCCGCGCGTGGTGCGACAGATACGTCAACCGATTCGCGCGCGTTGGCTCACCATCCATCCTCACCAGGGAGTGATTCGATGAGTCGCGACACCGCACTCGTTTCGGCCGAGTGGGCCGAGAAGAACCTCGACGCCCCGGGCGTCGTCTTCGTCGAGGTCGACGAGGACACCTCGGCCTACGACACCGGCCACATCGCCGGCGCCATCAAGATTGACTGGAAGACCGACCTTCAGGACCAGGTCCGCCGGGACTTCGTCAACAAGACGCAGTTCGAGGCGCTGCTCTCCGAGCGGGGCATCAGCAACGACGACGTCGTGGTCCTCTACGGCGGCAACAACAACTGGTTCGCCGCGTACGCGTACTGGTACTTCAAGCTCTACGGCCACCGCGACGTGAAGCTGCTCGACGGCGGTCGCAAGAAGTGGGAGCTGGACGCCCGCCCGCTCGTGACCGACCAGGTGTCCCGCCCGGCGACGCAGTACGTCGCGCAGGAGCCGGACACCTCCATCCGGGCCTTCCGGGACGAGGTCGTCGCCGCAATCGGCACCAAGAACCTGGTCGACGTGCGCAGCCCCGACGAGTTCGCCGGTCGCCTGCTCGCCCCCGCCCACCTGCCGCAGGAGCAGGCGCAGCGGGCCGGCCACATCCCCACCGCGATCAGCGTGCCGTGGTCCAAGGCGGCCAACGAGGACGGCACCTTCCGGTCCGACGACGAGCTGCGCAAGATCTACGGCGACGCGGGGCTCGACGACGGCAAGGAGACCATCGCGTACTGCCGGATCGGTGAGCGCTCGTCGCACACCTGGTTCGTGCTCCAGGAGCTGCTGGGTCACCGCAACGTCAAGAACTACGACGGCTCCTGGACCGAGTACGGCTCGCTGGTCGGTGTGCCGGTGGCGCTCGGCGACGAACCCGGGGAGGCCTGATCATGACTCTTCCCACCGCTGCGGGCTGCGCCGCACCGGACCAGGCCGCGCCGCTGCCGGCCAGCCTGGACCTGGAGAAGGAAACCGTCATCACCGGTGTCGTCCGCTCCGCCGAGGCCGAGCCGGTGCCGGGGGCGTACGTCCGGTTGCTCGACTCGACTGGTGAGTTCACCGCCGAGGTGGTCACCTCGGCCGCTGGGCAGTTCCGGTTCTTCGCCGCGCCGGGCTCGTGGACGCTGCGGGCGTTGTCCCGGCACGGCAACGGCGACACCGCGGTCACCGCCGGCCGGGGTGTCAACGAGGTTGCCGTCACCGTCGCCTGACCCACTGCTCTGATCGATCGGGGCCGGTCACCCTCCCGGGGGTGGCCGGCCCCGGTCGTATCCCGTCGACGCGCCGGGGCGGGTGCCGAAATCCATCGGCATGCGTCACTATCTTCTGGTGGAATTCAGGGATGAAAGTGGCGTGTCCGACGAAGGGGTCCCCATCGTCCTCTTCGTGGGCACCGACAGGTCGATGCGGCAGCGGGTGCTGAGCCAACTCGACGGGCTCGCCCCGGTGCGCAGCTGCGCCGACCTGGCCGAGCTGCGTGAGCTGCTGTCGTCACCGACGGGCCTGGTGCCGGTCGATCCGCGCGCCAAGGCGCGCGGCCTGGTCGAATGGGGTGGGCTCGTCGTCGACCGGGCCGGACACCGGGTCACCTGGCGCGGCGACCCGGTCCCGCTGACCCCGGCCGAACGCGAGCTGCTCGCCCTGCTCATCGGCCCGCCGCTGGTGGTGTGGAGCTACGAACAGCTCTGTGCCGCCGCGCTGGGTGGCGCTGACACCACCGCGCTGCGGTCCACGATCAAACGGCTTCGTCGCCGGTTGCGGGGCCTGCCGGGCGGACCGCAGGTGCACACCGTACGAGGGGTCGGCTACCGGCTCGACCGGCCGCCGCGGCGCAACGACCACTGACCCGCCGTCGTCCGGCAGTGCCGACCGGCTCCGCCGCCGGCCCGGCGGCGGGCCCGTGACACCATGACCGGGTGAGCGGTGCTGTCCAGACGGGTTGGGCCTCCTCGGCCGGCCCCGCCGCGCCGGCACCAGCCGGGTCGCGGCGGCGGTGGCTGCTGGTCGTGACCGTGGCCTGGGCGGTGTTGCTGGCCGGGCTCACCTGGGTGTCGGTGCGGGACGACCCGCCAACGGTGCGCGAACAGCGGTCCCTCGACCAGGCCGGCCCGGTGGTCGACGGGGCGGTCGGCGAGCTGGCCCTCGCGGCCGGTGCCGCGGGTCTGCTGGAGCTGGGCCCGGCGCGGATCGCGTCCGGCTGCCGGGTCACCCCGTTCGCCGACGGGGCGAGGCTGCGACGTGAGGTCGGTGTGCTCGCGGCCACCGGCGACGAGCGGGCCGTGCTGTCCGGCATCGCCGAACGGCTGCCGGCCAGCTGGCGGGCCGGGGTCTGGACCGGAGTGGACGGCCCCGAGCTGCGCGCCGACGCCGGAGAGTTCGTGGCCGTCGAGGGGCGGCCGACAGGTGACGGCCGGGTGCGACTGGTCGTCGACACCGGTTGCCGGCCGGTCGGCACCGGCTACTCTCCGGCCCCGGCCACCGCCGCCGGCCCGGAGACCGCCGCGCTGAGCGCCGCGCTGCTGGCACTCGACCGGCCGGGCGACACCGCGCCGGAGCTGGTCACCGCGCCCTGCCCGGGCGGCGGGTTCGCCCGTACCGCGCGGTCCGCCAACGGTCCCGGTCCGGCGGCCTCGACGGCCGCACTCGCCCCGCTGGCCGGCAACGCCCCACTGGTGGACCAACCCCCGGTGTACGCGTACCGCACCGGTGCCGTCACGGTGCTTGCCGAGATCGGCCCGGACGCCACCCGGCTGGCCGCCACCGTCGGCTGCCCGGGCTGAGCCGGCAGCCGGGCCGGGTCAGCCCCCGCCCGGCCGTTCCTCCGGGTCGCGGCTGCGGCCCAACGCGTCGACAGTGCCCCACCGACCGGGAATGTCCAACAGCTCGACGCGGCCCATCCCCGATGGCACGGCCGGGTCGATGATCAGGTGTTCGCCCTGCGGCTCCAACCCCAGCATCACCCGCAGCAGCAGCAGCGGGGTGCCCGTGGACCAGGCCTGCGGGCTGCACGCGGTCGGGTACTCCACCGGATAGTTGGTGAGGTCGCGGGCGTAGCCGGCGAACGCCTCCGGCAGCCGCCCCCCGAAGTACCGGGACGCGGCCAGCATCGTCTCGCAGATCAGCCCGGCCTCGTCCCGGAAGCCGTACCGCCACAACCCCCAGGCGATGATCGAGTTGTCGAACGGCCAGACCGTGCCCACGTGGTAGCCGATCGGGTTGTACCGCCCCTCGTCGGCGGCGAGCGTCCGCACCCCCCAGCCGGAGAACAGGCGCGGCCCGAGCAGGTGCTCGACCACCTTGCCGGCACGTGACTCGTCCACGATGCCGCTCCACAGCAGGTGCCCGATGTTCGAGGTCAGCGCGTCCACCTGCCGGCCGTCGGCGTCCAGCGCGAGCGCGTAGTGCTCCCGCTCAGGGATCCAGAAGTCGCGGTCGAACCGCTGTTTCAGGTCGGCCGCCTCCCGCTCCAACGTGTCGGCGAACTCCGGGTCGTTCCAGAACTTCCGGGCCAGCCGGGCGGCCCGGATCTTCGCGTCGTACGCGTAGCCCTGCAGCTCACAGGTGGCCCGGGGGAAGCCGGGCAGTTGGCCGTCGGCGTACGAGATGGCGTCCCAGGAGTCCTTCCAGCACTGGTTCTGCAGGCCGGTCTCCGGGTTGCGGGTCTGGTACCAGAGGTAGCCCGTGCCGAGCAGGTCACCGTAGGTGTCGATCCACTTCAACGCCGCGCGGACCTGCGACTCCAGCTTGCGAACGAGGGCGGAGTCCCCGGTCCACAGCTCGTACTCGTCGAGCAGGATGATGAACAGCGGTGTCGAGTCGGCCGACCCGTAGTACGGCGAGTGGGGCTGCTCCTCGAAGCCGGCGGTCTCGCCGTACCGCAGCTCGTGCAGGATCTTGCCGGGTTCCTCGTCCCGGAAGTCGTCCACCCGGTGACCCTGGAGCCCGGCCAGCATCAGGATGGTCGGCGGGACCAGCTCCGGCAGGAACGGCAACACCTGCAACGAGGTGATGATGCTGTCCCGGCCGAACAGGGTCATGAACCAGGGCAGCCCGGCGGCGATCAGCCGCACGCCCAGGGCGATCGACTCGTAGCGCAGCGCGGCCAGGTCGTTGAGGCTGCGCCGGTACGCCCCGGCCAGCGGCTCGCAGTCGCAGCCGAGCTTCGGCGCCCGGTCGATCAGCTCCTGCTGTTCGGCCCGGATGGCGTCCGCGCTGCGGCTGCCGCCGTACGGGAGGGTGGCTCTGATGTCCTGGCTGCGGGCCCCGAAGACGACGCTGGACACGTGCAGCCGGGTGCTCCACCTGCCGTTGCGGGCGATCCGGATCCGGAAGGTCATCCCGGTCTCGTCGATCCGGGCCGGCGCGGTGGTCCGGAGCACCATCTCCCGGTGGAACTCCTCCCGTCGGTAGGCCAGCCGCAGCTCGTTCTCGCCGACAGTGATGGTGGTCCGACCCCGCTTCTGCCGAGCGTTCTTGATCTCGAACAGGTCGGCGAAGTCGGCCCCGACCTCGATGCGGAGGGTGCACTCGACCTCCGCGCCGAGGTGGTTCAGCACGGTCAGCTCCTCCTCGAAGCTGCCCACTATCGCCCGGCTGCGGATCACCGACGCCTTCGCGTCCAGGTAGTGGGTGGGTTCGCCGGGGGCGAGGAAGAACGTGGTGCGGTACGACTCGGAGTCGTCGACGGAGAGGGCGTGCAGCCGTTCGCCGTCCAGGGTGAGCACCCAGGTGGACAGGAAGCGGGTGTCGAAGGAGAACAGCCCGGTGGGGAAGTCGTAGGACGGCTCGATGTCGCCACGTCGGTCGCTGACCAGGAAGGTGTTGCCGTCCAGGATGCTGACGAGGTCTCTCACCGTTGTCGCCCGGCTGCTCGGCGGGCCGTTTCGCGGGGGTCGCGGGTGCCGGGCGGGTCCGGAAAGAACCGCCGGAAGGCGAGGAAGAGCACCACGTTTCCGCTGAACGTGCTCTCGTTGCGCAGCACCGCCGCGATCCCCTGGGCCTCCCCGGAGATCAGCCGGTCGAAGAGGGCGGCGCTGCTGTACCAGATCGCGTCGGCCGGGCCACGCTCGCGGCTGACCCGCACGGACCCGGGCCGCATCCGGACCAGCCAGTGTTCGGTGCGGTGGTTGTCGCCGAGGTCGATCTGGAGGGTGCCGTCGGCCAGGCCGCCCAGGATCTCCGGGGCACGCGACGGCAGCGCTTCGAAGAACCTCTCCGCCGCCTCGGTCACATCCGAATCGTAGGCAGCTGTCCGAGATGTCGGGTCGGTATCGGCACTCCGCTCGGATCGACCCACCGCCGCCGTGCGGTCAGTAGACGAGCGCCTGCGCGCCCTCGGCCAGCGCTTCCTCGACGAAGACCGCGGCACCGGCGATCCGGACCCCGGGGAGTACGTCGTCCGGGCCGATCTCCCGTCGGGCCGCGCACTGCGTGCAGGCGGTCACCCGACCGCTGGTCAGGATGACGTGCAACAACTCGGCCAGCGGTGCGGAGTGCGGCAGGTCGAACTGCTGGGCGCGGCCGGGCACTGCGAACCAGGTGGACTCACCGGTCAACCAGAGTGAGACGTCCACCCCGGCCGCGACCGCCGTCGCGGCGACGGTGAATGCCTGTGCGCACCGCTCCGGGGCGTCAGCCCCCGCGGTGGCCTTGACGACGAGAGTGCGGGCCATGTGGCCCAGCATAGGATGGCCGGGATGGTTACCGAGATCGGGTTTGTCAGCCTGCTGGTCGCTGGCCTGGGCGGGCTCGCCGGTGGCCTGGTTTACCTTGCCGTACGCATTTCGAGAGGACGCTGGTGACGCTGGTGAGCGACGAGAATCCGCTGCAGCCGCCGTGGCTGAACGCGCCGCCGGTCGAGGAGTACCCGTTCGAGGAGAGCCACGACCTGCGGGTCGGGCCGAAGCTGCACCCCGCGCTCGACGCCCTGCTGCCGTACATCGGGCTGTGGCGTGGCCGGGGCAAGGGCGGCTTCCCCACCATCGAGGATTTCGACTACGCGCAGGAGATCCGGATCAGCCACGACGGCCGGCCGTTCCTGCACTACGAGTCCCGTGCCTGGATCCTCGACGAGCAGAGCAGGCCGGTCCGTCCGGCCGGTCGCGAGGTCGGCTGGTGGCGTCCGGTGCTGGTGGACGGGCGGGCGACCGACGAGCTGGAGGCGCTGCTGACCACCCCGACCGGGGTGATGGAGCTGCACCTGGGAAAGCGCACCGGCACGCAGGTCGAGTTCGCCACCGACGCGGTGATCCGGACTCCGACCGCCAAGGAGGTCACCGGCGGCCACCGGCTCTTCGGCATCGTCGAGGGTGCGTTGCTCTACGCCCAGGAGATGGCCGCCATGGGCCACGGGCTCAGCCCGCACCTCTCCGCCCGGCTGGTCCGGGTCGGCGGCTGACGCTCAGTCGACGGGGAAACCGAGCAGGGCGTGCAGGGCGGGGGTGCGCGGGCAGGGCTCCCGGCGCACCCCGTCCAGCATCCGCACCTCGGCGAGCCCGCGCACCGATGAGCTGAACCAGACCCCGTCGGCGGCGTGCAGCTCGGCCGGCGTGACCATCCGTTCGGAACCGTCCAGGCCCAGCTCGTCGGCGTGGGCGAGCAGCCAGGCGGCGGTGGTGCCGGGCAGGATGCCGGTGGTGGCGGCGGGCACGGTGCAGAGCGTGTCGCCGGTGAGCCACACCACGTTGGCGATGGGTCCCTCCAGCGCGTACCCGTCGGACGAGACCCAGAGCACGTCGTCCACGCCGGCCCGGCGGGCCCAGCGGCGGGCGGCGCTGTTGACCGCGTACGAGGTGGATTTGATTCCGGCCGGTAGCCAGTCGAGCCCGGTGCGCGCGCCGGCGGGCACCCCCAGCGGCAGGATCGCCACGGTGATCCCGTTGCGTCGAGCCGCCTGGGAGGACGCCGGCACCGGGTTCACTGTGGCGTAGACGGTCGGCGGGCCGCCGGCTTCCGAGCCTCGGGTGCAGACCAGCCGTAGCGCGCCCTCCACCGTCGCCGGCCAGCCCGCGCGCACGGTGTCGAGCAGGTCGATGAGCGCGTCGACGGGGGGCAGCTCAAGGTCGACGGCGGCTGCCGCCGTGGCCAGCCGGGCCAGGTGCTCGTCGCGCAGCCACGGCCGGCCCTGGCGCAGGTGCATTGACTCGAAGAGGCCGTCGCCGTGCAGGACACCCAGGTCGTCGGCGCGCAGGACGGGTTCGTCGGCCGGGACGAGACCCCGGCCGAGAACAGCGATCCGGGCACTCGCTGCGGTCGGGGCCGTGCCGACGGGTGGCGTCACCATGACCGTCGAGCGTAGCGGCGGGCCGTCGCAGGCAGGAGCGGCCGCGATTGCCGAACTATGATCGGACGGTGTCCGAATCCTCCCTCGCGGAAATGCTGCGGTCCCGTGGACTGCGGCTGACGGCCCAGCGGCAGCTCGTCCTCCAGGCGGTGCTCGATCTGGGCCACGCCACCCCGGAGCAGGTGCACACCGCGGTGCGGGAGGTCGCCGCCGGCGTCAACATCACCACCATCTACCGCACGCTTGAGCTGCTGGAACGGCTCGGCCTGGTCACCCACACGCACCTGTCGCACGGCTCGCCGACCTATCACGCGGCCGGTGAGCACCAACACGTCCATCTGGTCTGCCGGGAGTGTGGCGCGATCGACGAGATCGATCCGGAGCTGCTGCGCCCCCTCGCCGACCAGTTGGCCGCGCAACGGGGGTTCCGGGTGGACATCGGGCACGTGTCACTCTTCGGCGTCTGCGTACGCTGCGAGAACGGGGACGACAAATGATCGACATCGCGGGCGCGGTGGCCGTCGAGAGCATCGACGAGGCCAGCCGCGACCAGCCGGATCCGGCGCACGTCGCGGCCGGCGTGCGGGGAGTGGCCGCGCACTACGGTGACCCGCTGCGTGAGCAGCGCACCCTCGACACCGCTGTCGGTCTGGTCGACCGGTCGCATCGAGGGGCCATCGCGGTGCCCGGGGAGGACCGGGCCGGCTGGCTGCACACGATCACCTCGCAGCACCTGAGCGCCCTCTCCGCCGGTGAGGGCACCGAGTTGCTGGTGCTGTCGCCGCACGGCCACGTCGAGCAGCACGCCATGGTCGCCGAGGACGGCGAGACCACCTGGCTGGACACCGAGCCCGGCGCCACCGAGGGCCTGCTGACCTACCTGGAGAAGATGCGGTTCTTCAGCAAGGTCGAACCACGCGACGCGACGGCCGAGCGGGCGCTGTTGTCGCTGGTCGGGCCGGCGGCTATGGAGGCGCTTGGCACGTTGGGCGTGGCCGGGCTGGCCGCGCCGGACGTGGTCGCGGTGCCGGGTCCGAAGTTCCCGCACGGTGCGGTGCCACAGCGGGCCGGCGCTCGGTACGACGTGAAACCGCTGCCGATCGGCGGCTGGGCCCGACGTGGCCCGCTCGGGGTGGACCTGCTGGTGCCCCGGTCGGCGATGGACCAGGTGGTGGCGGAGTTGCGCGGCGCCGGCGTGCCGGTCGCGGGGCTCTGGGCGTACGAGGCGATCCGGGTGGCCGCCCGGCAGCCGCGGGTCGGGGTGGACACCGACCATCGGACCATCCCGGCCGAGGTCGACCTGATCGCCCCGGCGGTGCACCTGGACAAGGGTTGTTACCGGGGGCAGGAGACGGTGGCGCGGGTGCACAATTTGGGTCGGCCGCCGCGTCGCCTCGTACTGCTACATCTGGACGGGGTGACCACCGATCAGCCGCCGGTGGCCGGTACGCCGGTGACCCTCGACGGCCGGGCCGTCGGCTTCGTCGGCACCGCCGTGCTGCACCACGAGCTGGGTCAGGTCGCCCTCGCGGTGCTGAAGCGCAACGTGCCGGACGACGCCGCGTTGCTGATCGGCGAGACGGCGGCGGCGATCGACCCGTCCTGACCGGGCCGTCTAGGATCGCCGGCATGACAACAGGGACGTTGATCACGGTGGCCCCGACCGGCGCTGAGTCGGCCAAGGCGGAGGTGCCGGCGCTGCCGGTGACCCTCGACGAGTTGCTGCTCACCGCCAAGGAGTGCGAGGCGCTCGGCGCCGCCGTGATCCACGTCCACATCCGCGACGACGAGGCCCGGCCGACGCTGGACCCGGTGCGGCTGGCCGACACGGTGGCGGCGCTGCGGGAGGGCACCGACCTGATCGTGCAGCTCTCCACCGGCGGTGCGGTGACCGACCCGGAGGCCGCCCGGCTCGCCGTCCTCGACGCCCGTCCGGACATGGCCTCCTGCACCATGGGCACTGTCAACTTCGGCGACGACGTCTTCCTCAACCGCTGGGAGTTCATCGTCGACCTGCACACCCGGATGCAGGAACGCGGGATCGTGCCGGAGTACGAGATCTTCGACCTCGGCCACCTGTCGGCGTTGCAGCGGTTGCTCGGCAAGTACGGGCTGCCGGCCGGCGGGCACGTGCACGTCGACTTCGTGATGGGTGTGCCGGGTGGCATGCCGGGCACCACGGAAACCCTGGTCGCGGCCCACCGGATGCTGCGGGACCTGCCCGAGGGCACCACCTTCTCGGCCACCGGTGTCGGCCGGAGCACACTTGCGGTCCTGCTGGCCTCGCTGTCGGCGGGCGGGCACCTGCGGGTCGGTATGGAGGACACCGTGACGTACGCGAAGGGTCGCCCGGTGGAGTCCAACATGCAGCTGGTCGCCCGCGCGGTGGGTTTCGCCCAGCTCGCCCAGCGTCCGCCGCTGACCACCACCGAGGCCCGCGAGCTGCTCGGGCTGTAAGGCCGGGTCTGTCCCGCGCCCCTGTCACCCGGGCGGTGGATGTCCTGGTCACCCCGGTGCCGGGCACCCCCGAACCGTCGGTACCGTCCACCGCGTGACGAAGACGTACGAGGGCGGCGCGCCGCTCGCCGAGGTGGTCCGGTCCGGGTTCGTGGAGGGTGCGCACCGCGGCTCGGTGGTGGTGCTGGACGCCGCCGGTGTCGCGGTGGCGTCCGCCGGGGACGTGGTCTCGCCGATCTTTCCCCGTTCGGCCAGCAAGCCGATGCAGGCGATCGGGATGCTCCGGGCCGGCCTGGCGTTGAGCGACCCGGCCGACGTGGCGCTGGTCTCGGCGAGTCACGCGGGCGAGGAATTCCACCTGGCGCGGGTCGGTGCGCTGCTGGAGCGCGCGGGGCTGGACGAGTCGGCGCTGCACTGCCCGCCCGACCTGCCGGTGGGCGCCGCGGCCCGGGAGGCGGTGCTGCGCGCCGGTGGCGGCCCGAGTCGGGTGCAGATGAACTGCTCCGGCAAGCACAGCGGGATGCTGCTGGCCTGTGAGGCGGCCGGTTGGCCGCGGGACGGCTACTGGCGGCCGGAGCACCCGCTGCAGCAGCGGTTGCGGGCCGCCATCGAGGAGTTCACCGGCGAGCAGGCGGCGGCGGTGGGGGTCGACGGCTGCGGCGCTCCGGTGCTCGCGGTGTCGCTGACCGGCCTGGCCGGGGCGTACCTGCGGCTGGTCGACGCCGAGCCGGGCTCGGTGCCGCGCGCCGTGGCCGACGCGATGCGGGCGTACCCGGAGATCGTGGGTGGCACCCAGGCCGACGACACCCGGCTGATGCGTGGTGTTCCGGGACTGCTGGCCAAGGTCGGCGCGGAGGGTGTGATCGCCGTGGCGGTGCCGGGTGTCGGCGCCGTCGCGTTGAAGATCGACGACGGCGCCGACCGGGCGCGGATGCCGGTGCTGGTCTCCGCGCTGCGCCGACTCGGCGTGGACGCCCCGGTGCTGGCCGAGTACGAAGAGGTGCCGCTCTTCGGCGGCGGGGTGCCGGTCGGAGCGGTCCGCCCGCTCTGGTGAGCGGCACTCCGGCATCGGTGGGGACGGCCGGCGTGGCTCACCGTCGGTGACCGTGCCGGCTGGCGGTGGCCCGAACATCGTGATGCCACAGCGGCATCACGATGCCGCTGTGGCATCACGCTCATTCGCGGGTCGGGCTCCGAACGGCCCGGTGTGCGTGCGGCCCGGCCTGCGTGCGGGGTTGATCAGCTCAGGAAGTCGAGCAGTGCGGCGTTGACCGGCTCCGGACGCTCCAGCGGCAGCAGGTGCGCGGCGTTCGGCACGTCGGGTAGGCGCACCGCGCCGGGGACCTCGGCGGCGATCCGGTCGGCGAGTCGGCTGATGTCCGGTACGTCCGCGGCGCCGGCGGTGACCAGGACGGGGATCGCCAGCTCGCCGAGACGGCCGATCGCCGGCGGGGTCAGCTCGCCCACCTCGACCGCGCCGAGCGCCAGCTCGGCGGCGAGGGCCCGCTGGTCCATCTCCTGCGCGAACGCGACCAGCTCGCTGTCGACGTCCTCCGGCTGCCGTCCCGGGCCGACCACCCAGAAGCGCACCTCACCGGCCGCGCCCGCGACGAAGTCGTCGGGGTCGACCTCGCCGACCAGGTTGTCCCACAGGTCGTTCGCCTCGTCGGACCACTCGTTGCCGGAGACCGCCGTGTCGAACAGCGCGAGCGCGCTCACCCGGTCGGGGTGGGCCAGCGCGGTGTCGATGGCGACCGCTCCGCCGAACGAGCAGCCGACCAGGGCCGCCCGGGGCAGGTCGAGCGCGTCCAGCAGCCCGGCCACGTCGTCGTGGTGCGTGAACGGGGCCGGGGGGAGCTCCGAGTCGCCGTAGCCGCGCAGGTCAGGGACGATCACCCGGTGTCGGGTGGCGAGCGCGGACACCTGCCCCCGCCACATCCGCCGGTCGGCGATGCCGGCGTGCAGCAGGACGACGGGTGAACCGGTGCCGGCCTCGTCGTACGCGATGCTTGCTCCATTGACTGTGATCTTGTGCACGGTCGGACCGTACGGATCGACGGAGCGGCGCGCAAACGGGATGTTGAGACCTTGCTAACTATGGTTAGCATTTTGCTTGCAGGAGCTAGCGCCAGCGATTAGCGTCGCGGTCATGGCCACACCCAAGGACCTTCCCGACGTCGGCGGGTTCATCCGCGATCTGCGGCGCAACGCCAAGATCTCGCTACGGCAGCTCGCCGAGCAGGCCGGGGTCAGCAACCCGTACCTCAGCCAGATCGAGCGCGGCCTGCGCAAGCCCAGCGCCGAGGTGCTCCAGCAACTGGCGAGCGCGCTGCGGGTCTCCACGCCGGCGATGTACCTGCGCGCCGGTCTGCTGGACGACAAGGAGGGCCACGGGGTGCTCGCCGCCATCGCCGTGGACGCAGACCTGACGATGGCGCAGAAGCAGTCGCTCAGTCAGATCTACGAGACGTTCCGCCGGGAGAACACCCGGCTGGCCGAGGCCCAGGCCGAAGCCGACGCGGTCCAGGCCGGAGCCGGGGCGGCCCAGGCCGACCAGGCCGCCGACCAGCCCGCCAGTCAGGCCGCCGATCTGGCCAATGTGGCCGCCACCGGCCCCACCACCGTGGGCGGCACCCCGACCGAGGCCGTGCTCGAGTCGGTCGCCGTCACCGAGGCGGGCACCGCCCCCGCCCCGGGCAGCACCAGCATCCCCCAGAAGAAGAAGGCCGCCGAGGCGGCCGAAGAGGAGACGTCATGAGCGAGCCGAAGACCAACCGCATCCCCGCCCCGATCTACGCCGCAGCCGGTGCCGGCGAGCTGGCCATCGAGCAGCTGCGCAAGCTGCCGGCCGTGGTCGGCGTGCTCAGCACCCGGGTCGTCGCCGACCTGGGTGGTCGGGCTGTGCTGACCGGGTTCGAGCTGAAGCAGAAGGCCACCGAGACGCTGCGTACCGCCAACGAGAGCGCCGACCTGGCCAAGCTGCGCGAGGTGGCCGACATCGACAAGCTGCGCGCCGCCGCGACCCGCAACGCCGCCCTGGTGGTCGCGAGCGCCCAGGTCGCCCAGGAGCGGGCGTTCGCCGCGTACGGCGCGCTGGTCGCCCGGGGCGAGCGGGTCGTCGGCGCCGGCGTGCTGGAGGCAGCCGAGACTGTCAACGCCGACATCGAGGCCACCGAGGCCGTGACGCCGACCGCCACCGCCGCGACCGCCACCGCCACCGCCGCCACCACCACCGCCCCGGCCGCGGCCCCCGTCGACACGCCGACCCCGGCCGACGTGGCCGAGATCGCCGAGGCCAAGCCGGCCGCGGTCAAGAAGGTCGCCCGCGCCCCGAAGGCCGTCAAGCAGGCCGAGACCCCGTCGGCGAAGCTGCCCCGGGCCACCAAGCGGACCCGCCCGGCGGCCGAGTAGCTCATCGGGTCGACGACCCCGGCGGCGTCCTTGTCGGACGTAGCCGGGGTCGTGGACATAAACTTGCCGACATGGCCAACGCCGCGCCGATCTTCGCGTTCGAAGTCCGCTACGTGATCGAGCTGATTCTGCTCGTCTTCGCGCTGATCATCCAGGGTGTCGCGCTGGTGCACGCCGTCACGCAGCGCTCCGACGCGTTCCCCGCTATCGGCACGCTGCCCAAGGGCGGCTGGATCGCCATCCTGGCGGTCTGCCTCGTGCTCACCCTGCTCGGCTTCGGTCCGATCAGCCTCTTCGGACTGATCGGCATCGCCGCCGCGCTCATCTACCTGCTCGACGTCCGGGTCGGTCTGCGCGACCTGAGCGACGGCAAAGGGTTCTGGTGAGAGGTTTTCGCTGGCCGCCCCCACCCGACAGCGGTCCCCGCACCTGGGGGCCGGGGCCGGGTGGGCCGCGTACCGGCCGGCCGGCGCTGCCGGAGCCGGAGACCGAGCTGGTCACCACCCCGCACGGCGTACGGCTGGAGCGGCTGGTCACCGGCACCGGTGACCCGGTCACCGTGTTCGCACACGGTCTGGGCAACGGCATCGCCACCACCCGCCCGTTCGGCAGCGGGGTGAACGGCCGCAAGGTGTTCTTCCAGTTCCGCGGTCACGGCCGTTCCGATTCCCCGGACGGTCCGTGGGACTACCTGGACCTGGCCCGGGATCTGCGGGCGATCGCCGACCTCGGGCGGGCCAGCCGGGCGTTCGGCGCGAGCCTCGGTGCGGGTGCCCTCTGCCGGCTCCTCGCGGAGAGCCCGGAGCGTTTCGACAGGCTGGTCTTCTTCCTGCCGGCGGTCCTCGACGAGCCACGCGGGCCGGCCGCCCGGGAACGCATCACCGACCTGCTGGAGGCGGTGGAGAGCGGGGACGCCTCGGCGGTCGCCGACATCGTCACGCTGGAGTTGCCCCCGGCGGTGCGCAACACCCCGGCCGGCTGGGCGTACCTGCGGCAACGGCTCGACCAACTGCTCCGTGACGGTCTGGCCGACGGTCTGGCCACGCTCACCGATCAGACGCCGCTGCGCCGGATCAGTGACCTGGCGGTCACCGCGCCGGCGCTGGTGATCGGTTGTGCGGGCGACGACCTGCACCCGGTCGAGGTCGCCGAGCGGCTCGCCGCCGCGCTGCCCCAGGCCACCCTGCACGTGTACGACCGGCCCGGGGTGCTCTGGTCGGAGCGCGCCGACCTGCGCGAGCGCATCTCCGGCTTCCTGAACGAGTAACCTGCCCTGTCATGGGCGTCACACAGCATGGCCGTACGCACCGGCTGGATCTTGCCGACCCGACACTGCGCGAATGGACCTGCACGGTGCTGCACGCCGATGCGGAGCAGGGCATCGTGCTGGACCGTTCCGCGTTCTACCCGGGCGGCGGGGGTCAACCACCCGACCACGGCGTGCTGCTCTGGCAGGGCGTGCAGACCCGGATCGTCGGCACCCGCAAGGGCGACGACCCGTACCTGATCCCCGCCGAGGGTGACCCGTTGCCGCCGGTCGGCACCGCTGTCGTGGGCGCTGTGGAGGACGAGCGCCGCACCCGTCTCATGCGCACCCACTCCGGGCTGCACGTGCTCTGCGGTGTGGTGTTCCGCGACTTCGGCGCGCTGGTCACCGGCGGGAACATGGAGCCGGGCGAGGCCCGGATGGACTTCAACCTGCCCGAGGTGCCCCCGGACTTCAAGGCCCGCATCGAGGAGCTGGTCAACGCCGAGGTGGCCGCCGACCGCTCGGTCGCCACGCGGGTGCTGCCGCGCACCGAGGCGCTGGCCCTGCCGGACATCATCCGCACCCAGTCCAACCTCATCCCGCCGGACGAGCAGGAGGTCCGCATCGTCGACATCGTCGGGCTGGACGTGCAGGCCGACGGCGGCACCCATGTCGCCTCCACCGCCCAGATCGGCAAGGTGCAGGTGGTCAAGGTGGAGAGCAAGGGCCGCGCCAACCGTCGGGTCCGCGTCCGGCTCGTTGATTAGACCGGGTAACCGAATTCGGACGTCGGCTGTCAGGTATTCCTGACACCGTCGCAGGCATGACGCAACCGCTAACCGGAAAGATCGCGCTCGTCGCCGGTGCCACCCGGGGTGCCGGGCGGCAGATCGCCGTTCAGCTCGGCGCGGCCGGTGCCACTGTCTACGCCACCGGTCGCAGCACCCGGGCCGGCCGCTCCGAGATGGGCCGACCGGAGACCATCGAGGAGACAGCCGAGCTGGTCAGCGCGGCCGGCGGCACCGGCATCGCCGTTCAGGTCGATCACCTGGTGCCCGAGCAGGTCCGCGACCTGGTCGCCCGGATCGACGCCGACCACGGCCAACTCGACGTGCTGGTGAACGACATCTGGGGCGGTGACCCCCTGGTCACCTGGGACAAGCCGGTCTGGGAGCAGCCGCTCGACGCCGGCTTCCGCACCCTGCGACTGGCCGTCGACACGCACATCATCACCAGCCACTTCGCCCTCCCGCTGCTGATCCGCAAGCCCGGCGGGCTGGTGGTGGAGATGGGCGACGGGACCAAGGCGTACAACGACGAGAACTACCGGCTGTCGGTCTTCTACGACCTGGCCAAGGTCTCGGTCAACCGGCTCGCCTTCAGCCAGGCGCACGAGCTGAAACCGTACGGCTGCACCGCCGTCGCGCTCACCCCCGGCTGGATCCGCTCCGAGGCGATGCTGGAGCACTTCGGCGTGACCGAGGAGAACTGGCGTGACGGCGCCGCCACCGACCCGAATTTCCTCATCTCGGAGACCCCTGCCTTTGTCGGCCGGGCGGTGGCCGCGCTCGCCGCCGACGACGACAAGGCCCGCTGGAGCGGCAGGTCCGTCGACGCCGGCAGCCTGTCCAAGGTGTACGGGTTCACCGACCTCGACGGCAGCCAACCCGAGGGTTTCCGCTACATCACCGAGGTGGTCGACGCGGGCAAACCGGCGGACGTGACCGGCTACCGGTAGAGCGCGGCGAGCCGGTCGGCGCTCTGCGCGAACAACTGCCGCAGCTCGGGTGGGTCGAGGACCTCCACCTCGGGGCCGAGCCCCAGCAGTTGGTGGTACGCCACCGGGACCGACTCGACGGGCAACCGGGCCACCACCCACCCCTGCCCGTCGGGTTCGCTGGCGGTGGCGACCAGTTCGTCGTACACGAAGGGGGCATCGACCAGCTGCCGGAGCTGGCGCAGGCCGGCGGGGCTCAGCCGGACGACGACCTCGGCCCGCAGCATGGTCCGCAGGAACGACCCGGCCTGCTCGCGCCAGTGCCCGGCCAGGTCGAAGCCCTCGTCGCGGCCGAAGTGCTCGTCGCCCACCTCGACCCCGGTGACCCGGTCCACCCGGTAGGTGCGCACGTTCTCGCCGACCCGGCCGACCAGATACCAGACCCCGCTCTTGAGCACCAGGCCGTACGGCTCCACGCGGCGGGTCACCTCCCGGTCGCCGCGTCGGTAGCGCAGCTCCACCACCCGGTCCGCCCAGACCGCCCGGGCCAGCTCGGGCAACCACTGCGGTGCCGCGGTCTCCCGGAACCAGCCCGGCACGTCCAGGTGGAACCGCTGCCCGGCGCGGGCCGGCGCGTCGCGCAGCGCGGGTGGCAGCGCGGCGAGCACCTTCAGCTCGGCGGACGCCACCGCGTCGGCGAGTCCCATCTCGCCCGCCGGCCCGGGCAGCCCGGCGAGGAACAGCGCCTCCGCCTCGTCCCTGGTCAGCCCGGTCAACCGGGTGCGGTACCCACCGAGCAGACGGTAACCGCCGGCCCGCCCCCGGTCGGCGTAGACCGGCACGCCGGCGGCGGAGAGCGCCAGCACGTCCCGGTAGACGGTCCGCTCGGAGACCTCCAACTCCCGGGCCAGCTCGCTCGCGGTCATCGACCCGCGCGCCTGCAGCAGCAACAACAACGAGATCAGTCGGGACGCGCGCACCCGCCCATCCTGCCCGGCCCCGCTCACCGCCCGCCGGGGGTCAGCAACCCCCTGTCGTACGCGGTGGCCACCGCGGCGGCCCGGTCGTTGACCCCGAGCTTGGCGTACACGTGCAGCAGGTGGGTCTTGACGGTGGCCTCGCTGATGAACAGGCGAGCCGCAGCCTCCCGGTTGGAGGCACCGCGCGCCACCATCGTGAGCACCTCCAGCTCACGCTGGCTCAGCGGCTCCTCCACCGGCGCGCGCAGCCGGCCCATCAGCCGGCCGGCGACGCTCGGCGCGAGCACCGAATCACCCCGGGCGGCGGCCCGTACCGCGCGAACCAGTTCCTCGCGAGGCGTGTCCTTGAGCAGGTAGCCGGTGGCACCGGCCTCGATCGCCGGCAGCACGTCCGCGTCCGTGTCGTAGGTGGTGAGCACCAGCACCCGGGCGGTGCTGCCGGCGCGGGTCAGGCGACCGATGGCGGTCACCCCGTCCATCCCGGGCATCCGCAGGTCCATCAGCACCACGTCCGGTAGCAGCGTCGCGACCAGTGCCAACGCCTCCGAGCCGTCCGCGGCCTCGCCGACCACCTCGAAATCGGGGTCGCCGGTGAACATTCCCCGCAGGCCGTCCCGTACCACCGGATGGTCGTCGACGATCAGCAGCCGGATCGAGGTGGTCACCCGGCACCTCCGGGTAGCGCGGGAACGGACGCCGAGATGGCGGTGCCGCCGCCCGGTTCGGACTCGACCGCCAACTCGCCGCCGACCCGGGTGACCCGTTGCCGCATGACGGTCAGCCCGTACCCGCCAGTCGGCTCCCGGGACGTCGGTTGGTCGGTGACCTCGAAGCCGGCCCCGTCGTCGCGCACGTCCAGGGTCACCACGTCGGCCATGTACGACAGGGTCAGCCCGACCCGTGAGGCGGCGGCGTGCCGGGCCACGTTGGCCAGCGCCTCCTGGGCGGCCCGCAGCAGGGTCACCTCGATCTCCGGGTGCAGTGGACGGGGCGTACCGGTGGTGGCGACCTCGGCCCGTATCCCGTGCAGGTCCGACCAGCGCCCGCCCAGCTCGACCAGGGCGTCTGGCAGCCGGGCCGTCTCCAGCGATTCCGGGCGGACCGCCCGCACCGAGCGGCGGGCCTCGGTGAGGCTCTCCCGGGCCAGCGCGAGCCCGTTGTCGACGTGCCGGCGCCAGTCGGCGGACCGGTCGCGGGTCTGCTCGGCCGCCTCCAGTTGGGTGATGATGCCGGCCAACCCCTGGGCGAGGGTGTCGTGGATCTCCCGCGCCATCCGTTGGCGCTCGTCCAGCACGCCGGCCTCCCGTGCCTGGATGAGCAGTTGGGCGTGCAGCCCGGCGTTCTCCCGGACCGTCTCGGTGAGTTGCCGGTTGGCTTCGCCGAGTTCCGCCATCAGTCGTCGGCGTTTGGCGTCCTCCTGTTCGGCGATGATGGCGAACCAGCTCACCGAGCCGGCCACGATCAGGTTGAAGAGCACCAGCAGCAGCCAGAGCGGCCAGTGCGACATCGCTATCACCAGGCCACCGCCCTGAGAGGTGGCGATGATGGCGGCGGTGGCTGTCACCCCGGCGATCCGCCAGCGCCTGGGCAGGACCGGAAAGGCGTGGATGTAACCGATCCAGGCGAAGAAGCCGTACCACGGACTGGCGGCTACCAGTGCGGCGCCGAAGGTGAGCAACCCGGCGTAGTAGACCGCCATCAGCCCGCGCCGGCTCTGCCAGCCGGGGTGCACTGTGACGAACCAGGCGACCCAGCATCCGGCTGCCACGGCGATGGCGAGGGTGGGCAGCGCGCCGAGATGATGGGGTGCCGGTGCGACGATGGCCAGCAGGGTGCCCAAGGCCAGCCCGCCGTAGGGAACCACGCGATAGAGGGTCGCCTCGTTCTTGCGCCACCTGGTCAGACGGTCGTGCTCGCCGCTGCTGGCCATCGAATCCCCGATCACTCCCAGCGGAACAGTTTTGCCGCGCCGGCGCCGGCCGCCATGGCGACCACCGCCATTATCCCGAGGTGCGACAGGTGTGGCGATGCCCCGGTCCACGAGTCGAGCAGCGCCTGGACCCCGGGTGGCGTGTAGTCGCCGATCCGGACCAGGAAGTCCGGCAGGATGAACCGGGGCACGTAGACGCCACCGAAGAACATGACGGCCATGAACAGTGGCACGGCCATCGCCTGCGCCGACTTCGCCGTCCGCGCCACCGCCGCCACGAGCAGGCCGAGTGCCAGCAGGGCCGCCGTGCCGAGGAGGAGGGCCAGTGTGAAGCCCAACGGATGCCGGGGCAACGGCACGTCGAACGCCAACCGGCCCACCGCGATGAGCAGCACGGCGCTGACCAGGATGGTGGCGAGGGAGATGAGCAGTTGGGCGGCCAACAGCGCGGCAGGGCTGGCCGGGGTGGTGGCCAGCCGGCGCAGCACCCCACGTTCCCGGTAGGTGGCCAGCACCGTGGGCAGGATGTTGACAGCCGACATGGCGAGCGTGATCACCAGCAGTGAGGGTGCGAAGTACTGGATGAAGGACAGGTCACCGAACTGGACCTCCGGCTGCCGTGCCGCCGGGACCAGCCCGAACACCACCAGCAGCGCGACCGGTAGGACGACGGTGGTCAGCGGCGAGCCGAAGTCCCGCAGGAAGAGTCGTGTCTCGATCTTCAGGATCTGCCCGAAGGCGTGCATGTCGGTTCTCCCTCAGGCGACGGGCCGGTGCCCGGTCAGCTCGACGAACGCGTCGTCGAGGGTGGACTGTTCCAGCCGCAGGTCGGCGGCGACGATCTGGTTGCGGGCGAGCACCGAGGTGACCGCGTGCAGCAGGTCACCGGTGCCGGTCACCACCACCTGGCTGCCGGTGCGCTGCACCGCGGAGACCTCGGGCAGGTCGGTGAGGAGCCGGTCGTCGATCGGAGCGGAGGGCCGGAACCGGATCCGCTGCTCGGGAGCCACCGACGACACCAGGCCCGCCGGGGTGTCCAGCGCTACCACCCGGCCCTTGTCGATCACCGCGATCCGGTCACAGAGCCGTTCGGCCTCCTCCATGAAGTGCGTGACCAGCACGATCGTCACTCCGCTGCTACGCACCTGCTCGATGAGGCTCCAGGTGTCCCGCCGAGCCTGAGGGTCCAGCCCGGTGGTCAGCTCGTCGAGGATCGCGATCTCCGGGTTGCCGACCAGCGCCAGCGCGATGGAGAGTCGCTGCTTCTGACCACCGGAGAGCTTCTTGTACGCGGTGTTCCGCTTCGCGCCGAGACCCAGCCTCTCGATCAGCTCGGCCGGGTCGGCCGGATCGCGATAGAACGACGCGTACATCTCCAGGGCCTCGGCCACCCGGAGCTGGTCCGGCAGTTGGCTCTCCTGAAGTTGCACACCGACCCGCTGGCGTAGCTGGGCCGCGTCCCGGCGGGGGTCGAGCCCGAGGACCGACACCCCGCCCCCGTCGGGAACGCGCAGCCCGGCGACACACTCCACGGTGGTGGTCTTGCCCGCGCCGTTCGGGCCGAGGACACCGAAGATCTCACCCGCCTCCACAGCGAACGACACCTCGTCCACCGCCACCAGATCGCCGTATCGCTTGTGCAGTCTGGTCACCTCGATGACCGGCATCTCGCCGCCCTTTCGCCGCTTTTCCCGTACCCCTCAAGGGTTGTCGGGGTGGCCCGGCGGCGAATCGACCGGTCGGCGATGATCACCGGCGACCCCGGTTGACCACATCCATCCGTCAACCGGTTGATGTGCGACGCGGGCGTCGTTGCTAGTGCTGCACCCGGCGGATTCGACGGCCGCTCGTTAGGCTGCTCGATCGTGGATGTCAGCAGAGTCGCCAGCCCGGTTACCGGGGCCGCCGGACGTTTCCTCGCCGGGGCCGGCCTGCTCCTGCGTGGCCTGGGCCTCTACGTTCGTAGCCCCGGTCTGATGCTGCTCGGCGTCGTGCCGGCCCTGATCTCCGGCGCGCTCTTCGTGGCGGCGTTCGCCACCCTCGTGTACTTCGTGGACGACCTCGCCGCGCTCGTCACACCGTTCGCCGACGACTGGTCGAGCACCGCCCGCAGCCTGGTCCGGGTGATCGCCGGACTGGCCTTCCTCGGGGTCGGTGGTCTGCTGGCAGTGCTCACCTTCACCGCTGTCACCCTGGTCATCGGAGACCCGTTCTACGAGAAGATCTCCGAGCATGTCGAGCAGCGCTACGGCGGCACACCGGGTGCGGTGGACGTGCCGTTCTGGTCGTCGCTGCGCCGCAGCGTCGCCGACTCGGTACGCCTGGTGGCGCTCACCGCGCTGGTCGGCATCCCCCTCTTCCTCGCCGGTTTCATCCCGGTGGTCGGCCAGACGGTCGTCCCGGTGATCGGGGCGGCGGTGGGCGGCTGGTTCCTCGCCGTGGAGCTTGTCGGGGCGCCGTTCTACCGCCGGGGAATGCGGCTGCCGCAGCGTCGGGCGATCCTGAAGGCCGACCGTCCCACCGCCCTCGGGTTCGGGGTGGCGGTGTTCCTCTGCTTCTTGATCCCGCTCGGTGCCGTGCTGGTCATGCCGGCGGCAGTGGCCGGCGCGGCGTTGCTGGCCCGCCGTTCGCTCGGCCAACCGATCGACGGCCCGCTGGCCGCATCGGCCACCGGTCGGCCGGTCGGGGAGCGCTGACGTGGAGATCGTCCTGGTCGAGGGGGACATCACCGCACAGCGGGTGGACGCCGTCGTGAACGCCGCGAACTCGTCCCTGCTCGGCGGCGGCGGGGTCGACGGTGCCATCCACCGCCGTGGCGGCCCGGCGATCCTGGCCGAGTGCCGGGCCCTGCGGGCGTCCCGCTACGGCCGGGGTCTGCCCACGGGACAGGCCGTGGCGACGACGGCCGGTGAGCTGCCGGCCCGCTGGGTCATCCACACCGTCGGGCCGGTCTGGTCGGCCGACGAGGACCGCTCGGCGCTGCTGCGGGACTGCTACGCCAACAGCCTGCGGGTGGCCGACGAGCTGGGCGCGGTGACGCTCGCCTTCCCGTTGATCTCCGCTGGCATCTACGGCTGGCCGGTCGACGACGCGGTCCGTCAGGCCCTGTCGGTGCTGCGCACGGCCACCCCCGCCACCGTCGCCGAGGCCCGCCTGGTGCTGTTCGGGGCGGACACCCACGCCGTGGCCCGCCGCGTCCTCGACGCCGCCTGAGCACCACGTCGGGCGGCCGTCGCTGCCTGATCACCACCAGTCGGGCGGCCGTCGCCTGATCACCCACGTCGGGCGGTTCCCGCCTGATCGATGCGGGCCTGGATGGCGTCCGTGGTGGGGCCACTTCCGCAGGCTGCGGTGTGGTGGGGTCGACAGCTGCGGTGTGATATTTGCCGACACGCTGTTGATAACATGCCGACATGATGTCGACAATTTACGAGGGCGCGCGCTGATGTTCCTCGCGATTCGTGAACTCAACTTCGCCCGGTTGCGGTTCGCTCTGATGGGCGCGGTGATCGCGCTGATCGCCGTGCTGATGGTGATGCTGTCCGGGCTGTCGGTCGGGCTGGTCCGCGACGGTGTGTCCGGGCTGCAGAACCTGCCGGTCACGTCCTTCGCCTTCGCGCAGGACGTGCAGCGCGACTCCGCGTTCTCCCGCAGCGTGGTGGACATGACGGCGGTGGACGAGTGGGCCGACCAGCCGGGCGTCGCCGACGCGACGCCGTTCGGCAACACGCTCGTGAACACGCGCACCGATCGGGGAACCGAGGTCGACCTGGCGCTGTTCGGCGTCCAGCCCGACTCGTTCCTGTCGCCCCCGGTCAGCCAGGGTGACCGGCTGGGCACCGAGGACGGCATCGTGGTGAGCCCCACGGCGCTGGACGCGGGCCTGCAGATGGGCGACGTCGTCACCATCGACCGGCTGGGCACCCGGCTGCGGGTCGTCGGCGTCACCGAGCAGCAGGACACCTTCGGGCACGTGGACGTGGCGTACGTGCCGCTGGCGGCGTGGCAGGCCATCAAGTCCGGCACCGCCCCCGGCACGGCGCTGCCGCAGCGCGCCGCAACGGAGATCACGGCGGTGGCGGTGCGCGCGGCCGACGGGAAGTCCCTCGACCTGGCGGCGGGGGACACCGCGGCCGGCACCGAGAGCCTGACCCTGAAGGAGTCCTACGGCGCCTCGCCGGGATACACCGCCGAGACGACGACCCTGCAACTGATCCAGGGGTTCCTGTACGCGATCTCCGCGCTGGTCGCCGGAGCGTTCTTCGCGGTGTGGGCGATCCAGCGCAAGCCCGAGGTGGCCGTCCTGCGGGCCCTGGGCGCCTCGACCGGCTGGGTGCTGCGCGACGCGCTGACGCAGGCGTTCGTCCTGTTGGCGGCGGCTGTGGCCATCGGCGTGGGGGTCGGCCTCGCGCTCGGCGCCCTGATCACCGGCAGCGGCATCCCGTTCGCGTTGAGCATGCCGAGCATCTCCGCCGCCGGGGTCGGCCTCGTCGTCCTCGGCCTGGTGGGAGCCGGCGCGGCGGTCATCCGCATCACCTCTGTCGATCCGGCCACCGCTCTGGGAGGAAACCGATGAGCAGCCGTCCCGCTCCGACCGCTTCGACCGCACCCGCCGACGACGCGTCCGACCGGCTCGGGCTGGTGATGCGTGGGGTGTCCCTGCGGCACGGCAACGCCGCCGAGACCGTGCAGGCGCTCGACAACGTCGACCTGACGGTGCGACCCGGCGAACTCGCCGCGGTCGTGGGTCCGTCCGGTGCGGGCAAGTCCAGCCTGCTCGCCGTCGCCGGCGGCCTGGCCCGACCCGACCAGGGCACCGTCACCGTGGCCGGTCAGGACATGACAGTGCCGAGTCGCCGGACCCGGACGGAGCTGCGCCGCCAGCACGTGGGGTTCGTGTTCCAGTCCGGCAACCTGCTGCCGGCGTTGACCGCCGCCGACCAGGTGCGGCTGCCCCTGCGGCTCGGGTCGAGGTCGCAGCGGTCCGGCCGTGACCCGCTGGAACTGCTCGCGGACGTCGGCATGGCGGACAAGTCCGACCGGCGCCCCCACCAGCTGTCGGGCGGTGAGCGCCAGCGCGTCGGGATCGCCCGGGCACTGGTCACCGAGCCCAGCGTGCTGTTGGTCGACGAACCGACGGCGGCGTTGGACCGGGCACGCAGCCACGAGATCGTGCGACTGCTGGCCCACGAGGCCCGGCAGCGGTCGGTCGCGGTGGTCATGGTCACTCACGACCACGATGTGCTGCAGTACTGTGACACCGTTTACGAGATGGTCGACGGCAAGCTCGCGACCAGCAGCTGACCACGACGGTAGGGTGCGGGCGCAGGACCAGGTAGGTCACGCTCGTCCGGAACAAGGGGGGTGGCGTGCCGAAGATCCAGGCCGCGACCGTCGCCGAGCACCGGGCATCCCAACGCGCGGCGCTGCTCGACGCGGCCCGCACCCTGCTGTCGGAACACCCCGAGCAGATCCCTGGCCTGGCCGAGGTCGCCCAGCACGCCGGCCTGGCCCGCTCCAGCGTCTATTCGTACTTCAAGTCCCGCGCCGACATGTTCGACGCCCTCGTCACCGACACGTTCCCCCGCTGGTCGGCCTATGTCGAGAAGCGCATGGAGGCGGCCGGCACACCCGGGCAGAAGATCCAGGCGTACGTGGATTCCAACCTGCAACTGGTTGCCCGAGGCGACCACGCGCTGGCCCGCGCGCTCGCGTCAGCCGGCAGCAGCGAGGCACTCGCCAGCTCCAGCCGACTCATGCACGACCGCCTGGAAGCCCCGCTGCGCGCCGCCCTGACCGACCATGGCTCCTCGGACCCGGTCCGGGTGGCCGAACTGGTGCAGTCGATCGTCTACGCGCTGAGTCGGATGATCGAGGGAGGGCTCGCGCTGGACACGGCGACCAGCCTCGCCCGCGAACTCCTCAGCCCGTACCTCGACCGCGACCGCCCCTGAGGCTCCGGCCCGCCGGTCAGGTCAGCTCCGCGAGGCAGGTCCACTGGGACGCCACCGGGCGGTAGCCGAGCCGGGCGTTGATCGCCAGCATCGGTGCGTTCGCCTCGTCGTTCGAGGTGTACGCGACGCGTACGCCGGTCGCGGCAGCCCGGTGCAGGGCGGCCGTCTTGGCCAGTCGGGCCAGCCCGAGCCCCCGGTACGCCGGGATGCTGCCGGTGTAGTCCGACCACATCCGGTCCCCGTCCCGCTTCACCAGACTGAACGCGACGATCTCGCCGTCGACCTCGGCGGCGACGCTGGCCGTCTTGTCCAGGCCGAGGTTGTCCCAGACGTCGTACTGCCAGCTCTGGTAGCTCTTGCTGTCGACCGGCAGGTCGCCCGGCTCGTCGACGGCCGAGGCCACGTCCGCCGCGTACAGCAGGTGCGGGTCCACCTCGGCGATCGGGTGCAGCCGTACGCCCGACGGTGGCGCGGGCAGCGCGGGCACCTGGTCCAGATCGAGCGCCGAGTAGCGCACCTCGCGGCTGGGCTCGTAGCCGTGCCGACGGGCGAACGGCAGCGCCTCCGGTTGTGCGGTGGCACGCACCCGGCGGATTCCCAGCGGGCGGAGGTAGTCGGTAGCGGCTGTCAGCAGCCCGCCGCCGATGCCGCGTCGCCGATGTTCCGGGTGTACGTGCAGCAGGTTGATGCCGCCGACGTTCGCCATCGACGTCGTACCGATGCGTTCGGCGGACACCCAGCCGACCACCTGGTTGTCGACCTCGGCAACGAAGGCGGTCCAGGCCTCCTCGGGCGGCGGTTCGGCGATCATCTTGCGGGTCGACTCGACCCCGCGCACCAGGTACGGGTAGACCGTCGCCCGTAGCGCCACCACGCCCGGCGCGTCGTCGGGCCGCGCCACCCGGATCCGCATGTCAGGCCCCCGTCCGGACGGCGGCGACGGCCTCGACCTCGACGAGCTGGTCGGTGTAGCCGAGCACCGCCACCCCGAGCAGGGTGCTGGGCGGATCGTGGTCGCCGAAGAAGTCCCGCACCACCTCCCAGACGGTGACCAGGTCCTTCTGCTGCGACGACGCCACGTAGACGGTGGTCTTCACGACGTCGGTCAGCCGCGCGCCGGCCGCGTCGAGAGCGGTCGTCAGGTTCGTCATCACCTGCCGGGCCTGCGCCGCGTGATCGCCCGGCGCGACAGTGCGCCCCTCGGCGTCCAGCGGGCACGCCCCGGCGGTGAACACCAGTCGGGCGGGTGCGTCGACGGTGGCCGCGTAGGCGTACTCGGCGACGTCGGAGAGAGCGGGGACGTGCAACAGCGCGAGAGGTTGCGGCATGCCGCGAGGCTAACCACGATCGCCGACCCGGGCGACGCAATAACGACGCGACCCACCTCCGCCGGAGGCGACAACGTCACGGAAACAGTGGCCTCGGCGCGTCCTGAGGGGACTGTTTCCCTGAAGTTGCGCGGATCTTGCCGCGCGGAGGGCGGGGTCAGGCGGAGGCGCGGCGGATCAGCTCGGTGGGGAGCATGACCGCCGGCTCGATGGTCTCCCCGGCGGCGAGCCGGAGCAGTTGGCGGGTCATCCGGCGGCCGAGTTCCACGATCGGCTGCCGGACGGTGGTCAGCGGCGGCTCGGTGTACGCGGCGGTCTCGATGTCGTCGAAGCCGACCACCGCCACGTCCTCGGGCACCCGCCGACCGGCCTCGCGCAGCGTCCGCAGGGCGGCGTGCGCCATCAGGTCGGAGGCGGCGAAGACGCCGTCCAGGTCGGGATGCTCGGTGAGCAGGTGCCGCATCGCCGCCGAACCGGACTCCCGGGTGAAGTCACCGATGGCGACCAACTCGGGCAGCCCCGCGTCGGCGACAGTGCTGCGGTAGCCACTGAGCCGTTCGATCCCGGCGACCATGTCCTGTGGGCCGGCGATGGTCGCGATCCGTCGGCGACCGCTGTCGATCATGTATCGGACGGCTGCTGTCACCCCGGCCACGTGGTCGACGTCGACGTACGGGACGGGCACGTCGCCGAGGGGCCGGCCGCTGACCACCACCGGGATGCCGAGCCGGGCCAGTGTGCCGGGCAACGGGTCGGCACCGTGCAGCGACGCGAAGAGCACACCGTCGACGTGCCGGCCGGTGGTGTACCGCTCGACCCGTTGGTGCCCGGCCGGCGAGCCGGCGAGCATCAGCACCAGTTGCTTGTCGGCCGCCTCCAGCTCCTGACTGACGCCCCTGATGATGCCGGGGAAGACCTGGTCGTCGGAGAAGACCCGGGTGGCGGCCTCCGGCATGACCAGGGCGACCGAGTCGGTGCGTTGGGTCACCAGGCTGCGGGCGGCCAGGTTGGGGACGTACCCCAACTCGGCGACCGCCCGGGTGACCGCCTCGCGGATCGGCTCGGCGACGGTGGTGGAGCCGTTGACCACCCGCGAGACGGTGGCGCGGGACACCCCGGCCCGCGCCGCCACCGCCTCGAGCGTCGGCCGCTGCGCCGTCGTCATCGCGCCTTCCCCCCGCTCGTCACAGCCCGTTCCGGGAGATCACCTCCTGGTACCACCGGGCGCTGGCCTTCGGTGTGCGCCGCTGGGTCAGGTAGTCGACGTGCACGATCCCGAACCGCTTGCGGTAACCCTCCGCCCACTCGAAGTTGTCCAGGAATGACCATACGAGATAACCGCGCAGGTCCACGCCCCGGGAGATCGCCTCGTGCGCCGCGCGCAGGTGCCCGTCGAGGTAGGCGATGCGATCGGCGTCGATCACCTGCGCCGGGCCGTCGGGCGAGTCGGTGCCGGGTTTGTCGGGGAACGCCGCACCGTTCTCGGTGATCAGCAGCGGCACCCCGGGGTAGTCGGCGGCGAGCCGCTCCAGCAGCCGGGTGAGACCCGCCGGCTCGATCATCCAACCCATGTCGGTGAGCGGGCCGGCCGGTGGCAGGAAGTGCACAGCGCCCTCGGTGCCCGGGTACGCGTCGTTGCCGGCCCCGTCGGGCCGCCCGGCCACGTAACCCGGGGCGTAGTAGTTGATGCCGAGCAGGTCGATCGGGGCGGCGATCAGCTTCTCGTCACCGTCGCGGATGAACGTCGGCTCGACGATCCGGGCCACGTGCTCGCGGACGTCGTCCGGGTAACCGCCGGCCAGCAGCGGGTCCAGGAAGATCCGGTTGTGCAGGCCGTCCACCAGGCGGACCGCCGCGGCGTCGGCAGCGCTCTGCGGGTCCGCCGGGCGCACGTCGGCCGGGTTGACGGTGATGCCCACGCTGCGCGCGCCGGCTGCCCGCAACGCCCGCGCCGCCAGGCCGTGCCCGAGCAGCAGATGGTGTACGGCGGTGAAGGCCGCCGCCGCGTTCCGCTCACCCGGAGCGTGCACGCCGTTGCCGTAACCGAGGTAGGCCGAGCACCACGGCTCGTTGAGCGTGGTCCACACGTCGATCCGGTCACCGAGGCGGGCGTACACCGCCGTGGCGTAGGTGGCGAAGTGCTCGGCGGTGTCCCGGTTGGTCCAGCCACCCCGGTCCTCAAGGGCCTGCGGCAGGTCCCAGTGGTAGAGGGTGACGATCGGGTCGATTCCCCGATCGAGCAGCGTGTCGGTGAGCCGGTCGTAGAAGTCCAGCCCACGGGGATTGGCGGGGCCGGTGCCGTCGGGCTGGATCCGGGGCCAGGCGACCGAGAACCGGTACGCCCGCAGGCCCAGCTCGGCCATCAGCGCCACATCGTCGGCGTACCGGTGGTAGTGGTCGCAGGCGACGTCGCCGGTGTGGCCCTGGTACACCTTGCCCGGCGTACGGCTGAAGGTGTCCCAGATGGACGGACCGCGGCCGTCGTCGCGGGCGGCGCCCTCGATCTGGTACGCGGCGGTGGCCGTCCCCCAGAGGAAGTTCTCCGGGAACCGGATCTCGTTGCCGTGCCTGTTGGGTTGCTCGCTGTGCTCGCTCACGCCTTGACCGCACCTTCCATGATCCCGCCGATGATCTGCCGGCCGAACAACACGAAGACCAGCAGCAGGGGCAGCGTCGCGATGGCAGTTCCGGTGAACACCTGCGACATGTCCTGGTAGTACCCGTCCGACAGGGCTCGTAGGGACAGTTGCACTGTCGGATTCGCCGGATCGTTCAGCACAGCGTACGGCCACAGGAAGTCGTTCCAGGTGGTCATGAACGTGAGCAGGCCGAGCACGGCGGCGGCCGGACGCAACGCGGGAACCACCACGTGCCACCAGATCCGGGCGGTGCCGCAGCCGTCCATCCGGGCGGCCTCGATCAGTTCGTCGCTGATGGCCTGGCCGGCGTACTGCCGCATCATGAACACCCCGAACCCGGTGACCAGCACCGGCACGATGACCGCCGGCAGCCGGTCGTTCCACTGCAGCTTGCTCATCAGCAGGTAGAGCGGGATCAGGCCGAGCTGGGTCGGCACCATCATGGTCGCGATGATCACCAGCAGCAGGGCGTTGCGGCCCCGGAACCGCAGCTTGGCGAAGGCGAACCCGGCCAGGCTGGAGAAGAACACCACGGAGACGGTCACCGTGCTGGCGACGATCACCGAGTTGATCAGGCCGGTCGCGAAGTACGCGTCGGTGTTGTCGAACAGTCGGGCGATGTTCGCGCCCAGGTTGCCGCCGGGGGTGATCGGGGGCGGCAGCTGGCCCATCGCGTCGTTGGAACGGCTGGCGACGACGAGCATCCACCAGATCGGAAAGATCGACAGGCCGGCCGCGACGACCAGGGCCAGGTAGGTGAGCGGGCTGGCCCGCCAGAGCCGGCTCATCGGGCCGCTCCCTTTCGTCCGTCGGGCCCCGACCGGCCGCCGATCCGGCGCAGGATCAGCACGTTGACCAGAGCCACGATCGCGATGAGCGCGAAGAGCAACCAGGCCACTGCCGAGCCGTACCCGAAGTTGTAGTGCGGGGCGAAGGCGTTCTCGAACATGTACATGGTCAGGGTCTGCGACTCCCGCAGCGGTCCGCCGCGGATCGGGTTGGTGCCGGAGTGGAACATCCGGGGCTCGGTGAAGAGCTGCAGGCCGCCGATGGTGGCGATGATGGTGCAGAAGATGATCGTGGGCTTGAGCAGTGGCACGGTGACCGACCAGAACTGTCGGACCCGGCTGGCGCCGTCGATCGCCGCGGCCTCGTACAGGTCGCGGGGGATGGCCTGCATCGCGGCCAGCAGAATCAGCGCGTTGTAGCCGGTCCACCGCCAGTCGACCATGGCGGAGATGGCCACCCAGGAGGCGAACCGGTTGGACTTCCACTCGATCGCGTCCAGCCCCACCAGGTCGAGCAGCCAGTTGACCATCCCGAACTCGCGGCCGAAGAGGACCCCGAACACGATCGCCACCGCGGCCGTGGAGGTCACGTTGGGGACGAGCACCGCCATCCGCCAGCCGGTGCGGGCCCGCAGGCCGCGGTTGAGCAGGTTGGCCAGCCAGAGCGCGGCGAGCAACTGCGGGACGGTCGAGATGACGAAGATTCCGAGCGTGTTGACCAGCGCGTGCCAGAAGTCCGGGTCGGCCAGCAGCCGGGTGTAGTTCTCCGCCCCGATGAAGGGGTGGTCGGCACCGAGCAGGTCCCAGTCGTGCAGCGAGACCCAGAAGGTGTACGCCAGCGGGTAGGCCCCGAAGATCGCGAAGATCAGGAAGAACGGGGCGATGTAGAGGTACGGCGAGAACCGGGTGTCGAGTCGGCTGAGCCGACCCGAGGAGCGGCGGGGGGTGCCGGCCGCCGGTGCGACCGGTGGGCGGGCGTCGAGCTGGACTGTCATGCCCGGAAACTCCTTTCCGCCGTGCGGGCGGGACTCCGGTCGCCGAAGCCCGCCCGCACGCTGGTTGGGCTACTTGGCGGCGGCCTTCTTCGCGTTGGTCACCGCGTCGGTCCAGCCCTGCGCCGGGCTGCGCTGGCCCAACTCCACGGTCCGTACGGCGTTCTCCACCTCGGTCCGGACGGCCTGGTTCTTCGGGCCCATGTAGACCGGCTTCAGGCTCTTCGCGCCGCTGCCGAAGATGGTGCCGACGGGCGCGTCGGAGAAGTACGCGTTCTTCGCGCCGGTGATCGCCGGGTCGTCGAGCGCCTGCGGCGAGGACGGCAGCGGACCCTTCGCCTTGAACGCGCCGATCTGACCCTTGGCGCTGGTGAGGAACTTGGCCAGCTCGATCGCCTCGGCCTGGTGCTTGCTCTGCTTCGGCACGGCGAGGTGCGACCCACCCCAGTTGCCACCGTTGCCGGGCACCTGGGCGATGTCCCACTTGCCCTGGGCGCCGGTGCCGGCGTTGGCCTCGATGACGCCGGTCATCCAGGCGGGGCAGGCGATCGTGGCGAACTTCGACTGCTTGAACGCGGAGACCCACTCCTCGGACCACGATCCGTACTTTCCGGAGAGGCCCGAGTCGATGATGTCCATCGTGGTGTCCCAGGCCTGCCGTACCGACGGGTTGCTGTCGACGACCAGCTTGTCGCTGGTGTCGTAGTAGCTGTAACCGGTCGTGTTTCCAGCGGTCTGCAACAGGATGGTGTTGAAGGTGTTGGTGGCCGCGTCGAGGAAGGACGCCCCGGTCTTGGCCGCGACGAACTTCTCGCCGGTGGCGATGTAGTCCGGCCAGGTGGGCCAGAGCTTGGAGACCGCGTCCCGCTCGGTGGGCAGGCCGGCCTTCTCGAAGAGGTCCTTGCGGTAGCACATGGCGATGCCGCCGACGTCGGTGCCGAGGCCGATGAGCTGCTTGCCGTCGGCGGTCAGGCCGGCGTTCCACTTCCACTCGAGGAAGTTGCCCTTGAGGTCGGCGGCGCCGTGGTCCAGCAGGTTGACGAAGTTGCCGGGGTTGGCCTTGTACTCGACCAGCAGACCCTCCTCGATGGCCACCACGTCGCCGGCGCCCCGGCCGGCGGCGAGCCACTGGGTCAGCTTCGGCGAGTACTCGTCGAGGTTGGTGCCGGTGCCCCGCTCGACGATCTTCACGTTGGGGTTCGCGGCCATGTACTCCTGGTAGAGCTGCTCGTAGCCGAACTGGCCGAAGACGTCGACGGTCAAGGTGATCGGCCCGTCGCCCTGCTCGTCGCCGCCGCCGCAGCCAGCGGTGACGAGCAGGGCGGTGGTGGCGGCGAGGGCCACCGCGGCGAGGCGGCGGCGCGGGAAGACAGCCATGGGTTTCGACCTCTCTCAGGGCGGGCGAGTGGTGGCAGATGAATTCAGAGAGCGCTCTCACGACACTGTGGTAGGTCGCTGACCCGCTGTCAAGAGAGCGCTCTCACGAGGTCGCGAGGTCGGCCCCACACGCCGACGAGGGCGCCACCCCGGATGGGGTGACGCCCTCGTTCGTGACCGGTCGGTCAGCCGGTGCGCAGACCGTCCAACAGGGTGCGGTCGCCGACGACATCAAGCGTCTCGAAACTCACCCGCCCCCACAACGCCAGCAGCAGATCGCTCGCGGTGCCGCTGACCTGGGCACGAGCGTGGTGATCGTCGTGGTCGAAGATGGTCGCGGTGTCGAGCAGTGCCACCCCCTCGCCGCGCAGCCGCAGATACCACTCCTGGGCCGCGTCCGTCGCGCAGAGCTGCACCACCCCGTGCCAGTCACCCGGCACCTGCCGCCGGCCCGCCGGGAGCCAGGTGTCCAGCACCTCGCTCACCCCGTCGGCGGCGAGCTTCGCCTCCACCGGGTCACCGGCCGCGATGGCGAGCTGCGCGTCCCAGCGGTGCACAGCCGTCTCGTGCGCCATTCGACGCGGCCAGAAACCGGCCTTCTTCGGCTGTGGCGCCCAGTTCCACGCCGGTGCCTCCGGGTCGAGCCCGTCGAAGAGGGTCATCACCCGGTCGTAACCCTGCTGCCACAACTGGAGCGCGTCCACGCCCGGGTCGGCCTCGAGCTTCTCCCGCCGAGGCGGCTGGCTGGTCTGGCCGGTGCCGGCGAACGACGAAACCCACTGGTAGATGCCGGCCATGTGCAGGGTCAGGTCGTTCACCGTCCAGCCCGGACAGGACAGCACCGGTGTCTCCGGCGGCGCCTCGGCCACCGCTGCGGCGAAAGCCGGACCCTCCGTCCGGAGCGCTCCGATCCAGAAATCCTTGCTGCCCTGCAGTCTGCTCATCGCCATCCTCCCGGGGGTGCCGGGCGACCAGTGGGTGCCACGGCTAATTGTCAGCCTAAGGTGAAGGGCGTGCCAGACGCCTCCGCCCAGCCGACAACCGACGCCGATCGTGCCATCCCCGGTCCACTCGCCGGCTACACCACCCTGCGAACGGGTGGACCGGCCGCGCGGATCGTGGCCGCCGGCAGCGCCGACGAGATCGTCCGCGCGGTGCGGACCGCGGCAGAGCCGGTCCTGATCCTCGCCGGCGGCAGCAACGTGGTGATCGGCGACGCCGGCTTCCCCGGCACCGTCGTCCTGGTGCGCTCCCGTGGCGTGCGGGTCATCGCGGAGGACGCCACCTCGGTCACCGTACGGGTCGACGCCGGCGAGCCGTGGGACGACCTGGTGGCCACCACTGTCGCCAACGGCTGGTCCGGTCTGGAGTGCCTCTCCGGCATCCCCGGATCGACCGGCGCCACCCCGATCCAGAACGTCGGCGCGTACGGCCAGGAGGTCGCCGAGACGATCACCGGCGTCGAGGTGTACGACCGGATCCAGGGCACCCGCCAGGTCATCCCCGCCGCCGACTGCGGCTTCGCCTACCGGGGCAGCATCTTCAAGTACGTGGACCGCTGGGTGGTGCTCTCAGTCGACTTCCGGCTCACCAGGTCCCCACTGTCCGGGCCGGTGCGCTACGCGGAACTGGCCAGAGCGCTCGGCGTCGAGGTGGGCGACCAGGTGCCGCTGGCGGACGCCCGAGCCACGGTGCTGCGGCTGCGCGCGGGCAAGGGGATGGTGCTCGACGCCAACGATCCGGACACCCGCTCGGTCGGCTCCTTCTTCACCAACCCGGTGCTCGACCGGGCGACGTACGACCAACTGGTGGAACGCGCCACCGAGCTGGGCGACCCGCCCGCCTGGCCCGGCGCGGACGGCCTGGTGAAGGTGAGCGCCGCCTGGCTGATCGACAAGGCCGGCTTCGCCAAGGGCCACCCGGGCGAGGGTGGAGTGGCCATCTCCAGCAAGCACACCCTGGCGCTGACCAATCGCAGCGGCACCGCCCACACCAGCGACCTGCTCGCCCTCGCGGCCACCATCCGCGACCAGGTGCACGCCCGCTTCGGCGTGACCCTGCACCCCGAACCCGTCCTCATCAACTGCACCCTCTGACCACCCCACCCCACCCCACCCCACCCCCGCCCCCGCCCCCGCCCCGCGATCTTGCAGTTTCTGCGGCGACATTAAGGATGCCGAAGGGCAAATCGCCAACCAAAAGTGCAAGATCGGCGGGTGGCGGGGTGGGGCGGGGGTGAGGGCTAGGGGAGGGGCCAGGGGAGGGTCAGCTCGCCCTGACGCCAGCGGGTGCTGCTGTCGAGGACGGGCCAGCCCGTTTCCCGCAGGCGGGTCACCGCTCGCAGCCAGCGTTGGCGGGGGCCGAAGGTGGCGTACGGAGCGGCGGCCTGCCAGGCGTCGTCCAGGGCGCGGATCAGCGCGTGCACCGGCTCACCGGGCACGTTGCGGTGGATCAACGCCTTGGGCAGCCGCTCGGCCAGCTCGGCGGGGCTGCCCAGCGTGGTGAGCTTCGCGGCCAGGGTCAGCGACCGTGGGCCGTCGGCGTCGATCAGCAGCCAGCTGGCGAGCCGCCCCAACTCGTCACACGTGCCCTCGACGAGCACTCCACCGGGGGCGAGCGCGGCGGTCATCGTCCGCCAGGCTTCGGCCACCTCGCTCTCGTCGTACTGTCGCAGCACGTTGAACGCGCGGACCAGCACCGGCCGGAGCCCGGCCAGCTCGAAACCGCCCCGGGCGAACGTCAGCCCGGGTGGATCGGCGGCCGGTGCCGCGGCTGCCACCCGGGCCGCGTCGATCTCCAACCCGACCAGCCGCACGTCCGGGCGCACCCCGGCCGCCAGCCGAGCGCGCAGCTCCACGGCGGTCACCGGGGTGGCGCCGTAACCGAGGTCGACCACCAGCGGGTCGTCCGCCGCCAGCAGCCGGTCGGCGCAGGTGGCGACGATCCAGTTGTCCACCCGGCGGAGCCGGTTAGGGTTCGTCGTGCCGCGCGTGACCACCCCGACCGGTCGCCGCCGCGCTGTAGGGCTCATGTCGACCTCAGGGCCAATCTCCGTTCGCCGCTGCGGGCTCGCAAACCCGGCTCACTCCTCGCGCTTCACTGCGTGGTCTCCGTTCGCGGCTGCGGGGCTCGCAAACCCGGCTCACTCCTCGCGCTTCACTGGCCCACTCGGTGCACCTTGTGCTGGGCGGCCTGCGCCCGTGGCCGGACCACCAGCCGGTCGACGTTGACGTGCTCGGGGCGGGTGGCGCACCAGGCGATGCAGTCGGCGACGTCCTCGGCGACCAGTGGCCCCGGCACCCCGGCGTAGACGGCGGCTGCCCGTTCCGCGTCGCCCTCGAAGCGGACCAGCCCGAACTCGTCGGTCTTCACCATGCCCGGGTCGATCTCGATGACCCGCAGCGGCCGGCCACACAGCTCCAGGCGGAGCGTGCCGGCGATCGCGGTCTGCGCGTGCTTCGCGGCGGTGTAGCCGCCCCCGCCCTCGTACACGGTCAGGCCGGCGGTGGACGAGACCACCACGATGGTGCCGGAACCGGAGGCTTCCAGCGCCGGCAGCAGCGCCTGGGTGACCCGCAGGGTGCCGAGCACGTTCACGTCGTACATCCACTGCCAGTCGGCGACCGAGCCGGACTCCACCGGGTCCAGCCCGCGCGCCCCGCCAGCGTTGTTGACCAGGAGGGTGACCGGCCCGGGTGCCTGCGCGGCGGCCTCGGCCAGCCGGGCCACCGACTCGTCCGAGGTGACGTCGCAGGTCACCGCGGTGGCCTGCCCGCCGGCGGCGGTGATCTCGGCGACCAGGTCGGTGAGCCGTTCGGCGCGGCGGGCGGCGGCGAGCACGTGGAATCCCTCGGCGGCGAGCCGGCGGGCGGTGGCCGCGCCGATCCCGCTGGACGCTCCCGTGACGATGGCGACTGAGGTCATCCCGACATTGTCACAGTGGGCGTGCCACCGGCCCCGACCGGGCGTGCGGCAGGCATCGGCGGGCGTCCGCGTGATGAGGTCCGTCACCCCGGGGGGCCGCGCCCGGGAATTTCCGGAGGCCGATGGGGAAGATGGCACCGGGCGTACAGGTTGACCGAGAAGCGCCGGTCGTGCGAGACGGCATCAACCGTGACGAAGGAGCGGATGTGGCGGAAATGCACACCGGTGTCGGGCGTCAGCGAGGTGCCCAGCCGTGGCCCCGGCCTCGCCGCATCGCCACCCTGTCGGTACACACCTCGCCCCTGCACCAACCCGGCACGGGTGACGCCGGCGGCATGAACGTCTACATCCTCGAAGTCGCCCGGCGTCTCGCCGAGGCCAACGTGGAGGTGGAGATCTTCACCCGGGCCACCTCCGGTGACCTCCCCCCGGTGGTCGAGATGGCACCCGGGGTGCAGGTCCGGCACATCACCTCCGGCCCCCTGGAAGGGCTCACCAAGGAGGAGTTGCCCGGTCAGCTCTGCGCCTTCACCGCCGGTGTGCTGCGCGCGGAGGCATCCCGCCCGCCCGGCCACTACGACCTGATCCACTCGCACTACTGGCTCTCCGGCCAGGTCGGCTGGCTGGCCAAGGAGCGTTGGGGTGTGCCGCTGGTGCACACCGCGCACACGCTCGCCAAGGTCAAGAACGCCCAGCTCGCGGCCGGTGACCGCCCAGAGCCGAAGGCCCGGGTCATCGGCGAGGAGCAGGTCGTCGCCGAGGCCGACCGGCTGGTCGCCAACACCCGGGTCGAGGCCAGCGACCTGCTCGACCGCTACGACGCCGACCCGACCCGGGTTGCCGTCGTGCAACCGGGCGTCGACCTGCACAGGTTCCGGCCCGCGTCGGGCGATCGGTCCGCGGCCGCCCGCAAGGCCCGTCGTCGGCTGGGGCTCCCGGTCGACGGGTACGTGGTCGCCTTCGTCGGCCGGATCCAGCCGCTCAAGGCCCCCGACGTGTTGATCCGCGCGGTGGCTGCCCTGCGGGAGCGCGATCCGGCAGTGGCCGACCAGGTGACAGTGGTGATCTGTGGTGGGCCCAGCGGCAGTGGGCTGGACCGGCCGACCGCCCTGATCGAGTTGACAGCCAAGCTGGGGGTCACCGACGGGGTGCGGTTCCTGCCACCGCTCACCGGCGACGACCTTCCCGCCCTGTACCGGGCGGCGGATCTGGTCGCGGTCCCGTCGCACAACGAATCGTTCGGGCTGGTCGCCCTGGAGGCGCAGGCCTGCGGTACGCCGGTGCTGGCCGCCGCCGTCGGCGGGCTGGTCACCGCCGTACGGGACCAGGTCAGCGGGGTGCTGATCGACGGGCACGACCCCGTCGACTGGGCGCGTGCGCTGGGCAGCCTGCTGCCGAACCGGGCCCTCCGGTCGGTGCTGGCCCGAGGTGCCGAGCAGCACGCCCGGCATTTCTCCTGGGACCGTACGGTCGCGGGTCTGCTCGGGGTCTACGGCGAGGCGATCGCCGCGCACCGTGCCCGGCTCGCCGCCGACCTGGCATGCGACCCGGCGCTCTCCTGCTCCTGGTGACCGGGGGGCGTCGCTCGCCACCCGGTGCGCGGGCCGGGTCGGTCGTAGAGTGGGTCCGGTGAGCCCGAAGAGCGATCTTGCGACCCTGATCGAGTCGGTCTGTGCCGAGCGTGACCTGGCCTGGGAGTCGACCGGCCCCAACTCGTACGCGGTGACGCTGCCGGGCACCCACAAGCTCAAGACGGTCTGCAACCTGATCGTCGGCGAGCACGCGCTGCGGATCGAGGCGTTCGTGATGCGTCAGCCGGACGAGCGCCGCGAGGAGTTGTGGGCCTGGCTGTTGCAGCGCAACGCCCGGATGTACGGCGTCTCCTTTTCCACCGACGCGGTCGGCGACGTGTACCTGACCGGTCGGGTCAACCCGGCCGGCGTGGACGCCGACGAGTTGGATCGGCTGCTCGGCGCTGTCCTCACGTACGCCGACGAGTCGTTCGACACGATGCTGGAGATCGGCTTCGGCAGTTCGATCCGGCGCGAGTACGAGTGGCGGGTCAAGCGGGGCGAGTCGACAGCCAACCTGGCCGCCTTCGCGCACCTCTTCGAGCCCTCCGGCGCCGGCCCCGACCCAACCTGACCCGGGCGCCCGCGTGCCCCGGGCGCCCGCGCGCCCCACGCCCGGCGCGCCCCGCGCCGCCCGCGCTGCGCCCGGCGGGCACCCCTGCAAGATCGTGCTGGAACCAGGAAGTAGTGGTGTCGTTGACGTGGCGATGCCACTCGATCCTGGATCGAGCACGATCATGGCGGACTGTCGGTGGTTCGGAGTGCTCCTGACGGGTATGCCGCACCGCGCGGTGCGGCAAGGGACCCCCGCGCGCCGATGACGGAGTGCCAAGGAGCGGAGCGTCCCATGGCTCAGCGGAACAGCTCAGGTCGCGGCGCGACTGCGACCAGGACAAAGCGACAGGCCGGCAACCAGACGCCGGATACGCCAGGAGTCTCCGAGTCGGAGATCTCCCGGATGCGGGTGGACGACATCCGCGGGCAGCTGCGCAAACGCGGGGTCTCCGGGATCTCCGCACTGCGCAAGCCCGACCTGGTGAAACAGCTGGTGCGCTCGATGCGCGCCGGCGCGGGTCGGAGCAGCACCGGCCCGTCGGGCCGGGCCACCGGCACCCGGGCGTCTGCCGGTCGCGCCGCCACCACCAAGAAGTCGGCGGCCAGGCCGGCATCGAGCCGGGCGAAGGCCGCGCCGGCGAACAAGAGCGCGCCCGCGAAGCGGGCCGCCGCAACGAAGGCGACCGCCGCGCGGAAGTCGACGGCGGCCGCGAAGAGGGCACCGGCGAAGAAGGCGACCGCGAGGAAGACGACGACGGCGGCGACGTCGACGGCCGCGCGTAAGACCGCGACCGCGAGCAGGACGACCGCCGCCCGTAAGACCGCGGCGGCACGCAAGACCGCGGCAGCGCGGAAGACCACGGCGGCCCGTAAGACAGCGACGGCGCGTACGGCGCCCGCGCGGAAGGCGCCGGCGAAAAAGGCACCGGCGCGGCCGGCGGCGAAGCGTGCGGCGCCGGCCAAGAGCGCGGCGGCGAAGCGTGCGGCGCCGGCCAAGAGCGCGACCAAGCGCACGGCAGCGGCCAAGAGCACGGCGGCCAAGCGCACGGCGCCGGCCAGGAGCACGGCGGCCAAGCGCACGTTCACGCAGTCGACCGGTGGCGGCACGGCGGCCGGCGGGATTCGGACCGGACGGGGTACGGGTCGGTCGGTCCGCAGTTCGCAGGTGATCTCGTCGACCATGGACCGGCCGGAGCGGCCGGGGCGGAGTCTGATCACGGCGAACCACGAGGTGATCAAGCGCTGGGCGCGGGACCGCGGGGCGAAGCCGGCGACCATCGCCGGCACGGAGCGGGATGGTCGGGCGGGGGTGTTGACCTTCAACATTCCCGGATACCGGGAAAGCAGCCGGATCCGCGAGATCACCTGGGATGAGTGGTTCTACACCTTTGACCTGCGGCGGCTGAACCTGATTTATCAGGAACAGTTGCGAGACGGCCGGCAGAGCAACTTCTTCCGGACCGAGTCACCCGATCGGGAAGACGGTTGAGGTGTTTGCGGGAATGGCCGGCGGGTAACCGGCTGTTGCCAACGGACGAGGCCGGAGCAGCGGATACTCGCCAGTTGTGACCGGCGAGACAGCCGTTCTGGGTTGAATCCAGAATCCGGGCGAACTAGCTTTATTGCACCGCGCCACGTTTGGAAACGTTCGGGGGAGCGGCGGATCGATCAGATCCGCGCACCAGACGAGGCGCGAGGGGACGGGTGGAATAACCGTTGGGGGACGGTTCCCACCTGTTTGGACCGGCGGCGTGAGCGGGCGATGCTTACGGGGGTGAGTGTTGCCCGCCGCCGCCGGCCCCGCCGGCGGGCGCCCACCACGACCTCAGGGACGTGGTGGGCGCTTTGCGTCGTTATCCGGTCGGTACGCGGTCTGCGGCGTTCTTCGGTTCCGGGTCGGTGACCCGGCGCAGGGCGGCCACGTGCCGTTCCCGGGGTGGTCCGGCGAGCAGGTGCCCGAGCGCTGCCAGCAGGCCCAGTCCACCCACGATCAGCCAGTGCCGGTCGCCGAGGTGCTGAAGGCTCACCCCGCCGAGGGTGGGCGCGACGAACGCCGCGGCCGGGAAGGTCAGGTAGAAGACCGACTGGTAGCGCGCCCGTAGCTGTGGTGGTGCCAGGTCGGCGTTGATCTGCGCGTTGGGCGGGGCGGCGAGCATCGAACCGACCGTCCAGATCACCGCGGCACCCAGGTAAATGGCCAGTTCGTCGGCGATGGCGAGCGCCCCGAAGCCGAGCGCGAGCAGCGCGGTGGAGGCGGCCAGCACGACGTCCTTGCGGTGCCGGTCGATCAGTCGGGGCACGAACAGTTGCCCGACCACGATCAGCGCGCCGCCGAGCGCCACCACCAGCCCGTACGCCGATGGCCCCAGGCCGTCCGCGCGCATCGCCAGCGGCATGATCGTCGACGTCTGCATGGTGAGTACGGCCAGCACGAAGGTGAGCCCGACGAAGACCAGGAAGGTGCGGTCGGTGAGCGCGGTGTGCAGTCCCGGTCGACGGACCCGGACGGACCTCGGTGCCGCGCGGGTGGCGGGCGGAAGGCCGGCCACCGGCTGGGCCAGTCGCAGGGTTTCCGGCACCTTCCAGGCGATCACGGCGGCGGCGGTGAGGGTGGCACCCGCGTCGACCAGGAACAGCGCCGTGAAGCTCGCCTCGGCCAGGATGCCGGCGAGCAGCGAGGCGACCGCCATGCCCAGGTTGAACGCCCAGAACTGGAGGTTGAACGCGCGCGAGCGGCGCTCGGCGGGCACCACGTCGACGATAGCGGCGACGAACGCGGGGCTGGGCATCGAGTGGACCACGCCGATCAGCGCGGAGAGCACAGCGATCAGCAGCAGTGGCCGGGTGAAGGCGAGCGCCACCATCAGACCGACAGTGGCCAGGTGCGCGGCGAGCAGGGTTGCCCGGCGTCCCCAGCGGTCGGCGAGCACCCCGCCGAACAGGACGCCGGCCGCCCCACCGGCCCCGTACGCGCCGACCACGGTGCCGGCCAGACCTTCGCTCGCGCCGCGTACGTCGGTGAGGTAGAGCGACAGGAACAGCATGGCGAACGCGCCGGCCCGGTTGATCAGCAGGCCGGCCCAGAGGTACCAGAAGGTGGCGGGGAGCCCGCCTGCGGTGTCGTCCCACCAGCGCCGCAGGGCGTGCACCAGACCTCCCGACAGTTCAGACTGTTAACTGTTTCCACTGCACAGTAGGAAGTCCGGCCCCGACGCGCCAGCCGTTAAGCCTCGGCGGGCTGCGGCGCCCGGGTCGCGGTGGCCGGCGCCAGTGCCTCGCCGGAACGGCGCAGCGCGGTTGCCCGCCGCTCCCGGGCCGGGCCCGACACCAGGTGGGCGACAGCGGTCAGGAGGCCGAGCGCGGCGCAGCCGTACCAGAGCGTGTCGTTGCCGGCATGCTCGCGGACCAGGCCACCGAGGATCGGCGCGCTGGCCCCGGCGATCTGCCACGAGAGGGAGAACACGCCCTGGTAGCGCCCGCGTAGCTCGGCCGGGGAGAGTTCGGCGATCAGCGTGGAGTTGGAGGGCGAGTTCAGCATCTCGCCGACCGTCCAGATCAGCACTGTCAGCCCGTAGAACCAGGGGGTGCCGGCGAAGGCGGTCAGCCCGAACCCCACACCCATCACCACCGAGGCCAGCGCGAGCACGTGCGAGCGGCTCCGACCCCGGATCAGTCGGGGTACGAAGAGTTGGCCGACCACGATGAGGATGCCGTTGAGCGCGATCACCGAGCCGTAGGTGGCCGGGCTCAGACCGTCGTCGCCCATCGCGATCGGCAGCATCGAGATGTGCTGGAGGAACACCAGCGCGGCGAACAGGTTGAGCGCCACGAAGCCGAGGTAGACCCGGTCGGTGAGAATCGTGCGCAGGGCACCGCGCGGGGCGGCCCTCGTGGCGGTGGCGGGGCCGACCTGGCGGGTCTCCGGCACCTTGCTGAAGATGATCAGCGCGGTGATCAGCATGGTGGCCGCGTCGACCACGAACAGCAACAGGTAGTTGGCCTGCGCGGCGAGACCGGCGAGGACGGCGGCGCAGGCGAAGCCCAGGTTGATCGCCCAGTAGTTGAGCGAGAAGGCGCGCAGTCGGTCCTTCGCCGGCACCACGTCGATCATCATCGCCCCGAACGCGGGCCGGGCCGCCTCGGCGAACATGCCGAGCAGCAGCGCGCCCAGCGCCACCGCCCAGAGGTCCCGGGCCAGTCCGAGCGCGAGCATCATGGCCGCCGCGCCCACGTGCGCGGTGAGCAGCGTCGGTCGGCGGCCCCACCGGTCCGCGAGGGTGCCGCCGGCGGTGGTGCCGAACGCCCCACCGACGCCCCAGAGGCCGATCACCAGCCCGGCCTGGGAGGCCGAGAAGCCACGTTCCTGGGTCAGGTAGATCGCGAGGAAGACGAGGACGAACGAGCCGAGCCGGTTGATCAGGGTGCCCGACCACAGGTACCAGAAGGTGGTCGGTAGGCCGCCGGTGGTGTCCCGGAACCAACTCCGCATCGTCCGCATATGGCGCCCCGCTTGCAAGTAATGACCGATGTGACTGTTGCGCCTTACAACCCTAGTGGCGGGCGGATCTGCTGGTCACCCGCTTTTTCACGTGGTGGTCGTCACGACGGCTGCCCGCGTGTCCCCGCAGCGGTTGAGGCAGGATGATCCGCATGACTGCGAGCGAAGGGCCCACCATCGGGACGCTGGTCCTGCTGCGACACGGTGAGAGCGACTGGAATGCCAAGAACCTCTTCACCGGTTGGGTGGACGTCGACCTGACCGAGAAGGGCGAGGGTGAGGCGCGGCGCGGCGGCGAGCTGCTGCGCGAGCACAGTCTCCTGCCGGACGTCGTGCACACCAGCGTGATGCGTCGTGCGATCCGCACCGCCGAGCTGGCGCTCAACGCCGCCGACCGGCACTGGATCGCGGTGCGCCGGTCGTGGCGGCTCAATGAGCGGCACTACGGCGCCCTGCAGGGCAAGAACAAGAAGCAGACCCTCGACGAGTACGGCGAGGAGCAGTTCATGCTCTGGCGCCGGTCGTACGACACGCCGCCGCCGCCGATCGACGACAACGACGAGTGGTCGCAGGTGGGTGATCCCCGCTACGCGCTGCTGCCGACCGAGCTGATGCCGCGCACCGAGTGCCTCAAGGACGTCGTCGAGCGGATGCTGCCGTACTGGTACGACTCGATCGTGCCGGACATCCTGGCCGGCCGGACGGTGCTGGTGGCAGCGCACGGCAACTCGCTGCGTGCCCTCGTCAAGCACCTCGACCAGATCTCCGACGAGGCGATCGCGAAGCTGAACATCCCGACGGGCATCCCGCTGCGCTACGACCTCGACCCGCAGCTGCGCCCGCTGACCCTGGGCGGCACCTACCTCGACCCGACCGCCGCCAAGGCGGCGGCCGCGGCGGTGGCCAACCAGGGGCGCTGAGCTACCAGAAGGGGCCCCTCGTTCATCGCGCAGAGCGATGGCGAGGGGCCCCTTTCCGGTGCGTCAGTTGCCGCTGGGCGTGCTCTCCCCGGTGATCAGGTAGATCACGTGCTCGCCGGCGTTGACAGCGTGGTCGGCGAAGCGCTCGTAGAAGCGGCCCAGCAGGGTGGCGTCGATGGCCGTCTCCACCCCGTACGGCCAGTCGTCACCGAGCAGCACCGCGAACAGGTTCTTGTGCAGCTCGTCCATGGCGTCGTCGTCGCGGTCCAACTCACCGGCGAGGTCGGCGTCGGGCTTCGCCAGCACCGAACCGATCTTCACGGCCATCCGGTCGGCGATCTCGGACATCTCGGTGAAGACCGTCCGCAGCTCGGCCGGGACGGCCGGGGAGGGGTGCCGGCGCAGCGCGGTCTTCGCCACGTGCTCGGCCAGGTCGCCCATCCGCTCCAGATCGGCGGCCACGTGCAGCGCGGTGATCATCGCCCGGAGGTCGGAGGCGACCGGTGCCTGTCGGGCGAGCAGGTCGCAGACCCGCTCCTCGACGTGCCGGTAGAGGTCGTCGATCTCGGCGTCCCGCTCGATGACCGTCTCGGCGGCCTGCCGGTCGGCGGTGAGCAGGGCCCGGGTGGCCTGGCGCATGGCGGCGCGGACGCCCTCCGCCATGTCCACCAGCAGTTGGCTGACGATCTGGAGGTCGGCCCGGAACTCGTCGCGCATCATCACGTCCTGTGGTCGGTCGCCGCCGACGGGTGCCGGCGCAGGGGTTTGAGCAGGTGCGACGCCAACGGTAGGGCGCGCGGACGGACCCCGGATGAACCACGGTGAACGACGCCAGACGTGGGGGTGAACAGTTGTGTAAGTGAGGGTGTTTCGTCCCGTTCTGTGTGGTAGCCAGGTTAACAATGACCCTACGATCGCCGGGTGGAGTGGGCAGTGGCGGTCGTGGTGGTCGTGGCGTTGGTGGCCGGGATGGTCGCCGGTCTGCTGCTGCCCCGGTTCCTGCCGAGGCGGGACGACCGCTCCGCGTCGACGGGGAGCGTCAGCTTCCGCTGGAACAGGGGGAGGCCCGCGATAGCCGACGAGCAGCAGGCCGGGCTCGGCCGCCGGACGATCGACTCGCTCCGGGCCGGTGTCGTGGTACTGGACAACGACGACGTCCCCGTGTTGATCAACCCGGCCGCCCGCGCGATGGGGTTGCTGCGGACCGGCAGCACCCCCGGCTCGATCGCCGCGCACCCACTGATCCGTACCCTCGCCGGCCAGGTGCGACGCACCGGCGTGCGGCGCGAGATCGAGCTGGACCTGCCCCGGGGTCGCGACAGCGCGGGGGAGAACCCGCTCGGCGTGCACCTGCGGGCGATGGGCCTCGGCAACGGCTTCATCGCGGTCGAGGCGGTCGACGTGACCGAGTCGCACCGGCTGACCCGGGTGCGACGCGACTTCGTGGCCAACGTGAGCCACGAGCTGAAGACCCCGATCGGTGCCCTGCAACTGCTCGCCGAGGCGTTGCTGGACGCCACCGAGCCGGCCGACGCCGCGGCCTCCGACCTTCCCGAGGACCTGGTGGCCGCCCGCCGGTTCGCCGAGCGGATCCAGCACGAGTCGACCCGCCTCGGCCGGCTGGTGCAGGAGTTGCTGGAACTGACCCGGTTGCAGGGCGCTGAGCCGCAGCCGCCACCGGAGCCGGTCGCGCTGGACTGGGTGATCGCCGAGGTGGTCGACCGGACCCGCACCACAGCCTCCGCCCGAGGGGTCACGGTGGCCGTGGACGGTGAGCGTGGTCTCACCGCGTACGGCAGCGACTCCCAACTCGCCACGGCGGTGGCGAACCTGGTGGAGAACGCCATCAACTACTCGGGTGAGGACACCACGGTCCGGGTCACCCTGCGGGGCGACGACGAGCACGTCGAGGTCGCCGTCGCCGACCAGGGCATCGGTATCGCCCCCACCGACGTCGACCGGATCTTCGAACGGTTCTACCGGGCCGACCAGGCCCGCTCGCGTGCCACCGGCGGCACCGGGCTCGGCCTGGCGATCGTGAAACACATTGCGAGCAACCATGGCGGACGGGTCGAGGTGTCGAGCACTCTTGGTGGTGGATCGACGTTCACCCTCCGGCTGCCCGCCAGTCCACCGGATGACCTCCTGGCGACACTGCCGCCGGTTGGGATCGAGTCCGGTCCGACTGGGCTACGGCAGGTCTGACAGCAAATGGAAAGGAAATCCCCGTTGAGCCGCGTTCTCGTGGTCGAGGACGAGGAGTCGTTCTCCGACGCCTTGTCGTACATGCTCCGTAAGGAGGGCTTTGAGGTTTCGGTCGCCGCGACCGGCACCGACGCTCTCACCGAGTTCGACCGGACCGGCGCCGACATCGTGCTGCTCGACCTGATGTTGCCCGAGATGTCGGGCACCGAGGTCTGCCGGCAGTTGCGGCAGCGCTCTGCCGTGCCGATCATCATGGTCACCGCCCGGGACAGCGAGATCGACAAGGTGGTCGGGCTGGAGATCGGTGCCGACGACTACGTGACGAAGCCGTACTCGCCTCGGGAACTGGTCGCCCGGATCCGGGCGGTGCTGCGCCGGCAGAGCCCGGAGGTGGCGGAGGCGGGTGCGCCGACGCTGGCCGCCGGCCCGGTGCGGATGGACATCGAACGGCACGTGGTGACCGTCGACGGCGGTGCGGTGCAGCTGCCGCTGAAGGAGTTCGAACTGCTGGAGCTGCTGCTGCGCAACGCCGGCCGGGTGCTCACCCGAGGCCAGCTCATCGACCGGGTCTGGGGTGCCGACTACGTCGGTGACACCAAGACGCTCGATGTGCACGTCAAGCGGCTGCGCTCGAAGATCGAGCCGGAGCCGTCCGCGCCGCGATTCATCGTGACCGTCCGGGGTCTGGGCTACAAGTTCGAGCCGTGATCGGCGTACCCGAAGGGGGCCCGCGCTCGACGCGGGCCCCCTTCGGCCTGTTTGCGCCTGCTCAGCGAGCCAGTTTCGGGGGCCCAGCCACCTGTGCCCGGGGGATGCGAGTCCGGTGGTGGGGTCCTTTGGAGCTGATGTCACAAACGAGTCATCCGCCGACGCCGGCCGGGCCGACGCCGGCCGGGCCGACGCCGGCCGGGCCGACGCCGGCCGGGCCGATGTCGTAAACGAGTCAGCTCCAAAGGCTTCGCATCCCATATCACTGGCTCCCCCGCTACGGGCGTTGTGGCATCGCTCTTCAGGCGGGCGGGCGGGCAGTGTGGCGAGGCGTCCGATGATCTCGTTCGCGACGCCGCCGAAGCCCGTGGCGTCGCTGTGCCGGGCCGTCGTCAGGCGGAGGCGTCGCAGCCAGGTGAACCGTACCGAGACCGCTAGATCTCGTCGGCGGGGTGCGGGGCGATCATGCCCTGCCTCGTCCTGGTCGCGCACAGCTCGGCCAGCCGCTCGTACGCGGCAGCGCCGATCAGAGCGGTCAGCTCCGGCCCGTACGACAGGTACATGGGCTCGGCGCCGACGTGCGCGTCCGTCGAGGACGTGCACCACCAGTCCAGGTCGTGCCCGCCGGCTCCCCAGCCCCGCCGGTCGAACTCGGACAGCGTGGAGACCAGCACCTTGCTGTTGTCCGGTCGCTTCACCCAGTCCTGGTCACGGCGGATCGGCAGCTGCCAACAGACGTCCGGCTTGTACTCCAAGGGGTGCACCCCGTCGCGCAGCGCCTGCGCGTGCAGCGCGCAACCGCCCCCGCCGGCGAAGTCGGCGTCGTTGAGGAAGACGCACGGACCGTCGGCGCCCTGGGTGGCGGTGCGGCGGGCCGGGTTCTTGCCGTCGATGGTGTCCTCGTCGGTCCAGTTCTTGAACCCGCGCCGGAAGTGCTGCCAGGTCGACGGGGTGAGCCGCCGGACGGCGTTGCGGACCCGCTTCTCGTCGTCCGAGTCGGTGAAGAACGCGCCGTGTGAGCAGCAACCGTCCGCGGCTCGGCCGGCGATGATGCCGTGGCAGCCCTTGCCGAAGATGCAGGTCCAGCGGGAGAGCAACCAGGTCAGGTCGGCCCGGATCAGGTGCGTCTCGTCGGCGGGGTCGGTGAACTCGATCCACTCCCGAGGGAAGTCCAGGGGCACCTCACGGCTACGCGGGTCACCCGGGTCGTCCACCAGCACACGGAGCTCCATCGTCACTCGGCCCAGCGTACGCGCGGTGCCGTCCGCAGGTCGGTGAGCCGCGCAAACGTGTTGCACCTAGGGTCTTCACCATGCGACTGGGTGTCCTTGACGTCGGATCCAACACTGTGCACCTCCTGGTGGTGGACGCGCACCACGGGGCGCACCCGTGGCCGGCGCACTCCGAGAAGGTGGTGCTCCGGCTGGCCGAGCAGATCGGCCCCGACGGCGCACTGACCGAGGCGGGTGCGGACGGCCTGGTCAAGGCGGTGGGCATGGCGAAGGCGGCGGCCACCGGGCTGGCGACCGACGACCTGATCGCGTTCGCCACGTCAGCGGTGCGCGACGCCACCAACGCGGCCGACGTGCTGGCCCGGGTCCGCGACGAGACCGGCGTACGCCTGGCGGTGCTCTCCGGCGCGGACGAGGCGCGGATGACCTTCCTGGCCGTACGGCGGTGGTTCGGTTGGTCCGCGGGCCGGCTGCTGGTGCTGGACATCGGTGGTGGCTCGCTGGAGATCGCCGCCGGCATCGACGAGGACCCGGACGTCGCGGTCTCTCTTCCGCTCGGTGCCGGCCGGCTGACCCGCGAGCGGCTGCGGGTCGATCCGGCCAGTGCGGCCCCGCCGTCGGCGGAGGCCGTCGACAAGCTCCGGGAGTACGTGGACGGCCGGCTCGACAAGGTCGTCGACCAGATGACGGAGGTGGGCTGGGGTCGGGCGGTGGCCACCTCGAAGACGTTCCGGACCCTGGCCCGGCTGGCCGGGGCGGCCCCGTCCGGTGCCGGGCTGTGGGCGCGGCGCAGTCTGACCCGGGCCGGCCTTCGACAGGTCATCGGCTTCATCCGGCACATCCCACCGGCGCAGTTGATGGAGCTGGAGGGGGTCAGCGCGGGTCGGGCCCACCAGTTGCTGGCCGGTGCCGTGGTCGCCGAGGCGGTGATGCGCCGTCTGGATCTGGATTCGCTGGACATCTGCCCGTGGGCGCTGCGGGAGGGTGTCATCCTCCGTCGACTCGATCAACTTGAGCCGATCTGACCCCACGACCGTTTTGGGGCTGTTTGCCGGCGCTCGTCACGATGCCCCCGGCGTCGCCGGGCTACGCTGGCTGATGTGACTTCCCGCGTTCCCGTGCTCCTGTCCAGCTCGTCGGTCTTTCCCGAGCCGACCGCGGCGGCGTTCCAACTGGCCGCGGCGCTCGGCTACGACGGCGTCGAGGTGATGGTCTGGACCGACGTGGTCAGCCAGGACGCGGGCGCGCTGCGCGGCCTCTCCACGCACTACGACGTCCCGGTGCTCTCGGTGCACGCGCCCTGCCTGCTGGTCACCCAGCGGGTGTGGAGCCCGGACCCGTGGGAGCGTCTGCGCAAGGCCGCCGAGCTGGCCGAGACGCTTGGCGCGCCGACCGTCGTGGTGCACCCACCGTTCAGCTGGCAGCGGGACTACGCGCGCAACTTCGCCGAGGGCCTGGCGACCGTCGCGGACCGGTTCACCGGGCTGCGCTTCGCGGTGGAGAACATGTACCCGGTGCGGATGGCGGGTCGACAGTTCGTCCCGTACGTGCCCGGCTGGGATCCGACCGACGCCGGCTACCCGTCGTACACGCTGGATCTGTCGCACTGCGCGGCCTCGCACAGCGACCCCCTGGAGATGGCCGACCGGATGGGTGCCGGGCTGGCGCACGTGCACCTCGGTGACGGCACCGGCGAGGGTCGCGACGAGCACCTGGTGCCCGGGCGCGGCACCCAGCCGTGCGGGGAGCTGCTCTCCTCGCTGGCCGGCCGGGGTTTCACCGGGTCGGTGGCGGTGGAGGTCGCCACCCGCGGCGCGAAGAGCCGCGCGGTGCGCGAGGCGGACCTGCGCGCCGCGCTGGAGTTCGCCCGCCAGCACCTGACTGCCCAGTCACCTGTCGACGTCTGACCCGTCCGCCCCCACGAGAGGGCGGTGGCGGTGTCAGCTGACCGGTGAGAGGGAGTCGACGCCGGCGGTCGGCTGGGCTGCGACAGTCACCTGCTCGCCGACCGCGGCCCGCTTGCGGGCCCGGTGCGCCGCCACGTGCGAGCGGGTGGCGCACCGCTCCGAGCAGAACCGCCGGCAGCAGTTGGACGACGTGTCCAGGTAGACGTTGCCGCACCGCTCGTCGGCGCAGACCCCGAACCGGGCGCTGCCGTACTCGCAGAGCCAGACCGACAGCCCCCAGACCGCGCCGGCCAGGTATTCGGCGCTGACCGAGGCGCCCCGGCTGGTCACGTGCATGTGCCAGTCGCTGGAGTCGTGCCCGGAGATGCGCGGCTGCACCGGGAACGCCTCCAGCAGCGCGTTCAGCTCGGTGACCGCCTGGGCGTCCCGCCCCGAGGTGCCGTACTCGAAGACGTCGCGCAACCGCTTCTGGGCCCGGCGGAAGATCGCGACGTCCCGGTCCGCGACCTCGTCGCGCATCCAGGCGTTCTCGTCGGGGAAGAGGGCCCGCAGGTCGTCGAGGTCGTCCAGGCGGGCGTTGACCAGGTCAACGCCGGTCCGGGCGTACGCGTCGAAGTTCACGCCCCAACGGTAGACGACTCAGCGGGTGCGTGGCGCGTCGATGTAGTGCGGCAGGAACCGCGCGTAGCCGTCGGTGATCAGACTGGCGCTCTCCCGCACCCCCACTCCGGCCGACTCGCCGTCGACGATCCAGCTGCCCAGCACCATCCGGTTGCCGGCGAACTGGGGCAACGCCCGGAACTCCTGGTAGCACCAGCCCTCGTCGCCGTAGATGCCCGGGTTGGTGATCTCCTCGCCGGCGGTGACGATGCGCACCGAACCGCCCTCGCGGCCGAGCAGGGGCTTGGCGACGTACTCCGGCATGCCGCGCGGCGAGTCGAGATACGCCGGGAGCAGGTACTCGTGGCCGGGGTACAGCTCCCAGAGGACCGCGAGCAGCGCCTTGTTGGAGAGCAGCAGTTTCCATGCCGGCTCGATCCAGGTGGTCGGGGTGCCCGGGGCCAGGGCCGCCGGCCCGTACGGCTCGGCCAGCATCCACTCCCACGGGTAGAGCTTGAAGCAGGTGGTCACCGGGCGGTCGTCGGCGTCGACGAAACGTCGGCCGTCCCAGCCGATCTCCTGGATGGGCTGCAACTCGACGTTCAGGCCGGCCTGCCGGGCGGTCTCGGCGAGGTAGCCGGCGGTCATGTGGTCCTCTCCGGACTCCTCCTCGTTCGACCAGAGCACGTGCACCAGCGGGTCGTGCAGCCCCGCCCCGATCTTGGCCCAGGCGCCGACCAGCCGTTCGTGCAGGCTGTTCCACTGGTCCAGATCCGGCTGGGTGTCCTCCAGCCAGTACCACTGGATGATGCTCGCCTCGACCAGCGCGGTGGGGGTGTCGGCGTTGTACTCCAACATCTTCGGGGGCCAGGTGCCGTCGTACGCGAGGTCGAAGCGCCCGTAGAGGGTCGGTGGCGCCTCCCGCAGCGACCGGGCCACCGCCTCGGCCGCCCACTGCGGGATGCCGAACTCGGCGTACCGGCGCTGCGCCACCACGTGCTCGGCGGCGGCCACCGACATCCGGTGCAGTTCCTCGGTGGCCTCCTCCAGCCGCAGCACCTCGTCCAGGTCGAAGGCGTACGCGGCGGTCTCGTCCCAGTACGACATGATCCCGCCGTCGGGCAGTTCGGTGTCGACGTAGACCAGCCCCTGGGAGCGGATGGTGGCGTCCCAGTCGGTGCGCGGGGTGACCGTCTCGCGGCGCACGTCAGCCGCCGCAGGCGGCGAGGTGGGTGCCGAACCCGCCGCGCTCGGGCAGGGCCGTCGTGGCCGGTTCCGGGGCGGTGCGGCCGGCGGCCGGGTCGCTGACCCGCATCGCCAGCGCGACGGTTTCGCCGCCGCCGACCGGCCCGAGGGCGCAGTCGTCGTCATCGTCGTCGTCCGAGGTCATGTTGCAGCCGGAGAGGGCGAGCGCGAGAGCGGTGAGCGCGCCGAGTTGCACGGAGGCCGATCGGAGCCGGCGGCGGGGGCGTTGGTCCACGGCATCGTTGTAGCCGATCGACGCCACCGCCGCCGCCCCGCCCCGGGTCGAAGTGCCCCCGCCGCCCCTCGGCGGGGGCCCTGGCAGGGGCGTTACGCTCGGCTCATGCTCCGTTCCGTCATCCTCGCCGCCTCCCGGTCATCCCAGGTCGAGCGGCTCGTCGCGACCGCCCCGTACACCCGGGACGTCGTACGCCGGTTCGTCGCCGGCGCCGCCACCGACGACGCGTTGCGCGCGACCCGCGGGCTCGTCGACGACGGCCTCGCGGTCACCCTCGACCACCTCGGTGAGGACACCGTCACCCCCGAGCAGGCCACCGCCACCCGCGACGAGTACCTGAAGTTGCTGAAGATGCTCGCCGGTGCGGGGCTCACCCCGGCCGCCGAGGTCAGCGTGAAGCTCTCCGCCCTCGGCCAGATGTTCGACGAGCAGTTGGCGTACGACAACGCGCGGGCGATCTGCGCGGCTGCCGACGCGGCGGGCACCACAGTCACCCTGGACATGGAGGACCACACCACCACCGACTCGACGTTGGAGGTGCTGAGCCGGCTGCGCAAGGATTTCCCGTCGACCGGCGCGGTGCTCCAGGCGTACCTGCGCCGGACCGAGTCGGACTGCCGGGAGCTCTCCTCGGCCGGGTCGCGGGTGCGGCTGTGCAAGGGCGCCTACAAGGAGCCGGAGTCGGTGGCGTACCAGTCGGCCCGCGAGGTGGACAAGTCGTACGTGCGCTGCATGAACATCCTGATGTCCGGCGACGGGTACCCGATGCTGGCCACCCACGACCCGCGGATGATCGCCATCGGTGAGGACCGGGCCCGGTGGTTCGACAGAGGGCCGGAGCGCTTCGAGTTCCAGATGCTCTACGGCATCCGCCCCGAGGAGCAGGCCCGGCTGGCCGGCGAGGGCTACACGGTGCGCACCTACGTCCCGTACGGCGACGAGTGGTACGGCTACCTGATGCGTCGGCTCGCCGAGCGCCCCGCCAACCTGGTCTTCTTCGGCCGCGCCCTGATCTCCAAGAAGTAACTTCTCCGATTCGGCCGACGGGCCGGCGGCGACCGCTCGGGTCACCGCCGGCCCGTTCGGCTATCCGGCTTGCCAAACTCGGCTAAGTGGCTTAGCTTTAAGGCTATGACAGCTAGCCAGGTGTGGCGGGACGGTGGACACATCGCGTACGAGGTGCAGGGCGAGGGGCCGCTTGTCGTCCTCGCGCACGGCATGGGAGAGAACAGGGCGAGCTTCCGGCACCTCGTGCCCCTGCTGGTGGCCGCCGGTCACCGGGTCGCCTCGGTCGACGTCCGGGGCCACGGGCAGTCCAGTGCCGGCTGGCCCACGTACGCCCCGGCGGAGGTCGGCGCGGACCTGCTCGCCGTGGTCCGCGACCTCGACGCCGGCCCGGCCGTGCTGGTCGGCAGCTCGTCCGCCGCGGCGGCGGTGGTCTTCGCCGCCACCGATGCGCCCGAGCTGGTCACCGGCATCGTGCAGATCGGCGCGTTCGTTGGCCAACCGAAGCTCAACCCGTTGCTGCGGATGGCGATGTGGTCCGTGCTGCACAGCCCCCGACTGTTCGGGATGTTCCACAACACCCTGTTCCCGGTGCGCCGACCCGCCGACGACGCGGCCTACCGTCGTTCGATGGTGGCCAACCTCCGCGAGCCCGGCCGGATGGCCGCGACCCGCGGCGTGATCGCACCGGCCGAGCCACACTGGACCAGCCGCGCCCCGCAGGTGCGGCAACCGGTGCTGGTGCTGATGGGGTCCAAGGACCCGGACTTCCCCGACCCGGGAGCCGAGGCACGAGCCGCCCGGCGGCTCTTCGGCACCGCCGAAGCCCGGATGATCGGGGAGTCCGGCCACTACCCGCACGCCGACCAGCCGCAGCGCACCGCCGAGGAGCTGCTCGGTTTCCTGGCGGTGTGCGCCGGTGCCTAGGGTCGGCCTCAACCAGCAGACAGTGGTGCGGGAGGCCGCCCGGCTGGCCGACGAGGTCGGCTTCTCACAGCTCACCCTCGCCGCGCTCGCCAACCGGCTCGGTGTCGCGCTGCCCAGCCTCTACAAGCACGTGCGGGGGGCGGACGCGCTGGCCCAGAAGCTTGCCGCACTGGCCACCGCCGAGCTGGCCACCGAGATGACCACCGCCGCCGTCGGCCGCTCCGGTGGCGACGCGCTCCGGGCCATGGCGAACGCCTACCGTGGCTACGCCCACCGACACCCCGGTCGCTACCCGGCCACCCAGCGGGTGCCCGATCCGGCCGACCCGGAGCACGTCGAGGCCGGCGAACGCGCCGTCGGTGCCGTCGTCGCGGTCCTTCGGGGCTACGGGCTCACCGGTGACGACGCGGTGGACGCCACCCGCGCGCTGCGCAGCGCCCTGCACGGCTTCGTGACCCTGGAGGCCGCCGGTGGGTTCGGTCTGCCCCGCGACGTCGACCGCTCGTACCAGCAGTTGATCGCGAGCATGGACATCTCCTTCCGCTCCTGGCCGGGCACCGGCGCGTGAGCCGGCGGCCGGGGCGGCCTCGCCGCGTCCAGGTATTGGTCGTACCCTTCGGCGGGTGACTGACGAGGTGCAGCGGCCAGCACCACGGCGGCTCTGGCCGCTGTGGACGGTGCTCGTGGTGGTGTTCCTGCTGCTGGGCTGCGGCCTGCCGGCGGCGCTCGTCGTCGGAGTGATCCGGGAGACAGGCGCGCGCCCCACCGTCAGCCGGGTCGGTGCCTCGGCTGCCGACGATCCGGCCACCGCCGTGGCCCGCGGGTTGTCCGACCGGATCACCGCCCAGCTGCACCGTCAGTCCGCGGCGCTCCTCGGTGGCGACCGCGCCGGTTTTCTCGCCGTCGCCGACCCCGTCGCCCACAACGACCTGCGCCGACGCTTCGCCGCACTCCGCGAGCTGAAGGTGACCGGGTGGCGGGCCGAGCCCAGTGGTCTGCCCGTGCCGATCATCGGCAAGCCCGGCGAGTGGCGGCTGCTGGTGCGCTTCCAGTACTGCTTCGTCACGCCGAACTGTCGACCCAGCCCGGTGCTGATCGGCACCCGGTGGCGGGAGAACGGTGACCAGCCCCTGATGGTCGCCATGGAGGAATCCAAGTCGGTGGAGACCGGCACCCGACCGTGGGAGATCAGCGACCTGGCGGTCGCCGTCGGCGCGCGGACCATCGTCGCCACCACCCCGGCGCTGCGCGGCAAACTACCCGGCCTGCTCGCCCAGGCCGAGGCGGCGGCCAAGGTCGCCGACGGGTACGCGGTGACCGGGTCACCGCCGGACCGCTACCGGATCTTCTACGCCGGGCGCACCGAGTGGCAGCGCTGGTACGGCGGGGAACGCCCAGAATGGACCGGCGGTTACGCGGTGACAGTGGGCGGCGGCCACCACGAGGTGGTGCTCAACGCCGAAGGGCTCACCAACAGCGGCACCGACGATCTCCTGCGGCACGAGCTGACCCACGCGGCGTCGTTGCCGGAGCGTGGCTACCCCGGCAAGCTCACCTGGTGGTTGGTGGAGGGGCTGGCCGAGTTCGCCGGTGCCGGCGGCCAGGCGGTCGACAGGTACGAAGGAGTCGCCGACGTCCGCAAGATGGTCCGGGGCGGCTGGGACGGCAAGTTGGAGGGCGTCAACCCCGCTGACGATGCCCCGGCCGAACGGGTCGCCGGCAGCTACGGCATCGGCTACCTGGCCGTCCGGCACCTCGTCGACAGGTACGGGCCGCTGCGGCTGCTCACCTTCTTCAAGACCGTGGTGCACGACGGCAGAACCCTCGACGTGGCGTCCGAGAAAGCGTTCGGCGAGCAGTGGTCGACACTGCACGACGAGTGCGTCGCCTACGTCCGCGCCACCGCCGGCTGACGCAGCTCAGAGGTGGTGCGAGGGCACGCCGTACCATCGATGGGGTGCGCCGCCCTCAGTCGTCACGGCCCGCCGGCACCACGCGGCCCCGCCTGCTCGTCGCCCTGACCGCCGTCGTCGTTCTCACCGCCACCACCGCCGCGTCCTGCGGCGACGAAGGCCCCGACCTCGCGTTGGCGTCGGCCGAACGTAACCCGGTCACCGAGGTGATCGACGCCCCGGCCACCGTGACGGCCCGTGCCGCCGCCACCCTCACCGCTCCCGCCGACGGCACCCTGTCCAGCCTGCGCGTCCAGCCTGGACAGCGGGTCAAGCGCGGTCAGGTGCTGGCCGTTGTCGACTCGCCGAGCGCGCAGCAGCGCCTGCGGCAGGCGAAGGAGGCCCTGTCCGCCGCGAAGCGCGCCGGCCGGGGCGTCGGAGCAGGAAACCTGACCAGCAGCCGGCGCGGCACCGACAAGGCCGCCAACGAGGCGTTCGATGCCGCCCGCAAGGCCGCCGACAAGATCGCCGACCCGCAGCTGCGGGATGCGCTGTTGACCCAGGTGACGTCCGCGCAGAAGCAGTACACCGCCGCCGCGCGCAGCGCCGACCAGGCGGTCCGCGCGGTCCAGCGGGGGATCAACGGGTTGAGCTCCGCCGTCGGCGCGCTCTCCGCGGCGCAACGGCTCCAGGCCCAGCAGGCGTACGACCTGGCGAAGGCGACTGTCGACGCGCTGACCCTGCGCGCCCCGATCGCCGGTGTGGTGCAGCCGGGCGGCACCCGGGCCGGCGCTGGTGCGAACGCCGGTCTGGCCGGGCTGTTGGAGCAGGCCGGGGGCGCTGGCCTCGACCCGTCCGTGCTGACTCCCAACCAGGGCGGCCCGCCGGCCGGGGTGGACGACGCGGTCGCGGTTGGCGGGCTGGTCACCGCCGGAGCGCCGGTGCTGACAGTGGTGGACACCGGGCAGTTGGGTCTGCTCGCCGAGGTGGACGAGACCGACGTGCTGCTGGTCAAGGCCGGCGTGCCGGCAACCGTCGAGTTGGACGCCGTCACCGGCGCCAGCTACGACGCCACAGTCCGGTCGGTCGACGTGCTGCCCACCAACTCCGCGCAGGGCGGGGTCACCTATCGGGTACGCCTGGCGTTGGGTGCCGGAAAGCTGGCCGAGGACGAGCCGGCCCCGACGCCCCGCCCCGGCATGAACGCGATCGTTCGCCTGCGGGTACGCGAGGCTGTCGACGCGGTGACCGTCCCCGCCTCGGCGGTGTTCTCCGCCGACGGCCGGGACGCGGTCTGGGTGGTCCGCGACGGCAAGGCCGGCCGGGCGTCGGTGACGGTGGGCGTCCAGGGGTCCGACCTGGTGCAGATCCTCGACGGGGTGCAACCCGGCGACCGGATCGTGGTGCGCGGTGCTGACCAGGTCCGCGACGGCCAGGAAGTCCGGTGACCGAACCCGCCGCTTCAGGTCCGCACGGCGGGGAGCGTGCCCCGGCGATCGAGGCGGTGGACGTCTCCCGGACGTACCAGCTCGACGGGGTGTCGGTGGCGGCGCTGCGTGGGGTGTCGTTGACCGTGCAGCCGGGGGACTACGTGGCCCTGGTCGGGCCGTCCGGCTCGGGCAAGTCCACCCTCATGCACCTGCTCGGTGGGCTGGACCGGCCCACCGGTGGCCGCCTGGTGATCGGCGGGCGGGACGTCAACGCCCTCGCCCCGCCGGAGATGGCGACCCTGCGCAACGAGACGATCGGCTTCGTCTTCCAGGCGTTCCACCTGTTGCCGCGTACCTCGGCGGTGGAGAACGTGGCCCTGCCCCTGGTCTACCGGGGGGTGTCGGCCCGGCAGCGGCGGGAACGGGCGGCGGCGATGCTCGGCCGGGTCGGTCTCGGGCACCGGCTGGACCACCGGCCCAACCAGATGTCCGGCGGTGAGCAGCAGCGGGTGGCCATCGCCCGCGCGTTGGTCACCGAGCCGACGGTGCTGCTGGCCGACGAACCCACCGGCAACCTGGACAGCGTCACCGGTGCCGCCGTGCTGGAGCTGTTGGAGCAGTTGAACGAGGAGTCCGGGGTGGCGCTGGTGATGGTCACCCACGACCAGGAGGTGGCGGCCCGCGCCCACCGTCGGATCACCATGCGCGACGGGGTGGTCGTGGCGGACAGCGCACGCCCGCCGGGCGCGGACACCGACCCGCACTCCGCCCATGATCGACCGCCGTCCGTTGATCACGGTCGACCTGCGACACTGGTCCCCGCTCCCAGCGCGGAGCCCCGGTCCGCGTCCGGAAGCGGCCCGGGGCACCCGTCCGGTGGCTCCGGTGGCGCCGCCGGAGCCACCGGGCGCCTTCCGCGCGAGGCCGAGCGGCCACAGGCCGACCCGCGCGACGCCGACCCGCGTGAGGCACGCGATGCGGCTGTCGGTGAGCGCGCAGCCGAGCGTCCCGGGGGTACGACGTGAGGGTCGCCGAGGCGTGGCGGGTGGCGCTGGACGCCCTGCGGGCCAACCGGCTGCGCAGCGCGCTGACCATGCTCGGGGTCATCATCGGGGTGGCCTCGGTGGTGCTGCTGGTGGCCATCGGCACCGGCACGAAACAGAAGGTCGAGCAACAGGTCGAGGGCCTCGGCTCCAACCTGCTGCTGGTCGTACCCGGTCGGATCGAGGTGGGCAACGCGCCGGTCGTGTCGCCGCTGACCCTCAAGGACGTGGACGCCGTCAACCGGGTCGTCGGTGACCCCGACCGGGTGGCGGTCACCGTCGCGTCCGGGGCGACAGCGCGGGCCGGCGGCCGTTCCGACTTCACCACCGTGCAGGGCGTCCTGGAGACCACCCCGGCGGTGTTCACCAGGTCGCTGGCCCGGGGACGCTACCTCACCGGCACCGACGTGGACACCAGTCGACGGGTGGCGGTGCTCGGCGACTCGGTCGCCCGCGCGCTCTTCCCCGACCGGGACCCGCTCGGCCAGCAGGTGGCACTCGCCGGGGTGCGGTTCCGGGTGATCGGGGTGTTCGCGCCGCTCGGGCAGAGCCTCGGCGTCGACCGGGACGACGAGGTGCACGTGCCGGTGACCGCCGCGCAGCGACTCTGGGGCACCCAGCGGATCGACGGCATCGCGGTGAAGGCACCGGACCGGGAGCGCATCGACGAGCTGGGCGAACGGATCGTCGCCGAGCTGAACCGCCGCCACCCGGACACCGAGTTCAGCGCCGTCACCCAGCAGCAGATCCTCGGCGTGCTCGGCGACATCCTCGGTGTCCTCACCGGTGTGCTGGCCGCCATCGCCGGCATCTCACTGCTCGTCGGCGGCGTCGGCGTCTCCAACATCATGCTGGTCAGCGTCCGGGAGCGGACCCGGGAGATCGGGTTGCGCAAGGCCGTCGGCGCGCGTCCCCGCGACATCGGCGTGCAGTTCCTGCTGGAAGCGGTGCTGCTCACCACGATCGGCGGGGTCACCGGAATGGCGCTGGGCGTGGGAACCGCTCTGCTGGTCGACGCGCTGTCGCCGATCCCGGCCGCGATCACCTGGTGGTCGCTGGCGCTCGCCTTCGGCGTGTCGGCGGTGGTGGGCATCGTCTTCGGGGTGGTTCCCGCGCAGCGCGCCGGCCGCCTCGACCCGGTCGTCGCGCTGCGCACCGAATGAGCACCGCCGGAACAACCGGACGGTGCACGCGCACGGGCGGATACCGGGAGCACGGATCGGGTGAACCGGCCACCGAAACATGATCAGTTGCACGAAGGGATCGCGCCGGTCACAACCGCCCCGCTACCGTACTGGTAACACGCGCGTCGCCGGCCCGGCCCGGAGCATCCGTCGGGTTGGCACGCGCCGGGCATGGGATGGGTCGGTGAGCCATGGCCGGGTCACAGTCCGACGGACGGCTGTCGGAGGTCAAGTTCCTGACCGTCGCGGAGGTGGCGACGGTCATGCGGGTGTCGAAGATGACTGTCTATCGCCTGGTGCACAGCGGTGAGCTCACCGCCGTCCGGGTCGGCCGGTCGTTCCGGGTGCCCGAGCACGCGGTGCACGAATATCTCCGGGGTGCGTTTCAGGAAACCGCCTGAGCCACCACCACACCGCCCGCCACCGCCGGCTGACCGGCATCGGTGAGCGTACGGAGTGAGATCGCGAGCCGCGCAGTCGTGGACCTGAGGCGGCCGCGACGGGGGCGCGTTGGTCCGGCTGACGCCCTCCGGCTACCCTGGAGCCCGACCGAGACCCCACAGGTGCGCCCCGCCGCCCAGACTGGTCCGGTCCGTTGTCCGCAAGCGGTCGCCGTCGCCACCTGCGTGGTGTCATCCGGTCCGCCCCGCACGTTGTATCGAAAGGCTGTCGTATGGGCTCGGTGGTCAAGAAGCGCCGTAAGCGCATGGCTAAGAAGAAGCACCGCAAGCTGCTGCGCAAGACCCGCGTCCAGCGTCGCCGTCTCGGCAAGTGATCGCCGCCGGGCTCAGCGCCCGGCGTGCGTCGCTTGCCAAACTGTCGACCTCCGGAGGCTCAGGTGATCAGGCCGTGGTCGTCCCGGCTCGGTCCATCCTGCCGGCGTAGGTGCGTCAGATGACCCCCGGTGGCACCTCAGGTGCTCCGGGGGTCGTCGTCGTCACCGGAGTGGGCCGTTACCTGGGTGCCCACGTGGCGGCCCGACTGGCCGCCGACCCCCGCATCGAACGGGTCATCGGGGTGGACGCACCGGACGCCGGCACCGAGTTCCCCGACCTGCTGGACCGGGTCGAACGGATCCGCGTCGACAGCGGAGCGCTCGGTGGCCTCCTCGCCGACCTGGACGTCGACGCGGTGGTGCACCTCGCGCTGGTCACCTCACCCGACCCGCAGCACGGCGGCCGGTCCGCGATGAAGGACCAGAACGTCATCGGCAGCATGCAGATGCTCGCCGCCTGCCAGCGGGCACCCCGGCTGCGCAAGCTCGTGGTCCGCTCGTCGACCGCCGCGTACGGGGTGTCGTTCCGGGATCCTGCGGTCTTCACCGAGGAGACCGAGCCCCGCGAGGTGCCGCGCGGCGGTTTCGGCCGCGACATCCTCGACCTGGAGGGGTACGTCCGTGGCTTCCGGCGCCGCCGGCCCGACGTCACCGCCACGGTGCTGCGCTTCGCCCCGTTCATCGGCTCGACCGCCGACACCACGCTGACCCGTTACTTCTCGCAGCCGTTCGTGCCGACGGTCTTCGGCCGCGACCCCCGCCTGCAGTTCCTGCACTTCGACGACGCATTGGAGGTGCTGCACCGGTCAATCGTGGAGGACCATCCGGGCACGTACAACGTCGCTGGTCCGGGGGTGCTGTCGCTGTCCCAGGCGATCCGGCGGGCCGGCCGGGTCGCCGTGCCGGTGCTGGAGCCGGGTCTGTCGGGGGCCGCCGCGCTGGCCCGCACCATGGGCTTCGGCCGCTACGGCCTGGACCAGGTCGACCTCTTCGTGCACGGCCGGGTGGTCGACACCAGCCGGCTGGAGCAGGAGTACGGCTTCACACCCCGGTCGACAGCCGCCGCCTTCGAGGACTTCATCCGCGCCCATCACGGCGGGGTGGTGGTCACCCGGGATCAGCTGGCCGCCGCCGAGAAACTCGTCCTGGACGGCATCCGGCAGGTCCGATCAGCCATGCGGGAGCGGTCATCGTGAGCGCGAGGAGTGAGCCGGGTTTGCGAGCCCCGCAGTCGCGAACAGAGGTGGCGCTGTGAGTGCACCGGAGGAGGGGCGCGACCCGCAGTCGGTCGGGCGTTTCGACGTACCCCAGCAGGTGCCCGGGCCGGATGCGGAGCCGGCGCGGCGCAACGGACACCGGCCGGCCGCGCAGGCCGCGCCGACCCCGGCAGCGCCCCCGACTCCGGCCGACCGGGTCGACGCCGGGCCGCCCGCGGCCACCGGGCCGGCGGTGGCGGACCGGCCGGGGGACCACTGGGACCGCAAGGTCGCGAACGGGTTGGCGTTTCTGCGCCGGCGGCTCGCCGGTGACTACGAGGTCGACGAGTTCGGGTTCGACTCGGAGTTGACCGACGCGGTCTTCCACCCGTTGCTGCGGGTGCTCTACCGGGACTGGTTCCGCACCGAGGTCAGCGGGGTGGAGCATGTGCCAGTGGACGGGCCCGCCCTGGTGGTCGGCAACCATTCCGGGACGGTGGCGCTGGACGCCCTGATTCTCTCCGCAGCGCTGCACGACAAGCATCCCGCCCACCGTTACCTGCGGTTGCTTGGCGCCGACCTGGTCTTCCGGATGCCTGTCGTCTCCGAGTTGGCCCGCAAGACCGGCGGCACGGTGGCCTGCAACCCGGATGCGGAGCGGCTGCTCGGCGGCGGCGATCTGGTCGGGGTGTTCCCGGAGGGTTTCAAGGGCATCGGGAAGCTCTACGCCGACCGGTACAAGCTGCAACGCTTCGGGCGGGGCGGGTTCGTCTCGGCGGCGCTGCGCACCGGCACCCCGATCGTGCCCGTCGCCATCGTCGGCGGCGAGGAGATCTACCCGATGCTCGCCGACATCAAGCCGCTGGCGCGGCTGCTCAAGCTGCCGTACTTCCCGGTCACGCCGACGTTCCCGTTGCTCGGCCCGCTGGGCATGGTGCCGCTGCCCAGCAAGTGGCTGATCGAGTTCTGCCCGCCGATCCCCACCGCCCACCTGACCGACTCGGCGGATGACCCGCTGGTGGTCTTCAACCTCGCCGACCAGGTGCGGGAGACCATCCAGCAGACCCTGCACACGTTGCTGGAGCGACGGCCCGACCCGTTCGGCCCGTAGCCGGCGGTCCTCAGCCGGCGCGCCGGCGGCGCTGGAGGGCCAGGCCGGCGGTGACCGCGCCGGCGACCAGCCCGGCCGCGGCAGTCGACGGTACGGCGATCTTGACCGCTCGCCGGCCGGTGCGGAAGTCCCGTACCTCCCAGCCGTGCTGGCGGGCCTGCCGCAGCAGAACGCCGTCCGGGTTGACGGCGACCGCCCGCCCCACCACGGAGAGCAGCGGCAGGTCGTTCGCCGAGTCGCTGTAGGCCGCGCAGCGGGTCAGGTCGAGCCCTTCCACAGCAGCGAGCTGGGTGACCGCCTCGGCCTTGGCCGGTCCGTGCATCAGGTCACCCACCAACCGCCCGGTGTACGCCCCGTCCACCACCTCGGCCACCGTGCCGATGGCACCGGTCAGGCCGAGTCGGGCGGCGATCACCCGGCCGATCTCGACGGGGGCGGCGCTGACCAGCCAGACCCGCTGACCGGCGTCCAGGTGACGCTGCGCGAGCTGGTGTGTGCCGGCCCAGATCCGGGGGGCCATCAGCTCGTCGAAGATCTCCTCGGCGAGGTGTTCGACCTCGTTGACCCGCCAGCCTTCGACGAAGGCCAGCGCCGCCTCCTTGGCCAGTGACATGTCACCGGCGTGTTCCCGGGCGAGCAGCCGAAAACGGAGCTGCTGCCAGGCGAACCGGGCCAGGTCGGCGGTGGTCACGTAGTTCCGGGAGGCGAGCCCACGGGCGAACCAGTAGATCGAGGCGCCCTGCATCATCGTGTTGTCCACGTCGAAGAACGCCGCGCCGGTCGGGTCTGGTGCGCTGACCGCGGCCAGGTCGGTGTCCGCCCAGCCGGCGGTGTGCCCCTCGGCGTCGGTGCTGACCGTCACCTTACGGCTGCGCGCCACGCGATTCCCTTCCTTCCCGGTGCGACTGATGCTCCCTGGCGAGGGTATCCGCCGCAGACGGTCGACCGGCCGGGCACACAGCGAACTGTGGCGCGGCCGGTCGGACGTGCGGTATAGGGGCGCGGGTCAGCGATCGCCGGGGCAGGCGCTCGGGGCCGGGCCGAGGGCGTCGCTGGCGGCCGGTGCCGGCAGGCCGCAGGCGATTGCCGCGCGCAGGTCGTCCGAGCGTTCCCGGATGCTGTCCAGCAGCAGCAGTGACCGGTGGGTCCGGTCCCGGTCGACGCGGGTGCTCCCGTCGAGCAGGCCGCGTACCGCCCGGCGCTGGCTCGACACGAAGGTGTTGAGGGTGTCCAGGCTGCCGGGCTCGGCTCGTTGCACAGCGGCCGAGGTCAGCAGGCGAACGCCCTGCCGGGTGTCGGCGTCCATGTCGTCGAGGACCGCGCTGTAGCCGATCCGGTCGCCGCGCAGCTTGGCGGCTTCGCCGAGTCTGGTCCGGGCGAAGTCCAGGAAGAGTTGCCCTCGGCTGATGTCCGAGCTGGCCAGGGCGAGCTGTGCCCGTTCGGTGGAGCGCTTCATGCCGTACAGCGCGTCACCGGGCACCGCGTTCTCGCTGGCGGCGGAGATCCCGGAGACGGCGATCGCCCCGGCGGCGATGCCGACCAGGATCGCGCCCCGGGCTCGGGCCCGCCGGGCGGTGACCGCCGGCAGCAGCCGTCCTCGGGTGGTGGCGAGCCGCCCCCGGGTGGTCGTGGCTGCCGGTTCGCCGGCCGTCGCCGGTGTGCTGCCCAGCCCTTCCCGCTCGGCCGTCGCGAGCAGCATCGCCCGCAGGCCGGTGCGGAAGTCCTGGTCCACCTCGACAGCCGGGGGGTCGACGCTGAGCCGCTGACCCACTGCGACGAGCGGCGCGAGGTGGCCGTCCACCCGGGATCGCACGTGGTGTCGCCGAGCGCCGTTGGCCTCGTCGAGAAGCTGCGCGAAGCGCTCCGCGCGCCGGCGGGAGAAGAGGGTGTTGTCCACCGCAGGCACCTCCTCTCGCTGGTCACGGCCGGTCGGCCGCCGTCGTTGCCAGCGACCGGGCGGCAGTGTGACACCACGGAGGTGAGGTGCCGCCGGCATGCCGGTCGGACCTCGGTGACCCGGACCTGCCGGGACATCCACCGGTCGCACCCGGAGAAACGCGGCGGGCCGGGCACGGGTTACGGGCCTGGCGGAGCGGAAATTACAGAAAGTGATGGTCATCACCAGGCGGGACCGACCCTGAGCTGCGCGGACGTTGATCGACGCCCGTCGGCCCCGCCGTAACAACCTACGGCTGGAAGCCGTCGGGCAGCAGTCGGGCCAGGGCGCGGACGGCGCGGTACTGGAGGGCCTTGATGGCTCCCTCGTTCTTGCCCATCGCGCGGGCCGTCTCGGCGACCGAGAAGCCCTGGAGGAAGCGGAGCACGATGCACTCCTGCTGCTCCGGGTTGAGCTGCTTGACGGCGGTGAGCAGCGCGACGTTGGTGATGTGCTCCACCACCGCCGCCTCCGGGCTGCCCTCCGGGCCCCGGTCCTCCCGGTCGGCGTCGAGCACGTCGCCGGTGGTGACCTCCAGTCGGTACCGGCCCGACTTGAAGTGGTCAGCGACCAGGTTGCGGGCGATCGTCACCAGCCAGGCGCCGAGGTCGCGGCCCTGCCAGGTGAAGCTGCCGATCCGCTTGAGCGCGCGCAGGAAGGTGTCCGAGGTGAGGTCCTCGGCGAGTTGCCGGTTGCCGACCCGGAAGTAGACGAACCGGAAGACGGTGTCCACGTACCGGTCGTAGATCAGACCGAACGCCTCGGACTCGCCGGCCTGGGCCCGCTCGATCAGCGTCCACACCTCGGTGGCCGGGTCGGACGGGTCCGGTCGGCTCGGGAAACCGGTCGGGGTGGTGGCGGTGGTGGCCGGCACCGCCGGGATCACCGCTGTCTCACCCGCCGCCGGGTCGGTGGTGACCGCCGGTGTGTCGCTTACCCGACGACCCTGCACGGGCATGGCGGGCCGGGACGGTACGGCCACCCGGCCACCGGCCGGCTTCGCGTTCCCGCCGGGCACCGCGGGTCGCGGTGGTGGCTCGTTGTGATGTGGCCGGCTGCGGATCCGATGCGCCGTGCCGTCACCCCGCAGGCCGCCGCCGGGCTGCTCGTCCAGTGGGGCGCGGGCTGCTGGGCGCTCGTTGACGTGGGAGCGGGCCGGCTGACCGGTCAGGCCGACCGGGCGTTCCGCGTAACCGAAGGTGGTCACCGTGTTGCCCCCGTCCCGTCGGTTGCCGGCCGGGCCGGTCTGGGTCTCGTCGGGACGGACCGACCGGGTGACCGGTCGGGCAGGACGGTCGCGGGAACTGCCGACGGGCGGCAGTTCCGCTGGAGGTGCTGGTCCAATGCGCTCACAGGCACGGGGGCCTCCTCGGGCTGAGGGGTGTCGACTCACGGCAAATGGGGTGACCCGACCCGAGTGATGATAGGGCCAACGTCACCCGCGCGTGGCAAGTCCGTTACACAAGGCGGAAGTATTTCCCGCTCCGTCGCACCGATGGCGGACCGGTTGTCCGTCGTGTGCGATTGACTTTCCGTCGGCACGGTGTTCCAGGGTGGATGCCCAGGTGGGAGGCGTCCGCCCGTTCGGTTGGCCCGACACGCCGGCCGGTCGGGTGGGGGCGACCGAACTGCCTCTGATCGGCATCGCACGTCCCATCGACAGGACCTGATCGGACCGCCGATGGCACACCGGACAGTCCCGTGCATGGGACTGTCGCGGTGCCGCCCCCGCGGGTCCGCCCCGACCGCCGGGCGTGGCCCGTCGCCGTGCGCTGTGCCAGACTCGACCACCGTGCCGGACCTCTCGGAAAGCCCCGCGCCGAACCTCGCCGACCGGGTCCGCCGGGCGGCCCTCGACCGGGCCGACCGGTCCGCGCTGCACTGGCACGAGCACACAGTGAGCTGGTCCGAACTGGACGCCGCTGTGGACGCCGCAGCCCGCGGCCTGTCCGCCGCCGCACCGCCCACCGACCCCGGCGCCACCCCGCCACGCGTCGCCATCGCACTGCCCAACACGCCGGACTTCGTGATCGCCTGGCTGGGCGCCCTGCGGGCCGGGCTGGTGACAGTGCCGGTCAACCCCGGCCTCACCGCCCCGGAACTCCGACACGTGCTGGCCGACTCCGGCGCGTCGGTGCTCGTCGCCACCGACCACGTACGAGGTCTGGTCGCCGACATCGCCGCCGAACTGCCCGCGCTCACCTCCGTGCACGGCACGCCACCGACCGTCGACGCACCCGGGCCGGCACCCCGCCCTCGACGAGGGGGCGCGGACCTGGCGGTACTGCTCTACACCTCCGGCACCGAGGGGCGACCCAAGGGAGCGATGCTGTCGCACCAGGCGCTGCTCGCCAACCACGAACAGGTCGCGCAGATCGAACCGCCGGTGGTCGGGCCGACGGACACCGTTCTCCTCGCGTTGCCGCTGTTTCACGCGTACGGGCTCAACTCGGGGCTCGGTGCTGTCGTGCACCACGGCGCCACCGGCGTGCTGCTCGACGAGCCGGGGCCGACGGCGGGGCTGGACGAGATCGCGCGGCACCGGGTCAGCGTGCTGGTCGGCGTACCGTCGATGTTCCTGACCTGGGCCGGCATGGCCGCGGCCCGGGCGGCGACCGCGTCGGTGCGGGTGGCGGTCTGTGGCGCGGCACCGCTCGAACCCGCTGTCGCGGCGCGCTTCTCCGCTGTCACCGGGCATCAGGTGCACATCGGGTACGGCCTCACCGAGACCGCGCCGGTGCTCACCTCCACCCTGGTCGGCGGCGTGGCCAAGCCCGGTTCGATCGGCCGCCCGCTGCCCGGTGTGCGGCTCCGCCTGGTCGACGCCGACGGGGTGGAGCTGTGGCGCGACGGGCTGGCAGTCCCCGACGACGACCCGGATGAGCTGGACCTCTCCGACGTCGCGCCGGGCACCGACCCGGGGCAGATCGTGGTGTCCGGCCCCAACCTCTTCACCGGGTACTGGCCCGATGGTCGGGGCGGCCCGGCCGCCGACGGGTGGTGGGGCACCGGTGACATCGCGTACGCCGACGAGGACGGAGACCTCTTTCTGGTCGACCGGCTCGGCGACCTGATCCTCGTCAACGGGTTCAACGTCTATCCGCACGAGGTCGAGCTGGTGCTCGCCGGGCATCCCGGGGTGGCCGAGTCGGCGGTACTGGGTGTGCCGCACCCGCGAACCGGCGAGACTGTCCGGGCGTACGTGGTGCCGGCGCAGGGACGACCGGTGACCAGCGAGGAGTTGCTCGCCCACTGCGCGCGGAACCTGGCCCGGTTCAAGTGCCCGACCGCCGTCGAGTTCGTCGACGCCCTGCCACACTCGGCGATCGGCAAGGTACGCAAGACCCAGCTCCGGTCGGCGACGCCGACCGACCGCACGGAGGTAACCGATGGCAACTGACGCCCGACTCGCGCTGATCACCCGACCCGGCTGCCACCTGTGCGACGACGCCAAGGCGGCGCTCGACCGGGTCGTGGCGGTCACCGGCGACAAGTGGGTCGAGTGGGACGTCACCGGCGACGAGGGGCTGGAACGGGAGTACGGGGACCGGCTGCCGGTGGTGATGCTCGACGGCAAGGAGCACGGCTACTGGCGGGTCGAGGAGGACCGGCTGCTGCGGGACCTGACCACGCCGCAGCTCTGAGGGGTGCCTATGGTGCTCTGATGACCCCTGCGCCCCCGCACCTCGTCTGGGACTGGAACGGCACCCTGCTCAACGACCTGAGTCTGGTGGTGTCCGCCACCAACGTCGTGTTCACGAGCCTGGGCGGGCCGACGGTCACCCCGGACGAGCACCGGGTGCGGTTCCGCAGGCCGATCGCCGAGTACTACGCCGAGGTGCTCGGGCAGGCCGTTGACGACGACGAGTTCGGCCGCCTCGACAAGATCTTCCACGAGGCGTACCGCACCGGGCTGACCACCTGTGAGCTGGCCGCCGACGCGCGTGCCGCGATGGCCGCGTGGCCGGGCAGCCAGAGTCTGCTGTCCATGTGGTTCCACGAGGAGCTGGTCCCGACCGTGCACACGTACGGGTTGACCGGCCACTTCACCCGCGTCGACGGGCTGCGGGCCACGGTCGGCGGTGGCAGCAAGACCGAACCGCTCCAGCGGCACCTGGCCGAGCTGGGCGTGGACGGCGCCTCGGTGGTGCTGATCGGCGACTCCATCGACGACGCGGACGCCGCGGTGGCGGTCGGCGGCCGGGCCGTGCTCTACACCGGCGGGTTCACCGACCCGGCCCGGCTGCGCGCCTCCGGCCACCCGGTGGCCGACACCCTCACCGACGCTGTCGCCCTGGCCCGGGAGGTCAGTTCCGCAGGTAGGTGAGGACGGCCAGCACCCGCCGGTGCTGTTCGGTGTCCGGCGGCAGGGTCAGCTTGGTGAAGATGTTGCGCACGTGCTTCTCCACCGCGCCGTCGCTGACCACGAGGGCACGCGCGATGGCGGTGTTCGAGCGCCCCTCGGCCATCAGGGCGAGCACCTCGCGCTCACGGGGGGTCAACTCGCGCAGCGGGTCGTCGCGGCGACGCCGGGCGAAGAGCTGACCGACCACCTCCGGGTCGAGCACCGTGCCGCCGCCCGCCACCCGGCGCAGCGCGTCCAGGAACTCGTCGATCGCCGCCACCCGGTCCTTGAGCAGGTAGCCGATCCCGCCGCCGGCGCCGCCGGTGGTGGCGAGCAGATCATCGGCGTACGAGACCTCGACGTACTGGGACAGCACCAGGATCGGGGTACGCGGCACCAGCCGGCGCGCCTCCACCGCGGCCCGCAGCCCCTCGTCGGTGTGCGACGGCGGCATCCGGACGTCGACGATCGACACGTCGGGCCGGTGCTCGACCACCGCCTCGACCAGGGCGTCACCGTCCCCGACGGCGGCCACCACCTGGTGCCCGCTCTCGGTCAGCAGCCGGACCAGCCCCTCCCGGAGCAGGACGGCGTCGTCGGCGATCACGATGCGCATGGCTGTGTTGTCTACCACGTCCGGCCCGTCGGGGCGGCTCGGCGCGGTGCCCCGGGCGCTCACAGGGGAAGCTCGGCGCGGATCTCGGTGGGGCCGCCGGTCGGGCTGACCACCACCAGTTCGCCACCGGCGGCCCGGACCCGGTCGGCGATGCCGGCCAGCCCGTGGCCCTTCGCCAGGTGCGCCCCGCCCTGCCCGTCGTCGCCCACCCGTACCTGCAGGTGGGTGCCCTGCCGGACCACCGCCACCGTGGCCTCGGTGGCCCGGCTGTGCTTGGCGACGTTGGTGAGCGCCTCGGACACCACGAAGTACGCGGTGTTCTCCACCGCCGGGTCGAGCCGCCCGGCGGGGGTGCCGAGCTGCGGGTCCACCTGGAGCTCGATCGGGATCAGCCCGCGCCCGGCGAGCGCCGCCAAGGCGCTGGGCAGACCCCGGTCGACCAGGATCGGCGGCGCGATGCCCCGGGACAGCGCCCGCAGCTCGGCCAGCGTGTCCCGGGTCTGGGTGACCGCCTCGTCGATGGTGCGCCCGGCCGCCTCCGGATCCGAGGCGAGCTGCATCCGGGCTCGGCTGAGGTCCATCGCCAGCCGGACCAGGCGCTGCTGGGGGCCGTCGTGGATGTCCCGTTCCAGCCGGCGTAGCGCGGAGGCCTCGGCGGACACCGCGGCTCGCTTCTGCTCCTCCAGCACGGTGATCCGGTCGCGCATCTCGGCCACCCCGGTCAGCATGGCCTTGGCGAAGCTGGCCTGCAGCAGCGCGCAGCCCCGCACCACGATCGGCAGGGTGATCAGGAAGAACACCCCGAGCGCGGTGTACAGGCCGATCCGGGCGGTGGTCGAGTCGCCCAGGCCGAGCAACTGCGCCAGGTCCTGGTCACCCTCGCCGTCGGCCCGGGGCAGCGCCCAGTCGTACGCCCAGTAGAGCGAGCCGGTGATGGCCGCGGCCCACCAGGACACCGTCACCACGAAGGTGCCCACCGCCGCGATCAGCCGCAGGATGCCGTGTGCCAGGTCGAGCCAGGACTGGGCGTCCCGCATCGGCACGAAGATCCGCCGCCAGGCGTTCGCGCCGGCCTCGGGCAGCCGGTAGTGCGGCCGGATCCGGGGTTGGTGGAGCACCGCGGGCAGCCGCAGCCGCTCGACGTCGGCCAGCCCACGGGCGGCGTACAGGGTGCCGCTGAGGATCGGTAGGCCGATCACCGTGACCACCAGGCCGATGCCGACCGCGAGGCCGACGACGAGGAGGACGAAGCTGGCCACCGCCAGGGGCAGGCCCAGCACCACGTACCCGGAGTCGACGAAGAGTTGGCGGGGGATGCTCGGTGCCAGCGTCGGTCGGTCGCTGGTGGCGGCAACGGCGGTCATGCCCAAAGGCTAGGCAGCCGGGCGCGGTGTCCCCATCCCGAAACCCCGCCTCTCCTCCGTAGTGCTGCCCCTACCAGCCCCTACCACCGCCGGGACGACCCGGGACAGGGGCCGGCGCGGGATTGGTCAGAGAAGTCGGGATTGAGCAATAATCGCCCGGGCGGTGAGCGGACCAGGCCGTTCAATCGATCTTGTGGGATGGAGGTGCTGGTGCTGTCGCGCCACGCAGCGGCAAGATCGCGATTTGTGCACGTCTTCACAAGCGCCTACGCTGTGACTCCGACGCGCCCTGCTAGCACAGCCGGCAATCTCGGTCGCCAGCGGGAGTCCACAAACGGCCGACCAGCGGAGTTGGCCGAGGATCGCACCGCACGGAGTCTCATGAGTCAGCACCGTCACCCAGGCGCGCCCGGCCGCGCCGGTGCCGTACCGGCGCTCCCGGACCTGCCCGAGGCGACCGTCGCTCGGCTCCCGGAGTACCTGCGCGCGCTGCACAACCTGGCCGACACCGGGCACGAGACGGTCTCCAGCGAAGGCCTCTCCGCCGCCGCCGGGGTCAACTCCGCCAAGCTCCGCAAGGACCTCTCGCACCTCGGCTCGTACGGCACCCGGGGCGTCGGCTACGACGTCGCGCTGCTGATCGAGCAGATCGAGTATGTGCTCGGGCTCACCCAACGCCGGGCTGTCGCCCTGGTCGGCGTGGGTAATCTCGGTCACGCTCTGGCCGGCTACGACGGCTTCGCCAGCCGGGGCTTCCGGATCGCCGCACTGCTCGACGCCGATCCCTCCCGGGTCGGTGAGGAGATCAACGGCCTGGTGGTCCGGCATGTCGACGACCTGCCGACGGTCGCCGCCGAGGAATCCCTGGCGATCGGCGTGATCGCCACCCCGGCAGCCGCCGCCCAGCAGGTCGCCGACCAACTGGTCGCCGTCGGCGTGACGAGCATCCTCAACTTCGCGCCGTGCGTACTCTCGGTTCCGGAGGGGGTCGACGTGCGCAAGGTCGACCTCGCCATCGAGCTGCAGATTCTGTCCTTCCACGAGCACCGCAAGGCGTCGCTGACCGCGCTGCCCGCCACCGGCGGGTCCGCTCTCACCGCTCTGCCCGGCGGGTTCGCGGCCACCGACACCCAGGAGGCGATCGGCACGTGAAACTGCTTGTCGTCGGCGCGTCCTACCGGACCGCCCCGGTCGCCACGCTGGAGCAGCTGGCCGTGCCCCCCGCCGACCTCACCCGCACCCTGGACCGCCTGGTCGCCCAGCCGTACGTGGCCGAGGCGGTGATCGTCTCCACCTGCAACCGGGTGGAGGTGTACGCCGCCGTGTCCGGTTTCCACGGCGGGCTCGGCGACATCTGCGCCGTGCTGGCCGAGCAGGCCGGCAGCTCGCCGACGGCGCTGGCCAGCCACCTGTACGTGCACTACGACACCGCTGCCGTGGACCACGTCTTCCGGGTCGCCACCGGTCTGGACTCGATGGTGGTGGGCGAGGCGCAGATCCTCGGCCAGCTGCGTGACGCGTACCACTGGGCCACCGGCGCCGACTCGGCCGGCCGGCTGCTGCACGAGCTCATGCAGCAGGCGCTGCGGGTCGGCAAGCGGGCGCACGCCGAGACCGGCATCGACCGGGCCGGCCAGAGCGTCGTCACCGCCGCCCTGGAGCTGGCCGCCGGGCACTTCGACGGTGACCTCGTCGGCCGTCCGGCCCTGGTGGTGGGCGCTGGCGCGATGGGTTCGCTCGGGGTGGCCACGCTGTCCCGGCTGGGCGCCGGGCCGCTCATCGTCAGCAACCGGGGTGCCGACCGGGCCGTCCGCCTCGCCGAGTCGTACGGGGCGAGCGCCGCGCCGATGACCGAACTGGCCGACACTCTCTCCACAGTGGACATCGTAGTGGCCGCCACCGCGTCCACTGAACCGGTCCTCACCCGGGCGGTGGTCACCACGGCGCTGGCCGAACGCGACCCGGCCCGGGGCCCGCTGGTCCTGCTCGACCTGGCCGTCCCGCGCGACGTCGAGGAGGGCGTCGCCGAGCTGCCCGGCGTCGAAGTGATCGACATCGACCGGATGGCGGGGCTGCTCGCCGACGGTCCGGCGGCCGCCGACGCCGCAGCCGTCGAACGCATCGTGCTCGGCGAGGTGGAGGGCTTCCTCACCTGGTTGCGCGGCGCCGACGTGGCGCCCACCGTGGCCGCGCTGCGGGGCCGGGCCGACGACGTGGTCAGCGCCGAGCTGCGCCGGCTGGCGCAGCGCCGCCCCGACCTCGGCGACGACCTGCGGGCCGAGGTGGCCCGCACCGTGCACCGGGTCGTGCAACGGCTGCTGCACCAGCCCACCGTCAAGGTCCGCCAGCTGGCCGCGGAGCCCGGCGGCGACCAGTACGCCGCACTGCTGCGCGAGCTGTTCGACCTCGAGGTGCCGCAGACCTCACCGGTCGACACCGTCCCCGACGTGCTGACCCCCGACCTCGGCCTGGCGCTCCCCGGCACCGGCCCGGTGTCCGCTGCCGACACCGCCGAACCGACCCCACCAACCGGAGGTGCGCGATGACCGCCCCCCTGCGCCTCGGCACCCGGGGCAGCACCCTGGCGATGGCCCAGTCCGGCCAGGTCGCCGAGGCGGTGACCGCCGCCACCGGCCGCCCGGTCGAGCTGGTCGAGGTGGTCACCGCGGGCGACCGCTCCACGGCGCCGGTGCACCGGCTGGGCGTCGGGGTGTTCGTCTCCGCCCTGCGCGACGCGCTCACCGCCGGGACGATCGACTTCGCGGTGCACTCGTACAAGGACCTGCCCACGGCCGGCGCCGGCGGGCTGCACATCGCTGCGGTGCCGGCCCGGCAGGACCCGCGCGACGCGTTGGTGGCCCGCGACGGCCGCACCCTCGCCGAGTTGCCGCCCGGTGCCACGGTGGGCACCGGCGCGCTGCGCCGGATCGCCCAGTTGCACGCCCTCGGCCTGCAACTGGAGGTCACCCCGATCCGCGGCAACATCGACACCCGCCTGGGGCGGGTGCTCGGTCCGGACGCCGACCTCGACGCGATCGTCCTGGCCCGGGCCGGTCTGGCCCGCATCGGCCGGACCGACGTGATCACCGAGACGTTGGACCCGATGCTGATGCTGCCCGCCCCCGCTCAGGGTGCGCTGGCCGTGGAGTGCCGGGTCGACGACCAGGACCTGGTCGGGCTGCTCGCGCTGCTCGACCACGCACCGTCGCGTGCCGCGGTCACCGCGGAACGCGCGTTTCTGGCAACCCTGGAGGCCGGGTGCAGCGCACCCGTCGCCGCCTATGCCGAACTCGCCGAAGGCGAGACCGGCGATGAGATCTACCTGCGCGGGGCGGTGATCAGCCCGGACGGCACTCGTGACCTCCGGCTGTCCCGCACCGGAACGCCCGCCGACGCGGCGGAGATCGGTAAGGCACTCGCCGCCGAACTCCTCGACCTCGGCGCCGACTCGATCCTCGGCCACGAAGGACACACCGGCCCGGGGACCCAGCAATTTGGGAGCACAGAATGACCCGCACCCGTAAGCCCGTCGGCCGTATCGCGTTCGTCGGGGCTGGCCCCGGTGACCCGGGCCTGCTGACCCGTCGGGCCCACGACGCCCTGGTCGACGCCGACCAGGTGATCTACGACCGGGGAGTCCCCGAGTCGTTGCTCGCCGTCGTGCGTGCCGAGGCCTCCGACGATGCCGAGTTCACCCCGGCCGAGGGCGCGCCGGGGGATGTGGCGAAGGTGCTGATCTCCGCGGCCCGCTCCGGGCTGAACGCGGTGCACCTGGTCGCCGGCGACCCGTTCGGGCACGACTCGGTGGTCAAGGAGGTGCAGGCGGTGGCCCGCACCGCCGCCCACTTCGAGGTGGTGCCCGGCGTCGGCCAGGCCGAGGGTGTGGCCACCTACGCCGGGGTCCCGCTGCCGGGTGTGCGTACCGCCGCCGACGTCGAGGACGTCAGCGCGCTGGACTTCGAGGCGCTGGCCACGGCGGTCGGTCGGGGCTCGCTCGCGCTCGCCGTGGACGCCGGTGACCTCGCCGCCGTCCGGGACGGGCTGCTCGCCGCCGGGGTCGACGGCACCACCGGTGTCGGGGTGACCGGCGACGGCACCGGCGAGACCCAGTACACGACCACGTCGACGGTGGACAGCTTCGTGGCCGCCGCGCTCGGCTTCACCGGCCGGGTGGTGCTCACCGTCGGTGTCGGGGTGGGGCAGCGCGACAAGCTGAGCTGGTGGGAGAACCGCCCGCTGTACGGCTGGAAGGTGCTCGTACCCCGCACCAAGGAGCAGGCCGGCGCGATGAGCGCCCGGCTGCGCGCGTACGGGGCGATCCCGTGCGAGGTGCCGACCATCGCGGTCGAGCCCCCGCGTACCCCGGCCCAGATGGAGCGGGCGGTCAAGGGCCTGGTCGACGGCCGGTACGCCTGGGTGATCTTCACGTCGGTGAACGCGGTCCGCGCGGTCTGGGAGAAGTTCGCCGAGCACGGCCTCGACGCCCGGCACTTCGGCGGCGTCAAGATCGCCTGCATCGGTGAGGCAACGGCGGACGCGGTCCGCGCGTTCGGCATCCAGCCGGAGCTGATCCCCGCCGGCGAGCAGTCCTCCGAGGGTCTGCTGGCCGAGTTCTCGCCGCACGACGAGATCCTCGACCCGGTGGGCCGGGTGCTGTTGCCGCGCGCCGACATCGCCACCGAGACGCTCGCCGCCGGGCTCACCGAGCGCGGCTGGGAGGTCGACGACGTGACCGCGTACCGGACGGTGCGGGCCGCGCCGCCGCCCGCCGAGATCCGCGACGCGATCAAGTCGGGTGGCTTCGACGCGGTGCTCTTCACCTCGTCCTCCACCGTGCGCAACCTGGTCGGTATCGCCGGGAAGCCGCACGCGCGGACCGTTGTTGCCGTCATTGGGCCCAAGACGGCGGAGACCGCGACGGAGTTCGGCCTGCGGGTCGACGTCCAACCGCCGCACGCCTCGGTGCCCGACCTGGTGGAGGCGCTCGCCGCCTACGCCGTCGAGCTGCGCGAGAAGCTGGCCGCCATGCCGGCCAAGCAGCGCCGTGGCTCGAAGGTTCAGGGCCCGACCGCCCTGCGCTTCCGGTAGTCGTTCGAGGAGGCCCTTCCATGTCGTACCCCGAGATCCGGCCCCGCCGGCTGCGCCGCACCCCGGCGGTCCGCCGCCTGGTGTCCGAGACCCGGGTCGACCCGGCCGAGCTGGTCGTGCCGATGTTCGTCAAGGAAGGGCTCACCGAGCCCCGGGCCATCTCGTCGCTGCCGGGGGTGCTCCAGCACTCCCGGGACTCGCTGCGCAAGGCGGCGGTCGAGGCCGTCCAGGCCGGTGTCGGCGGGATCATGCTCTTCGGCGTACCGGAACAGCGGGACCCGACCGGCTCCGGCGGCATCGACCCGGACGGCATCCTCAACGTGGCCATCCGGGACGTGGTGGCCGAGGTGGGTGACGCCACCGTCGTGATGAGCGACCTGTGCCTCGACGAGTTCACCTCGCACGGGCACTGCGGGCTGCTCACCCCCGACGGCGCTGTCGACAACGACTCCACCCTGGCCGCGTACGCCGAGATGGCGGTGGCCCAGGCCGCCGCGGGGGTCGGCATGGTCGGGCCGTCCGGGATGATGGACGGTCAGGTCGGCGTGGTACGCCGGGCCCTCGACGCCGCCGGGTACCAGGACGTTTCCGTGCTGGCGTACGCCGTGAAGTACGCCTCCGCCTTCTACGGCCCGTTCCGTGAGGCGGTGGAGTCGGCGCTGGAGGGCGACCGGCGCACCTACCAGCAGGACCCGGCCAACCTGCGGGAGTCGCTGCGCGAGGTCGCGCTCGACGTCGCCGAGGGCGCCGACCTGGTGATGGTCAAGCCGGCGCTGCCCTACCTCGACGTGGTGTCGGCGGTGCGGGCCGCAGTGGACGTCCCGGTCGCCGCCTACCAGGTCTCCGGCGAGTACGCGATGGTGGAGGCGGCCGCCGCCAACGGCTGGATCGACCGGGAGCGGGTGATGCTGGAGACGCTCACCTCGATCAAGCGGGCCGGCGCGCAGGTCATCCTCACTTACTGGGCGGTCGAGGCCGCCCAGCTTCTGCGCGAGCGTTACTGACGCTCGTCCTGCCCCTGACTGACTCTGCCCCTGGCCTGGCCACGCGGCCTCCTCGGGCGCGCCGGGCCGTAAGGGCTCGCCCAGCCGGCCGCGCGGAGTCCCGGGCCTCTCGGCCATGACGGCCAGGCTTCTTCGGCCCTCGTACGCGTTGGCCATTCGTCGCGTCGACCTACTCAGCGTGACCAGCCCAGCCGACCCGCCTTCCCTCTATTCCCCCTTTGCTCTGCACCCATGACGGCGACACCCACGGTCCGTTAGCGGTGCATATCGAACTGCAGAGCAAAGGACACGGTCTGCGGTTGGGGGTCTGGTGGCCAGGGTTGAGTTTTGCCTGGTCTGGCCGGTTTCGGTCGCTGCCTGCCGGGTCGACTGGACCAGGCGGCGCGAAATCCATGACACAAAGTAATGATGGCGCTGCCAGAGGTCGCCAACACGGACAGTGGTCGGCGGTACAAGGTGTTATCCACAGGCCGGCTCGTTGTCCACAGGCGCGGCCGGCGGGATTGCGGCAGGCTCCGCCAGGCGGGACGGTGACGGCATGAGCGATTCGTCAGCCGCAGCCGAGCCGGTCCTCCTCAGCGAGCCTTCCGACGTGCCCTGGCCGGCCGGCGGTATCGTCCGCGCGGTCCGCCGTCGCGCTGACCTCAGCCAGCGTGAGCTGGCCCGCTGGGCGGGCGTGCACCACGCCACCATCGGCCGGATCGAGGCCGGCCGGATGGTGCCGAGCATCGTCCTGCTCCGGCGCATCATCGCGGTGGTGGGCTGCCGGTTGGCAGTGGTGGACGAGTTCGGCCGGGTGCTGAAACCGATGCGCGACTGGCAGGACACCCGCAACGGCGCGGAGCGCCGCTACCCATCGCACCTGGACACCATCCTCGACCCCGAGTTGGGGGAGTGGTGGGCGGACATCTACGGGCTGGCCCGCCCGCCGGAGACGTTCTACCGCAATCGGGAGGTCCGGGACGCGATGCGTCGGCGCAGCCAGTGGGAGGTGCGGGTGGCCCAGAACCGGCACCTGTCCCCGCCGCCCTGGCCGCCGCGCGGAGTGCTCTGACCTCGGCACGAGAGAGGCCCGCCGACCCGGTACGGGTCGACGGGCCTCGCCGGAACGCGCGACGTCAGTCGTCGTTGATGATCGTGCCGACCGCGAGCGGATCAGCCAGCCGGAGACCGGGTACGCCGGCAACCAGCAACGTCACCTTCTCGTCCGACTCCCGTTTGCGGTCACCGCGCACTGTCACCGGGAAGGTGACCGACGTCTGCCCGGCGGCGAGCGCCTTGCAGCCCGCGTACGGGTCGAAGTCCGAGCCGGCCTGCGCGGTGACGCCGACGGTCGCGGCACAGAGCAGCACCGGCTGCGACAACGGTCGCGACACGGTGGCGGTGAAGGTGAGCTGCCTCGTGCCCTGGTCGCCCTCGGCCACCGTCGCGTCGGCCACCGTCAACGACGCACGGGACCGGAACCGGGCCACCTGCGGGTCGTGGTCACTGGAACCCCGTGACCCGTCGCCGGTGAACTCCGCCGGCCAGTCGGCGTTGATGTGCGCCGCCCGCACCTGCACCAGGTCGCCGTAGAACGCGTCGTTCACGAACAGGTGATCCAGCGTCTGCGCCTGTCCCTCGAAACTGTACGAGTAGGCGGACGACGGCACCTCGGCGACGAGGTTGTCCCACAGGTTGTGCAGACCCGCCTCGTACAGCGGGGCGAGCTGGTCCGACGGCGTGGGCTGGTCACCCGTCGCGATCGGATCGTCCGGGCGGGGGAAGACGTTCAGGTCCCCGCCGTAGACCACCCGGGCGGACCCGTCGGCCGCCTCGATCGCGGTGACGATCGCCGCACCGTAGCGCGCCTGCTCCCGCCGCTGCCCGACCCGGCTGTCCGGCCCGGACGAGTAGTGGTTGCTGAGCGCGTACAGGGTGAACCGCTCGGCGGAACCCGGCGCGGCGGCAACGCTGAACTTGCCCAACTGCGGGGCACGGGTGAAGACGTTGGTCCCGTCCCGGCCGGTCGAGGTGTCCACATCCGACGGCAGCACCGCGTTGAGGGCCTTCGGGTTCTGCACGTCGGCGTTGGCCGGCAGGCCCGGAGCCCGGTACTGAACGGTCGGTGCCGAGCCCAGCAGCGGGTCGTTCGCCGTCGCGGCGGCCAACGACAGCCGGTCCGTGCGGTACAGGAACGCGGCGGTGATACCCCGGGCGTCCGCGCCGGTGCGGTCATAGGCGGCGGCGTACGCGGGCCCACCGGCCGCCGCCACCGTGAGCGCCAACTCCTGGATGCTGTCCGGAGCGCCGTCGGCGTTGTTGGTGTCGCCGCAGCTCAACGCGGCCCCGGAGACCGTGCAGATGTCCTGGTCCTCGGCCTCCTGCACCAGGATCAGGTCCGGCGCGTGCAGATCCTTGACGATCTGGTCGGCGAGCGCCGCCAACTGCTCGCGGTACTCCGCCTCGCTGCCCGGGACGTAGTCGAACGGCGGGGTGACACCCGGACAGCCGGCGTTACCGGTGAAGTCGCAGCCGTCGAACGGGTCGTCCCGGTAGTCGTACAGGTTCTCCACGTTGTAGGTGGCCACTGCCACCTCCTGGGACCGGTCGGCCGGCTTGGGCGGGTTGTTCTTCGACGGGTCGGCCCCGGCGGCGAACTCCGCCCGCTCGACCTGGACGCCGTACTTCTCGAACGAGTAGTAGACCCCGCCCACCGCGTCCGCCCGCAGCGTGTCGAAGGTGTGCGCCGGCGGGAGCAGCGCGGCGCTGTCCCCGGCGGTGGCCTTCACACCCATGCTGCCGAGCAGCGTCCGCTGGCCGTTACCGTCGTCGAAGCGGCGGGCCGGGTCGTTGTCCAGCGGGTGCGAGTCGCGGAAGACCCGCCGGGAGTACGGGTCGGCGCGGTCCAACAGCGGGTCGTCACGGTCGACCACCCACAGCTCCGCGTCGGCGGTGGAGGAGAAGACGTCCCGGCCGCTCACCGCGCCGCTGCCCGCGCGGATCCGCATCCGGGAGCCCTCGTGCCGCTCCCAGAAGCGCTGCGCGTCGGTCAGCACGGCCGGCGGGACCGCGTCGGTCACCGCGACAGCGGTGTCCACGGCCAGGCCACCGCCGATCCGGCGGACCAGCGACGCACCGGAGAGCTGGGTGAAGTTGTAGTACTCCGACACCCGGGCCCGCAGCACGACCTCGTCGCCGACCGTCGGCACGTAACCGCCGATCAGCGAGGTGAACGCGCCCATGAACACGAAGATCCCGTCGGAACTGGTCGGGTCGCCGTCGGTGTCACCAATGCGGCTCTGCAGGAAGAACCCGTGCTGATCCGCCCCGGCCGAGGTGCGGGCCACTGTCAACTGGGTGATCACGCCGCGGACGTCGTACATCGTGCTGCTCGTGCCGTTGCCGCTCGCCGGCGCGAGCGGTGACCGGTCGGCGGGCCCGGACTCGGCGTCGGTGGTCGGACCCTGCACCTCGCCCACGGTCAGCTCCCGGGTCACCTGCACGGCCAGCGCGCAGCTGGCGGTGCCACCGCCCGCGTCGGTCGCGGTGAGGGTGACGGTGTACGCCCCGGCGGCGAGATCGGCGCTCACCCCGACAGTGGCGCGGGCGGTGCCGCCCACCCCGTCGGCCGGGGTGAACGCGGTACGGGTGATCGAACCGGCGGTCGGCGTCGGGCTGACCGCCGTCACCGCCAGGTCGACGATCGTGTCGTCCGGGTCGGTGCCGGTCACCTCCCGGCTCGCCGCCGTGCCGGCGGCGGTGACAAGGGCGCCGCCGCAGGTCAGCGTGGCCGGTACGTCGACCGGGCCGCCGCCGTCCACGGTGTGCGCGCCCAGCCCGTCGAACGTGTCGACGGGGAAGCCGGCCCACTGGGTAGCAGGGTCGAACGCGTCCGACGGGTCGGTGTCACCGACGGTCACGTTCGGCATCCGGCGCAGGGTGTTGTCAGCGGTGCTGGTGACGCCGGCACCCCACTCGGTGCCCGGGTCGACGCCGACCTGCCCGATCGAGTCGAGCACCGTGCTGCCCCGGCGCAGCACGATCGCGTCGTCGCCGTTGAAGAGGCTCGCCCCGGTGGTCTGATCGGCCTGGGCGAGGATGGCGGCCCCGGCCGAGGCGCTGGCGAACACGAACGCGTCGCCGGCCGCCACGCTGCCGGTCAGGGCGATGGTGGTCGCCGTGGTGGAGCCGTTGAAGTAGAGCTGCAACTGGTAGCCGCCGGCGGTCAGGTCGATGGCGGAACCGGTGCCGTTGAACAGCTCGATCGCCTTGTTGTTCGACGAACCCTCGACGTACTCCGAGATGAACAGGTCGGTGGGCGCGGCGCTGGCCGCGGTGGGTGCGACGCCGAGCGCCGTGACAGTCACGGCGACGGTGGCGGTCGCGAGCGCGGCGATTGAGCGGCGCGGGCGCATAGGGCCTCCACGATGGGTGGACGGGGTCAACGCACGTTAAGGTGCGCGACTGTCCACCGTCCATCCCCTAATGGACAGTTTCGTGAATTCCTCACCGTGGCGGATCGAGGCGGTGCACCAGCTCAGCGACGTCGACGCTGTATTCGCACCAGTCCCGGTCCGGCCGGTAGCCCAGCTCCGCGTTGACCTTGAGCATCGCCTCGTTGGCCTGGGCGTTCCAGGTCTGCACCTCGATCAGCTCCGGCTCGGCGGAACGCAGCTCCAACAGCATCCTGGCCTTGATCGCCCGATCGATGCCGTAGCCCCGGTGATCCTGCGCGACGATCGTGTCGTACTGGTCGGCGCGGGTCGGGTGCTGCGCCGGCACCACCACCTCGGTCAGGCCGGCCACCTCGCCGCTCTGCTCGTGCCGTGCGAGCACGATGTACGGCTTCATGCCCCGTCGGTGCAGCGTGTCGAGGCTGTCGCGCAGCCGCTCCGGGTCGTACGAGCTGGGGCGCAACTCGCCGTCGTCGACGTCGCGCACCTCGGCCTTGGCCCGCGCGTACGCCTCGAGCAGGTCGTCCGGCGGCCCGCCCGGGAAGAACTCCACCTGGTAGCCCGCGCTGATGCCGGTGGCCATCTCGGCCAGCTCGGCCCAGTCCACCGCGGTCAGGTCGAGCACGCTGCGGGTCTCCACGTACTCCCGGGTGAAGCCGAGCGACTCGTAGAACCCGACGGCTGGCGTGTCGCCGACCACCTCGACCCCGATCGACTGGAAGCCCTCCTGGTAGACCCGGCGGGCGGCACGCAACACCAGGTCACGGCCGAGGCCGGTGCGCCGCACGGACGGGTGCACCAGCACCTCGAGAACACCGATGTCACCCAGAAGGAGGACGTGCACCTGGCCGAGCACCTCGCCCGTGTCGCCCGCAGCGGTCGGCTCGGCCTGGGCGATCCAGGAGATCCGCCGCTCGCCGGGCATCACCTCGGCGAGGTATTCCCGCAGCGAAGTCTCCCGCCAGGGCGGGTCCTGCGGCAGATCGGCCGCCAGGACCGCGTTCAGCGTGGCCAACAGCGACGCGATCTCGGCGGACGACGCGGTCCTGGGGTCCCACTCGCGCACCATCACCCGTCTAGCTTGCCGCTAACAGAGGCCTGGGGGAAGTGTCCAGTTCTCCAACGTATCGAGACGATCACTTCATGACCGACTGGCCCGTCCGTACCGGTTCGCGGTGTCGTAGACGTCCTGGGCGTAGCGCCGTACATCGTTGTAGGAGAGGATCGCGTTCCACCAGTCGCCCGGGATGCTGAGGTTCCGGCCGCCCTTGCAGAGGTAATTTCCCGCTGCCAGGGCGGCGTCGTCCAGATCGTGCGGATCCTTGCGGCCGTCGTTGTCGGCGTCCGCGCCGATCTCCTGCCAGGTGGTCGGGATGAACTGCATCGGCCCGATGGCGCGGTCGAGGGTGGTGTCCCCGTCGAGGGCCCCACGGTCGGTGTCGATGATCCGCATCCGACCCTCCTTCCCGTCCAGCGGCAGCCCGATGATGTTGGGCAGCGCCTTGCCGTCCTGCCCCAACCGCGCGCCGTTGGCCGAGCCGTGCCCCGATTCGACCTGACCGATCGCGGCCAGCGTGGTCCAGCTCAGCGCACAACTGCGGTTGGTCTGGGCGAGGACCAGTTCGGCGTAGCCGTACGCCTGCATGGCGACCGGGGGGACGCCGACCTTGGCGCCGACCTGCTGCGCCCAGCCGGCCAGGGCGTCCGACGGGCGGCCGCCGGTCACCGTGCCGGGCGGCAGCCCGGTGCCGGGCAACCCGCCGCTGGGCAGTGGGATGGTGGGCAACGGGCCGGTGGGCAGTGGCCCGGTGGGCAACGGGCCGGTGGGCTGGCCGGACGGTGCCGCCGTGGGTGCGACAGCGCCCGGCGCGGCCGAGGCGTCCACAGCCACCGGACGCGGTGCGCGGATCGTGGCCGGTACGAGCAGCGCTCCCGCCGCGGCGGTCGCCGCCACCAGCGCCAGCAGGAAGACGCCGGGCAGGGTCAGCCGACCACTGGGCCGGCCGGCCCAGGCCCGGGTAGCCCGCGCGGCGGCTGCTGCCGCCTGGCGCGGCGGCACACGTACCGCGTGCGCGAACTGCACCCGTCGCCGACGGGCCGGGCCGGACGCCGGCACCGCCGGCAGCTCATCCACAGTGGTCTTCGCCAGATCCATCGCACCGGCGGTGGCTCCGGTCTTCGCGTCGTCGGCCTTGGGCGTCTCGGCCTTCGCGGTCTCGATCTTCGCGTCGTCCGGCTTGACCGTCTCGGTCTTCGCGTTGTCGGCCTTGGGCGTCTCGGCCTTCGCGGCCTCGGCCTTTGCTTCCTCGGCCTTTGCTTCCTCGGCCTTGACCGTTTCGATCTTTGCGTCGTCTGCCTTGACTGTCCCGGTCTTTGCGCCAGCAGGTTGGGGCGTCGCCGCCTTGGCCGCCTCGGTCCTGGGGGCCTCGGTGTTGGCCTCGGGCGCCGTCGGCGAGGCGGGCACAGTGGCCGGTGGCGTGGCCGCCGCGCCCTTCGAACGTCCGCTCAGCCAGGGACGGCGCGGGCGGGGCACCGCGCGCACCGGATCGGGCGCGGCCCCCGAACCTTCGAGTGGCCCCTCCAGCGGCGCGGCCGGTCGTAACGGTTGCACACGCGTGTCGTCCTCGCCGTCCACCACCTGTTGAGTATCACCCATACTCCGCCAACCGCCAGATCCACGTACGCTGGGTGGCATGCCCCGGTACGAGTTCCGCTGCCGCGCCTGCGGCGACACCTTCGAGGTCAACCGTCCGATGGTGGCTGCCGGTGAGCCGGCCAACTGCCCACAGGGACACGCCGACACGGTCAAGCTTCTTTCCGCGGTCGCGGTCACCGGCCGGGGCGGTGCCGCCGGTGGTGCCCAGACCCCCGCCGCCGGTGGCTGCTGCGGCGGTGCCTGCGGCTGCTGATCGGGCCAATTCGCCGCCGCCTGATGGTCCGGCCTTGCCGGGATCGGGTCCGAGTGGCACGTTGAGGCGGCATCTGCCCGGCCGTTCTCACGATGCGTGATCGCTCGAACTCAGGCAGCATGAACCCGACGTCACGGGCGGAGGTTCCTCGCATGTCGCCACGGATCCAGCTCCCGAGCGGTTGGGTGACCTTCGTGTTCACCGATATCGAGGGCTCGACCCGGCTGGCCCAGCTGCTGGGTCCGGACTATCGCCCGGTGCTCGCCGCGCATCGACGGTTGCTGCGCCGCACGCTGGCCAGCACTGGTGGCGCGGAGCTGCTGACCGAGGGCGACTCGTTCTTCCTGGCCTTCGAGGACGCCACCGCGGCGATGACCGCGTGCCTGACCGCCCAGCGCGCGCTGGCCAGCCACGACTGGCCCACCGCCGAAGCCGCGCCGCGGGTGCGGATGGGCCTGCACACCGGCTACGCCGAGCCGCGCGACGGCGAGTACGCCAGCCCCGAGGTGCACCGGGCCGCCCGGGTGGCCGCCGCCGCGCACGGCGGACAGGTGCTCTGCACGGCGTCCACCGCACGTCGGGCCGAGCCGATGCCGCCGGGTGCGACACTGCTCGACCTCGGTCTGCACCGGCTACGCGGCTTCGACGACCGGGAACGACTGTTCCAACTGGTGGCCCCGGGCCTGGAGCGGCAGTTCCCCCGGCCCCGCACCGCCGACGCGGTGGCGCACAACCTGCCCACCCAGGTGACGTCGTTCGTCGGCCGGCAGGCCGAACGCATCGAGCTGGGCCTGCTGGTGCGGCAGCACCGCCTGGTCACCGTGCTGGGCGCGGGTGGCGCGGGCAAGACCCGACTCGCGGTGGAGCTGGCCAGCGGAGTTGTCGAGGCGTACCCGGACGGGGTCTGGTTCGTCGACATCGCCTCGGTGACCGACCCGGGGCTGGTGGCGTTCGCCATCGCCGCGGTGCTGGGCCTGCGTCCCGAGCCCGGCCGGCCGATGCTGGACACCCTCGTCGAGTACGCGGCCAACCGCCGGATGCTTGTCGTACTGGACACCTGCGACACCCAACCGGCCGCCTGCGCGGAGGTGATCGCGCGGTTGCTGTCCGGCGGGAGCGGGGTGCGGGTGCTGGCGACGAGTCGCGAGTCGTTCAGCCTGCCCGGCGAGGTGGTGTGGCGCATTCCGCCGCTCTCGGTCGACCCGCGCGCCGACGGTGCGGAGAGCGACGCGGTGGCGCTGCTGCTGGACCGCACGGCGGCGGCGCGTGGCGGTCGGCAGCCGGACCCGGCCGAGTCCGCCGACCTGCGTCGGGTCGTGCAGCGGCTGGACGGGCTGCCGCTCGCCATCGAGTTGGCCGCCGCCCGGCTGCGGGTGCTCTCCGTCGGCCAGCTCGCCGAGCGGCTGGACGATGTCCTCGGCACCCTGGACGCCGGCCGGGTGGACCCGGACCCGCCGCCGGTGGAGCGGGGCTGGTCCGGCAACCAGCAGGACACCGTGGACCTGGTCGCGGCGGCGGCCGGTGCGTCACCGCCGAGCCCGGCGAGCCGGGCGGTGCAGCGTTCGGCCACCGAACGGCATCTGACCATGCAGGCCACCGTCACCTGGTCGTACCGGACGCTGGGGCCCCGGGCCGCCCGCCTGCTGCGGTGGCTGGCGGTCTTCGCCGGCCCGGTGGATCTGGAGACGGTGGAATGGCTGCTGGGTGACGACCCGCTGGACCCGCTCTCGGTGCTGGTGGACAAGTCGATGGTGTTGGCCGAGCCGCGGGCTGCCGGCAGCACCTACCGGATGCTCGACCCCATCCGGGCGTACGCGGCACGTCGGCTGGTCGAGGCGGGCGAGGAACAGGCCGCCCGGGACCGGCACGTGGCCTGGTCGGCCCACGCGTTGGACCGGGCCCACCTGGGTCAGGACGGCCGGCCGGTGACGCTGTCGTTGTATTCCCTCGACCCGCTGGCGGGGGAGCTGCGCGCCGCGCTGCGCTGGTGCGCCACCGGCGGCAGCGCCCGCGCCGGTCTCGGTCTGGCGGGCGGGCTGGACCAGTGGTGGCTGGAGCGGGGCCTGGCCCGGGAGGGGCGGCTGTGGCTGTTCCGGCTGTACGGGCGGATCGCGGAGACGGGAGAGCGGATCCCGGAGGCGGAGCTGGCGGCGGCGTACCACATGCATTCGTTGCACGCGAGCGCCGATGGCGAGTTCGCCGAGGAGCTGCGCTACTCCCAGCGGGCGGAGGCGGCGGCCCGGCAGGCCGGTGACGCCGGTCTGCTGGCCCGGGTGCTCGCCGGCCGGGCCGCGCCGCTGGTGGACATGGGGCAGTTCGTCGAGGCCGAGCGGGTGTGCCGGGAGGTCATCGACTGGGCGCACGGGCAGGACGTGGTCGGCGAGGCGCTGTTCGCGGTGTTCAGCCTGGCTGAGCTGCTCTGGCGGCGGGGTGCCCTGGAGGAGGCGGCGGAGCTGTTGGGCGCGGTGCGTCCGGTGGAGGCGGCCCGCCCCGTGGAGCGCGGCCGGCGTTCGGTGGACATGCTGCTCGGGATGGTCGCGTTGGCCCGTGGCGATGTGATCGCCGCCCACGAGCACCTGCTGGTGGCGTTGCGTTCGCGGATGGGCCACGGCTACCACGGCCGGGCGTGTGACACCTTGAACGCGGTCGCGGTGCGGTGTGCGATCGGCGGGGAGCGGTTGACCGCCGCCCGACTGTTCGGTGCCGCGCAGGCGACCCGGGCGAGCATGCGGGCCACCCCGGGGATCTTCGGCGGTTACTGGGCGCAACAGCAGGGGGAGTTGCGCGCGGTGCTGGGCGACGCGGCCTTCGACGACGCGTACGGCGAGGGTGCCGAACTGGGGTTGGACGAGGCCGCCGCGCTCGCACTGGACGTGGAACACCCGGACCTCGCGGCGGATTCGACCCGCTTCAGTACGGGCCTGTCCCAGCCGACCCCACGCCGTCCCGCCGACCCCGACCGCCACCCGGCCACCCGCACCGAAGGCGCCTAACCCCCACCCTGGCCCACCCCCTGTCCGTGTTGATCAAGAGGTTTGCGTCAGAAAACGCGCCTCCGGTGACCGAAACCTCTTGATCAACACAGTTCAGGGGGTGGGGTTCAGCGGTTACTGGCGGGCTTTGGCTTCGGCGTCGGCCTTCATTCGGGCGGCGCGGTCGATGTCGGCCTGCTGGACGGCTGCCACCGAACCGAAGATGCTGACCGCCTGGTAGTAGGTCCAGGCCAGGCTGTAGCAGGCCGGCCGGACGACCGAGTTGTACGTGGCGCAGACCCGCTTCAGGTCCTCGTAGAAGGCGCTGTCGAGGCGGGACTTGTTGGCGGGGAACTGGCCGACCGCCTTGTAGTTGCGGTAGCCGAAGTCGTGCCGGTAGCAGCCCAGGTTGAAGGTGAACCCGAGCGGGTTGTCGGGGCTGGACGAGCAGTAGTCGGTGGACCAGTTGAAGTTGTACTCGGCCCAGGGGGCCCGGTTGACCCGGGCGCTGTTCCACGAGTTGTAGCTGGACGCGCTGGTCTGGGTCCAGCTCGACAGCACGGAGAGCTTCTGGGCGGGGGTGACGGCGGCGGCGGGGGAGGCGATGGTGAGGGTGGCGAGCAGCGCTAACGCGCCCGAGGCGAGCAGGGTGGCGAGACGTCGGGGCACGGGTTACCTCCGCGGGGGGTGAGCGGTGGGACCGAAGTTACCGGCGGGTTACCGGATGTCGATGAGTGTCGATCAGCTGATCAACTATGCGGTATGTGCCTCGCCAACTATTGGTGACATGCGTTGAAACAGACGAATGCCCCGGACGCGCGTGGCGTCCGGGGCATTCAGGAACTGAGTCAGCGCAGCACGAAGGCCGGCGGGCTCGCGGGGCTCTCGTTGGCGGACCGGTCCAGGGCGGTCAGCTGGTAGGTGTAGCGCCGGCCGGGCTCGGCCGAGGTGTCCACCCAGGACTGGCTGGCACCGGCCGTGGCGCGGACGGTGCCGACCAGGTTCGCCGCGTCGGCAGTGGCGCACCGGACGGGCAGCGTGGTGCCGTCGAACCGGTAGATCGCGTACGAGGTGGCGGTGCCGAGCGGGCCGACGCCGTCGGCGGGCTGCCGCCAGGTGAGCCGGACCCCGTCGGCCTGCCGGGTCGTCTTGGTGACCACCGGGAAGAGCAGCGGGCGGGCCGGCAGGTGGGGCATGGCCGGCACCAGCGCCGGGCGGGAGTAGTGCTCAGCCGCGTAGATGTCGGTGGCGCCGAGCCGGTTGGCCCGTACCTGCACGGCGGAGAAGTGCACGTTGCCCTGCACCTCCGGGTACGACCGGTTGAGCGTCAGGTGGTCGGACAGTTCGCGTGGGTTCTGCCAGAACGACCCGTACGCCGGGTCGCCGCTCTTGTAGTCGGCCTGGCCGATGTAGAGCTGCACCCGGGTGCCACGCACCGTCTCGGCCCACCACGGCACCAGGCGCGCGTAGTCCGCCGCCGGGTACTGGCCGATGTACCAGTAGAGCTGCGGCACCACGTAGTCGATCCACTCCTGCTTGATCCACTTACGGGTGTCGGCGGAGATGATGTCGTACGACTGGCTGCCGGTGGTGTCCGAGCCGAGCGGGTCGGCGGTCTTGTTGCGCCAGATGCCGAACGGGCTGACCCCGAACTTCACCCACGGCTTCGCCGCCTTGATCTTGCCGTTCATCTCCTGGATCAACAGGTTGATGTTGTCCCGCCGCCAGTCGGCCCGGTCGGTGAAGCCCCGGTTGTGGGCCGCGAAGGTCGCGTCGTCCGGCACCTGGTAGGTGCCGCTCGGGTAGGGGTAGAAGTAGTCGTCGAAGTGGACGCCGTCGATGTCGTACCGCTTGACCGCGTCCATCATGGCGGTCTGGACGAACTCGCGGACCTCGGGGATTCCCGGGTTGTAGTAGAGCCGGCTGCCGGCCACTCCGGCCGGTGGGTAGGCGAACGTCCACTCGGGGTGCTGCTGGGCCGGGTGGCCGGGGGCGAGTTGGGCCAGGTCGGCGCCGGCGCCGCCGGGGGCCGGCATGGAGACGCGGTACGGGTTGAACCAGGCGTGGAACTCCAGGTTCCGTTTGTGCGACTCGTCGACCAGGAAGGCCAGCGGGTCCCAGCCGGGGTCCTGGCCGCGTACCCCGGTCAGGTATTCCGACCACGGCTCGTACGGCGAGGGCCAGAGCGCGTCGGCGGTGGGCCGGACCTGCACCACGACGGCGTTGTGGTTCAGGCGCCCGGCCAGGTCGAGCAGTTCGCGGTACTCGGCCTGCTGGGCGGCGATCCGGTCCGGCGCGGTCTGGGACGCCTTGCTGGGCCAGTCGATGTTGACCACCGACGAGATCCACATGGCCCGGAACTGTCGCTTGGGGGTGGCCGGGTCGGTGGCGCAGGCAGCGGTGGTGGTGGTGTCGGCCGCGCTGGGCGCGGCGCTCGCGGGGGTGACGCTGACAAATGTGCCGAGCAGGGCTGCGACCAGCCCGGCGGCTCCGAGTTGGGTGGCTTTCATGCGGTGTGTCCCTTCGGTGGGGCTCCCGGATGTTTCGCGCGGCGCGCGGCAACATTCGCCGTCGGTGTCCGCGTTCCTGGTAGGAAATTTTCACAGTCTGGCCATCGCCGCAAGAGTTCGGGGTTGACCAATCGCGCCGCTGGGTAGCAACGGCGGTCACCGGCCGCCACGGAGGTGGTCGCACGGTGGGAGGGGTGACCGGGTGTCCGTGCTGCGCACAAAACCAATCAAGGACGTGATAGCCCAGGGTGAGGCGGACGGCAGCGACGGCCAACTGGGGCTGAAGCGGCGCCTCGGCGCGATCGACCTCACCGGCTTCGGCATCGGCATCGTGATCGGCACCGGCATCTTCACGCTCACCGGGATCGAAGCCCGGGACAGCGCCGGGCCGGGCGTGGTGATCTCCTTCGCCATCGCCGGCGTGGTGGCCCTGCTCGCCGCCCTCTGCTACGCCGAACTGGCCTCCAGCGTGCCGACCGCCGGCAGCGCCTACACCTACGCGTACGCCACGATGGGCGAGATCGTCGCCTGGATCATCGGCTGGGACCTGCTGCTGGAGTTCGCGCTCGGCGCCGCGGTGGTGGCCCGGGGCTGGTCCGGCTACCTCGCCGAACTGCTCGACCTGCCGACCCGGTGGTTCGGCGAGGAGGGCAGCACCGTCAACGTTGGCGCCATCGCCATCGTGCTGATCCTCGGCATCGTGGCGATCGTCGGCATCCGCGAATCCGCCCGGATCACCAACCTGCTGGTGCTGGTCAAGGTGGCCATCTGTGTCTTCGTGGTGGTCGCCGGGCTGTTCTTCGTCAAGGCCGCCAACCTCACCCCGTTCATCCCGTCGGCCGAGCCCGCCGGAAGCGGCGACGACGGCATCAAGCAACCGGTCACCCAGGCGCTGTTCGGGCTGGAGCCGTCGGTCTTTGGTTTCGTCGGGGTGCTCAGCGCCGCCGCCGTGGTCTTCTTCGCGTACACCGGGTTCGAGGCCGTGGCCAACCTCGGCGAGGAGACGCGCAAGCCCAAGCGGGATCTCACCCTGGGCCTGCTCGGCACGCTGCTGATCTCCACGGTGCTCTACGTCGGCGTGTCGCTCGTGGTGGTCGGGATGGTGCCGTACACCGAGATCGACAGGGGCGCCCCGATCGCGTCCGCCTTCGAGTCGGTCGGCGCGGGCTGGGCGGCAGTACTGGTCTCCATCGCCGCCGTCGCGGGCCTGACCAGCGTCATCCTGGTCGACCTGGTAGCCATGGGCCGGATCGGCTTCGCCATCGCCCGGGACGGGCTGATCCCACCCTCGATCGCGAAGGTGCACCCGCGTTGGGGCACCCCGTACCGGATCTCGGCGATCATGACGGTGGCGGTCGCGCTGCTGGCCGGCTTCCTGCCGCTGTCCGCGCTGGCCGACCTGGTCAGCATCGGCGCGCTCTGCGCCTTCGTGCTGGTGTCGGTGGCGGTGCCGATCCTGCGCCGCAGGCGGCCGGACCTGGAGCGGCCGTTCCGGGTGCCGTTCTCGCCGGTACTGCCGATCGTCTCGGCGCTGGCCTGCTTCTACCTGATGCTCAACCTGTCGGTGGAGACCTGGCTGCGGTTCCTGGCCTGGATGCTGCTCGGCGCGTTGATCTACTTCGGTTACGGCTACCGCCGCAACCGGTTGGCCCGACACGAGCCCGCAGTCGCCCCGGGTCCCCGTGAGCCGACCGCCGACAGCTGATCCGACGGAACGAGGAAGGGTCCCTTGCCGCTGCGAGGGGCCCTTTCCCTGTCGCTGGTACCCCTGGCGGCGGTGGCGCTGACGGTATGGTGCGCCCGTCACCTCGGGGAGGTTGCGGCGTGCGACACAGACTCAAGGACGTGGCCGAGCGAGCCGGCGTCTCCGTGAAGACCGTCTCCAACGTGGTGAACGGCCACGTCCATGTCCGACCGGACACCCGGGCACGGGTCGAGGAGGCGATCAGCGAACTCAACTACCGGCCCAACCTCTCCGCCCGGCACCTCCGCAAGGGGCGTACCGGCGTGATCGCGCTGGCCGTTCCGGAGCTGGACATCCCGTACTTCGCCGAGCTGGCCCGCTACGTGGTCACCGCCGCCGCCGAGCACGGCTGGACGGTGCTGATCGACCAGACCGGCGGTCGGCGGGAGCAGGAACGGGTGCTCGCCTCAGGCATCACCGGCCACCTGATCGACGGGCTCATCATCAGCCCGCTGGGGCTCACCGCGGCGGACCTGGCCGGCCTGGACGGCACCCCGATGGTGCTGCTCGGCGAGCGGATCGCAGACGGCCCGGCGGATCGTGTGGTGATCGACAACGTGGCGGCAGCCCGGGAGGTCACCGACCACCTGATCCGGTTGGGGCGTCGCCGGATCGCCGCCGTCGGCGCGCAGCGCACCGACGAGGGCGCCAGCGCCCGGCTGCGCCTGGCCGGTTACCGGGACGCGCTGCGCGCCGCCGGGCTCGACGACGACCAGGCCCTGGTGGCGTCCGCGCCGGCCTGGCACCGCGCGGACGGCGCGGCCGCGATGCGCGGCCTGCTCACCTCCGGAGTACGCCCCGACGCCGTCTTCTGTTTCAACGACACGCTGGCCCTCGGTGTCCTGCGCGCGCTGCACGAGGCCGGCCTGCGGGTGCCCGAGGACGTGGCGGTGGCCGGCTTCGACGACATCGAGGACGGCAGGTTCGCCATCCCGGCCCTGAGCACCGTCGCCCCGGACAAGGAGCAGATCGCCCGCCTGGCCGTCCAACTCCTCGCCGACCGCCTGACCGGCAACCCCACCCTCCCCACCCGGCAACTAACCGCCCCGTACCGCCTCCACCTCCGCGAATCCACCCGGACCGGGTCAGTCGAAGAAGCGGGCTAGGTGGGATTGGGGTGCCGGGTCGGCGTCCGGGGGGAGGGGGGTCAGGTCGGCGAAGATCGAGGCGCCGTCGCAGCCGGCGTGCAGCGGGTACCAGCGCGGGGTGCCCGGGGGCCGGAGCTGACAGATCCCCTTGAACGTCTGCACGTCCATCAGCCGCACGTGGGTCGGGTCGGCCACCGCGTTCACATGCCCCCACCAGGGGCTCATCACGTGCAGCACGCCGCCGGGGCGGAGCACCCGGTGACACTCGTCGACCAGCGGCAGGAAGTCGATCAGGTGCTCCAGGATGTGCACAGCGAAGAGGACGTCCACCGAGTTGTCGGCGAGCGGTAGTGAGCCGGACAGGTCCGCGACGGCGTCCACGCCGGGCGCCGGGTAGATGTCCAGCCCCAGGTTGCTCGACCACTGCTTGGTCGGCCCGCAACCGAGGTCCACGACCACCGGCGCCCGCCCGCCGATGCCGACCCGGCACCAGACGCCGTAGACCCCGGCGAGCCGCCCCACCAGGTCGCGCACCAGCCGCAGTTGGGCGGGCTCGGCCACCTCGCCGCTCAGATGGGCCACCCCCCGGTCGAAGCGCACCTCGACCGTCAGGTCCCGCAACCGCTCATCATGGCGGACCTGGTCCGCCCATGCCTGGGCGAGGAATTCGTCGATCGCCCGCAGCCGGTCGGCCGAGGGTGGAGTCTGCGCCAAAGCGACCATTCGGGTCACCTCCCGCCGCGCGATACCCGCAATCGCGCCCGTTATGCCCCGCTCGTCCACATCGCTGCTCGCTCGGGCGAGGCCACTCACGCGCGTGTCGCGGGATGCGGGCCGGGGCCGCATCACCTCGCCGCTCACTGGGCGAGGCTGCCCACACGCGTGTCGCGAGATGCGAGCCGGGGCCGCAATCATCGTGATGCCACACCGGCATCACGATGTCTCCTTGGCATCATGCTCAACGCCGGCATCGGCTTCGCGCCGGCATCGGCTTCGCGCCGGCATCGGCTTCGCGCCGGCATCGGCTTCGCGCCGGCATCGGCTTCGCGCCGGCATCGGGCTTCGCGCCGGCATCGGGCTTCGCGCCGGCATCGGGCTTCGCGCCGGCACGGGCCGGGCCGCGTGTCAGCCGGAGATGGTGCGGCGTCCGCCGCGCATCCGCTGGCGAGGTGGCGGGTCGGCGGGCTTTGGCCGCTTGAGGTGATAGCGGTGCAGTTCGTGGTTGCCGGGCAGGGACGGGTCCTCGCTCATCGCGACCAACTCCCAGCCCTGGTCGCCGGCCCGGTTCAGGTGGGCCAGCGAGGTGTCGCCGTAGGGCGTCACGTCGACCATCGAGCCGTCCGGGCCGTACCAGACGAAGACGACCTCCCAGCCGAGTTCGTTGGTCGCGGCCTGGCGGCGGCGGACCAGCAGGGCGTACTCCCACTTGAGCATGGCGTCATTCTCGCCCCGCGCCGGCCCGCCGGCACGGATCAATCCTCGGCGATCCGCCCGCCGTCGACCCGCAGTCGCCGGTTGGTCTCGATGGCGGCCAGCATCCGCCGGTCGTGGGTGACCAGCAGCAGCGTTCCGGGATAGCTGGCCAGCGCCGATTCGAGCTGCTCGATGGCGGGCAGGTCCAGGTGGTTGGTGGGCTCGTCCAGCACCAGCAGGTTGACCCCACGGCCCTGCAGCAGGGCCAGCGCCGCCCGGGTCCGCTCACCGGGCGAGAGGGTAGCCGCGGGTCGGGGCACGTGCGCCGCGCGCAGCCCGAACTTCGCCAGCAGGGTCCGCGCGTCGGCCGGCGACAGATGGGGTACGGCCGCGTGGAACGCGTCGATCAGTGGCGCGTCGCCGAGGAACAACCCACGGGCCTGGTCCACCTCGCCCACCACCACGCCGGGCCCGAGCGAGGCGGTGCCCTCGTCCAGTGGCAGCCGTCCGAGCAGCGCGGCCAGCAGGGTAGACTTGCCCGAGCCGTTGGCCCCGGTCACCGCGACCCGGTCCGCCCAGTCGATCTGGAGGTCCACCGGGCCGAGGGTGAAGCCACCCCGGCGTACCACCGCTGCGCGCAGCGTGGCCACGACGGCGCCGGCGCGGGGCGCGGCGGCGATCTCCATCCGCAGCTCCCACTCCTTGCGGGGCTCCTCGACCACGTCGAGCCGTTCGATCAGCCGTTCGGTCTGCTTGGCCTTGGCGGCCTGCTTCTCGCTCGACTCGCTGCGGAACTTACGGCCGATCTTGTCGTTGTCGGTGGCCTTGCGGCGGGCGTTCTTCACGCCCTTCTCCATCCAGCCACGCTGGGTGCGGGCCCGAGCCTCCAGGCCGGCCTTCGTGTCGGCGTACTCCTCGAAGTCCGCGCGGGCGTGCCGACGGGCCACCTCGCGCTCCTCCAGGTAGGCCGCGTAACCACCGCCGTAGTGATTGACCTGCTGCTGCGGCAGGTCCAGCTCCAGTACCCGGGTCACCGTGCGGGTGAGGAACTCCCGGTCGTGGCTGACCAGCACCGTGCCGGCCCGCAGCCCGGTGACGAACTCCTCCAGCCGTTCCAACCCGGCCAGGTCCAGGTCGTTCGTCGGCTCGTCGAGCAGGAACACGTCGTACCGGCTGAGCAGTAGCGACGCCAGCCCGGCGCGAGCCGCCTGGCCGCCGGAGAGCCCGGTCATCGGGTGGTCCAGGTCGACGGCGAGCCCCAGGTCGGCGCTCACCTGCTCGGCGCGTTCGTCCAGGTCCGCGCCGCCCAGGGCGAGCCAGCGCTCCAACGCGTCGCCGTACGCGTCGTCCGCGCCCGCCGCCCCGGCGGTCAGCGCCTCGGTCGCCGCGTCCAGTGCCGCCTGCGCGCCGGTCACCCCGGTCCGGCGGGCCAGGAAGTCGCGGACCGTCTCGCCCGGCCGCCGCTCCGGCTCCTGTGGCAGGTGTCCGACGCTCGCGGTGGGTGGGCTGAGCCGCACGCTGCCGGCCTCGACCGGCAACAACCCGGCGAGGGTACGCAGCAGCGTCGACTTGCCGGCCCCGTTCGGCCCGACCAGCCCCACCACGTCGCCGGGGGCGACCACCAGGTCCAATCCGGCGAAGAGTTGGCGGTCGCCGTGCCCGGCGGCCAGGTCCTTGACGATCATCGTGGCGCTCATCAGGACGGCAGCCTATCCGGCCGCCCGCATGCCAACCGCCGGCAGCGGGCAGACTCAACGACGTGGTGACCACACTGGCGATCGACTGCGGCGGCGGGGGCATCAAGGCGTCCGTGCTCGACGAGGCGGGAACGATGCGGGCCCGGCCGTTGCGGGTGCCCACCCCGTACCCTCTGCCGCCCGCGTTGTTTGTCCGGACCCTGCTGGATCTGGGCGGGCGCCTGCCGACGGCGGACCGGCTCACGGTCGGCGTACCCGGGATGATCCGGCACGGCGTGGTGGTGAGCACCCCGCACTACGTCACCCGCAACGGCCCCCGCACCCGGATCGACCCGGACCTGCTCGCCGAGTGGTCCGGCTGGGACGCGCGGGGGGCGCTTGCCGACGCGTTCGGGGTGCCGGCGCTGGTGCTCAACGACGCCGAGGTGCACGGCGCCGGGGTGGTCGCCGGCACCGGTTGCGAGCTGGTGCTGACCCTGGGAACGGGGCTGGGCAGCGCGCTCTTCGACGGTGGGGTGCTCGCACCGCACCTGGAGCTGTCGCACGCGCCGGTGCGCTGGGGCACCACCTACGACACGTACGTCGGCGAGCCGGAACGTCGACGGCTCGGCGACGCCTTCTGGTCCCGGCGGATCCGGCAGGTGGTGGACGGGCTCCGCCCGGTGTTCCGCTGGGACCGGCTCTACCTGGGCGGGGGCAACTCCCGACTGATCCGGCCCGAGCAGCTGGCCCGGATGGGCGACGACGTGGTGGTGGTGCCGAACACCGCCGGGATCGTCGGCGGCGTCCGCGCCTGGGAGCTCTCCGCCGGACGCCGGGACGCCCGCACCTGACCCTTCGGCGGCACTGGGCGGCCGGAACTGGCCCGATCTCGACCCCGGGAACAGTCGCCAAACTTCCAGTGTTGTGCCAGCGTCGGAACAGGTGACGGTGCGACCCGAGGAGGTGGCAGATGGATCTTCTGGCGGACTACCGGCGGGCGACCATGTTCTTCGAAACCGGTGACCCCAGCGGGGCAGCCCGACTGCTGGAGCCGATCATCGACGCCGAACCCGGCAACGCGGCGGTTCGGCAGTTGCTGGCCCGGGCGTACTTCCAGTCGGCCCAGCTCACTCGGGCCGAGGAGCACCTGCGCGAGCTGATCGAGCGGGACCCCAGCGACCACTACGCACACCACGTGCTCGGTCGGACGCTGGAACGGCTCAACCGGCACAACGACGCGCTGCGGCACCTGCGCATCGCCGCCGCGATGTACGCGGCCAACGACGACTACCGGACCGCGCTGGAGCGGGTGGAGACCCGCCTGGGCGGCAGGCGCTGAGCCTGACCCGGTGACGAGTGCGGGGGCGGTCCCACGGGGCCGCCCCTTCGTCGTCGGACGACCCGGCGGACGTGCCTAGGATGGCGGACATGGGACCTGACCGGCCGGGGGCTGCGGCATGAAGCTCAAGCTGGACCTGCACGAGATCTTCAACAAGGGCCACGACATCGACCGCGCCCTGCGCGGGATCATGGACGAGGCGGTGGCGAAGAAGGCCACCCTCGTCGAGATCATCCCGGGTAAGGGGTCCGGCCAGCTCAAGAAGCGGGTGCTGCGGTTCCTCGACCAGAAGGACGTCAAGCAGCTCTACCACCGGGTGGAGAAGGACTCGAAGAACTTCGGCCGCCTCTTCGTCCACTTCCGCTGGAAGTAAGACCACGGCCAACGGAAGCACTGCGGACAGGCTGCCCAGCCCGGCCGACGAGCTGGCACTACACACGTCAGGCCCCGACCTCAGCGACCATCGTGTCCGCGTCCTCGAACGACTCGACCGTGCGGAATCCTTCAGCGGCGGTCAGGTATCGGAACCAGGCTGCGCCGACTGACCGCTCAGCTTGGCCGACCGCAACCAGGCCAAAGTCGGTTGGCCGCATCCACCCGATCAGCCGAGGTTGCTGCGCGGACGCCGAGGTCAGTCACCGCCGAAGCCTCGCACACGACTCGGACCAGGTCAGCCCTGTGGGCGCTGCGCCCAGAAGAGGCTGTGCCCGCTGCTGCCCTCCGGGACGAAATCCTCGGCGCTGATCGTCAGCCCCGCCTGCTGCAGCCAGGCGCGGTAACTGGAGGCGTCGGCGTGGCTCCACCACATGGTGGCGGGGCCATCGAGCCAGTTGTCCTCGGTGCCTGTCCAGGCGGTGTTGCCGACGGTGGTGAGCAGCCAGCCGCCGGGGCGTAACCAGGTGGCGATGCTCTTGATGAGCTGCGGCTGGTCGGCCAGGGGCATATGGATGAGGGCGTAGAGGCAAACCACGGCATCGAAGGAGGCCGGCGGCAGGTCGAGCCGGGTGGCGTCCGAGTGGAGAAAGGTGCCGTTTGGCACCAGGCGGCGTGCCCGCTCGATCTGCACGTCGCTGACGTCAACGCCGGTCACGCGGTGTCCCGCGTTGGCGAGGAAGCGGGCGACCGGCACCCCGCAGCCGCACCCGAGGTCGAGGACCCCTGCTGAGGCAGGTAGGCGCTGGTGTAAGTCGGCCAGCCAGGGACCGTACTGGCCGTCGTCGGCGTCGTCCGATCGATAGTGGTAGGAGAGCGTGTCGTACCCCCGTCGTACCAATTCACGCTCGTCGTTCCTGCTCATTCCGGGAACCCTACGAGGCTCGGTGTCGCCTGCCAGCGGTAGAGGTCGCACAGCAGGCAAATCTCGGCGCAGTGGTGGATCAGTTCCCTGCTGAGGTAGGTAGACTGTCTCGAAGTAAGATTGAATCTAGCTTCGGGAGGGTCGATGTTCATCGGCCGCCGGACGGAACTCGACCTGCTCGGCAAGCAGCTTGATCATGTGAAGCGCACCGGTCAGGGCCGTTCCGTCGCCATCCGTGGTCGCCGCCAGGTGGGCAAGTCGCGGCTGGTGCAGGAGTTGTGCGACAGGGTCGACCTGCCGTACTGCTTCTACACTGCGGTCAAGGGCGCATCGAGCATCGAAGCGGTCGGCTACTTTCTCGGTGCCCTGCGCGACTCGTCGCTGCTCACCTCCAGCGGTCGTGACCTGCTGCCGTCCCAGCCACCGGCCGGTGGCTGGGGAGACATGCTGCGGGTCCTGGCGGGCGTCCTGCCCGATACGCCGAGTGTGGTCGTCCTGGACGAACTGCCCTGGATCTCCGAGCAGGACACGACGTTCGACGGGCACCTTCAGGTCGCCTGGGACCGGCTCATCTCCGGCAAGCCGGTGCTACTGCTGCTGCTCGGCAGTGATCTGCACATGATGCAGCGGTTCACCGAGTACGACCGCCCGTTCTACGGCAGGGCCACGAACATGGTCCTCGGCCCGTTCAATCCCGCCGAAACCGCCGCGGTGACCGGGTTGAGCGGCGCGGACGCGATCGATGCGCACCTGATCACCGGCGGGTTGCCCGGTGTGGCTCTGGAGTGGTCCCCGGGTACGCCCCCCGCCGATTTCCTGGGTCAGGAGATCTCCAACAAGACGTCGGCGTTGTTCACCGTCCCCGAGCAGTCTCTGGCGTCGGAGTTTCCCGCCCCGGACACTGCCCGACGCATCCTGGAAGCGGTCGGTGGGGCAGGTAGCCGTACGTTCAGCAACATCGCCGCTGCCGCCGGGGACCGCGGCGGCCCGGTCAGCTCCGGCACCCTGTCCCCGCTGCTGCACCGGCTCGTCGAGGAGAAACAGGTCCTCGCCGTCGACAAGCCGCTGTCCACCAAGCCCAGCAAGCTGGCCCAGTACCGGATCGCCGACAGCAATCTGCGCCTGTATCTCGCCATTCTTCGGGATGTGCACCAACTGGTGCTGCGCGACCGGTCAGCGGCCGCCCGCGCCATCCTCGACAGTCGGTGGTCATCCTGGCGGGGCAACGCCGTCGAGCCGCTCATCCGCGATGCGCTCGCCATCAGCGCCGGGGCCGGCGGTTTGCCCTGGACCGACACCTGGGAAGTCGGCGGCTGGTGGAATCGGCAGTCCAACCCGGAAATCGATCTTGTCGGCGCGGACCGCGCCCCGATCGCCTCCCGCATCGCGTTCGCCGGCTCGATCAAGTGGCAGGACGGCCCCTTCGACCGACGTCATCTCGACGAACTGCGCCGCGATGCCCCGCTGATCCCGGGTTTTCAGCCCGGGGTCAGCGGCCTGGTCGTCGTCAGCCGCTCCGGAGTCGACCTCCCGGCCGAGGCCGTGCACCTGGTGTGGGGGCCGAACGACGTCCTCCAGGCGTGGTCGGCCTGACGCTGTCCAACGGTGGATCGGCACAGGCGGCCGGGGAACGGGCAGGCTGCACCTCGTCTGACCCCGGCACTACAGCAACGGGGGTCAGAGGCTGGCGGTGAGGAGTGCGCAGGCGAGCAGCGGCAGCGCGGAGAGGGTGCCCACCAGGGCTGACGAGCGGATCCGGGCACGGGAGAGGAGCACCGCGAGCGTCGCCAGGCTGACCAACAGCGCGAGGAACGCCGCCGGCAGGGCCACGTAGAGCCCGAAGAGCAGCGCCCTCGACCGTTCGGAGTCGCACGCCTCGCCGCAGTTCGCCGGGACCGAACCGGAGAGCGTGCTGAGGAACAGACCGAACGACACGACGGCGGCCACGTACCAGCCGGCCAGCACCAGGAACGAGGAGCGCGCGTCGGCGAGGTCGGTGCGGGGCGGAGCCAGCGTCATGAGCGAAGTATCCGCTGTTGTGTGAGCGGGCGAGCAGCCTGGGCCAGGCGCGCCGCACCGTCCAGCCGCGCCGTCCAGCCGCACTGCCTCGTTGCTGCGGCCGCTATTCCCTTTTGCCCGATGGGCCCTTCGTCGCGGGACGGCCGTTCAATTCAGGCTGCGTTATGCTCCGGCGGTCCAAAAACGAGGATCCACGGGGGTCTGGTTTGTTCAGGTGGAATACGGTTGCCCGGCGAATAGCTGCGGCCACTTTTGTCTGTTTTGTTGGTTCTATCGTTCCTGTCGCGACGGTGCCCGCGCAGGCGTCAGCCGCGGCGCTGCCGCAGTTGAAGGCGGCGATCCCGGCCCAAAGTCTCATCCGGGCAGGCCTGTCATCCACGCTGTACCACCTCGACATTCAGCTTGGGCTGGACAAGCGCCAGGCTACGGAGGTGACGACCAGGTCGGACATCAGCGAAATCAAAGACAAGATGATGTTTTCGTTCGACGACGAGGGTTGCGAACGCGTCGGCGATGTCGTTACGTGCCGGGAGTACGCACGGTTCGGGTTGGGTGCCAGCCAGACGGCGAGCGCATTCGGGTACGCCTCACCGCAAGGCTCGACTCTGCCCAGCGGCGTTGTCGGCACCGTCCGGACGACCGTCGAGGTCAAGGGTTACGCGCCGGCGAATGTGCAGACCGAGATCATCGCGGTTGACCAGTTGACGGTAGGGCGCGTTGTCATGCCGACCCTGACCGCTGCGCCGGGTGACACGGTTACCGCCCGCTTCGGGTTCAAGGTTTCCGGCACGGTGCCGGCGCGCGGCGTGGTCCTCGACTTCAGGGGCGGCGGTCCGCCACGTGGTGTGCAGGACCTGAGCTCAGGCCTGTGGCCGGCTGAGGCGGTGGACCGGTTCTCCAACTGCTCCTACAACGGCGTCGAGTTGCTCTGGTGCCGTTTCGACCAGGAATTTGCGCCGGGTCGGACGTTCGTGGTCCCCGTTCGGGTGAAGGTCAGGGCGGATTCCGGTAAGAAGGTGAGCCTGCTCGCGGGCATCCAGCCGTCGTCGGTCCGCCTGCCGAAGATCGAGGCGGTTCGTGCCGTGGCGCCAACGGAGCTGGGCGTGCCGGGCGGTGGCCCCAAGCTCGTTGTTGATAACGCGCCCGCTGTCACCGAGGCCGCTCCCCACTTGTTCGAGGCATCGGCTGAGCAGACCATCCAGACCGACAGCAAGCTCGCCTCCGACTACGAGAAGGTGAAGCTGTTCGCCAGTACGGTCTATTACCAGAAGACGGGCGACGTGGCGCCGCTGGAAGTGGGATTCGACAACGGTGGCGAAGCGCTCAGCCGTGACCCGTTGCTGCTTGTCCAAATCCCCTTCCGCACCAAGGCGGTAGCGGTTCCGGACTCGTGCTTTGACATAATTCCGCATATGGACTATGTCGAGCCCGCGCTGACAAATCCGGCACCGCTGGGCCGCGAACAGTATCTGTGCGGCTGGCGTGGGGTCGTCGGCAATGGTCAGCGGCTGAGCCTGAAGTTCTCCCTGCGCGTGGAGGAGGACAATGCGTACGGGGGCGAAGTGCGGCGCTATCCGTTCGACTTTTCGGAAAAGTCGAACGTGACGATCAACGTTGTCAAGGGGACGCCGCCCACCCCGTCGCCCTCGGCGTCTGCCACGCCCAGCCCAGGGCCGAGCGGATCGCCACCGGCCACCGCCACTCCGACCCCGAGCGGGTCGGCGTCGGTCCCGGGGGCGGCATCGCCGTCATCGCCCGCGTCGGGTGGCGGTGGCGGCCTGCCCCTGACCGGTCTGCCCCTGGTCACGTTCGGTGCCGTCGGCGTGGGGATGCTGGTGGTCGGGTTCCTCCTGCTGCACTACGGCCGGCGTAAGCGGCTGACCATCCGCAGCGAGTAGGGGCGGACGCGCCAGGAGTCAGGTTCGACCAGCTCTGCTGAGTGACACGGCGGGGGACCGGAGACGGTCCCCCGCCGTCGTCGTTCTAGAACTGGTAGGTGCGGGCGACCGCCAGCATTTCCGAGCTGTGCGACCCGACGACGCCGACGGCCGGCGGCCGGGGGCGGAAGCCGGGCAGCGCGTCCAAGCCGTCACTGGCGTCCATCGCCCGCAGCGTCACCTGCCCGGCGATCGTCCGCACCGCCAGCGTGACCTCGATGCCCTCGGCGGGCGGGGCGTGGAACACCAGCCCGAAGCCCCACTTGCCGTCCCGGGGTTCCACCGGCACCGACCGCCCCGCCACCTCGGCGCGCAGCACCGCGGCGGTCGACGTGTCGACGTGCAGTGTGGCGATCCGGGCGGCCCGCTGCGGGGTGAGCCGCAGCCGCAGGGTGCGGTCGCTACCGCCGGCGGCGTCGGTCAGCACCAACTCCAGCTTCGGCGCCGGCAGGTTCGCCGCCTGCGCCGGCCCGGCCCGCAGCTCAGCGTCGCCGAGCCCGGGGAAGTCGTCGCCGATGTCGGTCACTTTGTCCACGTAACCGTCGGTCCACGGCTGCGGGTCGCTCTCGCGGCTGAGCCAACGGGCCTGACCGGTGCCGGCGTCCATGGCGTACATCAGGTGGGTCGGCACCGGGTGGGTGGCGTCGAACCGGTCCACGGCCAGGCCGACCCCGGCGAGCACCACCGTCGCGACGGCGGCCGCACCGGTCGGCAGCACAGCGAGCCGCCGGGCCCGCAGCGCCAGCATCCCGCGCTGGCCGCCGGCCTGCGGGTGCAGCAGGTCGATCACCGGCAGGGCGGCCAGGCCGAGCAGCACCGCCACCAGCGCGGCCACCCCGCCCATCGCCATCCCCAGCGCGGGGAAGAGCAGCACCACTGTGGGCAGCAGGATGACCACACCGACGGCCGCGGCGGCCGTCACCGCCACCACCGGCCACGGTCCGGTCTGCCGGGTACGCAGCGCGACCAGCCCGCCGACGGCGCCGGCCAGCGCCGGCAGTGTGGTGAGGTACGCCCCGCCCGGCACCGCCACGGCGAGCAGCACCCCGAGCACTGCCAGCCAGGCCAGCCCGCCGACGGCGAGGGCGGCCGGGCCGATCCGGCGGCGGGTCAGCGCGTACCAGGCGAACAGGATGGCGGCGGCGAGCGCCACAACGGACAGCCGGTACCAGATCGGCCGGTACGGGTCGAGCAGCTCCGCGTACCCCGGTCGGATCGTGGTGATCGCCAGCCAGAGCAGTTGGGCGGCGACCGGCGCGGCGATGATCGGCACCAGGGCCAGCGCGAAGCCGGCGGCCAGCCGGCCGGTGCTGGCCCGGCCGCTGCGGCGGGTCAGCCAGGCCAGTGCGGCCACCGCGGCCACCGCGAGCAGTGCCAACGGCAGGGTCAGGGTGCCCGGGTAGCGGACCAGCCCGCCGGGGACGGGGAAGTAGGTGGCGTCGTGCCCGGAGCGCAGGTCGGTCAGGTCGACGCCGCCGAACTCCCGGGCCAGGCCCAACGCGTTGTCCCCGTGCTGCTGGAGGCTGCCCCGGTCCAGGGCGGCCGGAGTGTCCAACGGCGTGTGGTAGATCGCCCCGCCGTCGATGTACGCCGAGTTCAGCCCGACGAACTTCTGATCGAGGAAGGCGGTGAAGTCGGTGTCGTTGGGCAGCGCGCGGTAGATCTCCACAGCGAACGAGGTGCCGACCGGGTGGGGTGCGGCCCGGCCGAAGATGTCCACCAGCTTCGCGTTGTTCCGGGACGTCTCGAACATGATCACCGGCCCGGTGGAGCCCCGCGCCTCCAGGTTGAGCACCACCCCACCGTCGGCGGCGAGCGGATGACTGGCGGCGAACGCGGCGGCCCCGCAGAGGCACGCCTCCTCGGCGTCGGTCAGCACGAAGACGATGTCGTTGCGGGGCCGGGGGCCGGTGGTCAGCGCGCGGGCCACCTCCAGGATGGCCGACGTGCCGGCCGCGTCGTCGTTGCCACCCGGCCCGGTCTGCACCGAGTCGTAGTGGGCGACCAGGAAGACCCGACCGGTCGAGTCGGTGCCGGGCAGCCGGGCCACCACGTTGCGGACCCGGGCGACCGTCGCGCCGCCCGCCGCGCCGCTGAGCTGACCGGCCTCCGGCGCCACCGTGTCCTGTACCTCGGTCTCCAGGCCCAGCCCGCGCAGCTGCTGCTCAAGGTGCGCCCGGACCTGCTCGTTGGCGGAGCTGCCGGCGACGTGGGACCGGGCGGCGATCACCTGGACGTCCTCGTACGCCCGGTCGGCGCTGAACGCGTCGGCCGGTGCGTCGGTCGGCCGGGGGGTCGGGGTGCGCAGGTCGAGCAGACTGCCGGCGCCGAGCGCGGTCAGCGCGACGAGCGCCGCCGCGGCGGCCACGAGCCGCCGGCGTGGCCGGGTCAGCGCGCGGTCGGCAGGGGGTACGCCCGGAATGGGACGGGGCCGCGTGCCCGTCTCGGCCGGCGTGGTGGATGCGCCCACGGGGACTCCTCGGGGATGGTGGGGCCTGGGGTGGGATCATCCTGCCCGTCGACGGCCGCGGATGGGACGGCCGGTCGCCCGACGTCCACCAACCGCCCGGTTTGTCACGGGGCGGGCAGTGATGCGGCCCATCCCTGCCCGCGCCGCAGGCGTCGTGTTGTGTGCGACCGTTGTCTAATACAGGATCAGCAGGGCACTCGGAAGGAGCCCGACATCACCAGCGAACTCCCGCGTCTCGCGGCGGTGACCCGGCCGCACCGGGGGGCCGGCTTGGCCGGTTCCCCAGTTGTGCCGTACCCGCACGGTGGCCTGGCGCGGCACGCCAACCTGCCGCCGGGTGAGCGGTTGCGGGTGCTGCTGGTGGAGGACGACGAAGGCGACGCCTTCCTGGTCGGTGAGCTGCTCGCCGAGACGAACTCGATGATCGACCTGCTGGTCGCCACCAGCCTCCGGGAGGCCCGGCAGCGGATCGGCGACGTCGACTGCGTCCTGCTCGACCTGGGCCTGCCGGACGCACAGGGCCTGGACGGGTTGCGCCAGCTGCTGGAGATGTCCAGTGGCGCCGCTGTCTGCGTGCTGACCGGCCGCACCGACGAGCACCTGGGCGTGGTGGCGGTCGCCGAGGGCGCACAGGACTACCTGGTCAAGGGCCAGGTCGACGGGGTGCTGCTGACCCGGGCGCTGCGCTACGCCGTGGAGCGTAAGCGCGCCGACGAGAACGCCCGCCGCCTGCGCGAGGTCGAGCTGCGCCAGGCCGAGTCGGCCCGCCTCGAACGTGGCCTGCTGCCCCAGCCGCTGATGACCACCGACCAGGTGGCGGTGCACACCTTCTACCGGCCAGGTCGGCACGCCGCGTTGATCGGCGGGGACTTCTTCGACGTGGTGCAGACGCACCCGGACCGCCTCGACCTGATCGTCGGCGACGTCTGCGGGCACGGGGTGGACGAGGCCGCGCTCGGGGTCGAGCTGCGGGTGGCCTGGCGGGCCCTGGTGCTCGCCCGGGTGCCGGACGACGAGGTGCTGCCCGCCCTGGAGCAGGTGCTGATGAGTGAGCGCCGCCTCCAGGAGATCTTCGCGACGGTGGCCACCGTCAGACTGGATCTGGACGCCAACCGGGCTACCGTCCGACTGGCCGGGCACCCGCCACCGCTGCTGCTCTCCGGCGGTCGGGTCGCCCCGGTGCCCGCCCCCGGCGGCCGGCTGCTGGGCGTACGACCCCGCCGGCCGACCGCCTACGACCTGGAGTTCGACACCGATGACTGGTCTCTGCTGATGTACACCGACGGCCTGATCGAGGGGCGGGTGGATGCCGGCGACGAACGGCTCGACGTGCCCGGCCTCAGCGGGTTGCTGGGCGAGCCAGCCAGCCGCTCGGTGTCGCTGCCCGAGTTGCCGGCCTGGCTGGTCGGCCGGGCCGAGCAGCTCAACGGTGGCCCGCTCGCCGACGACGTGGCCATGCTGCTGGTCAGCCGGGGTGGTGGCCGGTGAAGCCGGTTGTCGGCGGCTGGAGTCTGCGCCGCCGGGTGATCACCCTGCTCACCGTGGTGGGCCTGTTGCTGATCGGCCTGGCCGGCGCGGAGGCGGCGGTGGCCGCCCGCAACCGCACCCAGATCGACGCCGTGCTGAACCAGACCGGTCCGTTGCGGGTGCAGTCGCAGGAGCTGCTCAACGCGCTCCTCGACCAGGAGACGGCGATCCGGGGGTACGCGGTCAGCGGCGACCCGGCCGACCTGACCCCCTACGAGGAAGGGCTGGATCAGGAGAAGAGCGTGGTCGCCTCGATGCGGACGCTGCTCGACGACTATCCACAGATCGGCCACGAGCTGCGGATGGTCGAGGAGCAGACGGCGCAGTGGCGGCAGTCGGTGGCGGAGCCGGTGATCACCACCACCGAGCAGAGCGGCACCCGCGCCGGCCAGGCGTTGGTCACCGAACAGGCCCGGCAGCAGTTCGACCAGGTGCGGTCGGCGGTGAACGACCTCCAGGAGGAGATCCTGACCGCCCGCGAGCAGGCCGCCGTCAACGTGCGCACCAGCAGCAACGTGCTGGTCGTTCTCCTGATCGTGGCCGCGCTGGTGGTGGTCGTGGCCGGGGCGCTGCTGGTGCTCTCCCTGGACCGCATGGTCATCCGGCCCCTGATCGGGCTGGCCGACCAGGTCCGCGAGGTCGCCGAGGGTGACTACCAGCACGGCATCGCCACCACCGGCCCGCCGGAGTTCGTCCGGCTCGGCGAGGACGTCGACGCGATGCGGCAGAAGATCGCCGCCGACCTGGCCGAGGTCCGGGCCGCCCGCGAGCGCATCGAGTGGGTCAACAGCCAGCTCCAGAAGCAGGCCGAGGAGCTGACCCGGTCCAACCGTGACCTGGAGCAGTTCGCGTACGTGGCGTCCCATGATCTGCAGGAGCCGTTGCGCAAGGTCGCCAGCTTCTGCCAGCTGCTCCAGCGCCGGTACGCCGGGCAGCTCGACGAGCGGGCCGACCAGTACATCGCCTTCGCGGTGGACGGCGCGCAGCGGATGCAGCGCCTGATCAACGACCTGCTCGCGTTCTCCCGGATCGGGCGACTCACCACCGGCTTCGTCGAGGTCGACCTCAACAAGGTGATGGGCGACGTGGCCGGTCAGACCGAGGCCGCCCGGCAGTACGCCGACGCCGAGCTGACCTGGTCCGAGCTGCCGGTGATCTCGGGTGAGGAACCGCTGCTCACCAACCTGCTGGCCAACCTGGTCAGCAACTCGATCAAGTTCCGCCGTCCGGACGTGCCGTCGAAGGTGCACATCTCGGCCCGGTTGGTGGGAGCCGAGTGGGAGATCACCTGTCAGGACAACGGCATCGGGATCGAGCCGGAGTTCGCCGACAAGATCTTCGTGATCTTCCAGCGGCTGCACTCGAAGGACGCGTACCCGGGCACCGGCATCGGGTTGGCGATCGTCAAGAAGATCGTCGAGTACCACGGCGGTCGGGTCTGGGTGGACACCGACGTGCCGGAGGGCACCGCGATCCGGTTCACCCTGCCGGCACTCCCCGAGGACGTCGAGGCGGCCGCCGCAGCCGATGCCGCGGCGCAGCCGAACGCCCTGACCGTGGGCGACTCGACGGCCTCGACCGAGGCTCCGGCAGCGCCGACGGAGCAGGCGGGCGAGGCGGACCAGCCGGACCGGGCCGACGAGGCGACGGAAAGCGGTAGAACGGGTGACATGAGGGAGACGGTGGGATGACCGCGCCGGCGGATGGCAAGAGCCCGATCGAGGTCCTGCTCGTGGAGGACGACCCGGGTGACGTGCTGATGACCCAGGAGGCGTTCGAGGAACACAAGCTGCGCAACCGGCTGACCGTCGTCTCCGACGGGGCCGAGGCGCTCGCCTACCTGCGGCAGGAAGGCCAGTACGCCGACGCGGTGGCGCCCGACCTGATCCTGCTCGACCTCAACCTGCCCCGGCGCGACGGCCGGGAGGTGCTGGAGGAGATCAAGAAGGACGAGACCCTGCGGCGGATCCCGGTGGTGGTGCTCACCACCTCACAGGCCGACGAGGACATCCTGCGCAGCTACCAGCTGCACGCCAACGCCTACGTGACCAAGCCGGTGGACTTCGAGCGCTTCATCTCGGTGGTCCGTCAGATCGACGAGTTCTTCGTCAGCGTGGTCAAGCTGCCGCCGCGTGGCTGACACCCTGCTGGACGACGTCGGCGACCTGCTCTGGGAGGCCGCCGACCAGGTCGTGCTGCCCCTGTTCCGCAAGCTCGACGACGACGACGTGTCGGAGAAGGCGCCCGGCGAGGTGGTCACCGTCGCCGACCGCCGGGCCGAGGAGCTGCTCTCGGCGGGGTTGCGGCGACTGCGGCCGGGCTCGATGGTGGTCGGAGAGGAGGGCGTCGCCGACGACCCGGGGTTGCTGCGGCACCTGCGCGACGGCGGGGACGTCTGGCTGGTCGACCCGGTCGACGGTACTGCCAACTTCGCCGCCGGTCGCCGCCCGTTCGCCCTGATGGTGTCGTTACTGAGCGACGGTCGGCCGACCGCCGGTTGGATCCTCGACCCGCTCGCCGACACGCTCGCCGCAGGGTGGGCGGACGAGGGCACCCTGCTCAACGGTCGGCCCGTCGACAGCACGGTGCCGCCGCTCGGCGAGCTGCGCGGGGCGGCGATGACCAAATTCCTGCCGCCGGAGACCCGCGACCGGGTCCGCGCGGGCGGTCAGCGGCTCGGTGAGCTGCTGCCCGGCCTGCACTGCGCCGGTCGGGAGTACCTGGACATCCTCACCGGCGAGCAGCAGTTCGTCCTCTTCTGGCGCACCCTGCCCTGGGATCACGCCCCGGGCACCCTGCTGGTCCGGGCCGCCGGGGGTGTCGCCCGCCGGTTCGACGGCGTCGACTACCACCCCGCCGACGACGGCCGCGGTCTGCTGGTGGCGGCCAACGAGCAGGTCTGGGCCGAGGTGCACGACGCGCTGCTCACCACCTGATCGGCGCGCTGCGCGACCGCGTTGGGACGCTGCGTCGACATCGGGACAGCCCGAGGGTCAGGGGGCTGGTCACCGGCCCGCAGTCCGGTATCGTGACCGGCGGTCTCCGCCAGCAGGCCGCCGACCGGCGTCGCCGTGCAGTGTCAATCGGGGGCCGGCGGTCTACGGAAGGACGCTTTCGTGCCCAGGACCAGGCTCAGCCCGCGGCTCGGTCGCCGCGCTCTGTTCGCCCTGCTCGCCGCCGTCGCGCTGGTGCTCGGCGGTGCCGTTGCGCCCGCGTACGCGGAGCCGGGTGAGGGTGGCAGCAAGAAGCTGCAGGACGCGCTGGAGCTGACCGCCCGGGGGCACATCGAGGCGAAGGCCAAACTGGACAATTCCAAGCGTCGCCAGACGGCGCTGAACGGCGAGCTGACGACGCTGGAGGGTCGGCTGGTCGGGCTCAGCGCGCAGGTGGGTGAGGTGGCCGCCCAGTCGTACCGGGTGGGTCGGCTGAGCGCGGTCTCGATGCTGCTCAACACCGCCACGCCGGAGGCGTTCCTGCAACGCGCCGGTGACCTCGACCTGATGGCCCAGCGGGACAGCAAGCGGCTGCGTGACCTCACCGAGGCCCGGCAGCAGGCGCAGCAGGCCAAGGTCGCCATCGACGCCGAGGTCCGCGAGCAGCAGAAGCAGCTCGCGGTGATGGCGAAGAAGAAGAAGGAAGCCGAGGAGGCGCTGGCCGAGGTCAGCTCCGGCGGCAGCAACGGTTTCAGCGGTGGCAGCTCCGCCTCGGCGAAGCCCGCGCCGCGCAACTCCGACGGGTCCTGGCCGTCGGAGTCCTGCTCGGTGAAGGACCCGACCACCTCCGGGTGCATCACTCCGCGCACCCTCAACGCGCTCAAGCAGACCCAGGCGGCCGGCTACAAGCGGCACGTCTCCTGCAAGCGCAGCGGCGGCAGCGGCGAGCACCCGAAGGGCAGGGCCTGCGACTTCTCGGCCGCCACGAACGGCTTCGAGGACAAGAACGCGACCGGCGGCGACAAGGCGTACGGGGACAGCCTGGCCGCCTGGCACGTGCGCAACGCCGACCGGCTGGGCGTGCTCTACGTGATCTGGTATCGGCAGATCTGGCATCCCGGCACCGGGTGGCGCTCGTACAGTGGTAGCGGCTCACCGGCGGCGTCCCACACGAACCATGTTCATCTCTCGATGTACTGACCCGAAGCACCAGCTTCGCTGCGTACCATCGCGACGATGAGCTCCCCACCGTCCGACGTAGCGGCCCTGCCAGCGCACCCGGCCCCGCCCGTGCCGACAACCGGCCGGGCGCTGCCCAACGGCCTGGCCGCCTTCCTGGTGTTCTTCTCCAGCGGTGCCGTGCTGGTGCTGGAGACCGTCGCGCTGCGCCTGGTCGGCCCGTACGTCGGGGTGACCCTTCAGGTGACCAGCTCGGTGATCGGCATCGCGTTGGCAGCGATCGCGTACGGGGCGTGGTCCGGCGGTTGGCTCGCCGACCGGCGCAACCCACGAGGTCTGCTGGCGCCGGCGTTGGTGCTGGCCGGCATCGCCACAGCTGTCACCCTGCCCGTCGTCCGGTACGCGGGTGAGGTGCTGCGCGGTGGTGCGGCCAGCGGCATCCTGTTGCTCGTCGCGCTGGCGGTGTTCGTGCCGGCCGCGTTGCTGGCGGCGGTCACCCCGTTGGTGGTGAAACTCCAGCTCGCCGACCTGCGCCGCACCGGCCAGGTGGTCGGTCGGCTCTCCGGGATCGGCACCCTGGGCGGCATCACCGCAACCCTGCTCACCGGGTTCGTGCTGGTCGCCGCCCTGCCCAGCACCGTCATCCTGCTGGCCCTGGCGCTCGCGCTCGGGCTGGTCGGCATCGGCCTCGGCTGGTACCTGCGCCGGCAGGAGCCCACCGAGCTGCCCGGTCCGGCCCGGGCCCGGGCCGCGCTGGCCGTGCTCGGCCTGGTCGGGGCGGGGCTGAGCACCGTGGCGCCCAACCCGTGCGACATCGAGACGGCGTACCACTGCGCCCGGGTCACAGCGGACCCGGCCCGGCCCAGCGGGCGGACGTTGCTGCTCAACTCCGCCCAGCACTCGTACGTGGACCTCGCCGACCCGAAGCACCTGGAGTACGCGTACACGAAGTGGATCGGCGCGGTCGCCGACGTCGCCACGCCGGCCGGTCAGCGCCTGGACGCGCTGCACCTGGGCGGCGGTGGCTTCACGGTGCCGCGCTACCTGACCGCCACCCGACCGGGCACCGACAACCTGGTGTTCGAGATCGACGGTGGGCTGGTCGAGCTGAGTGAGCAGGAGCTTGGCGTACGGCCGGGGCCGCAGCTGCGGGCGGTGGTGGGCGACGCCCGGATGCTGGTCGCCGGCGAGCCGACCGACAGTCGTGACCTGGTGGTCGGTGACGCCTTCGGGCACCTGGTGGTGCCCTGGCACCTGGCCACCCGGGAGATGGCCGCCGACGTCCGCCGAGTGACCCGCCCCGGCGGCGTGTACGTGCAGAACGTCATCGACTACCCGCCGCTGCGGTTCATCCGCGCCGAGCTGGCCACGGTGGCCGCCGAGTTCAGGCACGTCGCGTTGATCGCGCCGCCGGAGGCGCTCGCCGAGGAGCAGGGCGCGAACTTCCTCATCGTCGGCTCCGACGCGCCGCTGCCACTGGAGGCCGTCCGGGCCCGGTTGGACGAGGTGGACCCGAAGGTCAGCCTGCTCAGCGGCGCGGCGTTGACGGACTTCGTCGGTACGGCGATGGTGTTGACCGACGACTACGCCCCGGTGGACCAACTGCTGGCCACCGCCTGAACGGGTGACATCCTGACCGATTCCGATCGTCCAGGTGTAGGTGGGGCGTTCCTGGGCAACAACGCTCACCATGGGTGGTGGGGACCGGAACGGCGCGCAGCTGCTCGATGAGCGGTACCGGCTGATCGAGCAGCTCGGCGCGGGCGGGATGTCGGTGGTCTGGCGTGGCTACGACGAGGTGCTCGGCCGCCAGGTCGCGGTGAAGGTGCTGGCCTCCCGGCTGGCCAGCGACCGGGCGTTCCGCCACCGCATCCGGATCGAGGCGCAGGCCGCCGCGCGGCTCTGTCACCCCAACATCACGAACGTGTACGACTACGGCGAGTCCCAGCAGGTCGGGCTGACCGTGCCGTACGTCGTGATGGAGCTGGTCGACGGCGGTTCGCTGGCCACCCGGTTGGGCCGGGAGAGCCGGCTGTCGTGGCGGGAGGCGGTGACCATCGGCGCCGAGGTCAGCTCGGCGCTGGCCACCGCGCACGCCCGCGGTGTGGTGCACCGCGACGTGACCCCGGGCAACGTCATGCTCACCTCGACCGGGGTGAAGGTGGTCGACTTCGGCATCTCCGCGCTCGTCGGGGAGAGCGAGAAGGGCCCGGACGGCGCGCTGTTGGGCACTCCCGCGTACCTCGCCCCGGAACGGCTGGACAACGGCCAGGTCTCCCCGGCCACCGACGTGTACGCCGTGGGGCTGCTGCTCTACCGGATGCTCACCGGCCGGCTGCCGTGGCAGGCCAGCACCACCACCCAGATGCTGCGCGCCCACATGTACAACGACCCGGACCCGATGCCCCCGGTGCCGGGCCTGCCGGACGAGGTGACCGACCTGGTCCGGCGGTGCCTGGCCAAGCAGCCCGGTGACCGCCCGCCGACCGCCGAGCTGGCCCGGACCCTCGCCGAGTCGGCCGGGATGCTCGCGGCGGTGCCGGTCTCGCCGGCCGCCGGAACGGTGGACCCGGAGACGCTGGCCAGTGCGGGCACCACGATCCTGCCCTGGTCCGCGGCGACCGACGCGTTGCCGTTGTCGCGGACCCGCAACCGGGCCCGGCGGGGGCACCGGCGTCGTCGGCGGGTGGAGGCCGGGGTGGCCGCCGTCGGGCTGATCGCGGTCACCGGGGCGATGTGGGGGTTCACCTCGCGCAGCCCGGCCAGTGGTGGGGACCGGCCGACCACCGAGGCGCGGATGGGTCTGCCGACGACGGTGCCCTGCGAGGTGGCGTACGCGCTGCGCAGCGACTCCGGCAAGGACTTCGCCGCCGAGCTGACCCTGACCAACAGTGGCAAGCAGGAGCTGCGGGACTGGACGATGAGCTTCACGTTCCCCGGCCAGCAGACGGTGACGAAGGCGGATCCGACGCCGGTGCAGCAGCAGGGGAGGACCGTGCTGATCCGACCGGCGGCGCAGCGCACCACGCTGGCGCCCGGCGCCGCCGAGAAGCTCACCCTCACCGGGAAGTACAGCGGCGCGAATCCGCTGCCTGTCGAGTTCCGGCTCGGTGACACGACCTGTGGGGTGCGTGTCTCCGGGGTGGCCGGCAGCATGCCCGTCACCGTCGCGCCGACCAAGGCGGCCACCACGGCGAAGGCCCCGCCGAAGAAGACGACGGTACGCAGCGGTGGCGGTTCGGGCGGCGGCGCGACGAAGGCGAAGCCGCCGAAGGCTCCCGCGAAGCCGGGCAAGGGGAAGGGCGGGGGTGGTCCGGGAAAAGGCTGAAGGACCCCGGTGGCCACCCGGTGAAGGTCACCAAGGGCCACGGCCGCGACACCTGACCGGTCAGCGCAGCCCCGCGAACCGCTGCACCTGGTCGATTCCGCCCTCGACGATGAGCACCCCGCCCTGCGGAAGCGTGGTGTCGTCGGAGGTGTACCGGAAGCGTTCGCCCGGCAGCTTGGCGCCGACCACGCGTATCCCGTAGCGCTCCTCCGGTCTCAGGTCGATCAGGGTGCGCCCGACCAGGGATTCGGGCACCCGGACGGTGGCGATCGCGAAGTCGTCGTCGAACTCGATGAAGTCGAGCAACCGGCTCACGATCAGGTGGGCGACCCGGTCCCCGGTCTCGGCCTCCGGGAAGATCACGTGGTGCGCGCCCACCGACGCCAGGATCTTGGCGTGCTTCTGCGAGGTGGCTCGGGCCCAGATCTGCGGCACACCCAGCTCGACCAGTGCCAACACGGTGAGCACGCTCGCCTCCACCGAGGCCCCGATGGCCACCACGGCCCGTCCGAACCCGGTGATGCCCAGTTGCCGCAGCGCACCGTCCTCGGTCGAGTCGGCCTGAACCACCCGATCGAGCTGCGCCGACCAGCGCTGCACCTTCTCCGGGCTGCGGTCGATGGCCAACACCTCACGGTTCATCCGGCTCAGCGACCCGGCCAGGTGGCAACCGAACCGACCCAGCCCGATCACCACGATGCCGCCGTTGTCCGCCTGTCTAGCCGACACCTCGGACCTCCCGCCTGCTAGCCGACAATTGGTTGCTCCTGTGGATAGCGGTAGAGCCGGCGTCGGGTGTTCAGGGCGATCGCCGACCCCAGGGTGAGCGTCCCGACCCGGCCGATGAACATCAGCACTGTCAGCACCAGTTGGCCACCGGCCGGCAGGTCGGCCGCCAGGCCGGTGGTCAGGCCGGTGGTGCTGAACGCGCTGGTGACCTCGAACAGGGCCGAGACGAAGCGGACGCCCTCGGTGAGCAGCAGCAACAGCATGGTTCCGGCCGTCACCAACGCGACACTGAGCAGCGCCACCGTGACCGCCTGCCGTTGGCTCGCGGTGGCCACCCGCCGGTGCCCGATCGTCACGTCGGGCTCCCCCCGCAGTTCCGCCCAGATGGTGAACGCCAGCAGGAAGAACGTGGAGACCTTGATGCCTCCGGCCGTGCTGGCGCTGCCGCCGCCGATGAACATCAACACGATCAGCAGCGGATAGCTCTCCTCCTGGAGGGCGGCGATGTCCAGGACGCTGAAGCCGCCGGTGCGGCTCAGCGCGATCTGGGTGAACGACGCCAGGACCTTGCCGGCCGCGTCGTACTGGCCGATCGTGTCCGTGTTGGTCCACTCGGCGGCGAGCAGGCCCGCGAAGCCGACCAGCAGCAGCACCACGCTGCCCCAGATGGTCAACTTCGTCGCCACCGCCCAGCGCGTCGGCTGCCGCCACTCGCGGACCGCCTCGAACAGCGCGGGAAACCCGAGACCGCCGATGATCGCGCCGAGCGCCAGGGGTAGCGACACCCATGGGTCACGGCTGAAGGCCAGCAGGCCGTCGGTGTAGAGCGCGAAGCCACCGTTGTTGAACGCCTGCACGGAGTGGAAGACACCCGACCAGAGGGCCTGCCCGAACGAGTAGTCGTAGGCCAGCCAGAGCCGACCGGTGACCAGCACTGTCATCACCGCCTCGCAGGCGAAGACGGTCAGCGCGATCCGGCGGAGCAACCGGCCCACCTCGGCGATGCCGAACTCCGCCGTCTCGGCCTGCACCAGCAACCGGTTGCGCAGCCCGAGTTGACGGGAGACCACCAGGATGACCAGCGCCGCGACGGTGAGGATGCCGAGGCCGCCGAGCTGGGTGAGCAGGGTGATCACCACCAGTCCCCAGCCGGACCAGTAGTTCGGCGTATCGGTGATTGCCATGCCGGTGACCGACACGGCCGAGGTGGCGGTGAAGAGCGCGGTGACCACTGGCGCGTGCTGGTGCTCGACTGTTGCCCAGCGGGCCATGAGCAACCCGGTCCCGAACAGGATCGGCACCAGGAACGCGAACGGCACCAGCCGCACGGGATTGCGGAGAAACCGGCGCACCAGACAATCTTCCTGTCCGCCCACGTCTCTGGAGCGGGAACGGGCATTCCGGAGATTCACCTGCCCCCGCCGACGCCGCCCGCCCGGCACGAACCACGACGGGCCCGGCGGCGGCCGAATGGGGCGAATGGCGCGGGGCGACACACGGTTCGGGTGGTCCGTGGAGGTTCGGGCCATCGAGGACGTGGGCTCCCGGCTGGTAGTGCGGGCCGTTGTAACCCTTGGCCACCTCATTCCTGTTACTTGTGTGTTTCCGCCACATAGCTCGTGGGTGACGTCACTTCTAGCGTGGGCCGTCACAAAGAAGTTCTCTCCCTCCGAGTCCTCATGTGGAGTCGCAATGACGGTCCGGACGACGCGGCGGGTGTTCCTCTCCGCCGCCACGATGATGGCCGCGGCGTTGGCCGCCACGGCCTGTGGCAGCCCGCAGGACACCGCCACCGGCGGCGGCGACAGTGCCGCGCCGGTCAAGGTCGGCCTGGTGTACTCCCAGTCGGGAGCCCTGGCCAGCTACGGAAAGCAGTACATCGAGGGGTTCAAGGCGGGGCTGGACTTCGCCACCGAGGGCACCGGCAAGGTCGGTGACCGGAAGATCGAGGTGACCGAGGTCGACGACGCGGGAGACCCCGCCAAGGCGGTCTCCGCGGCAAAGGACCTGATCGGCAAGGGCACGAAGATCATCGCCGGTTCCACCGCCTCCGGCGTGGCGCTCCAGGTCGCGCCGATCGCGGCGCAGAACAAGGTTCTGTTCATCTCCGGCCCGGCCGCCACCGACGCGGTGACCGGTGCGAACAAGTACACGTTCCGCTCCGGCCGGCAGTCCTACCAGGACGTGGTGACCGCCAAGTCGTTCATCGGCGACCCGACCGGCAAGAAGGTGGTGGTCTTCGCCCAGGACGGCGCGTTCGGCGACGCCAACGAGGCGGCCGTCAAGGCCGTCATCGGTAGCGCCGGTGCCACAGTGAGCAGCGTCCGGGCCCCGGCCAGCGCCACCGAGTTCACCCCGTTCGCCAGCCAGATCAAGGCGGCCAAGCCTGACCTGCTCTTCGTCGCCTGGGCCGGCACCACCGCCCCGGCCATGTGGCAGACCCTCGACCAGCAGGGCGTGCTCTCGTCCACCACTGTCGTCACCGGCCTGGACATCCGCGCCTCGTGGCCGACCTTCGGCGCCGCCGGCGCGAAGATCTCCTTCCTGTCGCACTACTTCGACGGCGCCAGCGACACCGAGGCCAGCAAGGCGCTCAAGGCCAAGGTGAACACCATCGACCTGTTCCACCCGGACGGTTTCGCCGCCGCCCAGATGGTGGTCCGCGCGGCGCAGGAGGGCGGGGACGACGTCGACAAGATGGTCACCGCGCTGGAGGGCTGGAGCTTCGACGGGGTCAAGGGCAAGATGACCATCCGCGCCGCCGACCACGCTCTGCTCCAGCCGATGTTCCAGGCCAAGCTCACCGGCAGCGGCACCGACTTCACGGCGACCGCGCAGAAGAGCCTCACCGGTGACGAGTCGGCGCCGCCGGCCGTGGCGATGAAGGGCTGACCCATGCTCGCCACCCGTGGTCTGACCTGGCGGATCGGTGAGGTCGCCATCGTCGACAGCGTCTACCTCGACCTCGCGCCCGGGGAGTTCCTGGGCGTGATCGGGCCGAACGGCGCCGGCAAAACCTCACTGTTCAACCTGATCACCGGCCTGCGTCGGGCCACGGAGGGCCGGGTCACCCTGGACGGGCAGGACATCGGCGCGCTCGCGCCGCACCGGCGGGCCCGCCTCGGCCTGGGTCGTACCTTCCAGGCGTCCTCGGTCTTCGGCTCGCTGAGCGTGCGGGAGAACGTCCGGCTCGCCGTGCAGGCGCACCGCGGGGGTTCGATGGCACTGTGGCGGCGGGCGGCGGCCGACCGGGAGGTCGCCGCCGCCGCCGACGCGGCGCTCGACCGGGTCGGCCTCGCCCACCGGGGTACGGCCCTCGCCGGCACCCTGGCCCATGGTGAGAAGCGCAAGTTGGAGATCGCCCTGCTGCTCGCCGGTGAACCCCGGGTGATGCTGCTGGACGAGCCGATGGCCGGGGTCAGCGCCGAGGACGTGCCCGAACTGGTCGCCGTCATCAAGTCGTTGACCGGCGACGGCGGCCGGGCGGTGCTGATGGTCGAGCACCACATGGACGTCATCCTGGAGTTGGCCGACCGCATCGCCGTCATGCACCACGGCGCGCTGCTGGCCTGCGACACCCCGGAGACGGTGATGGCCAACCCCACTGTGCAAGAGGCCTACCTGGGGGAGTCGCTGTGAGCGCGAGGAGTGAGCCGGGTTTGCGAGCCCCGCAGTCGCGAACGGAGGCAGCGCTGTGAGCGCGAGGAGTGAGCCGGGTTTGCGAGCCCCCGCAGTCGCGAACGGAGGCAGCGCTGTGAGCGCGAGGAGTGAGCCGGGTTTGCGAGCCCCGCAGTCGCGAACGGAGGCGGCTCAGCTGGAACCCGTTCTCAGTGTGGAGGACCTGTCGGTCCGAATCTCCGGGCTGCACATCCTCCAGGGGGTGTCCTTCACTGTCGCCCCGACCGGCGTGACCGTCCTGCTCGGCCGCAACGGCGTCGGCAAGACCACCACGCTGCGCGCGATCGTCGGCCTCACCCCACCCACCGGGGAGGTGCGCGGCACCATCCGGATGGGTGCGCAGAGCCTGCTGGCCCGGCCCACGCACCGGCTGGTCCGCGGTGGGCTCGGCTACGTGCCCGAGGACCGCTGCGTGTTCGCCGGCCTCACCGTCGCCGAGAACCTGCGGCTCGCCGAGCGGCGCGGCACCACCCCGGCGTACGACAAGGTTTTCGCGCTCTTCCCGGAGCTGGACCGGCGCGGACGGCAACGGGCCGGTTCGCTCTCCGGAGGGCAGCAGCAGATGCTCGCCATCGGCCGGGTGCTGCTCAACGACAACCGGCTGCTGCTCGTCGACGAGCCGACCAAGGGGTTGGCCCCGAAGGTGGTGACCGAGGTGGCCGAGGTGTTGGAACGGGTCGCTGGGTCGGTGCCGGTGCTGCTCGTCGAGCAGAACCTGGCAGTGGTCCGTCGACTGGCCCGCGACGCGGTGGTGTTGGCCGCCGGCAAGGTCGCCTGGACCGGCGACGCCCACGAGCTGCTGTTGGAGACCGCGTTGACGAAGTCGTTGCTCGGTGTCGGCTCGGCGGAGGTGTCCACGCCGAGCGCGAGGAGTGAGCTTGCGAGCCCCGCAGTCGCGAGGAAGGACCAGCTCTGATGGGGACCGTGATCCTGTTGACGTTGACCGGGCTGGGCCTGGCGGCGCTGTACTTCCTGGTCGCCTCCGGCCTGTCGCTGGTCTTCGGCCTGGCCGACGTGTTGAACTTCGCGCACGGGCTGTTCCTCGGTGTGGGCGCGTACGGCACCTGGTGGGCGGCGGGCAACCTGCCGGGCGCCGGCCCGGACGGGTTCGGCTTCGTGTTCGCTGTCGCCTTCGGGGTGGCCGCCGGCACGCTGGTGGCGATCCTGGTCGAGCTGGTGCTGATCCGCCCGTTGTACTCCCGCACCATCGAGCAGGTGCTGGTCACCGTCGGCCTGTCCCTGGCCGGGGTGGCGTTGTTGCAGGCCACCTGGGGTGCCGACGCCCGGCCGTTCCCACGTCCGGACTGGACCCGGCAGGTGACCGGGATCCTCGGCGCGCAGGTGCCCAACGGTGGCCTGCTGCTGATCATCGCGGCGGTGCTGGTGCTCGGTGCGATCCTGGCGTTCCTGCGCTGGACCCGGTACGGCCTGGTGATCAGGGCCGGGGTGGAGAACCGGGAGATGGTGACCGCGCTGGGCATCGACGTCCGCAAGGCGTTCACGCTGGTCTTCGCGATCGGTGGGGCGGCGGCGGCGCTCGCCGGCGCGCTCGGCGGGGTCTACTTCGGCACCGTGTCGCCCGGGCAGGGCGGCTCACTGCTGATCTTCGCGTTCATCGTGGTGGTGATCGGCGGGATGGGCTCGGTGGTCGGCTCCGCGTACGCGGCGGTCGTGGTCGGGCTGGTGCAGCAGTTCGTCAACTACTACGGCACGTCCGGGCTGGGCGACATCTGCGTGGTCGGGCTGCTGGCCGTCGTGCTGCTGCTCCGCCCACAGGGCATCGCCGGAAAGGTGGCAACGGCATGACGGTGATCGACGCGCCTCGGGCGCAGGTGCCCGACGAACTGAGTCCGCAGCGGGGGCGGTGGCACCGGGTCCGGCCGTTCCTGCCGCTGGTAGCGCTGGTGGTGCTGGCCATCCTGCCGTACTCGACGATCTCCCTGCCCGGGATCTTCGAGGGGCCGGTCAACTCGCCGGGCACCCTGCAACTGCTCGCCATCTGCCTGATCTTCGGCGGGTTGGCGGCCGGGTACGACCTGCTCTTCGGCCGCACCGGGATGCTCTCCTTCGGGCACGCGCTCTACTTCGCGGCCGGCGTCTACGGCACCGACATCCTGGTCACCCGGGCCGGTCTGCCGCTGTGGCAGGCGGCGTTGCTGACGATCACCGGCGGCACCATCCTCGCCGCGCTGCTCGGCGCGGTGGCGCTGCGGACCGTGGGCATCGCGTTCGCCATGGTCACCCTCGCGTTCGCCCAGGTCGGGGCCATCCTGGTGGCCCGCGACTTCGGTGGGCTGACCGGCGGCGAGGAGGGCCTGCCGCTGGACGTGTCCGGGTTGCCCGCCGGGCTGGTGGGGGTGACCAACACGGTCAATCTGTACTGGCTGGCACTGGCGTACCTGACGCTTGTGGTCTTCGTGGTGCACCGGGTGAGCGGGTCGCCGACCGGGCGGGTGCTCGCCGGGCTGCGCGACGACGAGCGGCGGATCGGTGTGCTCGGGCTGGACCCGTACCGCTACAAGCTGGTGGCGTTCACCCTGGCCGGCGGCTTGGCGTCGGCGGGCGGGGTGGTCTACGTCCTGATCGTCGGCGGCGCGTCGCCGCACATCACGTCGTCCGAGCTGACCCTGTCGCTGCTGGTGATGGTGGTGCTCGGCGGGCCGGGCACCCGGTGGGGGCCGGTGCTCGGCGGTGTCCTCTACATGTACCTGGACCACCGTCTCACCGCGTTCGGCACCAGCGACGCGGTGGACAACCTGCCGGCCGTTCTCAGCCGTCCGTTGAGTCAGCCGCTCTTCGTCCTGGGCACGGTCTTCATCCTGGCCGTCTACTTCTTCCCCGGCGGCATAACCAGCCTGGCCCCCCGCCTGTCCCACCTCACCCGCTCCCTCCGCCCCCGCTCCCCCCGCTAACCCCACCCCCTGCTCGTCGATCATGAAGTTGTGGCCATGACACGCCGTGGCGGATGGCGATAACTTCATGATCGACGAGGTGCTGCGGATGGGGAGGTAGGGGAGATGGACTCGCGGGTTGCGGTTGTCAGCGGGGGCGGGACCGGGATCGGGGCGGCGGTGGCGGGGGCACTCGCCCGGGATGGGTACGACGTGCTGATCGTCGGGCGGCGGGCCGACGTGTTGGCGGATGCCGCTGCGCGGATCGCCGCCGAATGCGGTCGGCCGGACGCCGTCACCGCCGTGACCGCGGACCTGACCGACCCGGAGCAGCTGGACCGGGTCCTGGCGGCGGTCGACGGTCGGCCGGTCGACGTGGTGGTCAACAACGCTGGCGGCTACCTGAGCGGGGACACCGACACGCTGGCCGGGACGGCCGCGTACTGGCGGGCCAACCTGGACGCCAACGTGCTCACCGCGGTGCTGCTGACCGAGGCGCTGCGCCCGGCTCTGCGTCGACCCGGCGGGCGGGTGATCCTCATCAGCTCGATCTCCGCGCAGCGGGGCGGCGGTGGGCCGTACTCGGCGGCGAAGGCGGCCCTGCACGGCTGGGCGTACGACCTGGCGGCGCAGCTCGGTCCGGAGCAGATCACCGTCAACGTGGTCAGCCCCGGCTACGTCGCCGAGACCGAGTTCTTCGGTGACCGGATGACCGCCGAGGGGCACGCGAAGCGGGTGGCGGCGACCCTGGTCGGGCGGGCCGGGCTGCCGGACGACATCGCCGAAGCGGTCCGCTATCTCGCCAGCCCGGCGGCCGGTTTCGTCACGGGTCAGGTCCTGGGCGTGAACGGCGGCTCGGTCCTCGGCCGCTGACCGGGCCCATCCCCTGTTGATCGAGAGAAATGGGTCAGGATCCAGCCCGGGAATGACGCAAACCTCTTGATCAACAGGGTGATGACGGACGGCGCTGGTAGAAATGCCGGGTGGAGACAGCAGAGCGGGCAGGCGTACGGGAGCGGGCCGAGGCGGTGCTGCGCCGGCTGGCCGGTGACCACGCCCGGCTGCGCGAGGATCAGTGGCGCGCCATCGAGGCACTGGTCGTCGACCGGCGACGGGTGCTGTGCGTCCAGCGGACCGGCTGGGGCAAGTCCGCTGTCTACTTCGTGGCCACCGCCCTGCTCCGGGACCACGAGCACGGCGACCAGGCCGGGCCGACAGTCATCGTCTCGCCGCTGCTGGCCCTGATGCGCAACCAGGTCGAGGCGGCCGCCCGGGCCGGCATCCGGGCCCGCACGATCAACTCGGCCAACCTCGACGAGTGGGACGAGATCACCGCCGAGATCCAGATTGGCTCGGTGGACGTGCTGCTGATCAGCCCGGAACGGCTCAACAACCCGGACTTCCGCGACGGCGTCCTGCCGAAGTTGGCCGCCACCACCGGCCTGCTGGTGGTCGACGAGGCACACTGCGTCTCCGACTGGGGGCACGACTTCCGGCCCGACTACCGGCGGCTGCGGACGTTCCTCGCCGAGCTGCCCGACCGCACCCCCGTGCTGGCGACCACCGCCACCGCCAACGCCCGGGTCACCCAGGACGTGGCCGAGCAGTTGGGTGACGCCCTCATCCTGCGCGGCACGCTCGACCGCGAGTCGCTGCGCCTCGGGGTGCTCGACCTGCCCAGCCCCGCACACCGGCTGGCCTGGCTCGCCGACCACCTGGACCAGCTCCCCGGCTCGGGCATCATCTACACGCTGACAGTGGCGGCAGCGGGGGAGACCGCCGAGTTCCTGCGCTCCCGGGGCTACCCGGTCGCCTCCTACAGCGGGCAGTCCGACGACGCCGACCGGCGGGCCGCCGAACAGGACCTGCTCGACAACAAGATCAAGGCGTTGGTGGCGACCAGCGCCCTCGGCATGGGCTTCGACAAGCCCGACCTGGGCTTCGTCGTCCACCTCGGCGCACCACCCTCGCCCATCGCGTACTACCAGCAGGTCGGCCGCGCCGGCCGCGCCGTCGAGCACGCCGAGGTGCTGCTGCTGCCCGGCGTCGAGGACGCCGCCATCTGGCGCTACTTCGCCTCGCTGGCGTTCCCACCTGAGCAGCAGGTCCGCGCCGTGCTGGCCGCCCTGCACACCGACCGTCCGCTCTCCACCCAGGCCCTCGAACCCCTCGTCGACCTGCGCCGGGCCCGGCTGGAGCTGATGCTCAAGGTGCTCGACGTGGACGGCGCGGTCCGCCGGGTGCGCGGTGGGTGGCTCGCCACCGGCGAGCCGTGGGTCTACGACGAGGCCCGGTTGCGCCGCGTCGCCGAGGCGCGCACCGTCGAGCAACAGGCCATGCGGGAGTACGCGACCACGTCCGACTGCCGGATGCGGTATCTACGGGAACGCCTGGACGACACCGGGGCGGCCGACTGCGGCCGGTGCGACAGGTGCGCCGACCCCCTCTTCACCGCCGACGTGTCGACGGCCGCGCTCGCCGCCGCGCAGACCTTCCTGGGCCGCCCCGGTGTGGAGATCGCCCCGAAGAAGCTCTGGCCGACCGGGCTCGACGCGGTCGGCGTACCCCTCAAGGGCCGGATCGCCCCCGCCGAGCAGGCGCTGCCAGGCCGGGCCGTCGGGCGCCTCTCCGACCTGGGCTGGGGTGGTCGGCTGCGTGACCTCGTCGGCCCGGACGCACCTGACACACCGGTGCCCGACGACGTCGCCGGTGCGGTGGTGGAGGTGCTGAAGGCGTGGGCGCACGGCGACGACCCGTGGCCCCGCCGGCCGGTGGCGGTGGTAGCCGTCGGTTCCCGACGGCGGCCCCGGCTGCTCGGCTCGCTCGCCGACCGGATCGCCACCGTGGGCCGGCTGCCGCTGCTCGGCGAGGTCACCACGGCCGGCCCCGGCGGCCCGGCCGGCCCGCGCGGCAACAGCGCCCAACGGGTACGCGCGCTGCACGACACCTTCACCGTGCCGACCGACCTGGCCGACGCGCTGGCCGGGCTGGACGGCCCGGTGCTGCTCGTCGACGACCTGATCGACTCGGGCTGGACGATGACGCTGGTGGCCCGCGCGCTGCGCCGGGCCGGCGCGACCGACGTGCTCCCGCTCGCCCTCGCCGTGGCCGGCTGACCCGCTGCCGCTGCCGCTGCCGCTGTTGCCGGCGCTGTCGTCGTCGTTGCTGTCGTCGTCGCCGGTGACGGTGACGATGACGGCAGGCGGTGCCGCGGCGTTGATGGCGCAGCTCCGCTCGGTCGGGCGGCGGAAAGTTCCCGGGCACCGGTGAATGCGACAGTCGCCACGCCGTCCGGGCGTCGGCCTGGCCCTGCCGCCGGCGGCGGTAACGTGGGCAGCATGACCGACCAGCAGCCCGTCACCCGCGGCGTCGACGCCGTCATTGACGTGACCGCCGGCCACCCGCTGGGCGCTGGCGGTGCCTGAGCAGCTCTCCGCGGTGCCGGTCCCGGACCAGGTGTCTGCGGCTCCGGTCATCGACGAGGTTCCCGCCGGGCCGGACCGGAGCACTCTCCGGCTGGCGCTGGTGGTTGGCGGGCTGGTGCTCGCGGTGCTGCTCGGCTTCGGCCTCGGCCGGCTCAACGCCACCGGCACCACCACCGGCAGCCCGTCGCTGGCGGCCGAGCACACCGATCCGCCGGGTGTCGCGCCGCACAACCACGGCTCCGCCACGGGCGCCGATCAGGGCGCGCCCACCGAGGCGGGCGGTCTGGCGGTCAGCTCGGCCGGGCTCACCCTGGCCCCTCTGGGCACCGAGTTCGCGCCGGGTCGCGCCGGTCAGTTGCGCTTCCAGGTGCGCGACGCGCAACGCCGGCCGGTCACCCGGTTCGCCATCGTGCACGACAAGCCGATGCACCTCATCGTCGTCCGGCGGGACCTGACCGGTTACCAGCACCTGCACCCGACAATGGCGGCGGACGGCACCTGGTCGGTTCCGTTGACCCTCCCGCAGCCCGGCGTCTGGCGGGCGTACGCCGACTTCACGGTGGTTGCCGACGACGGCGCCCAGACCGCTGTGACCCTCGGCACGGACCTGGTCGCGCCCGGCGACTACCGACCCCGTCCCGTGCCGGGGCCGGCCACCTCGACGACGGTGGACGGCTTCACCGTGAGCTTCCAGGGCACCCCGCAGGCCGGGACGACAGTGCCGCTGACCTTCCGGGTCGACGGTGCTGGTGGTGGTGCCGCCGCACTGCAGCGCTACCTCGGGGCGTACGGGCACCTGGTGGCGTTGCGCGAGGGCGATCTCGGCTACCTGCACGTGCACCCGGAGACCGAGTTGGTGGACGGTCAGATCAAGTTCTGGCTGACGATCCCCGGCCCGGGCCGCTACCGCCTCTACCTCGACTTCCAGGTGAACGACAAAGTTCAAACCGCCGAATTCACCCTCACCACCCCTTAATCCCACCCATCCCCGCCCCACCGCCCTCCGAAGGGGGAGGGGTGGGGTGGGGTTAGCCGGCTCGGCGGATGGGGCGGCGGGCCAGGTAGCGGAGCAGGTCGCGGATGTGGTGCTTCTCCTCGGCGGGGACCGTGGGGTCGGCCAGCCGGTCGAGGATGGCCCGGACGTCGGCCTCGACCGGGCCGTCGTCGTGGCGTCGGCGGGGTGCGGGGCCGGCGTCGGGCAGCCCGAGCGCGCGGAACGCGGCGGCGACCGGCAGATCCAGGGCGGCGCAGAAACCGCGCACCTTGGCCAACTCGGGATAGTCCTGCCAGTCACCGGCCAGCCAGCGGAACACTGTGGAGCGTCCCACGCCCGTGTGCGAGGCAAGATCAGTCACGGTCCAGCCACGTTCGTCACGAGCGTCATCGATGGCGCGCCGGACGAAGCGGGCGAAGGCCATCTGCGGTGATACCTCGGCTGATCCCATCCCTGTGTGTCTTCCCCTCCCGCCGGAGCACCGGGACGATGCGCCTTTCGAGGGTAGTACGCCCACAGCCGGAAACAATTGACTGACCGCACAAACTGTCCCGTGGATGAGACTTTTCTCTGCATGCGTGTGTGCAGAACGAAAATTGCATCCAGCGATCATCATCGTTCTCGTTTAGGCTCGGTCCCCGTCCCGACATGGGTCTTTGCCTGCCGCGTCCGACCGGACCACCGCCGAGGAGCACCATGGCCGAACCGAGTCGCCCCCAGCCGTACCAGCCTGGTGCGGTGAGCCTCTTCTTCGTCGCCAAGGCCGGCGTCTTCGCGGCCGCGTTCTGGATCTGGTTGCTGGTCCTGGTGCTCCGCACCGACTCCGCTACCGGACTGCAGGTGCTGGCCGCCACCGGCACCATCACCACCACGCTGGTCGCGGTAGTGCTCGGTGCCCGGATGGCGTTGCAACACAACGCCGCCGTCCGGCACGCCGAGGTGAAGAAGCTGCTGGTGGACATCTCCTGGAACGCCTTCGCGGCAGCCGGCAACGCCGAGGCCGGCGGGGGCAGGGTCGTACCATTCCCGATCGCGCCGGGCGACGGGGAGCGGAGCGCCCGTCGGCCCGGCGCCGACCGGGTGTCGGTCCACGACCGTGGTGCCGGCGAGCGTGACGGTGGCCGGGACCGTCGGCGTTAGCGAGCCGGGACGGCGTTAGGAGGCGGACGCCTCGTCGGCGGCCAGCAGGGTCTCCAGTCGCGGGGCGACCTGCCACTGGTCCACCAGCTCGCGGTACTCCGCGCGCTGCGCCCCGGTCGCCCCGGCACCGGTACGACGTGCGCGGATCAACAGGTTGCGGGGCGTGTGCTGCGAGTCCACGAACTCCACCACCTCGGTCCGGTACCCGTGCAGCCGCAGCAGCCCGGCGCGCAGGGCGTCGGTGAGCACGTCGGCGAACCGCTCGCGCAGGATGCCCTGCCGGGTCAGCAGCTCGTACGGGGCCGGGGCGGGGTGGGCGCGCAGCTGCTTCGCCAGATCGTGGTGGCAGCACGGCGCGGCCAGCACCCAACGGGCCTCCCAGCGCACCGCGCGGGCCAACGCCTCGTCGGTGGCGGTGTCACAGGCGTGCAGTGCGAGCACCAGGTCGGGGGCGGGGTCGACGACGGCGTCGGCGATCGTCCCGGCCACAAAGCTGACCTGGTCGGCCCAGCCGAGCCGCTGCGCCAACTCGGTGTTGCGCCGCCGCTGGTCCTCGCGGACGTCCACGCCGACCAGTTGGACGCCGAGCCCTCGACTCGTCAGGTAGCGGTACGCGGCGAACGTCAGGTAGGCGTTGCCGCAGCCCAGATCGACCACCCGTAGCGGGCCGGTCAGGTCGTCGGGCAGGGTCGCGGCCAGGGCCCGCAGGAACGCGTCCACCTGACGGCGCTTGGCCGCCGAGCCGCCGATCTCGGCGAAGATGGGGTCACCGGGGTCGAGCAGGTACTCCTTCGTCCGGTCGTTTCCGGTCGGCGTCGCCGCCGGGCGGGACGTCGCGGCCCGGTGCACCTGCGCCTCGCCGGACTTGGTCACCCGCAGCTGGAGCGTCGCGTCGGCCGTCTCGACGTGCCAGTTGCCGAACGGCTCGGCCAGCAGTTCGTCGACCGCCGCGGCCGCCTCCGGACCGGAGGCGATGTTGCGGGTGTACGGGCGAGCGCCGTCGGACGTGGTGATCTGGATCCGGGGCCCGGCCTTCAGCGTCACCGGCCGCAGTTCGGCCCGCTCGACGGTGGGGCGACGTCCGCGGCGGCGACCGGCGGCGACCGCCCGGGTCAGCGCGGGGTCGAGCAGCAGCGCCCGAACCTCGGTCAGGGCGGCGTCCAGTGGTTGCGGCATCGTTCCATCTTCAGCAGGCGGGGTGGGAGACGGGAACATCCCCCACGCCGCGCGAGGCGGTGCGGGGGATGTCAGGTGTGGCTGGTGGTCAGTCGGCGGTCGCCTCGGCCGGCGTACCCGCACCGGAACCGCCACCACGGCGGCGTCGGCGGCGGCGCGGCTTCGACGGTTCACCGTCGGACGCGGTGGTCGGCTCGGCGGGGCCGGAGTCGGCGGAGATCACCGCGGTGGTCTCGCCCGCGACCACCTCGCCGGCGCGGCGGCGACGCCGGCGGCGGGGGGTACGGGTGCCTTCCTCGGCGGCGTCGACAGCGGGTGCGTCGGCGGCGGCCGGCGTGCCGGCGTCGGGGCGGTCGCGGCGACCATCGCCCCGCCCGCGACGTTCGCCGCGACCCTCGCCACGGCTCTCACCGCGTCGGGAGCCTCGGCCGCCGCTGTCGCCCCGGCGGGAGCGGGTCGTCCCACCCAGGTCCTCTTCGATCTCGGCGGACAGCCCGGCCCGGGTGCGCTCGGCCGTGGGCAGCGTGCCGCTGACCTCGGTGGAGATGTGCAGGTCGGTGTAGAGGTGCGGCGACGTGTGGTACGTCTCCGGCGGCTCCGGCATCTCCAGACCGAGGGTCTTGTCGATGATCCGCCAGCGCGGCATGTCGTCCCAGTCGACGAAGGTCACCGCGACACCCGTCGCGCCGGCCCGGCCGGTACGACCGATCCGGTGGGTGTAGGTGTCCTGGTCTTCCGGGCAGTCGTAGTTGATGACGTGGGTGACGCCGGTGACGTCCAACCCGCGGGCCGCCACGTCGGTGGCGACCAGGATGTCGATCTTGCCGGCCCGGAAGGCCCGCAGGGCCCGCTCGCGGGCACCCTGGCCGAGATCACCGTGGACCGCGGCGACCGCGAACCCACGGAAGTCGAGGTCCTCGGCGACCCGGTCGGCGGCCCGCTTGGTACGCGTGAAGATCATGGTCAACCCACGCCCCTCCGCCTGGAGGATGCGCGCCACCACCTCGACCTTGTTCATCGAGTGGGTGCGGTAGACCAGCTGCTGGGTCTGCGGCGACGGGCCGGTCTCGGCGGTGTGCCCGGCGTGGATCGTCATCGGCTGGCGCAGGAAACGCCGCGACAGGGTGACGATCGGGTCCGGCATGGTGGCCGAGAAGAGCATCGTCTGCCGGTCTTCCGGAAGCATCGCCAGGATCTTCTCGACGTCGTCGAGGAAGCCCAGGTCGAGCATCCGGTCGGCCTCGTCGAGGACGAGCGCGCGCACCCGGTCGAGCCGCAGGTGCTTCTGCTTCTGCAGGTCCATCAGTCGCCCGGGGGTGCCGACCAGGATCTCGACACCCTTGCGCAGCGCGTCGATCTGCGGCTCGTACGCCACGCCGCCGTAGATCGGCAGCACCCGGACGCCGCGCGTCCGGCCAGCGGCGGCCAGGTCCTTGGCAACCTGGATGCCCAGCTCACGGGTGGGGACGACGACCAGCGCCTGCGGGACGCCGTCGCTGCCCTCGCTCGGGGCGAAGACCCGGTCGAGCAGCGGAACGCCGAAGCCGAGGGTCTTGCCGGTGCCGGTGGGTGCCTGCCCGATCAGGTCGACGCCGCGCAGCGCGATCGGGATCGCGTACTCCTGGATGGCGAAGGCGCGGGTGATGCCGGCCGAGGCCAGCGCCTCGACGGTCTCGGCGCGGGCGCCGAGTGCGGCGAACGTGGGGGCCTCCGGTCGGACCGGGGCGGTGGGGGCCAGTTCCTGGCCGTCCAGCAAATCTTGAGTCAGGTCGCTCATGTGGATGTGGGGGTGCCCTCTCGTGGGTGCGCCCGTCCTGTCCTCAGGGCGCGTTCGGTATGACGCGGGCCACACGGTCGGCGGCAGATTGCCGAGCTGGACCGGGCCGCACGCGCGCCGCAGGCTGAGCTTCGATCAGATCGGCGCCCACGGCAACTGCTCCATGTTACCTGAACAGGCATGCCTGCGTCCCGATTCCCGGGCGGCCATCCGCCACGCGGGGCAAGTAAATGTGACCTGCATCACGGCTTGACTGACCTGGTTCGCCCCGCCCCCGCAGAGTCGGGTGGGAGTCGTATCAGGTGCGAAGTTGGCGAAAACGGTTACGACGCGCACCGCGGCTTCATGATCGATCGGGCCGGCGCGGGCGCGCGCCCGGTAGCCTGCCGCTCGTGTCCGCCTTTGCCGTCGTCGATCTTCTGGGTCTCGTCGCCTTCGGCGAGCTGCTGGCCTTCGAGCGGATGGCCGGCGACGCCCGCCTCGCTCCCGACCTGCGCCGCCGGGCCGCGCTGAACGAGATGGCCGCGGCCGAGATCGCCAACTACCGACGCCTCGCCGACCGGCTCACCGAACTGGGCGTACCGCCGGAGGACGCGATGGCACCCTATGTCGAGCCGGTGCAGGCGTACCACGACTCGACCGAGCCGCGGGACTGGGCGGAAGTGGTCACCAAGGCGTACGTCGGTGATGCGATCACCGACGACTTCGTCCGCGAGATCGCCGACGCGCTGGCGGAACCGGAGCGGGCGTTGGTGCTGGACGTCCTGCACGACTTGCGGTACGCGGACTTCGCCGCGGCGGAGATCAGGTTGGCCGTCGCGGACGACCCCCGGGTGGCCGGTCGGCTCTCGATGTGGGCCCGACGGCTGGTCGGAGAGGCGTTGTCCCAGGCCGGCCGGGTCGCCGCCGAGCGGGCCACGCTCACCGCGCTGATCGCACGGGACGGCCGGGTCGACGTGCCGGGGCTGTTCGGCAGGCTCACCGCCGCGCACACCGCACGGATGACCGCCGCCGGGTTGAACAACTGAACGGTCGACCGCTCGGCGCACGCCTGAGCGTCGGCTGGTCGGGTCGGTGCCGGCCTGCGGCAGGTGGGCCGGACGCCGACCTGCCGCGATGGCCGGCCCGGTCAGCGGACGGTGAACCCGACCGCCCGGGGCGACGCCTCGGCGATCTCGACGTAGGCGACCTTCTCGACGGGAACGATGACCCGCCGGCCCTTCTCGTCGGTCAGGGAGAGCGTGCCGCCGTTGCCGGCGAAGGCGTCGGTCACGATCTGCTCGATCTCGGCCGGCGACTGCGCGCTGTCCAGAACCAGCTCGCGCGGCGCGTACTGCACGCCGATCTTGACCTCCACTGTGCCTCCTCAACTGGGGCGAAAGAACCGCCCTGCGAAGGCTATCCGATCACGGGGTCGACGGTCAGGCTGACTCACCTTGCAGCGGGAAGCTCGCGATGCCCCGCCACGACAGCGCGGCCACCAACGCCTCGGCCTCGGCCTTCGGCACCTGCCGCCCGCCGGCCAGCCAGAACTGCGCGGCCGTCTCCGCGGCCCCGACCAGCCCGGAGGCGAGCAACTCGGCGTGTGCCCGGCTCACCCCGGTGTCGGAGATGATCGTGTCGGTGATCGCCGCGATGCAGCCCTGCTCGACCCGCTCCACCCGCTGCCGCACCGCCGGGTCGTTACGCAGATCCGACTCGAAGACGAGCCGGAACGCCTCACTCTCGTGGTCGACGAAGTCGAAGTACGCCCGCACGGACGCGCTGACCCGCTCCTTGTTGTCGCTGGTGCCGCGCATCGCTTCCTGCACCTGAGCGACGATGGCGTCACAGTGCGTGTCGAGCAGCGCCAGGTAGAGATCCATCTTTCCGGGAAAGTGTTGGTAGAGCACCGGCTTCGAGACCCCGGCCCGCTCGGCGATGTCGTCCATCGCGGCGGCGTGGTAGCCCTGCGCGACGAACACCTCCTGCGCCGCAGCGAGAAGCTGCTTACGACGCGCGGAGCGGGGCAGGCGGGTGGGCCGGCCAGCGGTCTGTGCACCGTTCCCCGCAGCGGTCATGGGATCCTCCGAGTTCTCCGTACGAGCCGGCATTTTCCCCCCAGACCGGGCGAGGCCCGTGACCTCCGTTGTGGAAATGGCCCGCCGCTGTAACTTATCGCCACTCTCGGCACACGGTAGCCTCAGCGGGGGCGACCAAGGAGCGCGCGGTGAGTGAAACAGGGCAACCCGGAGCCGCCACCCCGGGAGAGCACGGTGACGGAGCGGGTCAGCACGACGACCCGAGCCGTTCCGTCAGCGGGTGGGCGCCACCGGCGGGAGGATGGCCCCGGGCCGCCGACCGCGAGGACGCCCGGGATGAGGCGCCGCGCTGGCAGCCCGACCCCGCGTCGGGCTGGCGGGCCGCCTCGGCACGACACGGTGATCTGCCATCGCCGCTGGTCGGACGCCCCGACGACCCGGAGCCGCCGGCCCGCGCCAACGGCCACCGCGTCAACGGCGTGCACCCCCCGGACGACGTCAACGGCGTCCACCTCCCCGGTCTCGAACCGCCAGCGGGACGCCCCACGCCGGTGAGCGCCCCGCCCGGGCTGCCCGCCGAGGGTCGCCCCGGGGCGGCCAGCGACCGGCTCGTGGTGCCCGCCCAGCGTCCCGCGCCGTCGGCGGAGCAGGGTGTCGCCGAGCCCGACACCGGTCCCGCCCCGCACCCCACCGTCGATCCGGCCGCCGCGCACCGGGCCCGTTGGGCCGAACCCGGCCTGCCCACCTCGGCCCCACCTGCCGTCCAGGTGCCTCCCGTCGGCACCGCGGCGTCGGGTTTCGAGGTGCCGCCCGGCTTCCACGCGCCGACCGTCGAGCGGCTGGCCGCCGACGACAGCCCGACCGCGCCACGCGACTGGCGGGACCCGGTCGCACCGGACCACGCGGCGAGTTCGGGACGCACCCCGGGCCCGGCCGGGCAGGCCGACGACGGCGAGCCCGGTCGCGCTGCCGAGGCTGCCCGGCCGGCCGACCCGCACCGTCCCGGGGACCCGCACCGTCCCGGGGACGCGCACCGGGCCGGGGAGTCGTCGGCCATCGAGCCCGACTGGTCGGGGCCGAGCTGGAACCGTCCGAGTTGGGGTGGGGGATGGGCCCCGCCCTGGTCCCGCCAGGACGACGAGTCCGTTGGCCCGGCAGCCCGGGACGAGTCGGCGCCGGGTTGGGTCGCCGAGCCCAACCAGCCGTACGAGCCGGTGCGCGCCGAGGTGCCCCGTCCGTACGAGCCGGTGCGCGCCGATCCAGGCCGTGGCTACGAACCCGGCCGGGGCGAGTCCGAGTCCGCGCCGGAGCCCCCCGCCGAACCGACGAACGCGCCACCCGCCGACCGGCCGTCCTGGGCTGGCGGCGGTGCGACGCCGACCAGCGGTCCGCCCGCCGACCGGCCGTCCTGGGCGGCGTCCGGGGCGACCGGCAGACCTCGGGCCGACCCTCCGTCCTGGGCGGGTGGGGGCGACCCCGACCCCACCAGCGCGCCGCCCGCACGGCCCTCCTGGGCCGGAGGTTCCGATCCGACGCCACCCGGTGCGCCGCCGGTGCGGCCGTCCTGGGCGGGCGGGTCCGAGGCGGCGACCAGCGTGCCTCCGGTACGACCGTCCTGGGCCGGCGGGTCCCCACCGCCCACGACCAGCGCGCCGTCGACGCGGCCGTCCTGGGCCGGCGGGTCCGATCCGGCACCGGCCAGCTCGCCGTCGACGCGGCCCTCCTGGGCCGCCAGCCCGTCACCGGCCGACCCGTCAGTCGACGCGCCGGCCGCTGCACCGGCCGGCCCGCCGCCGGCACCGGCCGGGCCACCTCCCACGCTGACCGACGCGCCACCGGCCCCGGCCGGCCCGTCGCTGGTGGCGGAGCGCCCGTCCTGGACCGGCGGTTCGCCCGCCGCGAGCAGCTCCCGAACCGAGCGGCCGGACTGGTCCGAGGGCCGGCTCCCCGCGACCCCTGTCGAACGCCCATCCTGGCCGGCCAGTCGAGCGGCCAGCACCGGTGCGGGCGACGGCGGTGAGCCGCCCGGTCGGTCCCGGCCCGAGACCCGGCCGACCGCCCCGTTCCGGCTCCGGCCGGCGACACCCGAGCCCGGTCCCTCGTCCGTCGAGTCGCCCCAGCCGGCCGCGCCCGCCAGCGACCTGCCCTCGAAAGACGTCACACCGCCCGCCGCCGAAAAGGGTTCCGGCCGCACCGGTCAGCCCGCACCGTCGTCCGTCTCTCCGTACGCGGCGCGACGATCCGCCCCGGACCCGACGTCGCCGGCCGACGACGGCCGGCAGTCGGCCCCGAGCGCGGTGGTGCTGCCGCAGCGCGTCCCCGCGGAACCGGACGTGCCCGTCGTGCCGGAGCCGCCAGCCGTGGAGCCCCCCGCCGAAACCCCGGAACTCGCCCGCATCGCCACCCACCTGCGTCGGGACGACGAGCCAGCCCCGTTGCGGGAGCGCCCCGAGGGGTTCGATGTCAACGCCATCCTGGACGCCGTCCGGGAGGTGGCAGGTGTCCGCGACGCGGCCCTGCGCCGTACCCCGGCCGGGGCGCACAGCCTGCGACTGGACCTGGCCGACGGCGCCGACCCGGCCGAGGTGAGCCGGCAGGTGGCCCGGCTTCTCCAGGAGCGGATGGGGTTGGCCGCGGCCCCGCAGAACGTGCCCGGCCTGCCCAGCACGCCGCCTCCGCCGGTGCGCCGCCGCGCTGCCGAACCCCGACCGGCTGAGCGGCGTACCCCGGAAACGCAGAACGCTGCCGCGCGTGATCCCGGCGAGGTTCGGGCGGCCACGTCGCCGACGGCCGCCCGCCCGACCGGCGGTCGGTCCGAGGCCGCGCCGGCTGGCCCTGAACAGCGGACCAGCACGGACCCGACGCGTCGGCGGCGGTCGAACGCTCCGCACCGGGGCCGGGCCACGGTGGAGGAACCCGGATCGGTCTCCGCCGCGCCGGCCGGCGCCGCGACCGGTAGCCCGGCGACGCTCGGCACGTCGTACTCCGGTGGTCAGGTGACCACGACGGAGTCCGCGCCGTCCCGGCCGCTGGAGACCGGCGGCGTCCCGGGGCCCCGGGTGGTGATCGACCACGTGCAGGTCAGCACCTTCGGCCTGGACGCGAACGTCGAGGTCCGGCTGCTGGCCGGGGCCGACAGCGCCTCCGGGTACGCCACCGGGCCGGCGGTGGACGGCTACGTGCTGCGGCTCTGCGCGGTGGCGGCGGCCGCCGCCGTGGACGAGTTGCTGCGCGGCGCGGACAACGCCGAGCGGGGGCGCTGCTTCGTCGAACACGCGGCGGTGGTGCCGTTCGGCAACTGCGAGGTGGCCACCGTGGTGGCGTTGCTGGTCTGTGAGGGCTGGGTCGAGCAGCTCGCCGGGTCGGCCCTGGTCGCCGGTGATCCCCGTCAGGCGGTGGTCCGGGCGACGTTGGCGGCGGTCAACCGTCGGCTGGAGGCGCTGCTGTCCTGAGTGGTCCGGGGCAGACTGGAGCAATGAGACGCGCCACCCTCTGGCCGGACCACCTGCTCCCCGACGACCGCGTCCCGCCGCCGTGGCCGGGCCGGGAAGTCCGACTCGACGGCCGGGTCACGTACGTGCGGGACACCCCGGCCACCGCCGCTGGCGCGCAGCCGGCGCTGTACGTGCACGGGCTGGGCGGGTCGTCGCAGAACTGGACGGACCTGGCCGGGCTGCTCGCCGACCGACTGGACGGTCAGGCCATCGACCTGCCCGGCTTCGGCCGGAGCGAGCCGGGCCCGCGGTACACGATTCCGGCCTTCGCCGATCTGGTGGTCCGCTGGATCGAGCACTCCGGTCGCGGTCCGGTGCACCTGTTCGGCAACTCGCTGGGCGGCGCGGTCGCGGTCCAGGTCGCCGGGCTCCGGCCGGACCTGGTCCGCACCCTCACATTGATCTCCCCGGCGCTGCCGTTCCTGGACTTCCGGCGCTCGTTGCAGGGGCGGATGCTGCCGGTGCTCGCCATTCCGCGTGGTGAACGGCTGGTCGCCCGGCACCTCACCCAGCTCGCGCCGGAGGTGATGGCCCAGCAGGTGCTGGAGGCGTGCGTCGCCGACCTCAGCCGGATCTGCGATCAGCGTCGGGCCGAGGCGCTGGAGGAGATCCGGGTGCGGTACGAGGCCGAGCACTACGCCGCCGCGTACGTCCGGACGTTCCGTGGGCTGGTCGCCAGCTTCCTGCGCGCGTACCTGCCGGGGCCGGGGTCGCTGTGGCGCCTCGCCGCGGCGGTACGCGCACCGACCCTGGTGGTGGGCGGCCGGCAGGACCGCCTTGTCGACGTGCGGGTGGCGCCGCAGACCGCCCGTGTCATTCCGGACAGCCGATTGATGATGCTCCACGGTGTCGGCCATGTGGCGCAGTTGGAGGTTCCCCGGCTGGTTGCCCGCGCGGTGGTCGGCCTGCTCGCCGAAACGGAGGACGCGGTGGGGCGCTCTGATCTGGCAGGCTGACCCGGATGCCCAGCTCAGCCCGCCACCCTGTGCGCCGTCGACGGCGTTTCGCGTTGCTCGCCCAACTGGTGGCGGTGGCGGTGGCCGTCGGTGCGGCGGTGACGGTGGTCGCCGAAGGGCGGGGCGGGCAACCCGGTGGTGAACGGCTGGCCGCGGAGGAGGTGGGTACGCCTGCCCCGCTGGTGGCCGGGCCGCTGCCGCCGTCGGCCGACCCGTCGCCCGTCGACGTGGTTTCGCCCAGTCCGTCGCCGGTGTTGCGGGTGCCCGGGCCGGTTCCGAGCGCCGGTACGGGCAGGTTCGGCTATGACGCGCGCTCCGGCCCGGTGCTGGGTCGGGCGGGTGAGGTGCGGCGGTACCGGGTCGCTGTGGAGTCGGGCAGCGCCGAGGACGCCGCCGAGTTCGCCGATGCGGTCCAGGTGGCACTGGCCGGGCCGGGCAGTTGGGTCGACAGCGGCAGGTTGCGGCTTCAGCAGGTGCCCGGGGCTGCGCCTCGTGACTTCACCGTCTACCTGGCGACCGCCCGGACCGCGGGGCGGATGTGCGCACAGGGTGGGGTGGACATCCGGATCAACGGCCGGCCGTACACGTCCTGTCGGGCACCGGGCAAGGTGATCATCAACCTGGATCGGTGGCGGTTGTCGGTGCCGCACTTCGTCTCGGCCGGTGTGCCGCTGGCGGTCTACCGCACGTACGTGGTCAACCACGAGGTGGGCCACCAGCTCGGGCATCGGCACGAGCGGTGCCCCGGTGCGGGTCGGGCGGCGCCGGTGATGATGCAGCAGACGCTCTTCCTCAACGGGTGCCGGGCCAACCCGTGGCCGTATCTCAACGGGCGTCGGCACGCCGGCCCGGCGCTCTGAGGCGATCGGTCCGACTCGCCAATATCAGTCTCGATCGGGCATCTTGCGGCAATAGCGATAAAAACGGTTAAACGCCCGAATAATCTGGCAGGCTCGACGGTATGACGCCGTCGTCCCCTTACGGCCCGGCCCGGCCGCCCGATCACCGGTCGGCGCGGCGGGATGCGCGTCCCACGTTCGTTCGGATGCGCCGACGGCGTCGCCGCAGCATGCTGCTCGGCCTGCTCGTGCTCGCCGCGGCCATCGGCGTGACGGTGAGCCGGGGCGGCGAGCCGGCAGTCGAGCCGCCGGCCGCCACCCAGGGCGGAATGGGTCACGGCGGTGGGGTGGCAGCGCACCCGGCGCCCACCAGCTACCCGTCGGTCGGAGCGGGACGCTTCACCGCCGCCGACGGCGAGACCCCCGTGCACGGCACTGACGGTCCGCTGCGCCGCTACCGGGTCGTCGTCGAACGCGACGCCGGCCAGGACCCCGACGTCTTCGCCGCAACTGTCGACGAGGTGCTGGCCGACCCGCGCAGTTGGATCGCCTCCGACGAGCTGCGGGTGCAACGGGTGGCCGACCCGGAGGACGCCGACTTCACCATCTACCTGGCCACCCCGGTCACCTCCGAGCGGATGTGCGCGGAGGGCGGGTTGACCACCGAGCGCTACACCTCCTGTCGCCTGCCCGGTCAGGTCATCATCAACCTGGCCCGTTGGATGGAGGCAGTCCCCGACTACGGCGCCTCCCTGGACACCTACCGGACCTACGTCATCAACCACGAGGTGGGTCACGAGTTCGGCGAGGACCACGAGGCGTGCCCCGGCCCGGGGGAGCCCGCTCCGGTGATGCAACAGCAGACGTACGGCCTGGAAGGCTGCGTCGCCAACGCCTGGCCCTACCTCGACGGCCGTCGCTACGCGGGGGACATCGTCCCCTGATCGACGGGCTCGTCGGTTATTCCCGCTCCCGCATAGCGGACCACGTGTCGTCAGTCATGGCCGAGCGGGGCTCCCGCGAGCAACAATGGCGCGGTTCACACCGCCGATCCCGGGGAGTCCACCGTGTCGTTGCCCCCGCTCGTCGAGCCCGCCGCCGAGCTGACCGTAGACGAGATCCGCCGCTACTCACGTCACTTGATCATCCCGGATGTCGGGGTGACCGGGCAGAAGCGGCTGAAGAACGCCAGGGTGCTCTGTGTCGGCGCCGGTGGCCTCGGGTCGCCCGCCCTGTTGTACCTCGCCGCGGCCGGGGTCGGCACGCTCGGGATCATCGACTTCGACACCGTCGACGAGTCGAACCTCCAGCGCCAGGTCATCCACGGGGTGTCCGACATCGGCCGGTCCAAGGCCGAGTCCGCCGCCGCGTCGATCCGCGAGATCAACCCCCTGGTCAACGTGGAGATCCACAACACCGCGCTGGACCGGGAGAACGTCCGCGAGATCTTCGCCCAGTACGACCTGATCGTGGACGGCACCGACAACTTCGCCACCCGCTACATGGTGAACGACGCGGCGGTGCTGCTCGGCAAGCCGTACGTCTGGGGCTCGATCTACCGCTTCGACGGCCAGGCGTCGGTGTTCTGGGCCGAGCACGGCCCCTGCTACCGCTGCCTCTACCCGGAGCCGCCGCCGCCCGGCATGGTCCCCTCCTGCGCCGAGGGCGGCGTGCTGGGGGTGCTCTGCGCGTCGATCGGCTCGATCCAGGTGAACGAGGCGATCAAGCTGCTCACCGGCATCGGTGAGCCGCTGGTCGGCCGCCTGATGGTCTACGACGCCCTGGAGATGGAATACCGCAAGATCAAGGTTCGTAAGGACCCGAACTGCGTGCTCTGCGGCGAGAACCCCACCGTCACCGACCTGCTGGAAGACTACGAGGACTTCTGCGGCGCGGTCTCCGAGGAGGCCCAGGAGGCGACGCTCGACGCGACCATCACCGCGCTGGAGCTCAAGGAGTGGCAGGACGCCGGCAAGGACATCTTCCTCGTCGACGTGCGTGAGCCGGCCGAGTACGAGATCGTCCGGATCCCCGGCGCCACCCTGATCCCCAAGGGCGAGATCCTCTCCGGTGAGGCCCTCGCGAAGCTGCCGCAGGACCGGCAGATCGTGCTGCACTGCAAGTCCGGCGTCCGCTCGGCGGAGGCACTCGCCGCGCTCAAGGCGGCCGGGTTCAAGGACGCCGTGCACGTGCAGGGTGGCGTGCTCTCCTGGATCAAGCAGATCGACCCGTCGCTGCCCGCGTACTGACGATCGGTCCGGGGCGGCCCGTCCGGCCGCCCCGGCAAATCGACGCAGATGACGCCGGGCGGCCGTCCGGCCGGAGCGACGCAGCCATCCCGGGCTGGCCGATTCCCTGAGGCGGCATCGCGTCTGCGCAGGTAGCGTCTCCGCCGTGGTCGACTTGGAAGCCGCGATCGGGTTCGTCGTGGCGCATGGGGATGCGGTGGAACGCGCCCGCCTCTCCTGGCTCCGCAACGGCACCCCCGTACCCGCCGAGTTGCTGGAGACCGCCGAGGTCGGCCAGTCACCGGACGGCGGTTGGCCGGCCACCTGGGGCGGCGGGACCGCCTCGATCGACGCCACCTGCTTCCGGCTCGCCGAGCTCGACGACCTGGGTGCCCTCGGTCGCCCTGCCGCTCGCCGGGCACTGGACTGGCTGGCGTCGCGACAGCAGGCCGACGGCAGTTGGGACGAGGACGCGTCGCTGGCCGACTCGGCCCCGGAGTGGGCCCGGCCCGGCGATCCGGAGGCCGGGTTCCTCCAGTCGGCCAACGCCGGTTTCTGGCTTACCGTCGCCGGCCTCGACGCGCGCGCGTCGGGCCCGCTCGACCACCGCGTCGGTGGGGCGTACGCCGGAGTGGTGCAGGCGGCGGCCCACTCGCTCGCCGCACGGCTGCGCCCGGACGGCAGCTGGCCGTCGTTCCTCGCCGCCGGCTGGCTGAGCGCGGCGGTGCTGCACCGGCAGGAGATGTTCCAGGAGTCGGCGCGGATCCAGGTGGTGCTCGCCGAGCGGATGCCGAAGATGTCCCCGGGGGAGGTGGCGTGGCTGGCGGCCACGCTGCGCCGCGCCGGCGTGGACCCACAGGACTGGACCATGGTGCGGGCGTTACGCCGGCTGACCGAGACCCAGCGCAGCGACGGTGGCTGGGAGAGCGACGACGGCCACCAGTTCGACGTGCACACCACGCTGGCCGCCATCCGGGCGGCCCGCCCCGCGCCGCCCGGCTAGCAGCGGCTGCCGTTAGCGCAGGTGCCCGTCGCCGGTGACGACGTACTTGGTGCTGGTCAGCTCGGGCAGGCCCATCGGGCCGCGCGCGTGCAGCTTCTGGGTGGAGATGCCGATCTCCGCGCCGAAGCCGAACTCGCCTCCGTCGGTGAACCGGGTCGACGCGTTCACCATCACCGCCGCCGCGTCCACCCGGGCGACGAAGCCGCGGGCCGCGCTCGCCGAGTCGGTGAGGATCGCCTCGGTGTGCCCGGTGCCGAAGCGGCGGATGTGCGCGACCGCCGCGTCCAGCGAGTCGACCACCGCCACGGAGATGTCGGCGGACAGGTACTCGGTGGCGAAGTCCTCGTCGGTCGCCGGGACCACGGCGGCGGAGTACGCGGCCACCTCGGGGGAGCCGTGCACTGTCACCCCCGCCTCGGCGAACGCGGCCAGCACCGGGGGCAGGAACGCGTCGGCGATGCCCGCGTGCACCAGCAGCGACTCGGCCGTGTTGCAGGTGGAGAGGCGCTGCGTCTTGGCGTTCAGCGTCACCGCGACGGCCTTCGCCACGTCGGCGGCGGCATCGACGTAGACGTGGCAGTTGCCCACCCCGGTCTCGATCACCGGCACCGTCGACTCCTCGACCACGGTGCGGATCAGCGACGCGCCACCGCGCGGAATGAGCACGTCGACGAGGCCCCGGGCGCGCATCAGCTCCTTTACCGAATCACGGGAGCTGGCGTCGAGCAGCTGCACCGCGTCGGCGGGCAGGCCGGCCCCGGCGACCGCGTCGCGCAGCACCGCGACCAGCGCGGCGTTCGAGTGTGCGGCGGACGACGACCCGCGCAGCAGCGCCGCGTTGCCGGACTTGAGGCAGATCCCGGCGGCGTCCACCGTCACGTTCGGTCGTGCCTCGTAGATGATGCCGACCACCCCGAAGGGCACCCGGATCTGGCGCAACTCCAGGCCGTTGGGCAGGGTGGACCCGCGGACCACCTCGCCCACCGGGTCGGGCAACGCGGCCATCTCGCGCAGCGCGTCGGCGATGCCGGCCACCCGACCCGCGTCGAGCGCGAGCCGGTCCAGCACGGCCGCGCTCAGCCCGGCCTCGCGGCCGGCAGCCAGGTCCGTCTCGTTCGCGGTCAGGATCTCCGGGGTACGCGCCACCAGCGCGTCGGCCATCGCCACCAGCGCGGCGTCCTTGACCGTACGCGTGGCCACGGCCAGCGTCTCCGCCGCCAACCGGGCCCGTCGCGCCTGCTCAACCACGCTCATGCCAGCACTCCTCGTGAAGGTGGGAAGGTCTGCTCACAGCAGCACCAGGTCGTCGCGGTGGACGACCTCTCGTTCGTACGCCGGGCCGAGCGCCGCGGCGAGTTCGGACGTGGAGCGGCCGAGCAGCCCGGGCAACTCCACAGCGTCGTAGTTGACCAGCCCGCGGGCGACCGACGCGCCGGCGGTGTCCACCAGGTCCACCGGGTCGCCGGCCGTGAACGTGCCGTCCACGGCGGTGATGCCGGCCGGCAGCAGCGACTTGCGCCGCCCGACGACGGCGGCGACAGCGCCGGGGTCGAGGTGCAGCCGCCCCCGGGGCGAGGTGGCGTGGGCCAGCCAGAACAGCCGGGCCGTCGGGCGCCGCTGCTGCGGGTGGAAGAGCGTGCCGACCGGTTCGCCGGCCAGCGCCGGTGCGGCCAGGTCGGCGGCGGTGAGCACCACCGGGATGCCGAAGCCCGTCGCGATCCGGGCCGCCTCGACCTTGGTCACCATGCCGCCGGTGCCGACGCCGGACCGGCCGGCCCCGCCGATGGTGATGCCGGCCAGGTCCGTGTCGTCGCGCACCTCGGCGATCCGGGTCGAGTCGGGTCTGGTGGGGTCGCCGGTCCAGAGCGCGTCCACGTCGGAGAGGAGCACCAGCAGGTCGGCGTGGACCAGCGCGGCCACCAGGGCGGCCAGCCGGTCGTTGTCGCCGAAGCGGATCTCCTGGGTGGCCACCGTGTCGTTCTCGTTGACGATCGGCACCGCCCGCAGGTCGAGCAGCTTGCGCAGCGTCCGGTACGCGTTGCGGTAGTGCGCTCGCCGGGTCACGTCGTCGACGGTGAGCAGCACCTGCCCGACGGTGCGGCCGTGCCGGGCGAAGCTGGCCGCGTACCGACCGATCAGCAACCCCTGCCCGACGCTGGCGGCGGCCTGCTGGGTGGCCAGGTCGCGCGGGCGTCGGGACAGCCCGAGCGGGGCGAGCCCGGCGGCGATGGCGCCGGAGGACACCAGCACCACCTCGCGCCCTTCGGCGGTGAGCCGACCGAGGGTGTCGACCAGCGTGTCGACGCGCTCGTCGGCCAACCCGCCGGTCGCGGTGGTCAACGAGGAGGATCCGATCTTGACAACGACCCGCCGGGCCGTCGTGACTGCGTCGCGCACCCGACCATTCTGCGTGGTCACGGACGCGCCGCCCGGCGGCGTTCCCATATGGTGGCGGATTGTGACTCCTGACGAGTACGTCGAGGCGGTGCTCGACCTGGTCGAGCGGATCCCGGAGGGCCGGGTCATGTCCTACGGCGGGGTGGCCGACGCGCTCTCCGAACGCTCGGGGCGTGCCTCCGCCCGGTTGGTCGGCAACATCATGGCCCGGCACGGCGGCTCGGTGCCCTGGCACCGGGTGGTGACAGCGAGTGGTCGACTGCCGCCGGGGCACGAGCGGGAGGCGCGGGCCCGACTGCGCGCGGAGGGGGTGCCGCTGCGGGGCGAGGGGGTGGACGTCGCGGCGGCGGCCTGGTCGCCGGAGGAGGAGTTGTGATCATCTGCGGGGGTGACCGGTGACGGCCGGGGCCTGCCACACCGACGGTGCCCCGCCCCGGGCGGGGACGGGGCACGGTGCTGGCGTTCAGAGTGGCAGTGGGGACCGCACCTCGTTGTCGTTGCGTTTCAGGTCGGGCCACTGGCGGTCCGCGGCGTCGCAGTGGACGACGAGGAACCTGCGGACGATCGCGTCGGGCGCCGGCTGGCCGGGCACCAGAAGCACGAACGTGTAGCGGCGCGATTCACCGGCCGGCACCCCGGGGAGCAGGCACGACGGTTGATCGGCCGACGGCTTGGGGTTCGGGTCGCAGCGGGACCAGTCCCCGCCGGCCCGTTCGCCGCCCTCAAGGGAGTGGAACGCGACCTGGGCCGCGTCGACCGGCCCGGCGTTGGTGACGGTGAAGACCAGGGTGAGTCGGCGTCGACTGTCCGCTCCCGCACCGTCTTCGAGCTGGTGGGTCATGGTCACCCGTAGATCGGTGAGCCGGGGGTCCCTGCCGAACGTCGTGGGGCCGTTCGTCTGGCTGAACCGCTGCCCGTTCCACCGGTACGTCCGTACCTGATCGCGCCGCAGGTACTCGGGGGTGCCGCAGCACGGCACGATGTCGGCCACCCGCACCTCGACCGACCCGGCCGGGGTGGTCTCCATGCCGAGAATGTCGTCGAACCCGTCACCGGTCCGGACCACCCGGCCCACCGTCACGATCCGACCCTCCCGGTCCCGGTCGAAGGCCACCACCTGCTTGGCCGACGCCTCGCCGTACCGGCAGGCGACGATGGCGACGGTTTCGTCCGCCCCGTCACCATCGAGGTCACCGTGCTCGAACGCGTCGTCGGTCAGCGTCGACACGTAGGTCTTCGTCGTGTCGGTCCGCAGCCGCACGTTCGAGGTGGCGCAGCCGCCCGCCGCGAGGTCCGACGGCCAGCTCGGCAGGTCGATCCGGGCCGCGAGCAGCTGGGCCCGGCTGATCCGCCCGTCCGGGCCGGCCGGGGCTTCGGCGCTCGGCGTCGCCGAGCCGGTCGGCGGTGGCGTCGGCGGTGCCGAGGTCGACGGGGTGGTGGTGGGTTGGACCGATTCCGCCGGCACCGGCGTGTTCTGGGCGTCGCGCAGTGCGGCGTTGGCGACGACGGGGGCCACCACCAGGACGACCGCCGCCGCGGCCACCGCCGCCGCCGTCATCCGTCGGCGTCGGCGCAGGACGTGCCGGGCCTGGTCGGGGCCGGGGCCGGTGACGTGGGTGACCACATCGTTGCGGTACGCGGTGAACCGCTCGCGCAGTCGCGGGTCGAGGTCAGACATCGCACACCCCCTCGGTGTTCTCGTCGAGCAGCCCGGCCAGGGCGGCCCGGCCACGGTGCAACCAGGACTTCACGGTGCCCTCGGCCACCCCTTCCTGGGCGGCGATCTGGCTGACCGGGAGGTCGGCCAGGTAGTGCAGGATGACCGCTCGGCGGTGGTTGGCGGGCAGCTGCGCCAGCGCCGTGTCGATCGCCACCCGGTCGGGGTTCGGGCCGGCCACCTCCGCCTCGGCGCGGCGCTGCCGCAGCAGGTGGTTGCGGGCGGTACGCAGGCGTCGCCATCGGCTGCGGGCCAGGTTCCAGGCGACCTGCCGGACCCAGGCCACCGGGTCGTCGTACCGGACCAGGCGGTCCCAGCGGGCCAGCGCTCGGCAGAACGCCTCCTGGGCCAGGTCCTGCGCGTGCCCCAGATCCCCGGTGTACGCACTGAGTTGCGCGGTCACGCTGCCGAAGTGTGCGTGGTAGAAGTCGTCGAAGGTGATCGTCGCCGCGACCGCCGCACCGGCTGTCCAGGCCGCCGGTGGCTCATTGGCCCGGGCTCCCATCGTTGCTGCCACTGTCCCTCCCCGTCACCGCCGGGCTGGTCCGCCCTGGGCACCGGTAACACTCCGAAACAGTGACGGCGGTTGCGGGCCCGTGCTGCCGCCAACCTGACTGTTCGGCTGTGCGCACCAGGGCCGGCAGGTTGGTCAGGCCTCGAAATAACGTGAGTAACATTCAGCCCCATGAAAACGCCGCCGGGCGCCGGCTCGTCAGCCACCGGCTCGCTGCCCCGCTCGGTGCACGCCGGCTACGCGCTCGGTTCACTGGCCACCGGCGCGTTCGGCACCGTGCCCGGTCTGTTGCTGCTGCCGTACCTGACCGACACCCTGGGCGTGGCCGCCGGGCTGGCCGCCCTGCTGGTGTTGCTGCCCAAGGCCTGGGACGTGCTGGTCAACCCGGTCGCCGGGCGGATCTCCGACCGCACCCGGTCGCGGTGGGGCGCCCGCCGCCCGTACCTGCTCGTCGCCGGCCTCGCGCTCGCCGTCCTGTTCGCGTCGATCTTCGCCGCGCCCTTCGGTAACGGCTCGGCCGCCGCGGCGTACGTGGCGTTCGCCTTCCTCGCCACCGCCACCGCGTTCGCCTTCTTCCAGGTGCCGTACGTGGCGATGCCGGCGGAGCTGACCGACGACTACGCCGAGCGCACCCGGTTGATGACCTGGCGGATCGCGGTGCTGGCACTGGCCATCCTGGTCTCCGGCGCGGTCGCGCCGCTGGTGGTGGGCGCCGGCGGCGACGGCGTCGCCGGGCACCGCTGGATGGGCCTGTTCGTGGCGGCGCTGATCGCCCTCGGCGCCCTCGGCGCGTTCCTGGGCACCCGGTCCGCACCCACCGGCACGGTGGGGGAGAGCGAGCCGACCCTGCGCGCCCAACTCGCCGTGGCTGGTGCCAACCGCCCGTTCCGGGCGCTGCTGATCTGCTTCGTGGTGCAGTCCGCCGGGGTGGCGACGATCCTGGCCGGGGTCAACTACTTCGCCGGGCAGATCCTGCGCGACGACAAGAGCGGGCCGACCCTGCTGTTCGTCTGTTTCGTCGGGCCGGCGCTGCTGGTGATGCCGATCTGGACCCGGGTCGGTGCCCGGCTGGGCAAACGGACCGCGCTGGTCGTCGCCTCGCTGATCCTCGCCGTCGGCGCGTTCACACTGGTCGCCGCGCCGGTGCTGCCGCCGGTCGCCGTCTATCTGGTGGTCGCGCTGATCGGCGTGGGGTACGCCGGCCAGCAGGTCTTCGCGCTGGCGATGTTGCCGGACTGCATCGCCCACGAGACGGCGCGCACCGGTCGACGACAGGCGGGCGTCTTCACCGGGCTGTGGACCGCCGGGGAGACCTTCGGCCTGGCGCTCGGCCCCGGCATCTACGGACTGGTGCTGCAACTGTCCGGCTACGTGTCCTCCGACACCGGCTCGGCGGCCGCCCAGTCCGACACGGCGAGGCTGGGCGTCCTGCTCGGCTTCACGCTGATCCCGGCCCTGCTGATCGCCCCGCCGGTCCTCCTGCTCCGCCAGTACACCCTCACCGCCCACAGCGACCTGGTCGGTCATGGAGTTGGGCTGGGCGACAAGGCCGTTGACCGTCACCAGAAGGGCACCATGACTCCATGATCGACGAGAACAGGGTTGAGGCCGGGGCGCTCTCCGCCACCGGGGTACCCGCCGAGGTCGCGCTCGCCGAGGTCCGGCAACTGCGCGGCGCCGACCGGCCCACCCACGGGGGACGGCTCTTCGCGTACGTCTACGACCCGGCGGTACCGGGGTTGGACGAACTGGCCGCCGCCGCCCACCGGGAGAGCGCCCACGTCAACGGGTTGGACCCGACCGCGTTCCCATCCCTGCTGGCGATGGAGAACGCGCTGGTCGCCGCCGCCGGCCGGGTGCTGGGCGCTGGCCCGGGCAGCACCGCCCCCGACGTCGTCGGCAGCGTCACCAGCGGCGGCACCGAGTCGCTGATCCTCGCCGTCAAGACCGCCCGCGACGCCCACCCGGAGATCGCCGAACCCCGGATCGTGGTGCCGTCGAGCGCACACGCGGCCTTCGCCAAGGCGGCGCACTACCTGCGGGTGGCGCTGGACGTCGTGCCGGTCTCCCCGCAGACGCTGCGTCCCGACCCGGCCGCGATGGCCGCCGCCATCCGCCCGGAGACGGTGCTGGTCGCCTGCTCCGCGCCGTCGTACGCGCACGGGGTGATCGACCCGGTCGCGCAGATCGCTGCCGCCGCCGCCGACGCCGGGGTGCGCTGCCACGTGGATGCCTGCTTCGGAGGTTGGACCCTGCCGTACCTGCGTCGCCTCGGGGAGCCGGTGCCGCCGTTCGACTTCGCGGTGCCCGGGGTCACCTCCATCTCGGTCGACCTGCACAAGTACGCGTACGCGCCGAAGGGGGTGTCGGTGCTGCTGCACCGGGACGCCACGCTGCGCGCCCCGCAGTACTTCGCGTACGCCGACTGGCCCGGCTACACGATGATCAACCCGGTGATCGCGTCCACCCGCTCGGGCGGCCCGATCGCCGCCGCGTACGCCACGGTGCGGCACCTCGGCGACGACGGCTACCTGCGGCTGGCCGGCGTCACCCGGGACGCGGTCGCCGGGCTGGCCGACGCGGTCCGCGCCGTCGACGGGTTGCGGCTGATGGCCGAACCGGAGTCGACAGTGGTCTGCTTCACCGCCACCGAAGACGGCCCCGACCTGTTCGTGCTGGTCGACGAGCTGACCGCGCGGGGCTGGCACACCCAACCCCAGCTGTCGTACGCCGGTCTGCCCGCCAGCGTGCACCTCACGGTGACCGCGGCGGTCGCGCCCCGGGTGGCCGAGTTCGGGCCGGACCTGGCCGAGGCGGTGGCCGCCGCCCAGGCGGCCGGCCCGGTCGCACTCCCGCCCGAACTGACGGCGCTGGCGACGTCGTTGACCCCGGACGCGCTCACCCCGGAGCTGGTCGCGGGTCTCGCCGCCGGGCTGGGCATGGGCGGCGAGACCGACGGTGCGCCGCTGCCCGAGCGGATGGCGGTGGTGAACACGCTGCTCGACGCCGCGCCCCCGGCGCTGCGCGAGCGGCTGTTGGTGGAGTTCGTCGGGCTGCTGCAACGCCCCACCTGGTGACCGGAGCGCCGGCCGCCACGTACGCCCCCGTGACGTACGTGGCGGCCGGCGACCGGAGCCTCCCGCTCGATGGAGACGGATCCGGTGGCGCGGGCGCTCAACTGGCGGGCAGCTGCAAGGTGGTAGCTGCGGTGTTGTCGCCGGGCGAACGGTCGGCCGGGAACTTTCCGCCCACGTTGGCCCGCACGGTAAGCGCGAAACCGGTGAGGGTCCGGGCCGGCCCGCCCGGGGCGATGTTCACCGTGACGGCGATCTGGTAGGAGCGGGTGCCGCCGAGGGGAATCGGCCCGTCGCCGGTACAGGTCATCGTCTTGAGGTCGTCGGTCTGGCCCTGGTGGAAGCAACCGCCGATGTTCGTGCCCTTCAGACTGATCGTCGCCTCGACGGGAAGCACCACGATCAGGTCCCCGGCGTCGTACGACCGGGTGGCGGCGTTGCCCATCGTGACGTCGAGCGTTCCGGTGTAGGCGGTGTCGGACGGCTCCAGAGTGAGGGAGCGCGGGGCGCTGATCAACAGGTCGACGTACCGGGTAGGGGTCGGCGTCGGCTTCGGCCTGGGCGTGGGGCGGGAACTGGTTGGCCGATCGGTCGGAGGGCTGGCGGAGGGCGTCGCGGTCGGCGTCGACGGACCGCTCGGCAGGGACGTGGGCGACTGGCTGGTGGGACCGGCTGCCAGACTCTCCATCTGGACCGAGGGAAAATCGGTGACCGGCGAGGGGGCGATGACATCGGTGGGCGGCGGAGCGGCCACGGGCCGAACCAGACTCACCCCGCCGACCGCGACGAGCACCGCCGCGGCGATCCCCGACGACACGAGCCGGTTGCGAAGCCGGCGGTACGCCCGCCGACGCGGCACGTCCGGATCAGGCTCGTCGACCTGCTGGAAGCCGGCGATGCTCAGCTCGTCGAAGGCAGCCGCCAGCCAATCAGCTCGCTCGTTGCGCTGCTCCATCTAGTCCGCCCTCCTTCCGGTCGGGCCGCCGTCGACGGTCGCGGGTTGTCGGCTCGAGAGTCCGGACTCCTGCTCGGCCAGACGATCGGCCAGCGTGGCCCGGGCCCGGTGCAGCCAGGACTTGACAGTGCCGGCCGCCACCCCGCAGTCCTCGGCGATCTCACTGACGGTCAGCTCGGCCAGGTAGTGCAGAACCACCGCGCGCCGTTGGTTCGCCGGCAGGGTCACCAGCGCGGCGGTGAGTGCCACCCGATCCGGACCGGGCCCGTTGACCACCTCCACCCGCTGACGGAGGCTGAACAGCCGGGCGGTGCGCAGGCGACGCCACCGGCTGACCGCGACGTTCCAGGCGACCCGACGGATCCAGGCCACCGGGTCGTCGTAGCGGGAGATTCGGTCCCAGCGGGGCCAGGCCCGGCTGAACGCCTCCTGCACCAGGTCCTGTGCCTCGTTCATGTCCCCGACGAACGCGTACAGCTGCACCACCAGTGGCTGGAAGTGACGCCGGTAGACCTCGTCGAAGCGGGGACCATCGTCGTGCGGGACCGCTCCGCTCACTTCGATGTGCAGAAGCGCGGGAGCCGTCACCGGATCGGGTGCGGCGGGGGTGCGCGGCCGCAGGAACCCCTGCGGCCGCGCCTCCATCGAGGACATTCGGTCAGCCGGCGGTGACGGCGAAGGTGGCGATGTTGTCGGCCGGGTCGACGTCGGGCAGCTGGCCGCTCCAACCAAAGTTGCCGTACAGCTGCACCGAACCGGTGCCGAGGTCACCGGGAGACACCTCGGCGGGTGCCCAGATCAGCAGGGCTATCGTTCGCTCCTCACCGGGCATGAATTTCCCGCCGGCCACCATGCAGTGCGCCGTGCAGACGTCCGCGGGTTCGGTGCCACCGATATCGACCCCACGTGGCAGAGTCGGAGCGAGCCAGTACGCGTCGTGTGCCGCGTCGCCCGCGACCCGGACGGTGATCGGCACCCGCCCGAACCAGCTGCCGTCCTCCTGCCGCGTCATGGTGGCGGAGCCGGCGCTCACGGCCGCGTCCGCGATGGTGTCCCGCACGTACGGGCGGGGGGCGCGCAGTGAGCCCGTCGTCGAGCGGAACAGCGCGGAGAAGGCTGCCGTGTCGTTCGCGGGGTTCCGGTCTCCGGTCTCGATGGCGACCTTTCCACCGGGGGTGACCATCGCGTACGGCCGGGTGGTGGTGAGCACCCGGAAGTCAACGGTGAACGTTCGCCGCTCACCCGGTTGCAACGCGCCGCCCGGCACGCCGCAGTAGATCGTCCGGGCCGGCTGTGGCACCCCGAAATTGCAGGGATCGGCGGGGTCGAGCCCGTCGAAGGCGCCAGGGACCGGTTCGGTGACCGCCAGATTGAGGTACGCCGCGTCGTGGCCGCGGTAGTTGACTGTCACCGGAAGGCTGCCCACGTACCCCCGGTCGGTCGGCTCGAGCACCAGCCGGCCGACCGAGACCGCCGTGTCGCCCGGGCCGGCGACCGCCGGCCCCGACAGACCGGTCAGCGCGACCCCCGCGCCCAGGACACCGGCCAGCAGCCGGCGGGTGATGGTTCTGGTCATTCGTGTCTCCCCGTTCCCCGTAGTACCGCCCCATGGCTCCGGTGGCGGTGATGCGAGCAAGACACCCGACGGGCCCCGCAACGGTTGCAGGCCTCGCGCCCGTCGGGTTGTCAGGTGCGTGACAGGCTGCGGGGCTGTGCGAACCAAGGGATCGTGACCGGCCCCAACGGGTACCCGCCGGAGCTGTGATTGACTGTTCGACGGGGGTAGGAGGGAGGCGGTCGTGCAGCTGCCGGCAGTGCTCGGTGAGCCGATCCGGTTCGTGCTGAACTGGGGGCGCCGCTACTCGCTCTGGGTGTTCAACTTCGGTCTGGCCTGCTGCGCGATCGAGTTCATCGCCACCAGCATGGGTCGGCACGACTTCATCCGGCTCGGCGTGATCCCGTTCGCCCACGGCCCCCGCCAAGCCGACCTGATGGTGGTCTCCGGCACGGTGACCGACAAGATGGCGCCGGCGATCAAGCGGCTCTACGACCAGATGCCCGAGCCGAAGTACGTCATCTCGTTCGGCGCCTGCTCCAACTGCGGCGGCCCCTACTGGGACTCGTACTCGGTGACCAAGGGTGTCGACCAGATCATCCCGGTCGACGTGTACGTGCCCGGCTGCCCGCCCCGGCCGGAGGCGCTCCTGCACGGCATCCTGCGCCTGCAGGAGAAGATCGCCGCCGAGCAGTCCGGCATCGGGGGTGTGCCGCAGCGGGACGTGCTGGCCGCGCCGCTGGACGCCCCGCCCCGCGAGGCCGCCGCACCGCGCTCGGTCGACTCGCTCACCGCCGCCCCGGTACGCCCACCCGCCGGGAGCTGACGGCGGTCAGCCACCACCCGGAACTGGTCCGGGCGGCGGCCGACCGTCGCACCGTCAGGTCAGCTGGCTGCCACGGCCAGGTTGAACGTGACGGTGTTGTCGCTCGGGTCGACGTCTGGCACCGTCTCGTTCCAGTAGTGGGTGGCCAGCGCCACGGTGATCGGGGTCGACTCGTCCGCCGGGTCGGTCGGTCGGCTGATGAACAGCGCCACGTCTCGCTCCTCACCCTGCATCAGCAGCCCGCCCGGCACGAAAGCCTGGGAGCCGTACACCGGGCCGTCGAAAGGTTCGGTGAAGAGGATCATCGACCCGGCGGGCAGCTGTGCGGCGGTGAGTGAGTTGCCGAGCTGGCGGGCGTCACCGGCGTACCGGACCCGGAGCGGCACCCGCCGGGTGTTCTCGGGGCCGTCGGTCACCGGCCCGATCACCTGGACGGACGCGTTCGCCTGGGTGTCCTGCACGTACGTCTGCGGGCGGGCGAGCTTGCCGTCGAGGGAGCGGAACTGCGCGCTGAACGGAACGGTGCCCAGCGATCCGGTTTCGTACGAGTAGGCGGTGACCAGGCCGCCCGCCGCGATCATCGGGTAGCTCCGGGGGGTGGTCAGCACCTGGAATTCGACAGTTGCCCGGCGGGACTCACCCGGGGCCAGGTCGTTGCCACGCGGCAGGGCGCAGGTGCGGACCAACAGCCCTTCCTCCACGCCGTCGGATTCGCAGCGTGACTCCGCACCCCCGGAGAATGAGCCCGCCACCGCCTCCCGGATCTGGAAGTAGAAGCCCTGGGTGCTGTCGCTGTTGTTGGTGATCGTCACCCGAAGGCTGCCCCGGTAGCCGCGTTCGGTCGGTTCGAGCACCAGCCGGCTCAGCGAGAAGGTGGGCGCATCCGCCGCGGCCGGTGCGGCCGTGGCCGGTACGGCCCAGCCGATCGTCGCGGTCAGGCCGAGCAGTGCGGCGGTGAGCAGGGTCCCCGTTTTTCGGTACATGTATCTGGTCCTCCAAGGTCGACGCCCGGCGAGGGGACCTGCCGCCGCCCGTGGCGACGACACGATCGACGGACGTAACCGTGGAATCCGGGCCCCCGCTCCGTGACCCAGACAGCATCATCGATGGCCGGGTCGTTCGCCACCCCGTTGTGGACCCGCCGCACTAGCCTGCGCAGTATGAGCAGCTCAGCTGACCAGCGCTCCGCCCACATCGTCGACGTGCTCACCGAGGAGTTCGGCGCGTCGATGGCGATCGACCCGGCCGCCTTCCGCCGCAAGTTCCGCAAGATGGCGGCTTCGCCGTTCGCGTTCTACCGGGGCAGCGCCGCGCTGTTCTACGCCGACCAGCTCGGCGACTTCGCCGATGACAGGTATCTCGACGAGCGGACCAGCCGGGTGTGGATCCACGGTGACCTGCACGCGGAGAACTTCGGCACCTACATGAACGCCTCCGGGCAGCTGGTGTTCAACGTCAACGACTTCGACGAGGCGTACGTCGGGCCGTTCACCTGGGACCTGCGCCGGCTGGCGGCCAGCGTGGCGCTGCTCGGCTACGGCAAGGCGCTCTCCGACACCGCGATCGGGGAGTTGGTGGCCGGCTTCGCCAGGTCGTACCTGACCGAACTGCGGGCCATCGCCGCCGGCGGTGACGACGCGATCGGTTCGATCACGCTGGACAACGCCGACGGGGTGCTGCGCCGGGTGCTGCAGCGGGCCCGGCTCAACACCCGCGTCGACCTGCTCGCCGCGCAGACCACCATCGACAACTACGAGCGACGCTTCTCCATCGGCGACGGGGTCTTCGAGATCGACGCCGCCACCCGGGACCTGGTCAGCGCCGCCTTCCACGACTATTTGGGCACCCTGCCGGCCGCCTCGACGCAGCTCCGCCCGGTGGCGGCCCGGATCAAGGACGTGGTGCTGCGCAAGGGGGTGGGCATCGGCTCGGCCGGGCTGCCGTCGTACAACCTGCTGCTGGAGGGGCACACCCAGGCGCTGGAGAACGACGTCGTCATCTACATGAAGCAGGCGCAGGTCCCGGCCGTGGCGCGGTACGTCACCGACGAGTCGGTCCGCGGCTACTTCCAGCACCAGGGGCACCGGACCGCCGAGTCGCAGCGGGCGTTGCAGGCGCACGCCGACCCGTGGTTGGGCTTCACCGAGCTGAACGGGGCCGGTCAGCTCGTCGCCGAGGTCTCCCCGTACGCCGCCGACCTGGACTGGTCGGACGTGAACGAGCCGGAGGAACTGACCGGGGTGCTCGTCGACCTGGGTCGGGCGGTGGCCCGGATGCACTCGGTGGCCGACGACGAGTCCAGCCACGACCTGGTGGACTACTCCACCGAGGAGGCCATCGTCGCGGCGGTGGACGCCGACGAGGCGGGCTTCGTCGACCACCTGGTGGACTTCGCGCACGCGTACGGGGTGCGTGCCCGCCAGGACCACCAGCTCTTCGTCGACCTGTTCCGCAACGGGCGCCTGCCGGGCATCTGATCGGGCGCGGCGTCGCTCAGGAGGCGAACTCCAGCACCACCTTGATGTCGTCCGGCCCGGGGGTGTACGCGTCGGCGTACCGGTTCACCGGCACCCGCCGGGTGATCAGTGACTCGAGCCAGACCTGGTCGGCGCGGGCGAGCGCCTGCGCGGCCATGTTCCAGTGCCGCCGGTTCGCGTTCACCGAGCCGAACACCACGTTGTTCTCCAGCACCAGGGACCGGTTGAGCGCCCCGGCGTCGAAGTCGATGATCCGACCACCGCTGGACACCCCGGCCAGGCAGACGATCCCGGTCGGGCCCGCCTTGCACATGACGTCGAGCACCACTGTGGGCGCGCCGGTGCACTCGATCACCACGTCCGGTTCGAAGGGCAGGTCGTTGACCGGCACCGCGTGGTAGGTGGCGCCGAGCCCGGCGACCAGCTCCGGCTTCGGCCCATCGGTGGCCCGGTCCAGCACGTGCACGGCGAGCCCACGTTGGGTGCCGAGCAACGCGGCCAGCAACCCGATCGGCCCGGCCCCGGTGACCAGGACGGTCTGCGGCTGCCACTCGGCCCGGTGCCCGATCCGCTCGATGTGGTCCCACGCCTTCGCCACCACACTTGTCGGCTCCAGCAGCACCCCGACCTGGGCCAGCGCCGGGTCGAGCTTGACCGCGAACTGGGGTTCGATCCGCCACCTGTCGCGGGCGAACCCGGGTAGCGCCTTGATGCCGTGCTCGGTGTACTGGCCGTTGCGACACATGTCCCACTCGCCGACCGCGCAGTTCGGGCAGGGCACCGGGTCGGGATGCCGGACGATCCCGGCCACCAGGTCGCCGGGTTGCACGGTTCCGCTCGGGTCCTCGATCACCCGTCCCAGTGACTCGTGCCCGATGATCAGGCGGTCCGCGCCCGGCGGCGCATCGCCGTACTCCCCGGCGATGATCTCGTGGTCGGTGCCGCAGATCCCCACCGCCAGCGCCTCCACGAGGACAGCGCCCTCCTCGGCAGGCGGTTCCGGCTGATCCTCGACGAGGCTCAGCGAGTTGGCGACCCCGGGTCTCACCGTCACAGCGCGCACGCCCTCATCTTTCCCCGCCGGGACGTGCACCGCGTCCAAAGCCGCGAGATCGGCTGGCGTCGGCGGCGGGCAGGTGCGGGCCCGGCCGGCACTAGGATCAGCGGCATGACTCCCGAAGAGGTCGGCGCTCGACTGGTCGCGCTGCTCGCGCCGGTCGCGGTGACCCCGTCGGTCTCCGGCGGGCAACGGTTCGCCCGGGCCACCGTCGACGTACCTCCGGCGAGCTGGCTGGCCGCGGTGTCCGCCGCCCGTGACGACACTGAGCTGGCCTGCGACTTCTTCGACTGGCTCTCCGCCGTCGACGAGTTGGCCGACGGCTTCGACGTGGTGGCGCACCTCTGGTCGAGCCGACTGCGCCACGGGGTGCTGCTGCGTACCCGGGTGCCGCGCGACGCACCCACCGTCGACTCGGTGGTCGACGTCTACCCCGGTGCCGCCTGGCACGAGCGGGAGACGCACGAGATGTTCGGCATCGACTTCGCGGGCCACGGGGAGTTGCTGCCGCTGCTGTTGCCCCCGGAGTTCGAGGGGCATCCGCTGCGTAAGGAGTTCGTGCTCGCTTCCCGGGTGGCGAAACCGTGGCCGGGTGCGAAGGAACCGGGCGAGTCCGAGGCCGGCGGAGGACGCCGACCGATCCGTCCGCCGGGCGTTCCCGCTCCGGGCGAGTGGGGGCCCACGCCCACCCCGGCTGGCGCCGGTGGTGTGGGGGAGGGCCCGCGTGGCGGCACCCCGGCCAGACCGGCCGGTGAGCGCCCGGCCCGGCCCGCCCCGGGGGCCCGTCCGGCGCGTACTCCCCGGCCTGCCGGCACCGCCGACGCCCCGGCTCCCGCCGACCGCAGCGACCACGACGGGGGTACGCCCTGATGCCGCTCTGGGTGGAGTTGGTGCTCCGGATCGGCGGCGTGGTGGTCGCGTTCCTCACCCTGCCGTTGCTCGTCGGCCAGGCCGAGCACAAGGTGATGGCGCACATGCAGGGCCGGCTCGGCCCGATGTACGCGGGCGGCTTCCACGGTTGGGCGCAGCTCGTGGCCGACGGGGTCAAGTTCGTGCAGAAGGAGGACATCACGCCGCGCGAGGCGGACCGGGCGGTGTTCCGGCTGGCGCCGGCGGTGGCCCTGGTGCCCTACCTGCTCGTGCTGCTGGTCATTCCGCTCGGCCCGGACGACCTGGTCGGGCAACCGTTGGACATCGGCCTCTTCTTCGTGCTGGCGGTGGTCGGCGTCGGTGTGGTGGCGGTGCTGATGTCGGCGTGGGCGTCGGCCAACAAGTACAGCCTGCTCGGCGGCCTGCGCGGGGCGGCCCAGTTGCTCGGTTACGAGCTGCCGCTGGTGCTGGCCGCCGCGTCGGTGGCGATGGCCGCCGGCACGCTCAGCCTGTCGGGAATCGTCGAGGCCTGGCAGCCGTGGTGGCTGCTCTGGCAGGCACCCGCGATGATCATTTTCTTCGTCGCCGGGCTGGCCGAGATCCGTCGGCCGCCGTTCGACATGCCGGTGGCCGACTCGGAGCTGGTCTTCGGCTACATGACCGAGTACACCGGTCTGCGGTTCGCGTTCTTCCTGCTCGCCGAGTACGTCGGCATCGTGGTGATCGCCGCGCTGACCACTGTGCTGTTCCTCGGCGGTTGGCAGGGCCCGTTCGCCGATGACCAGCTCGGCTGGCTGTGGACGCTACTCAAGATCTTCGCGGTCTCCTTCGTGATCATCTGGCTCCGGGTGTCCTACCCCCGGCTCCGCGAGGACCAGCTGCAACGCCTCTGCTGGCTGGTGCTGGTCCCCGCGTCCCTGGCTCAGCTGGTCCTCACCGCGGCCGTCCGCATCGCCCTCTGACCTAGCGCGGCAGTGCCTGGTCTCCGCGCGGCACTGCCCGGCCCTCGCGCGCCGGGTGATCGCGCTCGATCCTGGTTGCAGTGGTGTCGGTCGGCGCGGACAACCACTACATCAGTGATCGAGCGCGATCATCCTGCGCGAGTCGGGCCGGATCGCTCGACGCGGCGCTCTGAGGTGGTCCCGAGAGCCGCTTTCGAGCTGATGTCGTAGACGAATCGTTCGCTGCGGCTGCGGCTGCGGCTGCGGCGGCCGAGATACCGCCCGATGTCACAAACGATTCAGCTCGAAAGCGTCCTTAGCCCAATCCCCGCCCAGGCCCAAGACTGGCGAGCCCGGCCGCCCTCACGTCCCACGCCTGACGACCCCACGCCCCACGCCCGACCCCCGACCGCCGAAGATCCGCGCAACTTCCCCGATGTTGCTGCCTCCGGCAGGCGGGAGACACCAACATCCCTGATGTTGCGCGGATCTTGACGACGAGCCGGGGCGACGAGCGACGAGCCGGGCGGCGAGGTGGGCCGCTCAGCGCAGCGGGGTGTGCGCGGGGTCCACCGGCTCGGCCGGGGGTGGTGGCGGGGTGCCGTCGCCGAAGGGGCGGCCACCGAGCGTTTCCCGGCCGTGCGGGGTGAGCCAGTTGGACAGGTCGGGGCCGAGCGGAACGATGCCGGTCGGGTTGATGTCGCGGTGCACCTCGTAGTAGTGCCGCTTGATGTGGTCGAAGTCGATGGTGTCGCCGAACCCGGGGGTCTGGAACAGGTCCCGGGCGTACGCCCACAGCACCGGCATCTCACTCAGCTTCTGCCGGTTGCACTTGAAGTGGCCGTGGTAGACCGGGTCGAAGCGGACCAGCGTGGTGAACAGCCGCACGTCGGCTTCGGTGATGGTGTCGCCGACCAGGTAACGCTGGTCGGTCAACCGCTCGGTGAGCCAGTCCAGCCGGTCGAAGAGCTGGTGGTACGCCTTGTCGTACGCCTCCTGGCTGCCGGCGAACCCGCACCGGTAGACGCCGTTGTTGACGTCCCGGAACACCACGGCGTTGACCTCGTCGATCTGCTCCCGCAGGTGCTCGGGGTAGAGCTGCGGGGCACCCTCGCGGTGGTACGCCCCCCACTGCGTGGACAGGTCCAGGCTCATCTGCGCGTAGTCGTTGGTCACCACCTGCCCGGTCGGCACGTCCACGATCGCCGGCACGGTGATGCCGCGCTCGTAGCCGGGGAAGCGCTTGAAGTACGCCTCCTGGATGCGCTCGATGCCGAGCACCGGGTCCCGCCCGTCCGGGTCGAGGTCGAAGGTCCAGCTCCGGGCGTCGTGGGTCGGGCCGGCGACCGCCATCGAGATGGCGTCCTCCAGGCCGAGCAACCGCCGCACGATGATCAGCCGGTTGGCCCACGGGCAGGCCCGGCTGACCGCCAGCCGGTACCGGCCCGGCTCGACCGGGTATCCGTCGCGCCCGTCCTCGGTGATCCGGGTGGCGATGTACCGCTGGTCGCGGGTGAATTCGCCGCCCGGCTCGACGTACTTGCCGCCTTTTTCCTCGCCCACGTCAGCCTCCCGGTCGTGTTGCTGCCCTGCACCCCATCCTTACCGATCTCCGACCGATCGACGCGGTGAGCCCGGATACCCTCGCCGGCATGACGGATGTGGAGGCGGCGGCCCGGCGGTTCATCACCGATGTGTGGAACGCCCGCCGAGAGGAGTCGGCGTACGAGTTGGTGGCCGAGGAATGCCCGGGGCTGGGCGGCACCGGCCCGGAGGCGACGTTGGCCTGGCATCGCGAGCGCCGCGCGGCCTTCCCCGACCTGCGCTACAAGATCGTCGACGTGGTCGCGGCCGGTGAGCGGGTGGCCGTGCACTGGCGGGCCGCCGGCACCCACGTCGGGCAGTTCGGGCCGGTGCCGCCGACCGGGCAGGTGGTCAGCTACTCGGGGGCGACGTTCCTGCGCTTCGACCCGGCGGGCCGGATCGTCGAGGTGTGGAGCTGCAACGAGCTGTTCCAACTGCTGCAACAACTCGGTGTCGAGATGCTCCCACCGGCAGCCGTCGGCGGACCCGGGGCGTGATCCGGTTGATCCGCAGCTGACCGTGCTCCTCGGGTGAGCCCTCCGTTCGTGGACCTGTGGGTGGTGGTCGCGCGCGCCGGGGCCACAGGGCAGGATGGTCGACATGAGCGACCCCAGCGAGCGTGGTGACACCAGCGAACGCGGCCTTCCCGGCGCGGGCCTGGTGAAGGGGCTGGCGGTCACCCTCAAGACGATGACCAGCCGTTCGACCACCCAGCAGTACCCGGACACCGCTCCCGACCTGCCGCCGCGCTCGCGCGGTGTGATCGCGTTGTCCGAGGAGAACTGCACGGTCTGCATGCTCTGCGCCCGCGAGTGTCCGGACTGGTGCATCTACATCGACTCGCACAAGGAGGAGGTGGCGGTGCCCGGCGCCGCCCGCCCCCGCCAGCGCAACGTGCTCGACAAGTTCGACATCGACTTCTCGCTCTGCATGTACTGCGGCATCTGCATCGAGGTCTGCCCGTTCGACGCGCTCTACTGGTCGCCGGAGTTCGAGTACGCCGAGTACGACATCAAGGACCTGCTGCACGACAAGGACCACCTCGGTCAGTGGATGGCCACCGTTCCGCCGCCGCCCGCGCACGACCCGAACGGCGAGCCGGCCAAGGAGGAGACCTCCGCCGCGCGCAAGGCCGCCGCCGCACGTCCCGCTCCGCCAGCGGTACGCCCCGACGCCGACCAGGACCCGGCGTCGTGACCGCCCGAGCTGCAGGGGCGGCCCGGTGACCGGCGCGGATGTGCTGCTGCTCGCCCTCGGTGCGGTGGCGGTCGGCGCCGGCGTGCTGGTGGTGACCACGAAACACCTCGTCCGGGCCGGGCTCTACCTGGTGGTGTGCCTGGGCGCGTTGGCCGGTGACTTCCTGGTGCTCAGCGCCGAGTTGGTGGCCTGGGTGCAGGTGCTGATCTATGTGGGCGCGGTGGTGGTCCTGCTGCTGTTCGCGGTGATGCTGACCCGGGCTCCGATCGGCGCCTCCGACGACCTGGACCGGCCCGGCTGGCCGGCCGCGCTGATCGGTGGCGGCGCCGGGCTGGGGCTGACCGTCCTGCTGGTCGACGCGTACCGCTGGAGCACCGTCACGCTGCCGCCCGCCGGCACCGCCGAGCGGCTGGGTGAGCAGATCTTCCAGTCCTGGGTGTTGCCGTTCGAGGTGCTCTCGGTGCTGCTGCTCTCCGCCCTGGTGGGCGCGATCGTGCTGTCCCGGCCGGACATCGGCCGCGCCGGCCCGCCCGGCGACGGCCGGGCAGGCCGCGCCGGCCCGCCCGGCGACGGCCGGGCAGCCGACCTGGTCGACAGCGAGCCCGGGGGGCGCCGGTGAGGCCGGTCATCCCGTACGTCACCGCCGCGCTGCTGTTCGGCCTCGGCGTGTACGGCGTGCTGCGTCGCCGCAACGCGGTGCTGGTGCTGATGTCCGTCGAGTTGATGCTCAACGCGGTCAACCTGATCCTGGTCACCGCGGACACCACCGCCCGCGCCGTGCTCCCGCACTCGGGGCAGGTCTTCGCCCTGTTCGTCATCGTCCTCGCCGCCGCGGAGATCGGGGTGGGGCTGGCGATCGTCCTTCAGCTCTACCGGCTGCGCGCGACCGCCGCCGTGGATGACGTGCCGTTGACCGAGCCGTCGCCGCCGGTCGGTGGGTGCGAGCCGGCCGTCCTGGATTCGGAGGCGGGCCGGTGAGCGGGCTGCTCGGGGCGCTGCTGCCCGCCGTACCGCTGGTCGCCGGGCTGCTCGGCCTGTTGCTCCCCGCCGCCTCCCGGCGCGAGAACGCGACCGGCGGCGACCGGGCCCGGGCGGCGGCCGTGACGCTCGGCGTGACCGGTGCGGCCGGCGCGTTGGCGCTGGCCGTCGCGCTGCTGCTCACCGTCGACCGGCCGACGGAGACGTCGGCCACCTGGGTCGACTTCGGCGGGCTGGCGGTGACTCTCGGCGTACGGCTGGACGGCGCCGCCGCGCTGGTCGCGGTGGCGGTCACCGCTGTCGCCCTGGCCGTGCAGGTCTACTCGATCGGCTACCTGCGGCGCGGCCCGCACGACGATGTCGACGTCGATCACCGCTACCCGCCCTACGCCGCCCAGATCAGCCTCTTCACCGGTGCCATGTTGCTGGTGGTGGTCGCCGGCGACCTGATCATGTTGTTGGTCGGCTGGGAGGTGATGGGCCTCTGCTCGTACCTGCTCATCGCCCACGACCGCCGACTGGCCGGCGCGCCCGCCGCCGCCATGAAGGCGTTCCTGGTGACCCGGGTGGGTGACGTCGGGTTCCTGCTCGGCATCGCGCTGCTGGGTGTGTCGACGGGCAGCTTCCGGATCGCCGACGTGCTCGCCCACGACCACTCCGGCGCGACGTTGACCGCCGCAGGCCTGCTGCTGCTCGCCGGTGTGGCCGGCAAGAGCGCGCAGTTCCCGCTGCACACCTGGCTGCCGGACGCGATGGCCGGTCCGACCCCGATCTCCGCGCTGATCCACGCCGCGACGATGGTCGCCGCCGGGGTGTACGCGGTGGCCCGGCTCTACCCGCTGTTCACGGCTGCGCCGGTGACGCTGACAGTGCTGGGGGTGCTCGGCGCGATCACGCTGCTGCTCGGCGCGCTCGCCGCCACCGCCCAGGACGACATCAAACGCGTGCTGGCCTGGTCGACAGTGTCCCAGTTGGGCTACATGACCGGGGCGCTGGCGGTCGGCTCACCGTCGGCCGCGTTGTTCCATCTGCTCACCCATGCCGCCTTCAAGGCGCTGCTGTTCCTCGCCGCCGGCGTCGTGATCCACGCCGTCGGCACCACCCTGATGTCGGAGATGGGCGGGCTGCGGCGCAGCATGCCGGTGACGTTCTGGTGCACTGTGGTGGGCCTGGGTGCGCTGGCCGGAGTGCCGCCGTTGGCCGGTTTCTGGAGCAAGGACGGCGTACTGACGGTCGCCGAGTCGGCGGCGTTGGAGGGCACCGGCCCGGCGCCGTCCTGGGTGGGCTGGATCGTCTGGGTCGCCGGGCTGATCGGCGTTGCCGTCACCGCCTGGTACGCCGGCCGGCTGCTGCTGCGCGCCTTCTTCGGCGATGCGCGCCTGCCCCTGGTTCGGCCGCACGACCCGCCGGCGGTGCTGCGCTGGCCGGTGGTGCTGCTGGCCGTGCCGGCCGCGCTGCTCGGTCTGGCCGGGTTCGTCGGGGCGTTCGCCGACCGCCTGCGGTTCCCCACCGTCCCGGTGGCGGGTTCCGAGGACGGCCTGGTCCACCTGGGTTCGGGGGTGCTGCTGCCGCTCGCGTTCCTGCTGCTCGGCGCCGGGCTGGTGACGCTGGGCTGGCGTCGTGACCGGGCCGCCGACCCGGCCGCCGCGCTGGGTCCGCTGCGGCCGGTCTTCGCCAGCGCGTTCCGGCTCGACGACGTCCAGCACACCCTTGTCGTACGCCCCGTGCGCGCACTGGCCCGTGTCGTGCGCACCGGTGACGAGGTGCTGGTGGACGGTGCTGTCGAGGGCAGTGGCCGAGCCGCGTCGGGTCTGGGTGCGGGGCTGGCCGCGCTGCACCGCGCGGCGCTGCCCCGAGCCGCCGCCGGTGTGCTGGCCGGCGCGCTGCTCATCGGCCTGGCCGCTGCGGTCATTGGAGGAACCCGATGAGTGTCGGGCAGGGGTTGCTGGTCGCGGTGCTGGCGCTGCCGGCGCTGGGCGCGGTCGCGGTGGCGGCAACGCCCCGGGACCGGGCAGCCCGCCTGGTCGGCACGATCGCAGCGGCGTTGACCCTGCTGGCGGCGGTGCCGCTGGTGTTCGGCGGTCGAGGTTGGGTCGCCTGGTCGGCTGGCGCTCCGGCGGTGCGCCCGTGGCACCAACTGGATCTGCCGTGGGTGCCTGGCCTGGAGTTGCGCTTCCACCTCGGCGTCGACGGCATCTCCTGGCCGCTGGTGGTGTTGACGGCGCTACTCACGCTGCTCTGCTGCGCGTACACGATGTGGCGGGTGCCCGGCGGCGGCAGCGGCCGGGCGTTGGTCGCGCTGCTGCTGGTGGTCGAGGTGGGCATCCTGGGCACCTTCCTCGCCCTGGACCTGGTGCTGTTCTTCCTCTTCTTCGAGGTCGTCCTGCTGCCGATGTACGCGATCATCGCTGGCTGGGGTGGCGCGGACCGGCGTCGGGCCGCCCGGAAGTTCGCCCTCTACACACTGTTCGGGTCGGTGCTGCTGCTGGTCGGCGTGTACGTCGTGGTCGCCGCCGCCGGCACCGCCGACCTGGTGACGCTGACCGGTGGGGCGGGGTTGTCCAGGGGCACCCAGTTGGCCGCGTTCACGCTGTTGGCGTTGGCTTTCGCGGTGAAGAGCCCGCTGTGGCCGCTGCACTCCTGGCTGCCCGACGCGCACACACAGGCACCCACCGTGGGCAGTGTCGTGTTGGCCGGTGTGCTGCTCAAGATGGGCACGTACGGTCTGATCCGGGTCGCGGTCGGGGTGGCGCCGGAGGGTGCCCGCTGGGCGGCGCCGGTGCTCGGCGTGCTGGCCGTCGCCGCGACCCTGATCGGTTCGCTGGTCTGCCTGGCCCAGTCGGACGTGAAGCGGCTCATCGCGTACTCCAGCGTGGGGCACATGGGTTTCGTACTGCTCGGCGTCGCCACGCTGACCGCCACCGGCATCCAGGCGGCGTTGATCGGCAACGTCGCGCACGGCGTGATCACCGGCCTGCTGTTCTTCCTGGCCGGGGCGGTGAAGGACCGTACCGGCACGGGTGCGCTCGCGGAGCTGTCCGGGCTGCGGGAGACCGCGCCCCGGTTGGCGGGTCTGCTCGCGTTCGCGGCGATCGCGTCGCTGGGCCTGCCCGGGTTGGCCGGCTTCTGGGGTGAGGCGTTCGCGGTGGTCGCCGCACTGCAGGTGGGCGGCCCGCTCTGGACCACCCTCGGGGTGCTGGCGGCGGTCGGTGGGGCGCTCACCGCCGCGTACTTCCTGCGGTTGCTGCGCCAGGTCACCCACAACCGACCGAGCCCCGCCGTCGGGCAGGTCGGCGCCGGCCTGGCCGGGGCGGAGTTGACCGCCTGGGTGCCACTGGTGCTGCTCGCGTTGGCCATCGGGCTGGCGCCGACACTGGTCCTCGGTGTCGCCGAGGCCCCCGTCGACGCCCTCATCGGGGTGGTCAAGCCATGAACGTCGTGCAGAGTGTGGACAGCGTCGCGCTGCTTCCGGCCTACCTGGCCGCCGGCACGGCCGTGCTCGTCCTCATCACCGACCTGCTCGTGGCGCGGCCACGGGCCACCATCGCGGTGGCCGCGCTCGGCGCGCTCGGCACCGCCGTCGCTTCCGCGCTGGTCGGGGCGGGTGCCGAGCGGCGCACGTTCTGCGTGGGCGCCGACTGCTCATGGATCTTCGGCGGTCGCGCGGCACTGGTCGGCGCGGTGGTCGCACTGCTGACGCTGGGTGTGCTCGGGCTGTCGGTGCCCGCGCTGCGGGCCGGGCGGTCACCGGTCGGGGAGTACGCCTTCCTGCTGGCCTGCTCGATGACCGGCGGCGTGGTGCTCGGCGCGGCCGGTGACCTGATCACGCTCATCGTCGCCCTGGAGACGTTGACCCTGCCGCTGTACGTGCTGGTCGGCCTGCGTCGGGGGAGCCTCGCCAGCGCCGAGGCGGCGTTGACCTTCTTCGTGGTCAGCGTGGTGGCGACGACGCTGACCCTGCTCGGCGCGGCGCTGCTGTACGCGGTGACCGGCGGGCTGCACCTGGACCGGCTCGGCGGTTTGCTCGCCGAGCAGCCTGCGCTGCGGGACCTGCCGTTGACCAGCGCCGCGGTGGCGGTGCTGTTGGTCGGGTTGGCGTTCAAGGTGGCGGCGGTGCCGTTCCACGCCTGGGCGCCGGCCACCTACGACGGCGCGCCGCTGCCGGTGGCCGCGTACCTGTCCACCGCGTCGAAGCTGGGCGGCCTGATCGCCCTGCTCGCCGTGGTGCAGCGGGCGTTGCCCGCCGACCAGACCGGCCCGGTGCTCGCGGTGCTCGCGGTGCTCACCATGACCGTGGGCAACCTGGTGGCGCTGCGTCAGCGGCGGACCGTCCGGCTGCTCGCCTGGTCGTCAGTCGCGCAGGCCGGCTACATCCTCGCCCCGCTGGGAGCATTGGCGATGGCCGCCGGGCGCACCGACGAGGCGCGGTCCGCCGCGTACGCGGCCGCCGTGGCGTACGCCGTCTTCTTCGTGGTGTTGGAGCTTGCCGCCTTCGCCGGGTTGACGGCCCTGCGGCCGGCGGGCGCGGACGGCGGCACGGTGGACGACCTGCGCGGCGCGGCCCGCCGGCATCCGTGGCGGGCTGCGGCGTTCGGTCTCGCGCTGGTGGGTCTGGCCGGTCTGCCGCCGGGGCTGGCCGGCCTGTTCGCGAAGGTGACAGTGGTCCGGGCGCTGTTGGACGGTGGCGCGGCGTGGCTGGCGCTGGTGGTGGCGCTGAACGCCGTGATCGGCCTCGCCTACTACCTGCGGGTGGCCGCCGCGCTGTGGGCACCGACGCCCCTCGCCGCCCCGAACGTCGGGGGCGCTGCGGCCGTACCCGTGGTGGGTGTGGTGGCGGTGGTGCTGGCGGTGGCGACGGTGGCCGCCGTGGTGCTGGGTGTCGCCCCGCAACTGGTGCTCGACCTGGCCGGCCGTTGACCTGACCTGCGACTTCGGTCTCAGTGAACTCTCAGCGTTGTAACGGATGGTTGGTGGGTACCGGGTTGTTACACCGGTCAGCGGATCCCGGCGATCCGTGCACCGAAGGAGACATCGTGCACCACAACCGTCTGAAGACCGCAGCGCTGCTTGGCCTGCTCAGCGCCCTGATCCTGGCGGTGGGCTACTGGTTCGGCGGCAGCGGCGGCCTGGTCATCGCCGTCCTCGTGTCTCTGGTCATGAACGGCGTCACCTACTTTTACTCCGACAAGCTCGCGCTGCGCTCGATGGGGGCGCAACCGGTCACCGAGGCGCAGTTCCCCGAGCTGTACCGGATGGTCCGGGAGTTGGCCGCCGACGCCCGGCAGCCGATGCCGCGCCTCTACGTCAGCCCGACCGCGCAGCCCAACGCTTTCGCCACCGGTCGTAACCCGCAGCACGCGGCCGTCTGCGTGACCCAGGGCATCACCGAGATCCTCGACTACCGCGAACTGCGCGGTGTGATCGGGCACGAGCTGTCCCACGTCTACAACCGGGACATCCTGATCTCCAGCGTGGCGGCCGGCCTGGCCAGCATCATCACCCTGCTGGCGAACCTCGCCTTCTTCATCCCGCTGGGCGGCGGGGACGACGAGGACCGCCCGAACCCGGCTGTGTTGCTGCTCACTCTGATCCTGGGCCCGATCGCCGCCACGGTGATCCAACTGGCGATCAGCCGGAGCCGCGAGTTCCAGGCGGACGCCTCGGGCGCCGAGTTGAGCCGCGACCCGCTGGCCCTGGCCAGCGCGCTGCGCAAGATCGACGCGGTGGCCCGACGCCGGCCGTTGCCGGCCCAGGGCCAGCTCACCAGCACCGCCCACCTCATGATCGCCAACCCGTTCCGGGGTGGCGGCATGGCCGCGCTCTTCTCCACGCACCCGAAGATGGAGGACCGCGTGGCCCGGCTGGAGCAGATGGCCCGCAACTCGGGGCCGGTCCAGTTCCAGCGCTGACCCGCTGATCGACCGCCTCCGCCCGTACCCGGCCACGCCGGGTACGGGCGGACTGCTGTATTTCCGTTGTCTACCCGCCCGGCGGTGGCGTTAGGGTCATAACGGCTCACGCTCATTACACCCTCGGGAGGTTCACGGTGACCGCGCTGCGTCAGTACCTGGGTGTCTGGCGGATCCCCGGGGCGCCCATGCTGCTGGTCACCGGCATCATCGGGCGGCTCGGAATCGGTATGACCCCCCTGGCGCTGCTCCTGGTGGTCGAACAGGTGACCGGGCGCTACTCGCTGGCCGCCATCGCGGGCGGCATCTACGCCCTCGCCGGTGCCGCGCTCAGCCCGATAGCCGGACGGGTCGCCGACCGGGTCGGCCCCACCCCCGTCCTGCTGCTCACCGCCGTCGCCCACCCACTGGCGCTCATCGGGTTGCTGCTGGCCAGCCGCTCCGGCGACGACGCTCTCCCCGTCATCTACCTCGCCGCAGGCGTGGCCGGCGCCACCTACCCGCCACTCACCGCCGCCATTCGAGGCGCCTGGAACGACCTGACCAGCCCGAACTCCGGCCGTTCCCACCTCCGCAACACGGCAATGGCCGCCGAGACCACACTCTTCGAGATCGTCTTCGTCCTCGGCCCACTGCTCGTCGCCGGCTTCGTCCTCGTCGCCGACGCGTCGGCCGCGCTGATCGGTGCGGCGGTGGTCACCCTGTTCGGCACGACCGCCGTGGCCCTCGGCCGGGTCATGCGCGGCTGGCGCCCGCACCCGCGCGAACACCACGCCCGCGGGCTCGGCCCGCTGCGGGTCCCCGGCTTCCCGGCCCTGCTGATCTGCGTGGCCGGCCTGGGCATCGCGTTCGGGGCCGCCGGGGTGATCGTGCCGGCGTTCGCGAGCGACCACGCAACCGACGACCCGGAGAGCCTCGCCGGTGTGCTCCTCGCGGTCTGGGGGATCGGCAGCGCCCTCGGCGGGCTCTGGTTCGGCGTCCGGCGGCCAGCACCGAACATGACCCGGCAGTTCGCCTTCCTGCTCGCCGCGCTGGCCGCCACCTTCGCCGTGTTCGCGGTGATGCCCACCCCGCTGGCGTTGGGTGTCGCCCTGGTCGCCGGCGGGGCCACCATCGCGCCCGCGTTGACCCTGGAGAACACCCTGGTCGGCCGGATCGCCCCGACCGGCATGCTGAACGAGGCGTACACCTGGGTGGTCACCGTCGCGGTGGCGTCCAGCGCGGCCGGCGGCTCGGTGGCCGGCGTGATCGTGGACCACGCCGGCGGCGTCCGCTGGGCGTTCCTGTTCGCCGGGGCGGCGGTCGCCGTCGGTGCCGTGGTCGCCGCACTGCCCGCCGGGCCCATCGCCCGCGCGGAAACCACAGCGGTACGCACCGAACAGCCCGTCCCCGCCTGACCACGTGCGTACCTAGCGGGCGTCTCGGTCGGTCCGTGCCGTAGTCGGATCGTGCTTGATCGACTCAGGTTTCTGAATGTCGCGGTGACCCAGTCGCTTGGATGCCCCGACTTTCAGGAACCCGAGTCGATCTCACCCGGATGCGCTGCGTCCCCAGGTCGGCTCGCCGTGGACAGCCGTCAGCGGTAGTTGTTGAACTGAAGCGCCACGCCGAAGTCCTCGCCCTTCAACAGCGAGATGACGGCCTGCAGGTCGTCGCGCTTCTTGCCGGTCACCCGCAGCTGGTCGCCCTGGATCTGCGCCTGCACGCCCTTGGGACCCTCGTCGCGGATCTTCTTGCTGATGGCCTTGGCCTTGTCCGCCTCGATGCCCTGGATCACCTTGCAGTCGATCTTGAAGATCTTGCCCGACGGGCGCGGCTCCCCAGCATCCAGCGACTTCAGCGAGATGTTCCGCTTGACGAGCTTCTCCTTGAACACGTCCAGCGCGGCGCGGACACGCTCCTCGGTCTCCGCCTGAAGACCGATCGCCTCCTCGCCAGACCAGGAGATCTCAGCGCCGGTGCCGCGGAAGTCGAACCGCGTCGCAAGCTCCTTCTCCGCCTGCCGAAGGGCGTTGTCGACCTCCTGACGGTCAACCTTGCTCACGATGTCGAACGACGGGTTCGCTGCCATGTTTCTGCTCCTGCTGTCCGGCGGTCTGGGCCTGCCGTCGGCCGCCGACCAGCGGCACGACCCCCTGACGGTACCCGGTTGCGTTGGTGCCGGGGGGAGCCGCTATTCTTGCTTCCGCCGCCGCGTTGCGACGCGGTGGGGTGCCCTGGCGGGTTGCCCGAGCGGCCAATGGGAGCGGACTGTAAATCCGTCGCGAAAGCTTCAGAGGTTCGAATCCTCTACCCGCCACCAGGTGCAGACACGGCCCCTGACCAGCAGAGATGCTGATCGGGGGCCGTTGTCGTTGATCTAGTCGAGTTCGGCTGCGTCCAGCCGCTGACGACAATGCTGCCTCCGGGTGAAGCCTCAGTTTGGAAGAGCGCGCTCAGCCGGCTGTGATGTCCGAAAGGCCTGCTCGCGGGGGCCGGCCGCCCAGTGACGTCTAGTGCCCGCCGGTGACCACCCGGCCCTGCGCCGACTGATCGGGAACGGTCCAGGATTGTCTGTCCGTTCGGCGTTGTTGACCTTGAGCCCCACCCATGCGCCGGTCGCCGGCCTACTGTGTCGTCGTGCCTGGACCCGACGATGCCACTGACACACACGTCAAGGTTCGTTCGCGACGCCGGCGTATCTGGCTGCTGTCAGTTGTCGCCGTTGCCGCCTGCTGTTTCGGCGTGCTCAAGGTGAGAGACGCCCCTGCGACTGAGGCGCAAGGCTATGTGTCTCAGATCAGCGTGCGCGGTTACGAGCGGGTGCACGACTACATCGATCCTGGTACAGCACCCGCCGAGCAGCGCGCCGCAGTCGCGATCTTCGTCGGCCCTCCGGACGACAACGTCGTCGCCCGCGTGTCCGGACCAGGGCTCGTTGTCGGCGCTCCAGCAACGGATCCGGCCTTCCCTGACTTCGAAATGATCGGCCACGGCAGTTGGCACGGCTGTTTCGTGCACGTCGATCGCTGGAAGACGAGTGATCCACCCATGTCGTACCAACTGACGACCGAGCATCTGACCGCGTTCCGGGCGGGACGGCTGTCCGTGCTGTCCATCGCTGTTGGATGTGGCGGTGGATGACCGCGCGCTCCGGGCGGCCTCGCGAGTCCTCGCTGCTTCCGTGCCGCCTTGCCGTGGGCGTCTTTTCGCTTCGAGGGCAAGCCATCAACGCGACATCGCCGTGCGCCGATATTCTCGCCGGCACGAGTCAACACGGGGCCCGATCGCACGAGCGGTCGGCCGGACATGTCGCCGCCTCCGGCCCAACAGCCGGCACCGCGTCGGCCTGCGGCCAAAGTCGGCTGACCGCCGAATTCTCCCGCTGCGGGCGCACGCTGGCGGAGCACTGAAGCCGAGGTGCGGGCGTCGCGGTGGTCAGTGTTGGTGCGCGTGGCGGTAGGTCGGCGCCCACATCGATGGCGACTTCGCCACATCAGCGCTTATCGTATCTGCCGTCATCGATGAAAGTTCCACGCCTAGCTGCGCATACCCTGCCTGTGGTCCGCGTTCGTTCTGCTGGCGACCAAACTGAAATGAACCCGACGAGGTACTAGCGGGATGGCGGAGAGCCGGTATGGTGGTCGATGGCCGGATCGGAGGCGCGCGTTCGTCGCGGGCTGTTGAGCGTTGCTGACGGTGACCGTCGTACCGGATGTGGCAGTGCCTACAGCTGGACCCGAATTGCGTTGAAGGTCGCATTCAACGCTGGGTGAAACGGTTAAGCGACCTGCAGGCTCGTGATCTGGCCCGGTGCGTTGGGGGCGGTAGGCCGAACGGCGGGAAGTAACAGACGGTGGGGCCAGTCGGGCGACCACCACTTCTCTGGCTGCCCGCGCTGTGGCACGATCGTGGAACCTCCATCAACGCTGTACATCTCCCGACAGGAGCGATCATGTCTGGTCGAAGGCTAGGCCGACTCGGTGGGTCTCTCCTCCTTGTTCTTGCTGCCGCCGCCATCGTCGCCTTCCCCGCTGGCCTCTATGACAGCAGTGCTCGCGGAGCTCAGGCCATCGATCTCATCTGGACCGTCGCTCCGGAAGGCACTATCGTCGGCAGCGGTCGCTGACTCGTTCAGCTCACCCCAAGCCAAGGGCGGTAAACCGCAGGCGCCGTAGGGAGCGGTATGGCTCCGCGTGATCGATCGCGACGTCGTTCGGCGGATCGTGCATGGTTCATCACCGCGCCACTGGTGTTCTTCGCCGCGATCTGTTCCATCGTCACGGGGCTGGTGTCGTCCCAGCCCTTCGGTGACTGGCTCCTCGCGCTCCTGTTGCTGGTCGCCATGGCCGCCGTGGGCATGCCGGTCCTCAACTTTGTGGTCCGGCGGCAGTCGTTCGGCATGACCCTGACCGAGATCCCGCTGGTGTTAGCGCTGTTTCTGCTGCCACCGCTGACCGTCGTCGCGATCTACACGGTGGCGTCCATGCTCACGCAGACGCGGCACCGGTTCGCGCCTGTCAAGTTCTGGTTCAACGTGGCCAAGGCTGCCGCCGGGACCTCTCTCGCCGTCCTCCTCCTTCAGGCGCTACCGCCGTCGAAGGAGGTGGACGACCCCGGCACCTGGCTGAGTCTCTTCGCGGCCGTGACCGCGGTGATCCTGGTCAGCCTTCTCGGCATCGTCGGCGTGCACACCCTCCTGCAGGGTTGGCAGGCGGGACGGGACTCTCTCCGCACCGCACGTCCCGCTCTGCTCACTGCGGCGATCAACGTCTCGCTCGGTCTCATCATCCTGATCGCCGTCACCACCACCTGGTGGTCGTTGGTGCTGCTGGCCGCTCTCGGTGCGGCACTGGTCCTGGTCTACCGCTCCTACGCGGAGTTCTTCCGGCAACACCGGACGCTGGCCGCGATGTACGACCTCACCCGCGCTATCGGGGAGCGCGGCCAGGACGGCACCCTCGTCGATGCGCTCCTGGGTCGGGTCCGGGCCCTGATGCAGGCCGAGTACGCCACGCTGTGGCTGCCCGCCCAGGGCCGCCATCCCGAGGTGCTGCTCACCGCCCGGGTCGACGACTCGGGCCTGTTGGACGTCGTACCCACGCCGGCGTCCCTTCGCCAGCGGGCGTCGGACGAGGGGCGGACCATCGCGGTGGGGCGCGCTTTCGACGAGAAGGCGAACGAGCGCCAGGCGCTGAGCCACAGCAAGATCAAGGACGTCATCGTGGTGCCGCTCCGGTCCGGTCAGGCGGTCATCGGCACCCTGGAGGTCGCCAACCGGCTCAGCGATGTCGGTCATTTCACCCGTGGTGACATCCCCATCTTCGAGACGGTCTCCGCGCACGCCGCCGTGGCCCTGGAGAATTCGCGACTGGTCGACCGGCTGCGGCACGACGCGCACCACGACACGTTGACCCGGCTGCCCAACCGGCGACGGATCACCGGAGCGCTGGACGAGTCGGTCAAGATCCGCGCGCCGGGCGAGGTGGTGGCGCTGCTGCTCTTCGACGTCGACGGGCTGCGCCAGGTCAACGAGTCCCTGGGTCACGCCGCCGGCGACAAGGTCCTCACCGAGGTCGCCAACCGGTTGCGGGCCAGCGCACCGTCGTCGGCTCTGGTGGGCCGTGCCGGCGGGGACGAGTTCCTGGTGACGCTGCGGTTGGAGAGCGCCGAGGCCGCGCTCGAGTTGGCCGCCCAGCTGCGCGACCAGATCCGCGACGAGATGGTCTTCGACGCGCTCACCCTCGACGTGAACACCGCCGTCGGGGTGGCCGTACACCCGGATCACGGCAGCGACGCGGCGACCCTGCTGCTTCGGGTCGACCTCGCGGCCACCGCGGCCAAGTCGGTGCCGGGCAGTGTGCAGCTGTTCAACCCCGCGCTGGAGTCCCGTTCACTGCGCCGGCTGGGCCTGGCCGGCGACCTGCGCCGAGCACTGGACCAGGGCGAGCTGGAGGTCTACTTCCAGCCCAAGGTGACGCTGCGGGACCGGCGCCTGGTCGGTGTCGAGTGTCTGGCCCGCTGGGAGCACCCGGCGCACGGCACCGTCGCGCCGGAGGACTTCGTGGCGGTGGCCGAGCACACCGGCCAGTTGAGCCGGCTCACCGAGGTGGTGCTGCGCGAGGGCCTGCGCCGCAGTCGGGACTGGGCCCTGGCCGACCAGCCGCTGCCCATCGCGGTCAACCTCTCGGCTCGTACGCTCATCGACCAGCACTTCCCGGACCGGGTCCAGGAGTTGTTGACCGAGTACAAGGTGCCGGCGCAGCGCCTCACCCTGGAGATCACCGAGTCGGGGGTGCTGGACGGCACGGACCGGCCCATCCCCACCCTGCAACGGCTGCGGGATCTCGGCGTACGGCTGTCGGTGGACGACTTCGGCACCGGCGACTCGTCCCTGGCGCACCTGCGGCGGCTGCCGGTGCACGAGGTGAAGGTGGACCGCTCCTTCGTGCAGGGCATGGCTACCGATCCGGGGGACCTGGCGATCGTCAACGCGGTGGTGACTCTCTCCCAGCAGTTCGGCCTGGCGGTGGTGGCCGAGGGGGTGGAGAGCGAGTTGACCCTGGAGCTTCTCCAGGACATCGGTTGTGAGATCGGGCAGGGCTTCCTGTTCAGCAGGCCGCTGCCGTACGAGCGGTTGGCTGCCTGGTTCGGTGCCCAGGTCGAGCCGGAGACGATCTCCAACGGGGAGCTGCCGCGCCTTCGAGTCGTGCCCTGAGCAGGGCGCGGACGAGCACGGGGGATCCGATTTCACCTGTCGAGCCGGGCCGTGTACTCTTACTCCTGCGCGCCCCACGGGGAGATCGCGCAGGCCCCCTTAGCTCAGTCGGCAGAGCGTCTCCATGGTAAGGAGAAGGTCTACGGTTCGATTCCGTAAGGGGGCTCGAGGGTTCAGCTGGACCCATCGCAGCGGTGTAGCTCAGATGGTAGAGCAAGCGGCTCATAATCGCTGTGTCGCCGGTTCAAGTCCGGCCACCGCTACTCTCGTCTTCCGGGCTAGTTGCCGGTGGTCGTAAGAATGGGCGCTTCTGGCGCCCACTTTGCATGTCCGCGCTGTCAGCGTCTAGGCTGGCGCGTCGTAGTTGTTTCCGTTAGCGAGGAAGGCACTCCGCCGTGGCGAAGGCTACCGATGTCCGGCCGAAGATCACTTTGGCGTGTGTGGAGTGCAAGGAGCGCAACTACATCACGCGCAAGAACCGGCGCAACGACCCCGACCGCATCGAGCTGAAGAAGTTCTGCCCGCGCGACGGTCGGCACACGGTCCACCGAGAGACCCGCTGATCGCTGGCCGGCCTTTGGCCGGCCACCGTCTAAGTTTTTCCGATCGCCGATCTGACCGGTGTGGTGCGGCTCCGCCGCCGCCTACCGATCAGGTCGGCGATTGGGCTTTCCGTGTAGGTTCGCCGCATGCCTCTGGACGCCTCCTTCGTCGGCCGGACCTATCCGCCGACCGCCCCCTACCAGGTGGGCCGAGAAAAGATCCGCGAGTTCGCCACCGCCATCGGCGCCACCGATCCGGCCCACCACGACCCGGAGGCCGCGCAGGCGCTGGGCCACCCCGACGTGGTGGCTCCGCCGACCTTCCCGGTGATCGTCACGATGGCCGCGAGCCGCCAGATCATCGAGGACCCGGCCCTGGGTGTCGACTACAGCCGCCTGGTGCACGGCGACCAGCGGTTCGCGTACACCAGGCCGGTGTTCGCCGGCGACGAGCTGGTCTGCACGAACACCATCGAGGACGTCAGCACCCGGGGTGGGCACGGCTTCCTGACCACCCGCACCGACGTGAGCACCGTCGGCGGGGAGCCCGTGGTGGCGGTCTGGGCCAGGTATGTCATCCGTGGGGAGGCGTGAGATGGAGTTGCCAGCACAGACGTTCCGGGTGACCCGTGCGGACCTGGTCCGTTACGCCGGCGCCTCGGGCGACTTCAACCCGATCCACTGGAGCGACCGGGTCGCCACCTCTGTGGGTCTGCCCGGGGTGATCGCCCACGGCATGTTCACCATGGCTCTGGTCGGCCGGGCGGTCACCGAGTGGGCCGGTTCGCCGGACGCGGTGGTGGAGTACGGCGTGCGGTTCACCCGGCCGGTGGTGGTCCCGGACGACGACCAGGGGACCGAGATCGAGGTCACCGCGCGGGTCCGTGAGGTGACCGAGGATGGTCTCACCCGCCTGGAGGTGACCGCCACCTGCCTGGGGGAGAAGGTGCTGTCACAGGCGCGGGCAACCATCCGGTCGGCGCGCTGAACAGAGCCCGCCACGCGTGGCGGAGAGACCGGTTGGGAAAGTCGGGCGGCTACCCGTACACTGGTCCGCCGTGGGGCAAGTGACCCCTGCTCGGTCGTCTGTGGCCGCGTGGGGCGAGTGTTGCCGCATAGGGGTGTAGCTCAATTGGCAGAGCAGCGGTCTCCAAAACCGCAGGCTGCAGGTTCAAGTCCTGTCACCCCTGCGCCTCAGGCCTGACCGTTCCCGTGGGTCGCGCCGCCAGCTCGGCGGCGTCCGGCCCGTGGTGGTGGCATCGGCGGGGTGGTTCCGAGGCAATCGGGCCCTCCGGCTGATCCACCGGCCGCGGCCCGTCGCGGGACGGTTGGGTCCGGCCGGCGTGACCAGCGCCGCGTACGCCACTCGGCGTGCGACCCAAGATTCCGCGACGGAGGGCGAAGTGGCCGACAACAAGCGGCGCGACGACGACGGCGACGATCGTCTGGACGACGAGATCGTCGACGACGTGGCCGACGACGACGCCTCCGGCGCGGACGAGCCGGTTTCCCGGGGTGGCACCGCCACGCGGTCCCGCGCCCGGGCGGAGTCGGCGGACAGCCGGCCGACCACCCGGTCGGAAACGGGTCGGGTGGGCGTCTTCGGGCGCATCGCCCGGTTTTTCCGCGAGGTTGTAGCCGAACTGCGTAAGGTCATCTGGCCGACCCGCAAGGAGTTGCTGACCTACACCGCCGTGGTGGTGGCGTTCGTCGCGGTGATGCTGACGATCGTGGGTGTGCTGGACTTCGGCTTCGCCAAGGTCGTGTTGTTTGTCTTTGGCAACTCGGACTGACCGGCTGCCTCCAGCCATAGTGACGGAAGTGAGCGAGCGTGCCTGAGTACGACGAGACCGCCGGAGAAGTGGACGAGCAGTCCACGGTCGCGACGGCGGCTGGTGACGAGTCGGTTGAGGCCGCCAGCGAGCCGGAGTTCCCAACGACCGAGCCCGCACCGGACGAGGACTACGACCCGGTCGCGGAGCTGAGGCAGAAGCTGCGTTACGCGCCGGGTGACTGGTACGTGGTGCACTCTTACGCCGGCTACGAGAACAAGGTCAAGACCAACCTCGAGACCCGGATCACGAGCCTCGACATGGAGGACTTCATCTACCAGGTCGAGGTGCCGACCCGGGAAGAGGTCGAGGTCAAGAACGGTAAGCGTTCGCAGATCCAGGCGAAGGTCTTCCCGGGTTACATCCTGGTCCGGATGGAGCTGACCGCCGAGTCCTACTCGTGTGTCCGCAACACCCCGGGGGTGACCGGCTTCGTCGGCGCTACCGACCGGGCTGACCGGCCCGCTCCGCTCTCGCTCGACGAGGTGCTGAAGTGGCTGGCGCCGGCCGTCGAGACCGAGCAGAAGAAGGCGAAGCCGGAGATCAAGGTCCTCGACTTCGAGGTGGGCGACTCCGTCACCGTCACCGACGGCGCGTTCGCGTCGCTGCCGGCCACGATCAGCGAGATCAACGCAGACCAGCAGAAGCTCAAGGTGCTGGTGTCGATCTTCGGTCGGGAGACTCCGGTGGAGCTCAACTTCAACCAGGTCGCCAAGATCTGACTGGTCGTCGGCGGCGGGTCCGGCCCGCCGCCGACGTCGGCGTACGCGCTCTCGCTCGACCTCGGCGGACGAGTGGGCTGCGGCCTGCGCTACTCTTGAATGTCGCCGCTGTCGCACCGCGCTGACCGTGCGCGCCCGAGGGCGGCGACAGCCGCTTTTTCCCAGCTCCAAGCCCCAGGAAGTGACATGCCTCCGAAGAAGAAGCTCGTCAAGACGTTCACGCTTCAGTTGCCGGCGGGCCAGGCCACGCCGGCGCCGCCGGTCGGCCCCGCGCTCGGCCAGCACGGCGTGAACATCATGGAGTTCTGCAAGTCCTACAACGCGCAGACCGAGTCCCAGCGGGGCGACATCGTCCCCGCCGAGATCAGCGTGTTCGAGGACCGGTCCTTCACCTTCGTGCTGAAGACCCCGCCCGCCGCCCGGCTGCTGCTCAAGGCCGCCGGTGTGCAGAAGGGGTCTGGCGTTCCGCAGTCCGACAAGGTCGGCGCGGTCAGCCGCGGCCAGCTCCGTGAGATCGCCGAGAAGAAGATGGCCGACCTCAACGCCAACAGCATCGAGCAGGCCGAGAAGATCATCGCCGGCACCGCCCGGTCGATGGGCATCACCGTCAACGACTGACGTCGGCCCAGGCCGTCGACCCAACCGTGGGAGGGCTCGCGCCGAGCGGCCCGCCAGAGACCACAGGAGTAATCAGCAATGCAGCGCAGCAAGAGCTACCGCAAGGCCGCCGATGTCATCGACCGGTCGAAGCTCTACACCCCCACCGAGGCCGTGAAGCTGGCCAAGGAGACCACCAACGTCAAGTTCGACGCCACGGTCGAGGTCGCCATGCGCCTCGGCGTCGACCCCCGCAAGGCGGACCAGATGGTCCGCGGCACGGTCAACCTGCCGCACGGCACCGGTAAGACCGCCCGCGTGATCGTGTTCGCCAGCGGCGCGAAGGCCGAAGAGGCCGCCGCCGCGGGTGCGGACGAGGTGGGCACCGACGAGTTGGTCGCCCGGATCCAGGGTGGTTGGCTCGACTTCGACGCGGCGATCGCCACGCCGGACCAGATGGCCAAGATCGGCCGGATCGCGCGGATCCTGGGCCCGCGCGGTCTCATGCCGAACCCGAAGACCGGCACGGTGACCATGGACGTCACCAAGGCGGTGCAGGACATCAAGGGCGGCAAGATCACCTTCCGGGTGGACAAGCACTCCAACCTGCACCTGATCATCGGCAAGGCCTCCTTCACCGAGGGCCAGCTGGTGGACAACTACGCGGCGGTGCTCGACGAGGTGCTGCGCGCCAAGCCGTCCGCGGCCAAGGGCAAGTACCTCCGCAAGGTCATCCTGACCACCACGATGGGCCCGGGTGTCCCGGTCGACCCGAACCTGGTGAAGAACCTTCGGGAGGACCAGGCCGAGGCCTGAGTCGACAGTTCGCTCCACCGGGGCGCCGCCACGACCGTGGCGGCGCCCCGGCGCGTTCGAGGTGTGGCAGGCTCGGGCCCATGCGGCTGGAGAACGTCTGGTTGCGGTACCACCGGCGGGGGCCGTGGGTGCTGCAGGGCATCGATGTGCGGATCGGCCCCGGCGAGGTGGCGATCGTCCTGGGCCGCAACGGGGTGGGCAAGTCGACACTGCTCCAGGTGGCCGCGGGGGTCCTCCGTCCGGGCCGGGGCCGGGTCTCCGGCCGGCCGGCGCGGGTGGGCTGGGTGCCGGAGCGGTTCCCCGCCGACCAACCGTTCACGGTGGCCCGCTATCTGACCGGGATGGCCCGGGTGGCGGGGCTGGGCAGGGCCGCGGCCGACGAGGCGGTGACCTCCTGGATCGACCGGCTCGGGCTGTCCGCCTTCCGCTCGGTCCGACTGCCCGAGCTGTCCAAGGGCACCGCGCAGAAGGTCGGCCTCGCCCAGGCGATGCTGCGCCCACCGGGCCTGCTGGTCCTCGACGAGCCGTGGGAGGGGCTGGATGCCACCACCCGTGAGCTGGTGCCCGAGCTGATCGCCGAGGTGCTCGCCGCCGACGGGTCCGTCCTGGTGAGCGACCACCGCGGCGAGACGGTCCGGCTGCCGGCCGCGCGTCGCTGGTTGGTGGCCGACGGCTCGCTGGCCGAGGAGACGTCGTCGACGGACGAGACGATCGCCGTGGTCGAGGTCGCGGTGCCGGCCGCGCGGGTCGCCGGCACCGTCGCCCGGTTGCGCGCCGAGGGCCATCAGGTGCTGCGGGTACGCTCCGACGCCGCCACCGCCGTGCCCCAGGGCGGACCCGCCGAGCCGCTCCCGGCAGCGGGCGCCGCCCCACCCGCCGAGCCGCCGATCAGCGTGACCGGGCAGCCGGAGGCCGCCGACGCGGCGGTCGAGCCGGCGGGGGAGGCCCGGTGAGCGCCCTGATCCGGATGCGGTTGGCCGGTTTCCTGCGTACCGGCCGGGCGGTGGCACCGCTGCTCGCCGGCCTGATCACGCTCGGCATCCTGTACGGCGGTGGCCGTGCCCAGCCGGCGGAGGCGTACGGCGTCTCCGCTGTCGTGCTCTTCCCGGTGCTCGCCTGGCAGACCAAGATCCTGTTGGACGTCGAGCCGGACGTGCAGCGTCGGCTGGCGCAGGTGACGGTCGGGGTGGCGCGGGAGCGGCTGGCCGGGCTGCTCGCCGCAGCGGCGGCGGCGCTGGTGACGGTGGCCGTCGCGTTGCTCTTCCCGTGGCTGGTGGGCGGGGTGTCCGGCCCGGTCGATCCGGGGGACCGGTCGATTCCGGTCGGGCTCGCGCTGGGGCTGTGGGCGCACCTGCTGGTCGTACCCGCTGCTGTTGCTCTTGGTGCGCTGGCCAGCCGGGCATCGGTGGGCGGCGCCGGGTACGGCGTCGCGGTGTTGGCCCTCGGCGGGGTCGGCGCCGTGGTGCTCGGCCTGACCGGTTCGGTGGCCCCCTGGCTGGCTCCGCCGATCATGGCGGCGGCGCGCACCACCGGCGGCGAGGCCGCCGCGCTGACACTGCTGGGGCTGAGCGGGTGGGCGTTGGCCTGGAGTGGTGCTGTCGTCGGCGGCTACCTGTGGCGGCGGCGGGCCCAGGGCTGACCGCCACCGGCGTCGGTGGCGCGGCTCACAGGGGGCGATTTGGTGCTGCCGGCCCGGGCGCGTAGTCTTCAACAGTCATCCGTGTTCTCATGGATGAGGAACCACCCAGAGACCGCTGGTCACCGTGCTCCGGCACGGTCGAAGGTCCCGCGACAACGGGCGACCCGCGTAGGGCGGCAAGCGTAACTCGGCAGTGCACATGGTCCGCCGACCATGATGATCTGCCGGCCCTCGCCCCGTGCGCCCTGCGCCGGGGCTTTTTCGTTGTCGTGCTGCCTCCGCCCCCGTTCCGGCTTCGGCCGAGACGGGGACCAGCCTCGAGTAACGAGAGAGGAGGGACATGGCGGACAAGCCGATCCGGGCCGACAAGGCCACGGCCGTCGCTGAGCTGACCGAGAGCTTCCGCAGCTCGGGCGCCACCGTGCTGACCGAGTACCGCGGTCTGACGGTTTCCCAGCTCACCCAGCTTCGGCGCTCGCTCGGCGCCGATACCAGCTACACGGTCGCGAAGAACACGCTGGCCAAGCGTGCTGCGACGGACGCGGGCATCACCGGCCTCGACGAGCTGTTCACCGGTCCTACCGCGCTGACTTTCGTTTCGGGCGACGTCGTCGAGGCGGCGAAGGGGCTTCGCGACTTCGCGAAGGCCAACCCGAAGCTCGTCATCAAGGGCGGTGTCTTCGAGGGCAAGGCCATTTCCGCGGCCGAGGTCACGAAGCTTGCCGACCTGGAGTCCCGCGAGGTGCTGCTGGCCAAGCTGGCCGGCGCGATGAAGGGCAACCTGAGCAAGGCCGCGGCCCTGTTCCAGGCCCCGCTGTCGAAGACCGCCCGTCTGGCGGCTGCACTGCAGGACAAGCGCGAGAAGGAGGGCGCCGAGGCGGCCTGAGGCCCCCACGGCGCACCAGTTCTTACTTAACAGAAACAGGAAAGGACGCCAGACATGGCGAAGCTCAGCACCGACGAGCTGCTCGACGCGTTCAAGGAGATGACGCTGATCGAGCTCTCTGAGTTCGTGAAGCAGTTCGAGGAGACCTTCGAGGTCACCGCCGCTGCTCCGGTCGCGGTTGCCGCTGCCGGCGGTGGCGCCGGTGGCGCTGCTGCCCCGGCCGAGGAGGAGAAGGACGAGTTCGACGTCATCCTCGAGGCTGACGGTGGCAAGAAGATCCAGGTCATCAAGGTCGTGCGTGAGCTGACCGGCCTGGGCCTCAAGGAGGCCAAGGACGCGGTCGAGTCCGCGCCGAAGGCCATCCTGGAGAAGGTCAACAAGGAGACCGCCGACAAGGCGAAGGCCAAGCTCGAGGGCGAGGGCGCCAAGGTCACCCTCAAGTGACCTGACGTTCCACCTACGCGTACCCGGCTCGTGAGCTGGGACACGATTCGCGTGGCGGCGGGCGGTGATCCGACACGGATCACCGCCCGCCGTATTGGTGGTGTTGGCTCCGATCGGCCCTGAGCTGGGCTCCGACCTGCGGATCCGGCGACCGGAACGAGGGCGGCCGGTCGCTCTCCAGGGGGAAACACGGGGCGAGGGCAATACCGGCCCTTGACGCGGCCCGGGGCTGCCAGGCACGCTGACACCAGCAAGACACCGCGCTTGCAACGGCCACGACGTGGGTATGACAGCGGCGGCACCATCGGCCGCGGTAACCCGAGCGGCCCAGTGGGGAGTTGCGTTCTGAGCGGCCCGGCTGACCCCGGTAACGGGGGCCGAGGAGCGCTCCGCAAACAACCTGCGGGGTGGGCTGGACAGCGGTTAGCCTCTCGGCTACACTGCTAGTTTGCGCTGCCTTCCGACTTGGCCCCTGCTCGGAAATGTCCGTTTACGGATATTTCTGGTGGGGTCATTGGAGTGCACGCGTACCAGCCGTTCTGCAGCACCGGTCCTCGGAAGGACGCATCTTGGCAGCTTCCCGCCCTGCGAAGACCAGTCGTACGTCGAGCGCATTCGCTCCCCGCCGAGTTTCATTCGGCAGGATCACCGAACACCTCGAGGTCCCCAACCTCCTTGCCATTCAGAACGAGTCCTTCGACTGGCTCGTCGGCAACGAGGCTTGGCAGGGCCGGTCGGCGGACGACCCGCACGCACGCTCGGGTCTCGCGGAGATCCTTGAAGAGATCAGTCCCATTGAGGACTTTTCCGGCACCATGTCGCTCTCCTTCTCAGCGCCGCGCTTCGACGAGGTCAAGGCCTCGATCGAGGAGTGCAAGGAGAAGGACCTGACCTACTGCGCTCCGCTCTTCGTGACCGCGGAGTTCACCAACAACACCACTGGCGAGATCAAGAGCCAGACGGTGTTCATGGGTGACTTCCCGATGATGACGCCCAAGGGCACCTTCGTCATCAACGGCACCGAGCGCGTCGTGGTCAGCCAGCTCGTCCGGTCTCCGGGCGTCTACTTCGACAAGCAGCCGGACAAGACCTCCGACCGCGACCTCTCCAGCGTCAAGGTCATCCCGAGTCGGGGTGCCTGGCTGGAGTTCGACATCGATAAGCGCGACACGGTCGGCGTACGTATCGACCGTAAGCGTCGCCAGGCCGTCACCGTCCTGCTCAAGGCCATCGGATGGTCGGCCGAGCGGATCCGTGAGCGGTTCGGGTGGTCCGAGCTGATGATGACGACGCTCGAGAAGGACCACATCGCCGGCGCCGATGAGGCGCTGCTCGACATCTACCGCAAGCTGCGCCCTGGCGAGCCGCCGACGCGCGAGAACGCCCAGACCCTGCTCGACAACCTCTTCTTCAACCCGAAGAGGTACGACGTCGCCAAGGTCGGGCGCTACAAGTTCAACAAGAAGCTCGAAGTCGACGTGCCGATCACCACCGGCACGCTGACCGAGGACGACATCGTCGCCACCGTGGAGTACCTCTGCCGGCTGCACGCCGGTGAGGAGGGCTACGAGGCCGACGACATCGACCACTTCGGCAACCGGCGGCTCCGTACCGTGGGCGAGCTGATCCAGAACCAGGTTCGGGTCGGCCTGTCCCGGATGGAGCGGGTCGTCCGTGAGCGGATGACCACGCAGGACGTCGAGGCGATCACCCCGCAGACCCTGATCAACATCCGCCCGGTGGTGGCGGCGATCAAGGAGTTCTTCGGGACGTCCCAGCTGTCCCAGTTCATGGACCAGACCAACCCGCTGGCGGGCCTGACCCACCGGCGCCGGCTGAGCGCGCTCGGCCCGGGTGGTCTGTCCCGGGAGCGGGCCGGCTTCGAGGTCCGCGACGTGCACCCGTCCCACTACGGCCGGATGTGCCCGATCGAGACGCCGGAAGGCCCGAACATCGGCCTGATCGGCGCGCTGTCCACCTTCGCCCGGGTCAACCCGTTCGGCTTCATCGAGACGCCGTACCGGAAGGTCGTCGACGGTCGGGTCACCGACCAGATCGACTACCTGACCGCGGACGAGGAGGACCGGTTCGTCAAGGCCCAGGCCAACGCGCGCCTGAAGGCTGACGGCACGTTCGCCGAGGACCGGGTGCTCTGCCGTCGTAAGGGCGGCGAGACCGAGGACGTGGTCCCCGCCGCCGTCGACTACATGGACGTCTCGCCTCGGCAGATGACCTCGGTCGCGACCGCCATGATCCCGTTCCTCGAGCACGACGACGCCAACCGGGCACTGATGGGCGCGAACATGCAGCGCCAGGCGGTGCCGCTGGTCAAGGCCGAGGCGCCGCTCGTGGGTACGGGCATGGAGTACCGGGCCGCTGTCGACGCTGGCGACGTGGTGGTCGCCGAGGTCGGCGGTGTGATCGAGGATCTCTGCGCCGACTACGTCACCATCCACCAGGATGACGGCCACCGCCGGACGTACCTGCTGCACAAGTTCCGCCGCTCCAACGCCGGCTCCTGCGTCAACCAGAAGCCGGTGGTCTTCGAGGGCGACCGCGTCGAGGCCGGTCAGGTCATCGCCGACGGTCCCTGCACCGACGAGGGCGAGATGGCGCTCGGACGCAACCTGCTGGTGGCGTTCATGTGCTGGGAGGGCCACAACTACGAGGACGCGATCATCCTGTCGCAGCGCCTCGTGCAGCAGGACGTGCTCACCTCGATCCACATCGAGGAGCACGAGGTCGACGCCCGGGACACCAAGCTCGGTCCGGAGGAGATCACCCGCGACATCCCGAACGTCAGCGAGGAAATGCTCGCTGACCTCGACGAGCGCGGCATCATCCGGATCGGTGCCGAGGTCGTCCCCGGCGACATCCTGGTCGGCAAGGTCACGCCCAAGGGTGAGACCGAGCTGACCCCGGAGGAGCGGCTGCTCCGCGCGATCTTCGGTGAGAAGGCGCGTGAGGTTCGGGACACCTCGCTGAAGGTGCCGCACGGCGAGACCGGCACGGTCATCGGTGTGCGTACGTTCTCCCGCGAGGACGGCGACGAGTTGCCGCCGGGTGTCAACGAGCTGGTCCGGGTCTACGTCGCCCAGAAGCGCAAGATCCAGGACGGCGACAAGCTCGCCGGCCGGCACGGCAACAAGGGTGTCATCTCGAAGATCCTGCCGATCGAGGACATGCCGTTCCTCGAGGACGGCACCCCGGTCGACATCGTGCTCAACCCGCTCGGTGTGCCGAGCCGGATGAACATCGGCCAGGTGCTGGAGACCCACCTCGGTTGGGTCGCCAAGACCGGTTGGAAGGTCGAGGGTGACGACGCCGACTGGAAGCGCCAGCTGCGCTCGATCGACGCGCACGAGTCCGAGGGGGACACCAACGTGGCCACCCCGGTCTTCGACGGTGCCCGCGAGGAGGAGATCTCCGGCCTGCTCGAGTCGACCCTGCCCAACCGGGACGGCAAGCAGCTGATCGGGCGTACCGGCAAGGCGCAGCTGTTCGACGGTCGTTCCGGTGAGCCACTGCCGGACCCGATCGCCGTCGGCTACGTCTACATCCTGAAGCTCAACCACCTGGTCGACGACAAGATCCACGCTCGGTCGACCGGACCGTACTCGATGATCACGCAGCAGCCGCTGGGTGGTAAGGCGCAGTTCGGTGGTCAGCGTTTCGGTGAGATGGAGTGCTGGGCGATGCAGGCGTACGGCGCTGCCTACGCCCTGCAGGAGCTGCTCACGATCAAGTCCGACGACGTGCTCGGCCGGGTGAAGGTCTACGAGGCCATCGTCAAGGGCGAGAACATCCCGGAGCCGGGCATCCCGGAGTCGTTCAAGGTGCTGCTCAAGGAGCTGCAGTCGCTGTGCCTCAACGTTGAGGTGCTCTCCAGCGACGGTGTGGCCCTGGAAATGCGCGAGACCGACGACGAGGTGTTCCGGGCCGCTGAGGAGCTGGGCATCGACCTGTCCCGGCGCGAGCCGAGCTCGGTCGAAGAGGTCTGAGGTGTGCGGTCGGGGGCCGGCTCGCCGGCTCCCGACCCCGCCCGAGAATTAGCAGTACAGACGACGACATAGGGGACATAGTGCTCGACGTCAACTTCTTCGACGAGCTGCGCATTGGTCTCGCCACCGCTGACGACATCCGTCAGTGGTCGCACGGCGAGGTCAAGAAGCCTGAGACGATCAACTACCGCACCCTGAAGCCGGAAAAGGACGGGCTCTTCTGCGAGAAGATCTTCGGTCCGCAGCGGGACTGGGAGTGCTACTGCGGTAAGTACAAGCGGGTCCGGTTCAAGGGCATCATCTGTGAGCGCTGCGGCGTCGAGGTGACTCGCTCCAAGGTCCGTCGTGAGCGGATGGGGCACATCGAGCTCGCCGCTCCGGTGACCCACATCTGGTACTTCAAGGGCGTTCCGAGCCGGCTGGGCTACCTGCTGGACCTCGCCCCCAAGGACCTCGAGAAGATCATCTACTTCGCCTCGTACGTCGTGACGAGCGTGGACGCGGAGTCGCGTCACCGCGACCTCTCGACGATCGAGAACGAGATCCTGGCCGAGAAGCGGCAGTCCGAGAACAGCCGCGACTCGGAGATCGAGAAGCGGGCCGCCAAGCTCGAGGCCGACCTGGCCGAGCTGGAGGCCGAGGGTGCCAAGGCGGACGTCCGGCGCAAGGTCAAGGAGGGCGGAGAGCGCGAGATGCGCCAGATCCGCGACCGGGCCCAGCGCGAGATCGACCGCCTGGACGAGGTGCTGGACACCTTCCGCAAGCTGGAGCCGAAGCAGCTGGTCACCGACGAGCTGCTCTACCGCGAGCTGCGCGACCGGTTCGGTGAGTACTTCACCGGTTCCATGGGCGCCGAGGCGATCAAGGCGCTGGTCCAGAACATGGACCTCGACGCCGAGGCCGAGAGCCTGCGGGAGACCATCCGGTCCGGCAAGGGCCAGCGGAAGATCCGGGCGCTCAAGCGACTCAAGGTCGTCGCGGCGTTCCTGAACACCCGCAACTCGCCGCTCGGCATGGTGCTGGACTGCGTCCCGGTCATCCCGCCGGACCTGCGCCCGATGGTGCAGCTCGACGGTGGCCGCTTCGCGACCTCGGACCTGAACGACCTGTACCGCCGCGTGATCAACCGGAACAACCGCCTCAAGCGGCTGATCGACCTCGGCGCGCCCGAGATCATCGTCAACAACGAGAAGCGGATGCTCCAGGAGGCCGTCGACGCGCTGTTCGACAACGGCCGTCGCGGCCGGCCGGTCACCGGCCCGGGTAACCGCCCGCTCAAGTCGCTGTCCGACATGCTCAAGGGCAAGCAGGGCCGGTTCCGCCAGAACCTGCTGGGCAAGCGCGTCGACTACTCCGGCCGTTCGGTCATCGTGGTCGGCCCGAAGCTCAAGCTGCACCAGTGCGGTCTGCCCAAGCAGATGGCGCTGGAGCTGTTCAAGCCGTTCGTGATGAAGCGGCTGGTCGACCTCAACCACGCCCAGAACATCAAGTCCGCCAAGCGGATGGTCGAGCGTCAGCGCCCGGTCGTGTGGGACGTGCTGGAAGAGGTCATCGGCGAGCACCCGGTGCTGCTCAACCGGGCGCCGACCCTGCACCGCCTGGGCATCCAGGCCTTCGAGCCGCAGCTGGTCGAGGGCAAGGCCATCCAGATCCACCCGCTGGTCTGCACCGCGTTCAACGCCGACTTCGACGGTGACCAGATGGCGGTGCACGTGCCGCTGTCCGCCGAGGCTCAGGCCGAGGCGCGGATCCTGATGCTGTCGTCGAACAACATCCTCAAGCCGGCCGACGGTAAGCCGGTCACCATGCCCACCCAGGACATGGTCATCGGTCTGTACCACCTCACCCACCGCACCGCTGGTGAGAAGGGCGAGGGCCGGGCGTTCAGCTCGGACGCCGAGGCGCGGATGGCCTTCGACAACGGCGAGCTGCACCTGCAGGCGCCGGTGAAGATCCGCCTGCGTGACGTGGTCGGGGTCGACAACGGTGCTGGCGCCGAGGCGTGGACCGCCCCGGAGGGCTGGGTCGAGGGTGACCCGCTGACCGTGGAGACCACCCTGGGCCGGGTGCTGTTCAACGAGACGTTGCCGCAGGGCTACCGCTTCGTGAACTACGAGATCCGCAAGGGTCAGCTCTCCTCGATCGTCAACGACCTCGCCGAGCGCTTCCCCAAGGTGGCGCTGGCCGCCACCCTGGACGGGCTCAAGGAGGCCGGTTTCCACTGGGCCACCTGGTCCGGCGTGACGATCGGTATGGAGGACGTCATCGCGCCGCCGCGTAAGGCGGAGATCCTGGCCCGGTACGAGAAGGACGCCGACCAGATCGACAAGCAGTACCAGCGTGGTCTGATGACCGCCGAGGAGCGTCGCGGCGAGCTCATCGAGATCTGGACCAAGGCGACCAACGAGGTCGCCAAGGAGATGGACACCGCGCTGCCGCAGGAGAACCCGCTGTGGAAGATGATCAACTCGGGTGCTCGCGGTAACCTGCTCCAGCTCCGGCAGATCGCGGCGATCCGTGGTCTGGTGGCCAACCCCAAGGGCGAGATCATCCCGCGGCCGATCAAGGCCAGCTACCGGGAGGGTCTGTCCGTGCTGGAGTACTTCATCTCCACGCACGGTGCCCGCAAGGGTCTGGCCGACACCGCGCTGCGTACCGCCGACTCGGGTTACCTGACCCGTCGTCTGGTGGACGTCTCGCAGGACGTCATCATCCGTGAAGAGGACTGCGGCACCGACCGGGCGATCCCGATGCAGATCGGCGAGAAGCTGGACGGCAAGCTCGTCGTCCACACCCACGCCGAGACCAGCGTGCACGCCCGGACCCTCGCCGACGACATCAAGGGGCCGGACGGCACCGTGGTCGCCGAGCGCGGGCAGGACATCAACTCCATCGGGGTCGACAAGATCGTCGCCGCTGGTGTGGAGACCGTCCGGGTGCGCAGTGTGCTCACCTGCGAGTCGAAGCTCGGCGTCTGCGCGGCCTGCTACGGCCGGTCGCTGCCGACCGGTAAGTCGGTCGACATCGGCGAGGCGGTCGGCATCATCGCCGCCCAGTCCATCGGTGAGCCCGGTACGCAGCTGACGATGCGTACCTTCCACACCGGTGGTGTCGCGGGTGAGGACATCACCCAGGGTCTGCCGCGTGTTCAGGAAATCTTCGAGGCTCGGGTCCCGAAGGGTAAGGCGCCCATCGCCGACACCCCGGGCCGGATCCGGATCGAGGACGGCGAGCGCTCGCGCAAGATCATCGTGGTGCCGGACGACGGCAGCGACGAGATCGTCTACGACAAGATCTCGAAGCGCGTCAAGCTCCGGACCCACGACGGCGGTCACGTCGCGGTCGGCGAGAAGCTGACCGAGGGCACCATCGACCCGCACGAGCTGCTGCGGATCATGGGTCCGCGGGCGGTCCAGGTCCACCTGACCAGTGAGGTCCAGGAGGTCTACCGCTCGCAGGGTGTGCTCATCCACGACAAGCACATCGAGATCATCATCCGCCAGATGCTCAAGCGGGTGACGGTCATCGACTCCGGCTCGACCGAGTTCCTGCCGGGTGTGCTCGTCGACCGGGCGCTGTTCGAGTCGGAGAACCGCCGACTCGTCTCGGAGGGCGGCGAGCCCGCCGCCGGTCGTCCGGTGCTGATGGGTATCACCAAGGCCTCGCTGGCCACCGACTCCTGGCTCTCGGCGGCCTCCTTCCAGGAGACCACCCGGGTGCTGACCGACGCCGCGATCAACTCGCGCAGCGACTCGCTGGTCGGCCTCAAGGAGAACGTGATCATCGGAAAGCTCATCCCGGCCGGTACCGGCATCAGCAAGTACCGCAACGTCCGGGTCGAGCCGACCGAGGAGGCGAAGGCCAAGGTCTACTCGATGACCGGTTACCCGGAGACCGACTACGGGTTCGGGCCGGCCAGCGGGCAGGCCGTGCCGCTGGACGACTTCGACTTCGGGTCGTACCGCTAAGCACCAGTAACACGACGAGGCCCCCGGTGAAAGCCGGGGGCCTCGTCGTGTCCGTGCCCACCCACCCCGCGACCGGGTTCGGCATGATGGGGGTATGACGACAGCACCCGGGCAGGTGTCCGTCGCCCAGCCGGACCTGCGTCACCCGCTGGACCCGGACCCGGCCCGCGCCACGAAGGCACGGGCGGTCTTCGCGCTCGGCCTGCTCGGCATGCTGACCGGGTTGTTCATCGGAGGCGTGGTGCCGGCCACCGTGGCCCTGCAACTGGCCCGGCAGGCGCGCCGCGAGGCGTACGCGTCGGGGGGTTTCCTGACCGGCAGCGTGTGGCTGCGGCGGGGGGAGCGGATGGCCTGGACCGGTCTGGTGCTGGTCGCGGTCAGCGTGGTGGCCGCTGTGGTCGTCGGGGTGGTCCGGCTGGCCGGTGCCCCGTTCGGCCACGACTACCCGGCGAACATGGACTGAGGCCGCCGGTGGCCGCGCCCGGCGCGGGTGGCGGCGCTCGCGGCGGTAGCCTGGCCGGTGTCCGCCGCGTGGCGGTGGCGGCCTTTCGACAGGAGGACCTCGTGACGGAACCGGCGCGGCCCCCTGCGGACGAACCGGACGGCCCCCCTGCGGACACGCCGGCTCCTGCGTCCGAGCCGAGTGACTGGGCGCGGCCGGGCCCGGGCGGTGCGGAGCACCCTCCGGTGCCCACCCCGGATGCGCCGCCCGCTGCGGGGCCGTACCCCGGCTGGGGCACGACCTCGACGCCCGGCTCCGGCCAGCCGCACCCGGTCTCCAGCACGCCGACCTCGACGCCGCAGGGCTGGGGTCCGCCGTCATCCGGGCCGGGAACGTCGTACGGGTGGGGTCCGCCGTCGTCGGGGCCGGGGGCACCGCAGGGGTGGGGTCCGCCGGCAGGTGGGCCCGGAGCACCGCATGGCTGGGGTCCGCCGTCGTCGGGGCCGGGAGCACCGCAGGGGTGGGGTCCGCCGCCGGGTGGGCCGGGAGCGCCGTACGGGTGGGGTCCGCCGTCGTCGGGGCCGGGAGCACCGCACGGGTGGGGTCCGCCGTCGTCCGGGTCCGGCGGCCCGCCCGGATGGGGTCCGCCGCCGGGGCACGGTCCCGGGTGGGGTGGCTCGCCGGGGCGCTCGGTTGCGCCACCCACCGACGACCAACGCCGGCCGCCGAAGCGGGTGGAGTCGGTGTCGGGCACGCCGTTCGGTGTCGTGCACCTGGACGTGGCGCCGGTCACCTCCGGGCTGGCCATCGGGGCGCTGGTGGCGGGGATCGCGTCGGTCCTGGTGTCGTTACTGGTGATCTGCTTCGGGGTGGCCTTCATGAACGACGGCGGTGCCTGGGCCTCCGGAGCGTTCGCCGCGCTGGGTGTGCTGGCCGGCGGTGCGGCGGTCGTCGTCGGGCTGCTCGGCCGGCGGCAGATCGGTCGGCCGGCCGCGCCCTCCGCGGTCCAGTTCACCGGGCGTGGGCTGGCGATGGCGGGGATCAGCTGCGGCGCGGTGGGGGCGGTGCTCAGTGCGCTGGGCCTGGGCCTGGCCCTGCTGCTCGCACTGACCTGAAAGTGATCATCGACAGATCCGACACCTGACGGGGGTTCCCCGCGGAAGGCTTCCGGTCCGCCCGGGGGCGATGGGTGCTTCTGCGGGAGAGCCGGTACACTTGTATTCGTAGGTGCCCATCGCGGGCGACCGGGCAGGACGAGATACGGCTGGCGGGTGTGAGACTGCCGCCGGGCCATTCCGTTTTGACCTGGGCGGTTGTGGTAGGTACTCTTTCCCCTTGTGCCCGGGCATGCCCGGGCAACTCGTGCGTGCGCTGTTACCGGCTTACGGACGGCGGCACGACAAGCCAAGGATCCGGGGCGGGGCGACCCGCGTGCCGGTGACAAAACCCGGTACGCACGCGAGAGCGTCGCAACGGGACCGTGACGAGGGCGACACGCCCGACCGCGGGTGCCGGGGTCTCCGCAAGGTGGCCCTGGTCGGAATGTAGGAGAGCCGGTCATCAGGCCGGCTAACGAGCAGACGGCGCGGCCGCGGATGCGGCCGAAGGGAGCGGAGAAACCCGGTGCCCACGATCCAGCAGCTGGTCCGAAAGGGCCGCCAGGCGAAGACGACCAAGACCAAGACCCCGGCGCTGAAGGGTTCCCCTCAGCGGCGCGGCGTGTGCACCCGCGTGTACACCACCACCCCGAAGAAGCCGAACTCGGCGCTGCGCAAGGTCGCTCGCGTGAAGCTCAGCAGCCAGATCGAGGTGACCGCCTACATCCCCGGCGTCGGTCACAACCTGCAGGAGCACTCGATCGTGCTCGTCCGCGGTGGCCGGGTGAAGGACCTCCCCGGCGTGCGTTACAAGATCGTTCGCGGCTCGCTGGACACCCAGGGTGTCCGCAACCGCAAGCAGGCGCGCAGCCGTTACGGCGCGAAGAAGGAGAAGAGCTGACATGCCGCGTAAGGGACCCGCTCCGCGGCGGCCGCTGGTCGCTGACCCGGTGTACAACTCGCCGCTGGTCACCCAGCTGGTGAACAAGATCCTGCTCCGCGGCAAGCGTCAGCTCGCCGAGTCCATCGTGTACGCGGCCCTCGAGGGCTGCCGCGAGAAGTCCGGCACCGACCCGGTCGTCACCCTCAAGCGGGCGATGGACAACGTCAAGCCGACCCTCGAGGTGCGTAGCCGCCGGGTCGGTGGCGCCACCTACCAGGTTCCGGTCGAGGTCCGCCCGACCCGGGCGACCACCCTGGGCCTGCGCTGGCTGGTCACCTACTCCCGCGCCCGGCGCGAGAAGACCATGGTCGAGCGGCTGATGAACGAGCTGCTGGACGCGAGCAACGGCCTCGGTGCCGCCGTCAAGCGGCGCGAGGACACGCACAAGATGGCCGAGTCGAACAAGGCCTTCGCGCACTACCGCTGGTAACACCCTGGTTCCGGCGCCTACGGGCGCCGGAACCGCCACCAGTTGAGTCGAGACGACGATAAGTAGGGATTGAAGTGGCCGCCGCAGACGCGCTCGCCAACGTACGCAACATCGGCATCATGGCGCACATCGATGCCGGTAAGACCACGACCACCGAGCGAATCCTGTTCTACACCGGTATCACGTACAAGATCGGTGAGGTCCACGAGGGCGCTGCCGTCATGGACTGGATGGAGCAGGAGCAGGAGCGTGGCATCACCATCACCTCCGCTGCCACCAAGTGTGAGTGGAAGGGCCACACGATCCAGATCATCGACACGCCGGGTCACGTCGACTTCACGGTCGAGGTCGAGCGGTCGCTGCGGGTCCTGGATGGTGCGGTCGCGGTCTACGACGGTGTCGCCGGCGTGGAGCCGCAGACGGAGAACGTCTGGCGGCAGGCCGACAAGTACAACGTCCCGCGGATGTGCTTCGTCAACAAGCTCGACCGGACCGGTGCCGACTTCTTCCGCTGCGTGCAGATGATGATCGACCGGCTGAACGCCACCCCGCTGGTGCTCCAGATCCCGATCGGGCTCGAGGGTGACCACATCGGTGTCGTCGACCTGATCGGCATGCGCGCCCTCACCTGGCGTGGGGAGACCCAGAAGGGTGAGGACTACGCGGTTGAGGAGATCCCGGCCGACCTGGCCGACTCCGCTGCCGAGTGGCGCGAGAAGCTGATGGAGACCCTCGCCGACGTCGACGACGCGGTGATGGAGAAGTACCTGGAGGGCGAAGAGGTCTCCGTCGAGGAGATCAAGGCCGCCATCCGGCGTGCCACCATCGCCGGCAAGGCCAACCCGGTGCTCTGCGGCTCGGCGTTCAAGAACAAGGGCGTCCAGCCCATGCTCGACGCCGTGGTCGACTTCCTGCCGTCGCCGCTGGACGTTCCGGCGATCGAGGGTACGGCCACCGACGGTGAGACCCCGCTGGTGCGTAAGCCCTCGAAGTCGGAGCCGTTCTCCGGTCTGGCCTTCAAGATCCAGACCGACAAGCACCTTGGCAAGCTCACCTACGTCCGGGTCTACTCCGGCGTGGTCGAGACCGGCACCCAGGTGGTCAACTCCACCAAGGACCGCAAGGAGCGCATCGGCAAGATCTACCAGATGCACGCCAACAAGCGGGAAGAGCGCAGCTCGGCCCAGGCTGGCGACATCATCGCGGTGCAGGGTCTCAAGCAGACCACCACCGGTGACACGCTGTCCGACCCGGCGAACCCGGTCATCCTGGAGTCGATGACCTTCCCGGAGCCGGTCATCGAGGTCGCCATCGAGCCGAAGACCAAGGCCGACCAGGAGAAGCTCAGCACCGCCATCCAGCGGCTGGCGGAGGAGGACCCGACCTTCCGCGTCAAGCTGGACGAGGAGACCGGTCAGACGGTCATCTCCGGCATGGGCGAGCTGCACCTGGACATCCTGGTCGACCGGATGCGCCGCGAGTTCAACGTCGAAGCCAACATCGGCAAGCCGCAGGTGGCGTACCGCGAGACCATCCGCCGCAAGGTGGAGAAGGTCGAGTACACCCACAAGAAGCAGACCGGTGGTTCCGGCCAGTACGCCCGCGTGATCGTGAGCGTCGAGCCGCTGCCGCTGGACAACGACTCGCCGACCTACGAGTTCGCCAACGCCGTCAGCGGTGGCCGCATCCCCCGGGAGTTCATCCCCTCGGTGGACGCGGGTGCGCAGGACGCGATGCAGTACGGCATCCTCGCCGGCTTCCCGCTGGTCGGCGTGAAGCTGACCCTGCTGGACGGCCAGTACCACGAGGTCGACTCGTCGGAAATGGCATTCAAGATCGCCGGCTCCATGGTGATGAAGGACGCGGCCCGCAAGGCCGATCCCGCACTCCTTGAGCCGATGATGGCCGTTGAGGTCACCACTCCTGAGGAGAACATGGGTGACGTCATCGGCGACCTCAACTCCCGCCGCGGCCTGATCCAGGCGATGGAGGAGCGCAGTGGCGCCCGCATCGTCAGGGCTCTGGTGCCGTTGTCGGAGATGTTCGGCTACGTCGGCGACCTGCGGTCGAAGACCCAGGGCCGGGCGAGCTACAGCATGCAGTTCGACTCCTACGCCGAGGTTCCGGCCTCGGTGGCCAAGGAGATCATCGCCAAGGCGACGGGCGAGTAGCACCCTGAGCAGGTGATTCGTGGTTGGTCGCGGGAGGTTTCACCCGCCCGCGGCCACCACGATCGGATCGCGTGAGACCGGGCCTGTAGGCTTCATCGCCGCAGAACCCACAAAGGCTCTCCGGCCGTCAGGCCGGAAAGGCTGTCGACAGAGTCCTAAGCGCCGACCGGCGCGCCGGGCGTACGAACCAAGAAGTCCACAGGAGGACACCAGTGGCGAAGGCTAAGTTCGAGCGGACTAAGCCGCACGTCAACATCGGCACCATTGGTCACATCGACCACGGTAAGACGACGCTGACGGCGGCCATCACCAAGGTCCTGCACGACCAGTACCCGGACCTGAACCCCTACACGCCGTTCGACGAGATCGACAAGGCGCCGGAGGAGAAGGCCCGCGGCATCACGATCTCGATCGCGCACGTCGAGTACCAGACCGAGTCGCGGCACTACGCGCACGTCGACTGCCCTGGGCACGCCGACTACATCAAGAACATGATCACCGGTGCCGCGCAGATGGACGGCGCGATCCTGGTGGTGGCGGCGACTGACGGCCCGATGCCGCAGACCCGTGAGCACGTGCTGCTGGCCCGTCAGGTCGGTGTGCCGTACATCGTCGTGGCGCTCAACAAGAGCGACATGGTCGATGACGAGGAGCTCCTGGAGCTCGTCGAGCTCGAGGTCCGTGAGCTGCTCTCCTCGCAGGAGTACCCGGGTGACGACCTGCCGGTCGTTCGGGTTTCGGCGCTGAAGGCCCTCGAGGGTGACCCCGAGTGGACCGGCAAGCTGCTGGAGCTGATGACCGCTGTCGACACCTCGATCCCGCAGCCGGAGCGCGAGGTTGACAAGCCGTTCCTGATGCCGGTTGAGGACGTCTTCACGATCACCGGTCGTGGCACCGTCGTCACCGGTCGCGTGGAGCGCGGCGTTCTCCTGCCGAACGAGGATGTTGAGCTCGTCGGTATCAAGGAGAAGAGCTTCAAGACCAAGGTCACCGCGATCGAGATGTTCCGGAAGACCCTGGACGACGCCCGCGCAGGTGAGAACGTCGGCCTGCTGCTGCGTGGTACCAAGCGCGACGAGGTCGAGCGCGGCATGGTCGTCGTGAAGCCGGGCTCGAACACCCCGCACACGGAGTTCGAGGCGACGGTCTACATCCTCTCCAAGGAGGAGGGCGGCCGGCACACCCCGTTCTTCCAGAACTACCGTCCGCAGTTCTACTTCCGGACCACTGACGTCACCGGTGTCGTCACCCTCCCCGAGGGCACCGAGATGGTCATGCCGGGTGACAACACCTCGATGTCGGTGAAGCTGATCCAGCCCATCGCCATGGAGGAGAACCTCAAGTTCGCGATCCGCGAGGGTGGCCGTACCGTCGGCGCCGGGTTCGTCACCAAGATCAACAAGTGAGCTAGGTAACCCCGATTAGACCCGCCGCCGGTCGTGCGGCATACTAGTCAGGTTGCGTAACGACAGTTCGTCGCCTGTGTTCGGCTTTCGCTGAACCTCCGGGTGGCGAGGCAGTCGAGCGTAGGGTGGTTGGCGGCCCAGTCGCCAACCACCCTCGCACGGCGTTCAGGTCGCGGTAATGCGATCGGCGCCTTGACCCACCGCGCGGTCAGCACCACTCCGGAACCACGGGGCGGAGCTCGGCCCGAGGGCGCGACACGCCCGACCGCGGGGGTCGGCGAAGTGGGCCTGTACCAGCCGGTACAGGCGCCCGCAACACAGCGGCATCGAGAGAAGGAACAGAAGCCACCATGGCGGGACAGAAGATCCGCATCCGGCTCAAGGCCTATGACCACGAGGTCGTCGACTCCTCGGCTCGGAAGATCGTCGAGACGGTGACGCGCACCGGGGCGCAGGTCGCGGGCCCGGTGCCGCTGCCCACGGAGATCAACCGTTTCTGCGTTATCCGCTCGCCGCACAAGTACAAGGACTCGCGCGAGCACTTCGAGATGCGCACGCACAAGCGGCTGATCGACATCATCGACCCGACCCCGAAGACGGTCGACTCGCTCATGCGCCTCGACCTGCCGGCTGGCGTCGACATCGAGATCAAGCTGTAGGGACCGGACAAATGGACAGGCAAGTCAAGGGGATCCTGGGCGCCAAGCTCGGCATGACCCAGGTCTGGGACAACAACCGTGTTGTTCCCGTGACCGTGGTCGAGGCCGGCCCGTGCGTCATCAGCCAGGTTCGTAGCGCCGAGAAGGACGGTTACTCCGCGGTCCAGCTGGCGTACGGCACCATCGACCCGCGCAAGGTCAAGAAGCCGATCAGCGGTCACTACGCCAAGGCGGACGTGGCGCCGCGCCGGCACATCGTCGAGCTGCGCACCACCGACGCTGGGGAATACTCGCTCGGCCAGGAAGTCACTGTCGAGGAGTTCCCGGCCGGCGTCACCATCGACGTCACCGGCAAGACCAAGGGCAAGGGCTACGCCGGCCCGATGAAGCGGCACGGCTTCCACGGTCTGCGCGCCAGCCACGGTGTCGAGCGCAAGCACCGCTCGCCCGGCTCCATCGGCGCCTGCGCCACTCCGGGTCGTGTCTTCAAGGGCACCCGGATGGCCGGCCGGATGGGTGGCGTGCGGTACACCGTGCAGAACCTCACCGTCCAGGCGGTCGACACCGAGAACAACCTGCTGCTCGTCCGGGGTGCCATTCCTGGTCCGAAGGGCGCGCTCGTTCTGGTCCGTACCGCGGCCAAGAGCAAGGTGAAGAAGGGCGGTGCGGCCAAGTGACCACCGTTGACGTGCGCACCGTCGAAGGCACCACCAGTGGCTCGGTCGAGCTGCCGGCGGACATCTTCGACGTGCAGGCCAACGTCGCGCTGATGCACCAGGTCGTGGTGGCCCAGCTCGCGGCGGCCCGACAGGGCACGCACAAGGCCAAGACCCGCGGCGAGGTCGCCGGTGGCGGCAAGAAGCCGTACAAGCAGAAGGGCACCGGTCGCGCCCGGCAGGGCTCGATCCGCGCGCCGCAGTTCGCCGGCGGTGGCGTCGTGCACGGTCCCGTGCCGCGCGACTACAGCCAGCGGACCCCGAAGAAGATGAAGGCCGCCGCTCTGCGCGGTGCCCTCTCCGACCGGGCCCGCGCCGGGCAGGTGCACGTCGTCGAGGCGTTCGTCTCGGGCGAGAAGCCGTCGACCAAGGCGGCCCTGGCCACGCTGACCAAGCTCACCGAGGCCCGTCGGGTCCTGGTGGTGCTGAGCAGCACCGACGAACTGAACTGGGTGTCGCTGCGCAACGAGCCGCGGGTGCACCTGATCGAGTCCGGCCAGCTGAACACGTACGACGTGCTGGTGGCCGACGACGTGGTCTTCACCAAGGACGCCCTGGACGAGTTCCTGGGCGTGCCCGCCGAGACCACCGAGGAGGGTGGCAAGTGAGCACCATCGCCGATCCGCGCGACATCATCGTTGCGCCGGTCGTCTCGGAGAAGAGCTACAGCGAGCTGAACCGGAACTGGTACACCTTCCTGGTGCACCCGGACGCGAACAAGACCGAGATCAAGATCGCTATCCAGCAGATCTTCAACGTCCGCGTCCTGACGGTCAACACGCTCAACCGCCAGGGTAAGCGCAAGCGCACCAAGACCGGCTTCGGTCAGCGCAAGGCGACCAAGCGGGCGATCGTGAAGCTGGCTGACGGTGACCGCATCGAGGCCTTCGGCGGCCCGGTCAGCTGAGGGGTGTAGACAATGGCTATCCGTAAGTACAAGCCGACGACGCCGGGCCGACGTGGCTCGAGTGTCGCTGACTTCGCCGAGATCACCCGGTCCACGCCGGAGAAGTCGCTGCTGGCTCCGTTGCCGAAGAAGGGCGGGCGTAACGCCCACGGCCGGATCACCACGCGGCACCACGGCGGCGGTCACAAGCGCCAGTACCGTCTGATCGACTTCAAGCGGGTCGACAAGGACGGCGTGCCGGCGAAGGTCGCTCACATCGAGTACGACCCGAACCGCACCGCGCGTATCGCACTGCTGCATTACGCCGACGGCGAGAAGCGGTACATCATCGCGCCGAAGGACATGAAGCAGGGCGACCGCGTCGAGTCCGGCCCGGGCGCCGACATCAAGCCGGGTAACAACCTGCCGCTGCGCAACATCCCGGTCGGTACCACCATCCACAACGTGGAGCTGCGTCCGGGTGGCGGGGCCAAGCTGGCCCGTTCCGCCGGCGTCGGCATCCAGCTGCTCGGCCGTGAGGGCGCGTACGCGACCCTGCGTATGCCGTCCGGTGAGATCCGGCGGGTCGACGTGCGCTGCCGCGCCAGCATCGGCGAGATCGGCAACGCCGACCAGTCGAACATCAACTGGGGTAAGGCCGGCCGGATGCGGTGGAAGGGCAAGCGCCCGACCGTCCGTGGTGTCGCCATGAACCCGGTCGACCACCCGCACGGTGGTGGTGAGGGTAAGACCTCCGGTGGTCGCCACCCGGTCAACCCGCAGGGTAAGCCCGAGGGCCGCACCCGCCGTAAGGGCCAGCCGAGTGACCGGCTGATCGTCCGCCGTCGCTACGCCACGCGTAAGCGCGGCTGAGGGAGATAAGACATGCCTCGCAGCCTGAAGAAGGGCCCGTTCGTCGACGACCACCTGCTCAAGAAGGTGGAAGTTCAGAACGACAAGGGCTCCAAGAACGTGATCAAGACCTGGTCGCGGCGCTCGACGATCATCCCCGAGATGCTGGGGCACACGATCGCCGTGCACGACGGACGCAAGCACGTCCCGGTGTTCGTGACCGAGGCGATGGTCGGGCACAAGCTCGGCGAGTTCGCGCTGACCCGCACGTTCAAGGGTCACGAGAAGGACGACCGGAAGAGCCGTCGGCGCTGACGCCGCGGGCATACGGATAGAGGGAACAAGGGGTTACAGCGATGCCAGGAAAGGGCGACGCTCCGGTGCTTCCGGGCGCGCGGGCGGTTGCGCGGCACGTGCGCATCTCGCCGATGAAGGCGCGCCGGGTGGTCAACCTCGTCCGCGGCCTGCCCGCGAAGGAGGCGCTCACGGTGCTGCAGTTCGCGCCGCAGGCTGCGAGCGAGCAGGTGTACAAGGTGCTCGCTAGCGCGATCGCCAACGCGGAGAACAACGAGCGGCTGGACCCCGACGCGCTGCTCGTCAGCGAGGCCTTCGTGGACGAGGGCCCGACGATGAAGCGGTTCCAGCCGCGGGCCCAGGGTCGGGCCTACCGCATCCGCAAGCGCACGTGCCACATCACCGTGGCGGTCGAAGCGGTCGCGCCGGCAGCACCGAGGAAGGCCGCGGCTAAGAAGGCCGCCCCGGCCACGGAGGCCGCACCGGCCGAAGCGCAGAGCAAGACGGAGGACGCCGAGTAATGGGTCAGAAGGTTCACCCCACTGGGTTCCGGCTCGGCATCTCGACCGACTGGAAGTCCCGCTGGTTCGCGGACAAGCTCTACAAGGACTACATCGGCGAGGATGTCAAGATCCGCCGCATGATGTCCAAGGGCCTCGAGCGTGCCGGGATTTCCAAGGTCGACATCGAGCGCACCCGCGACCGGGTCCGGGTCGACATCCACACCGCCCGGCCGGGCATCGTCATCGGCCGTAAGGGTGCGGAGGCCGACCGGATCCGCGGCGAGCTTGAGAAGCTCACCGGCAAGCAGGTTCAGCTGAACATCATCGAGGTGAAGAACCCCGAGTCGGACGCTCAGCTGGTCGCGCAGGGCGTGGCCGAGCAGCTGTCCAGCCGGGTCAGCTTCCGTCGGGCGATGCGCAAGGCCATGCAGTCGGCGATGAAGAACCCGGTCTGCAAGGGCATCCGGGTTCAGGTTTCGGGTCGCCTCGGCGGCGCCGAGATGAGCCGGACCGAGTTCTACCGTGAGGGCCGGGTTCCGCTGCACACGCTGCGGGCCAACATCGAGTACGGCTTCTTCGAGGCCCGTACCACGTTCGGTCGGATCGGTGTGAAGGTCTGGATCTACAAGGGCGACGCCGTCCCGGGCCGGGAGGCTCCGGCCGAGGCCGGTCCGTCCCGCCCGCGTCGTGGTGAGCGCGGCGACCGTCCCGAGCGTCCGCGCCGTGGCCGGTCGGGTTCGTCCGGCACCACGGCTGGTGGCACCGAGGCCGGTCGGGCTGCTGCGACCACCATCGCGCAGCAGGCCGAGACGCCGAGCGGTGAGCCGGTCGACAGCGCAGCTGTCGCCGCCGCTGCTGCTCCGGCAGAAACGCAGCAGGAGGGCTGACAGATGCTGATGCCGCGCAAGCCCCCGAAGGGCTTCCGCAAGCCGCACCACCCGGACCGCAGTGGCGCGTCCAAGGGTGGTAACCGGGTGGTGTTCGGCGAGTTCGGGATCCAGGCTCTCGAGCCGGCGTACGTGACGAACCGGCAGATCGAGTCGGCACGTATCGCGATGACTCGCCACATCAAGCGTGGTGGCAAGGTCTGGATCACGATCTTCCCGGACCAGGCCCTCACCAAGAAGCCTGCCGAGACCCGGATGGGTTCCGGTAAGGGTTCGCCCGAGTGGTGGGTCGCCAACGTCAAGCCGGGGCGGGTTCTCTTCGAGATGTCCTTCCCCAACGAGCAGATCGCGCGAGAGGCCATGCGTCGCGCGATCCACAAGCTCCCGATGAAGTGCCGCATTGTTACGCGCGAAGTGGGTGAATCCTGATGGCAGCGGGCGTTAAGGCGACCGAGCTGCGTGAGCTCTCCGAGGAGGAGCTGGTCACGAAGCTGCGGGAGGCCAAGGCGGAGCTGTTCAACCTCCGCGTGCAGGCCGCAACCGGGCAGCTGGACAACAACCGGCGGTTGCAGGTCATCCGTCGGGAGATCGCCCGGATCTACACGATCATGCGCGAGCGCGAGCTGGGGCTCTCGGCCGCGCCGACTGAGGTGACTGCATCATGACCGAAGAGACCGCCACCGCCGCCGCGCGGTCCCGCCGCAAGGTCCGTGAGGGCCTGGTGGTCAGCGACAAGATGGACAAGACCGTCGTGGTCGAGGTCGAGGACCGGGTTCGGCACGCGCTGTACGGCAAGATCATGCGCCGTACCAGCAAGCTGAAGGTGCACGACGAGCAGAACGCCGCTGGCACCGGTGACCGGGTTCTCATCATGGAGACCCGGCCGCTGAGCGCCACCAAGCGTTGGCGGATCGTGGAGATCCTGGAAAAGGCCAAGTAGCGAAGGCTCGAGCTCGCCCGGCGTTGCGTCGGGCGTTGGTTCCGCCAGGCTCCGGCCGCTACGGCGGCCGGAGAACCGGCAGACATAGGAGATAGACGTGATTCAGCAGGAGTCGCGACTGCGCGTCGCCGACAACACGGGTGCTCGGGAGATCCTGTGCATCCGGGTTCTCGGTGGCTCGGGTCGGCGCTACGCGAGCATCGGCGACGTCATCGTGGCCACGGTCAAGGACGCCATCCCGGGTGCCGGTGTGAAGAAGGGCGACGTCGTCAAGGCTGTCGTCGTTCGCACCGCGAAGGAGAAGCGGCGTCCGGACGGCTCGTACATCCGCTTCGACGAGAACGCCGCCGTCATCATCAAGGACGGCGGGGACCCGCGTGGAACCCGTATCTTCGGCCCGGTGGGCCGGGAGCTGCGGGACAAGCGGTTCATGAAGATTATTTCCCTCGCGCCGGAGGTGTTGTGACCGTGAAGGTCAAGAAGGGCGACACGGTCGTCGTCATCGCCGGCAAGGACAAGGGTGCCAAGGGCAAGGTCATCGCGGCCTACCCGCGGCAGGACAAGGTCCTGGTCGAGGGCGTGAACCGGGTCAAGAAGCACACCCGCATCAGCACCACCCAGCGTGGCGCCAAGACCGGCGGCATCGTCACTCAGGAGGCCCCGATCCACGTCTCGAACGTGCAGGTCCTGGACTCCGACGGCAAGCCGACCCGCGTCGGTTACCGGATCGACGACAACGGCCAGAAGGTCCGCATCGCGCGTAGCACCGGTAAGGACCTGTGATGACCACGGCTACCGAAAAGACCCTGCCGCGCCTCAAGGAGCGGTACCGCAACGAGATCGTGGCCCAGCTGCGTGAGCAGCACAGCTACGGCAACCCCATGCAGGTGCCGCGGCTGGTCAAGATCGTCGTCAACATGGGTGTCGGCGAGGCTGCTCGCGACGCCAAGCTGATCGACGGTGCGGTCCGCGACCTCGCCACGATCACCGGCCAGAAGCCGCAGGTGCGGCGGGCGACCAAGTCCATCGCGCAGTTCAAGCTCCGCGAGGGCATGCCGATCGGCGCGAAGGTCACCCTTCGTGGCGACCGGATGTGGGAGTTCCTGGACCGGCTGCTCTCCATCGCGCTGCCGCGTATCCGCGACTTCCGCGGCCTGGACGGGCGCAAGCTGGACGGGCACGGCAACTACACGTTCGGTCTGACCGAGCAGTCGGTGTTCCACGAGATCGACCAGGACAAGATCGATCGCCAGCGGGGCATGGACATCACGGTGGTCACGACCGCCACGACCGACGACGAGGGCCGGGCGCTGCTCAAGCTCCTGGGCTTCCCGTTCAAGGAGAACTGAGATGGCCAAGAAGGCGCTGATCATCAAGGCGGCCGCGAAGCCGAAGTTCTCGGTTCGCGCGTACACCCGCTGCCAGCGGTGCGGGCGTCCGAAGGCGGTCTACCGCAAGTTCGGGCTCTGCCGGGTCTGCATCCGGGAGATGGCTCACCGCGGTGAGCTGCCGGGCGTGTCCAAGGCTTCCTGGTAAGGGCGACCGCGTCCCGGCCGTCGGCCGGGAACTCCTGCACCGATTAGGTATTGCTCTTCGCCGTAGGCCCGGGGCTGGTGCCCCGGGAACCCCGGCGAGAAAGGCTGACGAAATCCATGACGATGACCGACCCGATCGCAGACATGCTCACGCGTCTGCGTAACGCCAACCAGGCGTACCACGATCAGGTGAAGATGCCCTACTCCAAGATCAAGGCGAACATCGCCGAGGTCTTGAAGGCCGAGGGTTACATCGCCACCTGGTCGGTCGAGGAGCCCGAGGAGGGCGCCGTCGGCAAGCGACTGGTCGTCGAGCTGAAGTACGGCCAGAACCGCGAGCGGAGCCTGGCCGGTATCAAGCGCGTGTCCAAGCCCGGTCTCCGGGTGTACGCCAAGTCGGACGGGCTCCCGCGGGTGCTCGGTGGGCTGGGCGTGGCGATCATTTCGACGTCCCAGGGGCTGCTGACCGACCGGCAGGCCCGCAAGCGGAGTGTTGGCGGGGAAGTCCTCGCCTTCGTCTGGTAACGGGAGACAGGTAGAAATGTCGCGAATTGGACGTAAGTCGATCCCGGTACCAGCCGGCGTCGATATCACGATCGACGGGCAGACCGTCAAGGTCAAGGGCCCCAAGGGCCAGCTTGAGCACACCCTCGCCGAGCCGATCACGATCGAGCGTGGCGAGGACGGCGAGCTGAGCGTCAACCGGCCGAACGACGAGCGCAAGGCCAAGGAACTCCACGGCCTGAGCCGTACGCTGGTCGCCAACATGATCGTCGGGGTCACCGAGGGCTACCGCAAGAGCCTGGAGATCGCCGGCACCGGTTACCGGGTCACCGCCAAGGGCTCGGACCTCGAGTTCGCGCTCGGGTTCTCGCACCCGGTGGTCGTCCCCGCCCCGGCGGGCATCACCTTCACGGTGGAGCGGCCGACCCTGTTCCACGTGGCTGGCATCGACAAGCAGCAGGTCGGTGAGGTCGCCGCCAACATCCGGAAGATCCGCCCGCCGGAGCCCTACAAGGGCAAGGGCGTCAAGTACCAGGGCGAGGTCATCCGCCGCAAGGCTGGAAAGGCAGGTAAGAAGTGAGCGCCACGCTGCTCAAGCGCCGCCGCGGTGTCGCCGCCAAGCGCGCCGTTGGGCGTGCGCGTCGACACTTCCGCGTCCGCAAGAACGTCAGCGGTACGGCCGAGCGTCCGCGCCTGGTCGTCACCCGCTCCCTGCGGCACATGGTCGCCCAGATCGTCGACGACACCAAGGGTCACACCCTGGCGTCGGCGTCGACCCTGGACGCCTCGCTGCGCGGTGCGGAGGGCGACAAGAGCGCCCTGGCCGGCAAGGTGGGCGCGCTGCTCGCCGAGCGGGCCAAGGCCGCCGGCGTCTCCAAGGTCGTCTTCGACCGCGGTGGCAACCGGTACGCGGGGCGAGTCGCCGCGCTTGCCGACGCCGCCCGCGAAGCCGGGCTCGAGTTCTAACAACCCCGTCACGAGAGAGAAGGAAGGCTGCTGATGCCAGGTCAACAGCGCCGTGGCGGCGGGTCCGGTGGCAACGAGGGTGGTCGCCGCGACAACCGCCGTGAGGGCGGCCGCGGAAACGCGCCCGTCGAGAAGACCCCGCACCTTGAGCGGGTCGTCGCGATCAACCGCGTCGCCAAGGTCGTGAAGGGTGGTCGTCGCTTCAGCTTCACCGCCCTGGTGATCGTGGGCGACGGCGACGGCACGGTCGGCGTGGGCTACGGAAAGGCCAAGGAGGTGCCCGCGGCCATCGCCAAGGGTGTCGAGGAGGCCAAGAAGCACTTCTTCAAGGTTCCGCGTATCGGCGCCTCGATCCCGCACCCGGTGACGGGTGAGGACGCGGCCGGTGTGGTGCTGCTCAAGCCGGCCTCGGCCGGTACGGGTGTCATCGCCGGTGGTCCGGTGCGTGCCGTGCTGGAGTGCGCCGGTATCCACGACGTGCTCTCCAAGAGCCTCGGCTCGTCGAACCCGATCAACATCGTGCACGCCACCGTGGCGGCCCTGAAGGGGCTTGAGTCCCCCGAGCAGGTCGCGGCGCGTCGTGGTCTGCCGGTGGAGGACGTCGCGCCGGCCGCCATGCTGGCGTCGCGGGCGGGGGTGGCGTCCTGATGGCACGCCTGAAGGTCACCCAGCTCCGGTCCGGTATCGGGACCAAGCAGAACCAGCGTGACTCGCTGCGTTCGCTCGGTCTCAAGCGGATCAACGACGTGGTGGTCAAGGAGGACCGGCCCGAGATCCGCGGCATGATCTTCACGGTCAACCACCTCGTGAAGGTCGAGGAGGTCGAGTAATGACGATCAAGGTTCACCACCTGCGCCCGGCGCCTGGTTCCAAGACCGCGAAGACCCGTGTGGGTCGCGGTGAGGGTTCCAAGGGCAAGACCGCCGGTCGCGGTACGAAGGGCTCCAAGGCCCGCAAGAACATCTCGGCGGCGTTCGAGGGTGGGCAGATGCCCATCCACATGCGCCTGCCGAAGATGAAGGGCTTCAAGAACAAGTTCAAGGTGGTCTTCCAGGTGGTCAACCTGGACCGACTCGCTGAGCTGTTCCCGAACGGTGGTCAGGTCGGCCCGCTGGAGCTCGTCGAGTCCGGCGCGGTCCGCAAGGGTCACCCGGTCAAGGTCCTCGGCACCGGGGATCTCGGCGGTGTGGCGCTCCAGGTGTCCGCGCACGCGTTCAGTGCGTCGGCCAAGGAGAAGATCGCCGCCGCCGGTGGCTCCGTCACCGAGCTGTAAGGCGTACGACCATGGCGCCCGTCCAGTTGTGAGCAACTGGCGGGCGCCATGGTCTGCCTGGGGCCTGAGCGCCCGGTAACATCGGAATCGATTTATGTAGTCGGGCGCATCTGCCCGGACCGGGGTGAGGCTGTTAGAGTCCCATCCCAGCCATGGATTGCGGGCACTCGCCCGTGATCCACCCCGACCCGCCAGGGATCACCGGCGGCCCGCCTCGCGCAGGAGGAAGAAGTTGCTGTCCGCCTTTCTCAGTGCGTTCCGTACGCCTGACCTGCGCAAGAAGCTGCTGTTCACAGTAGGCATCATCGCGGTCTACCGGCTGGGTGCAACGCTCCCCAGCCCGGGCGTCTCGTACGGCAACGTGCAGAAGTGCCTCGACACCATCCAGGGTGACACCACCGGGGTGGTGAACCTGCTCAACCTCTTCTCCGGCGGAGCGCTGCTGCAGCTCTCGGTCTTCGCGCTGGGCATCATGCCCTACATCACCGCGTCGATCATCCTGCAGCTGCTGACCGTCGTGATCCCGCGTCTGGAGCAGCTCCGCAAGGAGGGCCAGGCCGGTCAGGCGAAGATCACCCAGTACACCCGCTACCTGACCCTGGGCCTCGGTGTGCTGCAGGCCTCGGCGTTCGTGGCCCTGGCCCGCTCCGGCCAGCTGTTCCAGAACCGGTGCGACCAGTTCCCGATCATCCCGACCGGCACCGGCATCCCGGACTGGCTGACGCTGTCCATCCTGGTGATGACGATGACCGCCGGCACCGGCATGGTCATGTGGCTCGGCGAGCTGATCACCGACCGCGGCGTCGGCAACGGCATGTCCGTCCTGATCTTCACCTCGATCGCGGCGCGGCTGCCCAGCGAGGGCTGGCAGATCAAGACCAGCAAGGGCTGGGACATGTTCGCCCTGGTCATCGCCCTGGTCCTGGTGGTCATCACCGCTGTCACCTTCATCGAGCAGGCGCAGCGCCGGATCCCGGTGCAGTACGCCAAGCGGATGATCGGCCGGCGGATGTACGGCGGCACGTCGACCTACATCCCGCTGAAGGTCAACCAGGCTGGTGTGATCCCGGTCATCTTCGGCTCGTCGCTGCTCTACCTGCCGCAGTTGGCGCTGCAGTTCTTCGACCAGACCGACCCGGGCAAGACCCAGTCGTGGATCCAGAACAACCTGGTCAACCCGAGCAGCCCGATCTACATCTCGGTCTACTTCCTGCTGATCATCTTCTTCACGTACTTCTACGTGTCGATCACGTTCAACCCGACCGAGGTCGCTGACAACATGAAGAAGTACGGCGGCTTCGTGCCGGGCATCCGCCCCGGCAAGCCGACCGCCGACTACCTCGACTTCATCCTCAGCCGGATCACCCTGCCGGGCGCGCTCTACCTCGGCGTGATCTCGATCCTGCCGAACTTCTTCTTCATCTGGCTGGACAACCAGCAGTACCAGAACTTCCCGTTCGGCGGCACCGCTGTGCTCATCATGGTCGGCGTCGGTCTGGAGACCGTGAAGCAGATCGAGAGCCAACTCATGCAGCGGAACTACGAAGGGTTCCTGCGGTAGATGAGACTCGTTCTGGTTGGCCCGCCGGGCGCGGGCAAGGGCACACAGGCCGAGTTCATCGCCGCACACCTCTCGGTGCCGAAGATCTCGACCGGAGACATCTTCCGGTCGAACGTCACCCAGGGCACGCCCCTCGGTATCGAGGCGAAGCGGTACATGGACGCGGGCGAGCTGGTCCCGGACGAGGTCACCATCAACATGGTCCGGGACCGGCTGGCCGAGCCCGACGCCAGCGAGGGTTTCCTGCTCGACGGCTTCCCGCGGACGACTCCGCAGGCGGCCGCTCTGGACAAGCTCCTCGCTGATCTGGGCACCGCCCTGGATCTGGTCCTGGAGCTGGTCGTCGACGACGACGAGGTGATCCGGCGGCTCTCCGGTCGGCGTACCTGCCGGGGCTGCGGCAAGATCTGGCACGTCGAGTTCGACGCCACCACCCGGCCGGGCATCTGTGACCGGTGCGGCGCCGAGCTGTTCCAGCGCGACGACGACAAGCCGGAGACGATCGCCACGCGGCTTCGTGAGTACAGCGAGAAGACCGCACCCCTGGTCGACTACTACGGCGCTCAGGGCAAGCTGGTCGGGATCGACGCCACCGGCCCGGTGGAGGACGTCACCACCCGGGCCATCGACGCCCTGCGGTCGTACGGCGGCTGAGGTCCGACCGGTTCACGGCGGATAGAGTGCGAACAGCGGGGTACGCGTGACGTGCCCCGCTGAACGGCCACGAAAGGTAACTGCTCCATGCGTCGTCCCCAGCTGGACATCCAGCTGAAGACTCCTGACCAGATCGAGAAGATGCGGGCCGCCGGGCTGGTGGTGGCCGAGGCGCTGCGCCGGATGCGGGAGGCTGTTACCCCCGGCGTGAGCACCGCCGATCTGGACGCTATCGCCGAGGCGACCATCCGCGAGGCGGGTGGCGTTCCGTCGTTCAAGGGCTATCACGGGTTCCCGGCGTCGATCTGTTCCTCGGTCAACGAGCAGATCGTGCACGCCATCCCGTCGCCGAAGCAGGTGCTCCAGCCCGGTGACCTGATCTCCATCGACTGCGGCGCGGTGTTGGACGGGTGGCACGGCGATTCCGCCATCACGGTCGGGGTCGGCGACGTCGACCCGGCGCTGCTGAAGATGGCCGAGGTCGCCGAGGACGCGATGTGGGCCGGCATCGCCGCCGCCGCCCGGGGCGCGGCGAGCGGCAAGGGCCGCCTCACCGACATCTCGCACGCGGTGGAGACCGCTGTGCGCAAGGGCGGTCGGTACGGCATCGTCGACGGTTACGGCGGGCACGGCATCGGGACCGAGATGCATCAGGACCCGCACGTGCTCAACCACGGCCGGCCGGGCAAGGGCCCGCGTCTGGTTCCCGGGATGGCGCTGGCGATCGAGCCGATGATCACCATGGCGTCGCCGCGTACCGTCGAGTTGGCCGACGGGTGGACGGTCGTCACCCGGGACGGCTCGGTGGCCGCGCACGTCGAGCACTCGATGGCGTTGCTGCCGGACGGGGTCTGGGTGCTCACCGCCTTCGACGGAGGCCGCGCCCGCCTGGGCGACCTGGTGACCGCCCGCCAACCTGCCGCCTCAACAACCCCCTAACCCTCCCAGGGTCCTCGGTCCGCCCGTTGAGCATGAAGTTGTTGCCCCGACACGCCGGTGAGACTGGCAACAACTTCATGATCGACCAGGGTCGGGGGTCGGGCGGACTGGCGCGACGGTGGCATGCTTGCCGGCATGGACGGGCGCGACGGGATGCGAGCCGCTGACTCGGACCGTGCGGCGGTGGCCGACCGGTTGCGGGTCGCCCTCGAGGAGGGCCGGCTGGACCTGCACGAGTACGACGAGCGGTTGCAGCGGGCCTACGCCGCACGCACGTACGCCGACCTGAAGGTCCTGCTCGCCGACCTGCCGCCGGTGACGCCGGCGCAGCGGTCGGGTCTGGCGCCGGCGACCGCGCCGACCGTGGGCCTGCTGGGTGACCAGCCCGGTCAGACGGCCACCCGGGGTGCCACCGCCCGCTGGTTGGCCGAGGTGTGGTTCCCGTACCTGCGGGTGATTGCCATCGTGGTGACCATCTGGGCGGTGGCGTCACTGCTCAGCCAGGACCTGCAGCACTTCTGGCCGGCCTGGGTGGCCGGGCCGTGGGGCGCGGTGCTGGTGATCCGCACCGTCACGGGACTGGCCGGGGGAGAGCCCCGGCGCGAGGCCATCAAGCGGCAGCGCCGCCAAGAACGCAAACAGGCAAAGCGCGCCATCAACCCCGACACCCCCCAATAACCCCGGGCCGCCCGGCTCGGCCCCCACTCTTCCCGCGTTGATCATGAAGTTACTGCCACCGACACCGGCGATTCGTGGCAACAACTTCATGATCAACGGAACTGGGGATGGGGGCCGTGGGGGCGACGCGCGGGGTGGGGGGTGGTCGGTTTGGCGGCGGCCTGCAGGCCGGCGTACACTTTCAGATCGGCGCACAGCGTCCACTCCGGCATGCCCACCCTGCGCTTCGGTGGGAGCTGGAGCCGCGGCTGGCGCGGGCTTCTGATTCTGATCAGATTTCCGTGTAAGACGTTGTGGGCCGCCCGGAGCAATCGACGTCAGGACAGCGGAGGACATGCCGAAAAAAGACGGAGCCATTGAGATCGAGGGTCGGGTCATCGAGCCCCTGCCGAACGCCATGTTCCGGGTGGAGCTCGCGAACGGCCACAAGGTGTTGGCTCACATCAGCGGCAAGATGCGGCAGCACTACATCCGCATCCTTCCGGAGGACCGGGTCGTCGTCGAACTTTCGCCGTACGACCTGACCCGCGGGCGCATCGTCTACCGCTACAAGTAGTCCTGACGACGGCCGGGAAGTCCCGTGTCCGTCTTCGACGTCCGGTGTCGCGCAACGCGCGTCCCCGGGCCAGATGGGAAGTAAGGCAACCGTGAAGGTCAAGCCGAGCGTCAAGAGGATCTGCAACAAGTGCCGGGTTATCCGCCGGCACGGCCGGGTCATGGTCATCTGCAGCGACCCGCGCCACAAGCAGCGCCAGGGCTGACTCAGCCCGTCCGGCCGGAGCACGGCCGGGTGGCGTTGGTCCCGGCAGATCCCCAGCGACACACACATCACACATGCTCGTCCCAGCCGCGAGCGGTACGCGATGCGTACTCCCTCGTGGCTGACCCCCGGTCGGAGGCCGGGGCCCGCTTGGGCAGCGACCGATCCCGGTCGCCGGCGCTGATCGCGTCGGAAGGACGGGACGGCCGGTAGCGGGGTGGGACGGGTCCACACCTCCGCCACACATCACGAGGAGTACGCCCGCACATGGCACGTCTAGTCGGCGTGGATCTCCCCCGCGAAAAGCGGTTGGAGATCGCGCTCACCTACATCTTCGGGGTCGGTCGCACCCGCGCCCTGGAGACGCTCGCCGCCACCGGCATCTCGCCGGACAAGCGCGCTCGGGACCTCACGGACGAGGAGCTCGTGCAGCTCCGCGACCACATCGAGGGCAACTACAAGGTTGAAGGCGACCTGCGCCGCGAGGTCGCCGCTGACATCCGCCGCAAGGTCGAGATCGGCTGCTACGCCGGCATCCGGCACCGCCGGGGCCTGCCCGTGCGTGGCCAGCGGACCAAGACCAATGCCCGGACCCGCAAGGGCCCGAAGCGGACCGTCGCCGGCAAGAAGAAGCCCGGCAAGAAGTAGTTCTTAACCGGATGACGGGGTCGGTCGCCGCCGAGGCGGGCCAGACCGCAACCCAGTCCGGAAAGTCAACTAGGAGCGCACAGACTTATGCCACCGAAGGCTCGTGCCGGAGCCGCTGTAAAGAAGGTCCGGCGCAAGGAACGCAAGAACGTCGCCCACGGGCAGGCGCACATCAAGAGCACGTTCAACAACACCATCGTGTCCATCACGGACCCGACCGGTGCGGTCATCTCCTGGGCCTCCGCCGGCCAGGTCGGCTTCAAGGGCTCCCGCAAGTCGACTCCGTTCGCCGCGCAGCTGGCCGCCGAGGCTGCCGCGCGTCGCGCCATGGAGCACGGCATGCGCAAGGTCGACGTGTTCGTCAAGGGCCCCGGCTCCGGCCGGGAAACCGCCATCCGTTCGCTGCAGGCAGTGGGCCTCGAGGTCGGGCAGATCGCCGACGTCACCCCGCAGCCGCACAACGGGTGCCGTCCGCCGAAGCGTCGCCGGGTCTGAGAGGTAGAGAGAGATGGCTCGTTACACCGGTGCAGACTGCCGCCGTTGCCGGCGGGAGAAGATGAAGCTGTTCCTCAAGGGCAGCAAGTGCGATGGTCCGAAGTGCCCGTTCGAGTCCCGGCCGTTCCCGCCCGGGCAGCACGGCCGCGGCCGCACGAAGGAGACGGAGTACCTGCTCCAGCTCCGCGAGAAGCAGAAGGCCCGCCGCGTCTACGGCGTGCTGGAGAAGCAGTTCCGCGGTTACTACGAGGAAGCCGTCGGCAAGCAGGCCAAGACCGGTGAGGTCCTCCTGCAGATCCTCGAGTCGCGGCTGGACAACGTCGTTTACCGCGCCGGCTTCGCCCACTCGCGGGACATGGCCCGCCAGCTGGTCAAGCACGGTCACTTCACGGTGAACGGCAAGAAGGTCGACATCCCGTCGTACCGCGTCAAGGAGCACGACATCATCGAGGTTCGGGGCAAGAGCAAGGAGCTCACCCCGTTCATCGTCGCGCAGGCTCAGGCCGGCTCGAAGACGGTTCCGGCGTGGCTTGAGGCCATCCCGAGCCAGATGAAGGTGCTCGTGCACTCCCTCCCGGCCCGGCAGGTCATCGACACGCAGGTCCAGGAGCAGTTGATCGTCGAGCTCTACTCCAAGTAGTCGGGCTCGTTGCGGTGGCCCGCCCGCTTGGGCGGGCCACCGGAACAGTTTGTGTCGTGGGCGTCAAATAGCGGGCGTCCCGGAAGAGAAGAGAAAAGATGCTCATCAGCCAGCGACCCTCCCTCTCCGAGGAGTCGATCAACGAGACCCGGTCGCGGTTCGCCATCGAGCCGCTGGAGCCGGGCTTCGGCTACACCCTGGGCAACTCGCTGCGGCGTACGCTGCTGTCGTCGATCCCGGGCGCGGCCGTCACCTCGATCAAGATCGACGGTGTGCTGCACGAGTTCACCACGATCCCCGGTGTCAAGGAGGACGTGGTCGAGCTCGTCATGAACATCAAGGAGCTGTGCGTCAGCTCCGAGCACGACGAGCCGGTCAGCATGTACCTGCGTAAGCAGGGCCCGGGCGACGTGACGGCGGGCGACATCCAGCCGCCGGCCGGCGTCTCGGTGCACAACCCGGATCTGAAGCTCGCCACCCTGAACGGCAAGGGCCGGCTCGACATGGAGCTGACCGTCGAGCGGGGCCGGGGCTACGTGACGGCGGCGCAGAACAAGCAGTCCGGCGCCGAGATCGGCCGCATCCCGGTCGACTCGATCTACTCGCCGGTGCTGAAGGTGACCTACCGCGTCGAGGCGACCCGTGTCGAGCAGCGTACCGACTTCGACCGGCTGATCATCGACGTCGAGACCAAGCCGTCGATGGGCCCGCGTACCGCGCTGGCCTCCGCCGGTTCGACGCTGGTGGAGCTGTTCGGGCTCGCCCGGGAGCTGGACGAGACCGCCGAGGGCATCGACATCGGGCCGTCCCCGCAGGACGCCCAGCTGGCGGCGGACCTCGCTCTGCCGATCGAGGAGCTGGACCTCACCGTCCGCTCCTACAACTGCCTCAAGCGCGAGGGCATCAACTCCGTTGGTGAGCTCATCGGGCGTACCGAGGCCGACCTCCTCGACATCCGCAACTTCGGTCAGAAGTCGATCGACGAGGTCAAGATGAAGCTCGCCGGGATGGGTCTCGGGCTGAAGGACTCGGCTCCGAACTTCGACCCGGCGCACGTCGTGGACACCTTCGGCGAGGCCGACTACGACACCGACGACTACCGCGAGACCGAGCAGCTCTAGTCCGCGCTGCCGCCACAACTGAGGAGCACCAAAAATGCCCACGCCCACCAAGGGCCCCCGCCTCGGCGGCAGCCCCTCGCACGAGCGGCTGATGCTCGCCAACCTGGCGACCGCGCTGTTCCAGCACGGCAAGATCCAGACCACCGAGACGAAGGCCCGGCGGCTGCGCCCGCTGGCCGAGCAGCTCATCACCAAGGCCAAGCGCGGTGACCTCGCCTCGCGGCGTCGGGTGCTGGGTGTCGTCAAGGACAAGGACGTCGTCTACGCCCTGTTCGACCAGATCGCGCCCCGGTACGCCAACCGCCCCGGCGGTTACACCCGGATCGTGAAGACCGGTCCGCGCAAGGGTGACGCCGCTCCGATGGCGATCATCGAGCTGGTGGAGGAGCTTCAGGTCGCCGAGCCGAAGGCGAACAAGAAGACCGCCGCCCGCAAGGCCGCGCAGCAGGACAAGGTCGAGGCGCTCGCCCCGGCCGACGAGGCCCCGAAGTCGGCTCCGGCCGACCAGGACTCCGAGGCGCCGGTGTCGGCGTCCGGTGACACCGCCGCCGCCCGCGAGGACAGCGACGAGGCCACCGAGAACAAGGCCTGATCAAGGGCATTGTCGGGCCCGGCACCCCATCGGGGTGTCGGGCCCGACCCGTAACAGGAGGTACGAGGTGGACGAGCGGATCCGGCTGCGGCTGGACGTCTCGTACGACGGCGCCGACTTCTCCGGCTGGGCCGCCCAGCCGGCCCGGCGCACCGTCGCGGGGGTGCTCGTCGACACCCTGGACCTGGTTCTCGGCGTCGGCACTGCCACCGGGCTGACGGTGGCCGGGCGGACCGACGCGGGGGTGCACGCCACCGGGCAGGTGTGCCACCTGGACCTGCCGGTGGAGGTGTGGCGACAGCACGAGGGGCGACTGCTGCGCCGCCTGGCCCGGCTGCTCCCCACCGACGTGCGGGTACGGGCGATGACGGAGGTGCCGGCCGACTTCGACGCCCGGTTCTCGGCAACCTTCCGGCGCTACGAGTACCGGGTCACCGATGCGCCCTTCGGCGCGGAGCCGCTGCGCCGGCACGAGGTGCTGGCCTGGCCGAGACCGTTGGACCTGACGGCGCTGAACGCCGCCGCGGCCGGGCTGGTGGGGGAGCACGACTTCGCCGCGTACTGCCGGCGCAAGGAGCACGCGACCACGCTGCGCGAGGTGACCAGGCTGGACTGGCGTCGCGACCCGGACGGCATTCTGGTCGCCACCGTGCAGGCCGACGCGTTCTGCCAGGCGATGGTGCGCAGCCTCGTGGGGGCGATGCTGGTGGCCGGGGACGGCCGTCGCCCGGTCGAGTGGCCGGGGAGCCTGCTCACCCGTCAGGAGCGTTCCAGCGAGGTGACAGTGGCGCCCGCCCACGGGCTGACCCTGGTCGCGGTCGGCTACCCGTCCGATCCGACCGAGTACGCACGCCGCGCCGACCTGACCCGCCGGTTGCGGGTTCCGGTCGAAGGCTGACCGCCCGGACCGCCAATGACGACGGGTGTGCCACCTGTCGGCAGCACACCCGTCATCGGGGAACCGGTCAGTCGCCTGGCAGCTCGCCGTTGCCGCCCTGGCTTCCACTGTTGTCGGTCGGCCCGGCCGTCGGTTGCGCGGCCGTGCCACCGTCGGCGCGCTGTTGCAGCACGCCCCGGCTGAGGTGCAGCTCGATCATGTCGAACAGGATCTCGCGGACCTTGGCGTCACCCGCCTTGACCGCCGCGCCGTCCTTGCGAACCACCAGGGCGTACGCCAGGTAGTGGCCGCGGACCTGCCAGCCGACGCGTGCCGGAGCGCTGGTCAGGACGTCGGTGCCGTCGCCGTCGTCGCCGGTGAGGCCACGGAAACGGCCCTGCCGTTCGTCGAGCAGCTGCCGGAGCCGGTCCCGGGCTCGTTCCGCGCTGACCTTGTCGGTGAGGTTGAACAGGCCGGCGGTGACCAGGTGCCCGTCGTCGGGCGTGCTCAGCGTCGCCCGGACGATCTGGTTGCAGCCGAGCCGGACCAGCAGGTCGGCGACCTCGTCGGTGGCGGCGACGGCACAACTGCCGCTGGACTGGGTCTTGAGCACCCGGTAGCTGGGCTGGCCGTCGGTGAGCTTCAGTTCCTTGCCGGGGAAGAGTTCCTTGGCGGTGAGCGGGGCCTGGTCGGTGTCCCGGGAGTCGAGGGCCACCCGTTCCGGCGTGGCCGACGGCGCGGCGGCGTTCGGCTGGTACGTCGGGTTGCTCTGCGGCTGCTGCTCGTTGCGGTCGATGAGCAGCGCGGCGGCGCCGAGGCCGCAGAGGGCGAGCAGTACCAGGACGGCGGCACCGCCGATCAGTACCTGCCACAGCCGGCCGCCGCCGCGCCGGGCGTTCGGTTCCACCGGGGTCGCCGACGTGTAGATCTGGCTGCGCGGCGGTGCGGGCGGGATGTCGGCACGAGTCGGCGTGGACTGCGGCAGGTCGGCCCGTACCGGCGCGGACTGTGGCGGGTCGGCGCGGGTCGGCGCGGGCGACGACGAGGGCAGCGAGAGCTGGTTCGGCCGGGGCAGCGACGGCGTCGGGAAGCGCGACGGGGACGGCCCGGCCGGCGGGGGCGGGCCGGTGCCGAGCACCGACAGGTCGGACCCGGGCTCCGGGTAATCCTCGAAAGCGTCCTCATCGGACTCGTACCGATACACCATGTCGCCCAGAGTAGGAGCGATTGTCCCTTTAGGGGGTAATTTCAGGGAAATGCGCGCGTGGGCCGGGACAGGTCCGTGGAGAAGGCCGATCGCCCCGGCGGTCCTTCCCGGGCCGGTGCGAGAATTGCCCGGTGACCGGCGACCACTACTTCACCGCTCAGCCCACCAGCGACGCCCCGGCGCGCGAGGTCGAGTTCTCCGTCGCCGACCGCGACTACCGGCTCGCCTCGGCCGGCGGAGTCTTCTCCGCCAGCCGACTCGACCCGGGCACCGCCGTGCTGCTGCGCAAGGCCGAGCTGCCCGCCGCCGACACCGTGGGCGACCTGCTCGACCTCGGTTGCGGGTTCGGGCCGATCAGCTGCGTCCTGGCCGACGTCGCGCCGGCCAGCACCATCTGGGCCGTCGACGTCAATGCCCGGGCCCGCGAGCTGACCGTCGCCAACGCGGCTCGGATCGGCGCCGCCGACCGGGTCCGGGTCAGCGCACCGGACGACGTCCCGGAAGACCTCCGCTTCGCCCAGCTCTGGTCGAACCCGCCCATCCGGATCGGCAAGGACGAGCTGCACGAGCTGTTGCGGCGCTGGCTGCCCCGACTCGCCCCGGACGGTGTCGGCTGGTTGGTCGTCGCCCGACACCTCGGCGGCGACTCGCTGCAACGCTGGCTCACCGAGCAGAGTTGGCAGGTCGAGCGGTACGCCAGCCAGAAGGGCTTCCGGGTGCTGCGCGTCACCCGGTAATTGGATGTACCCCCCGACCCTCACTGGGGCAGGATCCCGGCGTGGGATACGTGGACGTGGCAGCGGTCGGGCACATCCTGCCCGACGGTCGGGAACTCTTCGCCGACGTGTCGTTCCGGGTCGGTGAGGGCAGCAAGGTCGCCCTGGTCGGGCCGAACGGCGCGGGAAAGACGACGCTGCTGAGGATGGTCGCCGGCGACCTGCCGGTGCGCACCGGCGTCGTCGCACGGGCCGGCGGGCTGGGCGTGATGCGCCAGTTCATCGGCATGATCGGCGACGAGTCGAGCCTCGCCGACCTGGCGTTGTCGCTCGCCCCGCCGGCCCTGCGCGACGCCGGCCGGCGACTCGGCGAGACCGAGGCGGCAATGCGGGCGGCCGAGGCCCACGGCACGTTCAGCAACGCCGCGGGCAAGGCCCAACTGGCGTACGCCGATGCGCTCGGCGCCTGGGGCGAGGCCGGCGGGTACGACGCCGAGGTGCTCTTCGACACCGTCGCGACGATCGTGCTCGGTCAGCCGTGGGACGCCGTCCGGGACCGGCCGGTGCGTACCCTCTCCGGCGGCCAGCAGAAGCGCTTCGCGCTGGAGTTGCTGCTGCGCGGCCCGGACGAGGTGCTGCTGCTCGACGAGCCGGACAACTTCCTCGACGTGCCCGGCAAACGCTGGCTGGAGGCGCGACTGCGCGAGTCGACCAAGTCGGTGCTCTACGTCTCGCACGACCGCGAGCTGCTGGCCCAGAGCGCCGACCGGGTGGTCGCCGTCGAGGGTGGCAGTGCCTGGGTGCACCCGGGCGGCTTCGCCAGCTGGCACGAGGCACGGGTGGCCCGGCACGCCCGCCTCGACGAGCTGCGCCGACGGTGGGACGAGGAACACCAGAAGCTGCGTGAGCTGATGCTGATGTACAAGCAGAAGGCCGCGTACAACGACGGGTTGGCCTCGCGCTACCAGGCCGCGCAGACCCGGTTGCGGAAGTTCGAGGAGGCCGGGCCGCCGCCCGTACCCCCGAAGGACCAGGACATCCGGATGCGGCTGGCCGGCGGGCGGACCGGCAAGCGCGCGGTCGTCTGCGAGCAGCTTGAACTCGACGGCCTGACCTACCCCTTCGACCTGGAGATCTGGTACGGCGACCGGGTGGCGGTGCTCGGTGCCAACGGCACCGGCAAGTCGCACTTCCTGCGGCTGCTGGCGCGCGGCGGCACCGACCCCGACCCGGCGAACGGACCGGTCGACGGAGCGGGGGCGCTCGCACCGGTGGCGCACGACGGCGTGGCCCGCCTCGGTGCCCGGGTCCGCCCCGGGCACTTCTCCCAGACCCACGACCGGCCGGAGCTGATGTCGAAGACGCTCGTCGAGATTCTCTGGCGCGGCGACGAACACCGCACCGGGATGGACCGACACGCGGCGATGGGCGTGCTCAGCCGCTACGAGCTGGCCGCGCAGGGCGACCAGCGGTTCGGCACGCTCTCCGGCGGGCAGCAGGCCCGGTTCCTGGTGTTGCTGCTGGAGTTGTCCGGGGCGACCCTGTTGCTGCTCGACGAGCCCACCGACAACCTCGACCTGGCCAGCGCGGAAGCGCTCGAAGCGGGCCTGAACGCGTTCGAGGGGACGGTGATCGCGGTCACCCACGACCGCTGGTTCACCCGCTCCTTCGACCGGTTCGTGCTGTTCCGGGGCGACAGCGAGGTGGTGGAGACCCCGGAACCGGTCTGGGACGTCGGGTGATCCCGGCCGACCTGCCCGACCGGCTGTGCGCCGTGCCGGGCGTGGTCGCCGTGGCGCTCGGCGGCAGCCGGGCACGCGGCGAGCACCGCCCCGACTCCGACTGGGACCTCGGCCTGTACTACCAGGGTGAGCCGGACGTACCGGCGCTGCGGGCGATAGCCGCGACCGTCGCCGACGACCCGGCGGTGGTACTCACCGCACCGGGTGGTTGGGGGCAGTGGGTCGACGGCGGTGGTTGGCTGCGGATCGGCGGGGTCGCCGTGGACTGGATCTACCGGGACCTCGACCGGGTGCGCCGCGTCTGGACGGACTGCCGCGCCGGCCGGTACGAGGTCGGTGTGCAGGCCGGGCACCCCCTCGGGTTCTACTCGTCGGCCTATGTCGGCGAGGTGGCGCTGTGTCAGGTGCTCGCGGACCCGACCGGCCAGCTGACCCGCCTGAAGGAACAGACCCGGGATTACCCGCCCGCGCTGGCCGACGCGCTGGTGGCGGGCGGCTGGGAGGCCGGCTTCCTGCTGGCCGGCGCGGCCAAGGCCAGCGCTCGCGGGGACAGCGGGTACGTCGCGGGCTGCCTGTTCCGGACGATCGGGGTGCTCGCCCAGGTGCTGCACGCCCGGGCGGGCCGGTGGCTGGTCAACGAGAAAGGGATGATCGACGCCGCGGGGCGGCTGCCGGGTGCGCCGCCGGACTTCGCGCGGCGGGCGCACGCGCTGTTGGGAGCCGTCGGTCACGGCCCCGCCGAACTGGCCGCGACCATCGACGCTGCCCGTGAGCTGGTCAGTGAGGTCGTCGGTTGAGCCGCCGCCGAGGTGGCCCGCACCGCGCCGGCATAGGGTGGATCTCGTGACTGACATGACCTATCGCCGGCTGGGCGACTCCGGGCTCGTGGTGTCCGTGGTCGGCATCGGCTGCAACAACTTCGGCCGCAAGCTCGACCTCGACGGCACCCGGGCGGTGGTCGACGCCGCAGTGGACGCCGGCATCACCCTCTTCGACACCGCCGACATCTACGGCGAGCCGCAGGGCGGCTCCGAGGAGCTGCTCGGGCAGGCGCTCAAGGGCCGCCGGGACGACGTGGTGCTGGCCACCAAGTTCGGCATGGACATGAACGGCCTCAACGGGCCGGACTACGGCGCGCGGGGTGCGCGGCGCTACATCGCCCGTGCGGTGGAGGCGTCGCTGCGCCGACTCGGCACCGACCACATCGACCTGTACCAGATGCACGAGCCCGACCCGGGCACCCCGATCGACGAGACCCTGGCCGCCCTGGACGACCTGGTCCGCGACGGCAAGGTGCGTTACCTGGGCAACTCCAACTTCGCCGGCTGGCAGATCGCCGACGCGGACTGGGTCGCCTCGTCCAACGGCCGGTCGCGCTTCATCAGCGCGCAGAACCACTACAGCCTGGTGGAACGCTCGGTGGAGGCCGAGGTGATCCCGGCGTGCGAGCGGTTCGGCCTCGGCATGCTGCCGTTCTTCCCGCTCGCCAACGGCCTGCTCACCGGCAAGTACAAGCGCAGCGAGCAGCCCCCGGCCGGCAGCCGGCTCTCCGGCGGTGGCCGGTACGCCGAGCGGCTCGCCGCCGCCGACTGGGACACCATCGAGGCGATCGAGGCGTACGCGGCCGAGCGGGGTCTGAGCATGCTCCAGGTGGCGATCGGTGGGCTGGCCGCCCAGCCGGCGGTGACCTCGGTGATCGCCGGTGCCACCACGCCCGAGCAGGTACGCGCCAACGCCGCCGCCGGCACCTGGGAGCCCAGCGACGAGGACCTGGCGGCGCTGCGCGCCGTCCTCTGAGCGGCGCGGCCGGGCTCTCGGTGCGGCCTGGCTCTCGGTGCGGCCGGGCTCGGTGCGGTGCGGCCGGCGCGGCGCCTTGATCCACTCGTGTTCCTGGAAGTCGCGGTGACCTGGGGCCGGGGAAGGCGCGGTTTCATGAAAGTCGAGTCGATCATGACCGCGGCCCGGTGACGCCAGCGCGGGCTGGCGGTGACCGACCAATCCGGCTCGGTGGGTGAGATGACGATGGGCCGGGCCGCTGGTTGCGGCCCGGCCCGTTCCGTCGTCAGTGTCGCTCAGTCGGCCGCCCCGGCGAGATCGTCGCGGTCTGTCGGAGCGGCGGCGAGATCGTCGTGGTCTGTCGGTGCGGCGGCGAGATCGTGGTGATCCGTCGGAGCGGCGGCGAGATCGTGGTGATCCGTCGGTGCGGCGGCGAGATCGTCTTCGTCAGTCGGTGCGGCGGCGGCCGAACAGCATGGCCACCCCCATCGCCGCGGCGACGAGGACCAGGCCGGCCGCCGCGAACGGCCACCAGCCGGCGCCCGCCTCGCCTGCCCCGTCCGTTGGCTTGGTCACCGCGACCGGCTCGGGCGCCGGCGGTGACTGCGCCGCCCGGGCCTGCACCGTGGCGGTGGCCTTGCCCGGCAACGGGGCGGGGGAGTTCACCGTCACCTTCCAGGTGCCGGTGGAGAGGACCGGGCCGCTGCTGTAGAAGCCGTGCCCCTCGGGCTGCGGTTCCAACTGCACCGGCCCGACCTTCTGCCCGTCCGGGCCGGTGGCGGTGAGGACCAGCCGCACCACCTGTTCCAGCCGGCGGCCATCGGTGTAGCTGGCCTGGATGGTGACGCCCTGAGCGCCGTCGCCGGCCACCGTGAGCTTGAGCTTGTCGGCCTGCGCCGCCCGGGCCGCCGGAGCGGCTTGCGCCGCTGGGGCGCCCTGCACCACCCGGGCCGCCTGCGCCGCTGGAGCTGCCTGCGCCGCCTGAGCCGCCTGGGCGGCGTGCGCCGCCGGGGCGGCGGCGAACAGGGTCAGGGCCAGTCCGACGGACCCGGCGGCCAACACCTTGCGGATACCCGTCACGGACATCCCCTCCCTACCGATGAGGGAGGCCCCTCCCCGACGCCGCAGCGCCGGGGAGGGGCCTCGTCGGATCAGAGCTGGCGACCGGGTGCCAGCCGGGTGGCGTCGCCACCGAGCCGTCCGGTGCCCTTGACCGAGTCGCCGTCGTTCGCCTTGACCCCGGCCTTGCTGGCCGCGCCGCCGAGCCGAACGATCATGGCGTCGGCGTCCCGGATCAGGACGTCCCGGACCTCCGCCTCGGGCACCAGCGTGGTGTCAGAGGCGAGCGTCCGGAACGCGGTCAGCTGCCGTACGGCCGCCTTGTCGTCGCCGGCCGCCTCGGACGCCCGCACAGCGTCGAGCTTGTTCGACAGTTGCTTGTGCGCCTTGGTCGAGAGCCGCCCCGTCGCCTTGAACCGGTCCAGCAGACTCTGCATGTCCCGGAACGAGGTGGTGACGAAGAACCGGACCGTCGAGGTGGTCTTGTTGCCCGCCTTGTCGGTCGCGGTCACGGTCAGCTCGTGCAGGCCGAGCGACAGGTCGTACATGGCCTGCAGCGTGCCGCTGGCGTACGCCTGGCCGTCGAGCTGGCCGACCACGGTCGCGATGCCCGAGGTCGGGTCAACGGCCTGCCAGGACACCCGAACGTCCTGGCTGTCACCGTAGAGCTGGCCGTCGGCGAGACCGGAGACCAGCAGCGTCGGCTTGGTGCCGTCGATCTTCAAGACCGCCGACTTGAGCGTCTCGGCGTTGCCCGCCTTGTCGGTCGAGCGGTACAGCAGCTCGTGCTGCCCGTCACCGGTCACCTCGACCGGCGTCGTGTACGGCGTCCACGCGCCACCGTCCAACGACCACTCCACCGTCTTGACGCCGGAACCGGCGTCGGTGGAGGCCAGCACGACCGGGATGGTCCCGTTGTGCCAACCGGCGTCGTTCGCCGGAGCGAACGTCGCCGTGGTCACCGGCGCGGTGGCGTCGATCTTGACCGAGACGGTCTTGGTCGCCTCCACGTTGCCGGCCTTGTCCGTCGAACGGAACCGGAGCTCGTGCTCGCCGTCCCCGCTGACCGCCACCGGAGCGGTGTACGCCGTCCAGGTGGTGGCCCCGTCCAGCTGGTACTCGGTGCTGGCGAGCCCGCTACCGCCGGCCTCGTCGGCGCCGGTGAGCGTGATCGTCACCGGTCCGGTGTACCACCCGTCGGTCGGGGTGCCGGAAACCGCCGCGGTGGTCACCGGTGCGGTCTCGTCGGCCACCTCCGTGCTGAGCCGGAAGTAGTCGAACGAGGCGGTCTTCGACGCCGTCTGGTTGGCGCCGAGGGTGAACAGCCCCACCTTCGGGGTGGCACCCACCGCGGTGTTGGTCAACGCCTCCAACGCGGTCCAGGACGTCCCGTCCGCCGAGTACGACGCGGTGAACGTGTTGCCGACGCGCGCCAACCGCAGGTGCCAGACGGCGCTGGTCAGGTTGGTCACCTCCGGCTGCGGGTTCTGCACCGTACCGGCGATCTCGCTGCGGAACTCGATCCGCCGCGTCACCGCCGAGCCGGCCTGGTTGTCCGCGATGAAGTCGAACTTCAGGTAGTTGTCGTCGTCGGCCTGCACGAGCAGACCGGCCTGCTGGTACTGCTCGTTCAGCAGACTGCCGTCGACCTTCGTCTCCAGGGTCCAGTCGCCCGAAGGCGCGGTCTGGAGGATGAAGTTCTTCGGCCCGGTGTTGTCGGTGCCGTAGATGTCACCGTTGGGCACGTCGATCCGCAACGCGCCACCGGTGACCCGGTAACCGGTCGGGTCCTCCCGCAGGATCGCGTCCCACCGGCACTTGTCCAGCGTGCTGCCGTTGAACTCGTCCGAGGGGTCGACCGGCCCGGCCGGGGCGTCCGGCGTCACCTGGAACGAGTCGAAGGCCGCGTCGACAACCGGTGCCTCGGTGCCACCGTTGAGCGCGAAGACCCCGATCCGCGGGTTGGTGATGCCGGCGAGCGCGGCCGAACGGCCGACCGGGGTGAACGTCTGACCGTCGCCCGAAACGGACGCGGTCAGGTTCGTCCCGTCGCTGGTGACCCGCAGGTACACGGTGTCACCCGCCGGTGCGTTGGTGGCGTCGGCAGACTCGTTGCGCGGCGTGCCCGCCGTCTCCCGGATGAACTCCACCCGCCGGCTGCCGTTGTACAGCAGGTCCAGCTTGGCGTAGTTGTCGTCGTCGCCGTACACCAGCAGGCCGGCCTGCTGGTAGTTGGCCGTCACCGGCAGGGTGACCTTGGTGGTCATCTCCCACGCGCCGGTCGGAGCCGCCTGGAGCACCAGGTTGGTGGCGTCGTTGCGTGCGCCGTAGAGGTCACCCACGCCGGTGGGCAGCCGCAGTGCGCCGCCACTGAGCGAGTAGAGCTGGTTCTCCCGGATCACGCTCGTCCAGCGGTCCTTGTCGAGGGTGTTGCCGTTGAAGTCGTCCGAACGCGCCCCGAAGCAGGACGTGTCCGGCGCGTCGACCCGCACCGGCACCGTGGCGTACGACTTGGCGCCCTTGCTGTCGGTCACCGTGAGGGTGGCCGTGAAGGTGCCCGCGCTGGTGTAGGTGTGGCTGGCGTCCAGTGTGGTCGCCGTACCGCCGTCACCGAAGTCCCAGGCGTACGTCAGTGGGGTGTCGCCCTCGGCGTCGGTGGCCGTGCCGTCGAAGGCGACGGTGACCGGTGCGGTGCCGGTGGCCGGGGTGGCCGTGGCACTGACCACCGGCGGCCCGTTCTCGGTGACACCGCGGCCGACGAAGTCCATCCAGTTGACGTTGAACAGCGAACCCGATCCGCCGTTCGGGTCGCGGGCCAGGAAGTACAGCGAGCCGCTCGCGGCGCCGGTAACCGGTGCGCTCACGTCCGTGTACGTCTGCCACGCGCCGGTCGCCGGCACGGTGGCCGTGGCGACCACCGGTCCGTCAACCGCACCGGCGCGAACCTCGATCCGACCGCCAGCGGCGGCGGAGGCGGCCCGGAACCGGATCTCGGTGATGTTGGTCAGGTCCGCCGGGGCGAGCGACCACCAGTCGCCGTCCTCGATGAACCCGATGTTCTGACCGCCGCCGGCGGTGTCGGCGCCGGTTTCCCGCTGCACGCCGGCGTCGCCGCCGCCGGTGCTCACCGGTGCCCGCCCGGTGGCGGTGAAGAACTCGGCCTGCTTGCGCTTGGGCTGCAGCACCTCGATGACCCGACCGGTGAGCGGGCTGGCGCCACCGGCGCCACCGTCGTCGGTGTAGGTGGCCTCGAAGACCGCGAAGACGTTCGCCTCGGCGCCGTGCCCGGAGGCGAGCGACGTCTGGACGGTGCCGGTGCAGCCGGTGTGCTGCTCCAACGGGTGGGCGTGCTCGTCGTGACCCAGGAGCACCTGGAGGTTCACCCGGTCACAGTCGATCTCCCCGTCCTCCGGGTCGGTCACCTTGATCGAGTAGCGGACCTGGTCACCCCACTCGAAGAACCCGCCGTCCGGTGGGAACTCGATGGTCACCGTCGGGGACGTGTTGCCCACGGTGACCGGAACGTTGGCCACCGCGGTACGGCCCTTGGGGTTGGTGACGGTGAGCTGGGCGGTGTAGTTGCCCGCCGTGGCGTACGTGTGGGTCGGGTTCGCCTCGGTGGAGGTCTGCCCGTCGCCGAAGGCCCAGGCGTAGGTGAGCGTGCCACCGTCCGGGTCCCGGGATCCGGCGCTGGAGAAGGTCACCGTCAACGGCGCCGCACCCGAGGTCGGGGTGGCGGACGCCGCAGCGATCGGTGCGCGGTCCCCGGCGGTGTAGTCGATCCGGTAGACGCCCGAGTTGTCGTTGTTGCCGCCGAAGCCGCTGCCCCACTCGATCAGGTACAGCGCGCCGTCGGGGCCGAACTCGAAGTCCATCGGCCGGACCATGGTCATCCCGGTGAGCAGCTGGTTGATGTCCACCAACGACTTGCCGTCGGGGGTCAGCTGCATCGTGTACATCTTGTTCTGGTTCCACTCGCCGAGCAGCGCCTTGCCGTCGTAGTACGCCGGCCACTTGCGCGTCGAGTTGAGGTCGGCGTCGTAGCGGTAGACCGGGCCGCCCATCGGGGCGCCACCGCCGCCGATCTCCGGGTAACGCGCGTCACCGGCGTACCCGTAGTCGACGGTCGCGGGGACGACCGGCGGGAGGTTGGTCAGGCCGGTGTTGTTGGGCGAGTTGTTCACCGGCGCGGCGCAGTCGAACTTCGCGCCGCTCGGGCCGGACGGGAACGTGTAGTCGTTGTAGGCCTCGTTCGTCCCGGTGCAGTACGGCCAGCCGTAGTTGCCGGGGGTCACGATGTTCCACTCGACCAGGCCCCGAGGGCCGCGGTTCGGGTTGTCGGAGTTGGCGTCCGGCCCGTAGTCCGCGACGTACAGCGTGTTGGTCTTCGGGTCGGTGCCGATCCGGAACGGGTTGCGGAAGCCCATCGCGTAGATCTCGGGACGGGTCTTCTCGGTGCCCGGCGCGAACAGGTTGCCGGCCGGAACGGTGTACGTCCCGTCGTCCTCCGGATGGATCCGGATCACCTTGCCGCGCAGGTCGTTCGTGTTGGCCGAGGTGCGCTGCGCGTCGTAGTCCTGGCGGCCGGCCCGCTCGTCGATCGGCGAGTACGAGTTCGACTCGAACGGGTTGGTGTTGTCGCCGGTGGCCAGGTACAGGTTGCCCTCGCCGTCGAAGGTCATGCTGCCGCCGGCGTGGCAGCAGGTGTTGCGCTGGGTGTCGACCCGCAGCACCTGCTTCTCGCTGGCCGGGTCGATGGTGTCACCGGTCACCGTGAAGCGGGACAGCAGGTTGCGGGTGACCCCGTCGTTCGGGGCGTAGTACAGGTACACCCACTTGTTGGTGGCGAAGTCGGGGTCGAGCCGGATGCCGATCAGGCCGTCCTCGTTGCCGGTGAAGACGTCCAGGTCGACGGCGGTGACGGTGTTGCCGGTGTCCGGCTTGATGATCTGCACCCGACCGTCGCGCTCGATGTAGAAGACCCGCCCGTCGGGGGCGATGTCCAGCTCCATCGGGTTGCTGGTGTTGCTGTCCAGGGAGACCTTCTCGAAGTTGGAGGTCTTCGAGGCGCCACAGTCGGCGTCCACCACACCGGCGGCGCTCTGGATGCCGCCGAGCAGGTGGGAGAGGAAGCCGGGCTCGGCGTACGACTCCCGGGTGTGCCCCAGACCGGTGTACCAGGAGCGGCCACCGTCGTAGTCCTGACACCAGGCGACCGGGTGGTCGGCACCCATCGCGCCGGCGCCGGGGGTGTAGCTCTTCTCGTCCAGGCTGGCCAGCACGTGCACGTCCGGCCGCGGGTTGCTCTGGTAGTTGTACCACTCGTCGAAGCGGGACCAGCGGTCCGGCAACTCCGCAGTGGACGGGTGGGCGTGGTCCTCCACCTTGACGGTGGCCGTCTGGTTCTGCGGGTGGTTGGCGAAGTACGCGCCGACCAGGTCGCCGTACCAGGCCCAGCTGTACTCGGTGTCCGACGCGGCGTGGATGCCGACGTAACCACCGCCGGCCTTCACGTAGCGCTCGAACGCCGCCTGCTGCTCGGCGTTGAGCACGTCACCGGTGGTGGAGAGCCAGATCACCGCCTTGTACTTCGCCAGGTTGGCGTCGGTGAATGCGGCGCCGTCCTCGGAGTTGTCAACGGTGAATCCGTTGGCGGCGCCGAGTTGTTGGATGGCGGCGATGCCGGTGGGGATGGAGTCGTGCCGGAAGCCGGCGGTCTTGGAGAAGACGAGGACGGAGTAGGGATCGGCTGCGGCCTTTGGCGCCTTCGGCGCCACCTGGCTGACCGGGGCTGCGGCTTTCGCATCCCGTGGGGGGACCTGGGCGGCCGCCTGGGCGGGCGTGCCGAACAGGGTGGTCGAGGCCATGGCCAGGGAGATCAGGGTTGCGGTGATGGGTACGCGGGCACGACGAGAACGGGACACGCCGCCTCCTGTGTCGTAGTGACAGAGCTCGCGGGAGTCGGCTCGCCGAAGGCCGTCCCTGATGGAGCCGGTGGTGACGCCGTGCCAGGGTGCCCCCACCGACATTTTGTCGAATCGCTGAACAAATTAATTCGGCTGGCTCGATGTCGGGCAAGATGCGGACGGGTAACGGTTCTGCAACGGCGGGCGACATTCCGAACAGGACCGCATGAAGTGCCCCATGGATCTTGATCGTTCTGATGTGGTCCGGCCCGCCGGCCGCCGCCGACCCGGCACCTTGGCAGGCCGGCGGATCTGTCGTACGGTGACACGCAAGTAACCCACGGGAGCCCGGTGTACCGGGCTGAGAGGGGGGCTGACAGCCCCCGACCGTCGAACCTGATCCGGGTAATGCCGGCGCAGGGAGGAGTGTTGCCGTGCCGTCCCTGGGGCGATTGCATCTCATCACCGACACCCGACCCGGGCGTGACCCACTCGCCGTGGTCCGGGCCGCCCTCAGCGCGGCCCGTGCCGAGCTGGTGGTGCAGGTCCGGGTGGAGGATTCCGCCACCGACCGTGAGGCGTACGACCTGGCCCGACGGGTGCTGGCGCTGTGCACCTCGTACGGGGCGTCCTGCCTGGTCAACGACCGGTTGCACGTGGCGCTGGCGGTGGGCGCCGCCGGTGGCCACGTCGGCGCCGACGACCTGCCGGTCGCCGCCGCCCGCCGGGTGCTCGGCCCCACCGGCGTGCTGGGCGCCACCGCCCGCGCGCCGGGCACCGCGGGCGAGGCCGTCGCGGCGGGAGCCAGCTACCTCGGCGTCGGACCGTGCCACACCACCAGCACCAAGACCGGTCTGCCGGATCCCATCGGGCCCTCCGGGGTACGTGCCGTCGTCGACGCCGTCGACGTGCCGGTCATCGCGATCGGTGGAGTGACCGCCGCCCGGGTGCCGGCGCTGCGGGCCGCCGGGGCGTACGGGGTGGCGGTGGTCGGTGCCGTCTCCGCCGCCGCCGACCCGGCACTGGCGACCGCCGCGCTGATCGAGGCCCTGACGTGCTGACCGGCCGGTTCCCGTCAGCGCCGTCGAGCGACCGGGTCCGGCCGGACGTGGCAGTGGTGGGGGCGGGGCCGATCGGGCTCGCGATCGCCTGGCGCTGCGCCGCGCGAGGGCTGCGGGTGGCGGTGCACGATCCCGCACCCGGCTCGGGGGCGTCGTCGGTGGCCGCCGGGATGCTCTCCCCGGTCGCCGAGGCGTACTTCGGCGAACGGCAGCTGACCGCGTTGCTGGTGGCGTCCGCCGAGCGCTGGCCGGCGTTCGCCGCCGAGCTGACCGAGGCGACCGGAGTCGGGATCGGCTACCGGACCGAGGGCACACTGATGGTCGGCCTCACCGGCGACGACCTGGCCGAGGCGCGCCGGCTCTGGGCGTACCAGCAGGGGTTGGGCCTGCCGGTGACGCCGCTGCGCCCCAGCGAGCTGCGCGACCGCGAACCGGCGCTCGCCCCCCGGGTGCGCGGCGGCGCGCTCGCGCCCACCGACCACCAGGTCGACCCCCGGCTGCTGGTGCCGGCGCTGCGCACGGCCGCGCAGCGGGCCGGCGTGGTGCTCGTGCCGCAACCGGTCCGGCAGCTGTCCGATCTGGACGCCGGTGTCACGGTGGTCGCCGCCGGCTGCGGGGCCGCCGCGCTCACCGGCCTGCCGGTGCGGCCGGTGAAGGGTCAGATCCTCCGGCTCCGCGCGCCCGACGGCCTCGCGCCGGGCTTCCGGCACGTGATCCGGGGGTACGCCGACGGCGAGCACGTCTACCTGGTGCCCCGCGCCGACGGCGAGGTGGTGCTCGGCGCGACTGTCGAGGAGCGGTCGGACACCACCGTCACCGCAGGCGCGGTGCAGCGGCTGCTGCGCGCCGGGGTCGACCTGCTGCCCGAACTGGCCGAGTACGACCTGGTCGAGGCCGTCGCCGGGCTGCGCCCGGGCACCCCGGACAACGCGCCGATCCTCGGCCCGCTGCCCGACCGGCCGGACGTGCTGGCCGCCACCGGGCATCACCGGCACGGCATCGTGCTCACCCCGATCACCGCCGACCTGATCGCCGACCTGGTGCTCGGCGGCGGACCCGACCCACTGCTCACGCCCTTGCGGGCGGACCGCTTCGGCCCGACCGGTGCCGTCGTGGGCGGACCCGGACCGACGATGGAGGGAAACCCGTGGAGTTGACGGTGAACGGGGCCGGGCGCAGCGTTCCCGCCGGCGCGTCAGTGGCGGACCTGGTCGGCGACATCGTGCCGCACCCACGGGGGGTGGCGGTCGCGGTCAACGGCGAGGTGGTGCCGCGCACCGGCTGGCCTACCCGGGCGCTGCGCGACGGTGATCGGGTCGAGGTGCTCACCGCGGCGCAGGGCGGGTGAGCGGCGTGCCGTTCGAGCTGGGTGGGGTGACCTTCACCTCACGGTTGATCCTCGGCACCGGCGGCGCCGCGAACCTGCACGTGTTGGAGCAGGCGATCCGGGCGTCCGGGACCGAGCTGGTCACAGTGGCGCTGCGCCGGGTGGGCACCGCGCCGGGCTCCACCGGTGGCCTGCTGGAACTGCTGGACCGGTGCGGCGTACGCCTGCTGCCGAACACCGCCGGCTGCCACACCGCGACCGAGGCGGTGAAGGTGGCCCGGCTGGCCCGGGACGCGTTCGACACCGCCTGGGTCAAGCTGGAGGTGATCGGCGACGAGCGGACCCTCCTGCCCGACGGGGTGGAGCTGCTCCGCGCCGCCGAGGAGTTGGTCGCCGACGGCTTCACCGTGCTGCCGTACACCAGTGACGACCCGGTGCTCGCCCGCCGCCTCGCCGACGTGGGCTGCGCCGCGGTCATGCCGGCCGGCTCGCCGATCGGTTCCGGGCTCGGCGTCGGCAACCCGCACCACATTCGGCTCATCCGGCAGGGTGTGGACGTGCCGGTGATCCTCGACGCCGGCATCGGCACCGCGTCCGACGCGGCCCTGGCGATGGAGCTGGGCTGTGACGGGGTGCTGCTGGCCAGTGCCGTCACCCGGGCGGCCGATCCGGTGGCGATGGCCACCGCCATGCGCTACGCGGTCGAGGCGGGCCGGCTGGCCGCCGGGGCCGGCCGGATCGAGCGCCGTTTCCACGCGCTCGCCTCCACCCCCGACGAGGGAAGACCCGAGCTGTGACAGCGCCGTCCGGGGTTGTCGTGTTGACCGATCGGCTCGTCGCGCGGGGTGGGCTCGACCGGGTCGTGGCCGCGGCGGTGGCCGGGGGAGTGCGCTGGGTGGTGCTGCGGGAGAAGGACCTGCCCCGTGCCGAACGCGCCGCCCTCGCCGCCGACCTGCGCGCGATCCTCGCCGACGTCGGCGGAACCCTCGTCGTGGCCGGCCCGGACCCGCTCGGCGGCGACGCCGTGCACCTGCCCGCCGCCGGCCCGTACCCACCGCCACCCCACCAGCTGGTCGGCCGCTCCTGCCACAACCAGACCGAGCTGACCCGCCTCACCACCGAGCACTACGCCACTATCTCCCCGATCTGGCCCACGAAGACAAAACCGGGTTACGGCCCACCCCTGGACGTCGCGGGGCTGGGCAGCCTGGTCCGCTCCAGCCCGGTGCCCCTGCTCGCCCTCGGCGGCATCGAGACACCAGAACAGGTAACCGCCTGCGTCGAGGCGGGAGCCGTCGGAGTAGCAGTCCTGGGCGCACTGATGCGAGCCAAAGACCCCGCCGAAACAGCCGCCACCCTGACCAGCGCCTATGCCAAGGCGGTCACCCCCAAGCTGACCCAAACCCGGCACGGGGTCAGCCAGGTCCCCACGTCAGGGCTGCGGCCGACCGTGCCCACGCAGGGATCAAGCCTGACCGCCCGGAGTGGGCACGGTCGGCCGCAGCCCCAAACCGCAACCAACCACGGCCTGCCGCAGCCCCAAACCGCAACCAGAGACTCAGGAAAATGACCCCGAGCACGATCCTCACCATCGCCGGCTCGGACTCCGGCGGCGGCGCCGGCATCCAGGCCGACCTCAAGGTCTTCGCCGCGCTGGGCGCGTACGGCACCAGCGTCCTCACGGCGGTCACCGCGCAGAACACCCGGGGCGTCGACGCGGTACTGCCGCTGCCCCCGCGCACTGTCACCGAGCAGTTGGACAGCGTGCTCACCGATTTCACAGTCGCCGCGGTGAAGACGGGGATGCTCGGCACCCCGGCGATCGCTGACGTGGTGGCCGAGGCGGCCCGGGACGGCCGGTTGCCGCAACTCGTCGTCGATCCGGTGCTGGTCGCCACGAGCGGTCACCGGCTCGGCGTGGTGGGCGCGGTGGAGCGGCTGTTGCCGTACGCCACTGTGGCGACCCCGAACTGCGCGGAGGCGGCGGCGATCACCGGACGCCCGGTGGACGACGTGGCCGCGATGGTCGTGGCCGCCGAGGCTCTGGCGGCCGGCGGCCCGGAGTACGTGGTGGTCACGGGCGGTGACCTCGACGGGGGCGAGGCGGTCGACGTGCTGCACGGCGCCGGGGTCACCACGGTGTTGCGCGGACCCCGGGTGAACACCCGGCACACCCACGGCACGGGGTGTTCGTTCTCCGCGGCCATCGCGGTGCGGCTCGGTCGGGGCGACGCGGTGCCGGTCGCCGTGGGGGCCGCCAAGGAGTACGTGCTCCGTGCGCTGTCCGGCGCGCGGGGCTGGGAGCTGGGCGCGGGGCGCGGGCCGCTGAACCACTTCGGCTGGTCCGCCTGATCACCAGGAGGCTGTCATGCACGCACGAGGCAAGGTGTACGTCGAGGGTTCGCGGCCGGATGTCCGGGTGCCGTTCGCGGAGGTGGGGCTGACCGGTGATCTGCCACCGGTGCGGCTCTACGACACGTCGGGTCCTGGTTCGGACCCGGAGGTGGGGCTGCCGCCGTTGCGGGGGCCGTGGATCGCCGAGCGGGGTGATGTGGCGCCGGTGCGGGGGCCGGGCACCCCGCTGGCCGGAATGGACGGTCGCCGGCCGACGCAGCTGGCGTACGCGCGGGCCGGTGTGGTGACGCCGGAGATGGAGTTCGTGGCGATCCGGGAGAACGTCGACCCGGAACTCGTTCGGTCCGAGATCGCCGCCGGCCGGGCGGTGCTCCCGCTCAACGTCAACCACCCGGAGTGCGAGCCGGCGATCATCGGAAAGGCGTTCCTGGTCAAGGTGAACGCCAACATCGGCACCTCGGCGGTCAGTTCGTCGGTCGCGGAGGAGGTGGAGAAGCTGACCTGGGCCACCCGCTGGGGCGCGGACACCGTGATGGACCTGTCCACCGGTAAGCGCATCCACGAGACCCGGGAGGCGATCGTGCGGAACTCCCCGGTGCCGATCGGAACCGTGCCGATCTACCAGGCGTTGGAGAAGGTCGGCGGCGACCCGGTGAAGTTGAGCTGGGACGTGTTCCGGGAGACCGTGATCGAGCAGGCCGAGCAGGGTGTGGACTACATGACAGTGCACGCCGGTGTGCTCCTGCCGTACGTGCCGCTGGCCGTGAACCGGGTGACCGGGATCGTGTCCCGTGGCGGTTCGATCATGGCGGCGTGGTGCCTGGCGCATCACGAGGAGAACTTCCTCTACACCTACTTCGAGGAGTTGTGCACGCTTCTCGCGAAGTACGACGTGACGTTCTCCCTCGGCGACGGGTTGCGCCCCGGCTCCATCGCCGACGCCAACGACGAGGCGCAGTTCGCCGAGCTGCGTACCCTCGGCGAGCTGACGAAGGTCGCCTGGGAGCACGACGTCCAGGTGATGATCGAGGGCCCCGGTCACGTACCGATGCACAAGATCAAGGAGAACGTGGACCTTCAGCAGGAGTGGTGCCACGAGGCGCCCTTCTACACGCTCGGTCCGTTGACCACCGACATCGCGCCGGCGTACGACCACATCACCTCGGCGATCGGCGCCGCGATGATCGGCATGTTCGGCACCGCGATGCTCTGCTACGTCACGCCGAAGGAGCACCTCGGCCTGCCGGACCGGGACGACGTGAAGGCGGGCGTGATCGCGTACAAGATCGCGGCCCACGCGGCGGACCTGGCCAAGGGGCATCCCGGCGCGCAGGCCTGGGACGACGCCCTGTCGAAGGCGCGGTTCGAGTTCCGCTGGGAGGACCAGTTCAACCTCTCGCTGGACCCGGAGACGGCCCGCTCGTACCACGACGCGACACTGCCCGCCGAGCCGGCGAAGACCGCGCACTTCTGCTCGATGTGTGGCCCGAAGTTCTGCTCCATGAAGATCACCCAAGAGCTCAAGGAGTACGCGGCGCGCGGCATGAAGGACAAGTCGGACGAGTTCATCTCCGGCGGTAGCCGGGTCTACCTGCCGCTCGCCTGACCTGCCCGCTGGGCCGGGCCGTCAGTGGTCCGGTGCGCGGGTTGCCGTGGGTTGATCGACTCGGGTTCATGAATGTCGGGTCGTCCGGGTGACTGTGTCAGCCCGGACGACCCGAGTCGATCGGTCAGTCGCGGTGGTGTCGGCCACTGGAGCGCAACGACCGGCGGCCGTTCTCCTGCTCGGGCTCGTTGTCCGACACCGGCTTGCTCAGCCCGGCGACCCAGTCGACGAATTCCTCGTCCTGGGTGGCCAGCGGCTCGGCCGCATCCGACGTCTTCGGGCCCTCCTCGTCGGCACGGGACCGGTTGCGGCGGAACAGCCCACCGAGTCGTCCTCGCCGGGAGGGTTGCTCCGCCACCTGGGCTGGTGACGTGGCGTCGGCACCCGCCGGATCGCCGGTGCCGCTGTCGGTCGCACCGGCGGGCGCGCCCACCGTCCCCGGCAACTCCGTCGGCTTCGGGTGTTGGGCCGCTACTGTCGGCTCGCTGGTGCCGGTCGAGGTCGTCCGTGCCGACGAGCTGTCCTGCGATTCCGTCGACTTGGCGCGCCGGGAGGTGTCGAACGCGTTCCAGGTGCCGGCCCGGCTCAGATCCGGCAACGGTGCCCGATGCCGGGGCCTGGGCGTCGGCTCGGTCGGCTCGTCGGGCCCCCTCGAACCGTCCGACGCCGTCGTCCCGGGCTCGGCGGCCTGCGGTGGCACCGTCCACGCCGAGGTGACCGGCCAGGCCGACGGTGCGGGCGTCCAGCGGTCCGTGTCCGGGTCATCGGCGGCGGTGGCCCCGAACAACCCGGCGGCGGGAACCTCGGGGGCGGGCCCGGCGCTGTCGGTGCCCCCGGCGATCACCGAGTCACTGGTCGGGTCGGCCGGTGCTGTCGAGCTGCCCGTGCCGGTCTTCGGAGCGCGTGGGGAGGCGGTGGCCGCCGCGGCAGAGTCGCCGGTCGCTGTCGGTTTCGCCGGTGCTCGCGCCGCGTCAGCTGGGGCGGTCGGTGCGTGTGTCGCCCCGGCGGTGGTGGTCGGTGCCTCGGCGGTTGCCGTGGCCGGTGACTCGGCGTCGGCCGGCACCGGCGTCGTGCCGCCTCCGGCGGCCGTCGAGCGGGCCGGCGTTCGCTTCGAGCCGGTGGCCGTTGCTCGCCGCCCGCCGGGAGCGGTGCTGCGGGCTGCTGCCGTGTCGGCGTCAGCAGCCGACGTGGGCTCGGACGTCGCGCTCGACCGCTCACCCGGGCTCTCCTGGCCGGGCACCGCAGTGGCGGTGGCCGCGTCGGAGCCAACGCTGTCGGCGGACCTGCCCGGCCCGGTCGCCCTCGTGGCGCGGCCGGTGGCCGTCTCGGGGGTGCTCGTCTCGGGGGTGGCCGTCGTGTCGGTGGGGGACGTGCCGTCAGCCACGGCGTCCGGGTCGGTCTTCGGCTTGCGGGCTCGGCGCGGCTTGATCGTCTGCGGCGGCTCGGGCGTGCCGTGGCCGGTCGTGCCCGTCCCGGATGCGCCCGTGCCGGTCGTGTCCGTGCCGGTGGTGTCCGTGCCAGTCGTTTCCGTGGCGGTCGTGTGCGTGCCGGTCGTGTGCGTGGCGGTCGTGTGCGTGCCGGTGGTGTCCGTGCCGGGTGCGTCGGTGCTGGTCGTGTGCGTGCCGGTCGTGTCCGTGCCGGGTGCGTCGGTGCTGGTCGGGGTGGCGGCCTTGCGGGTGGTGCGCCGACCGGTCAGCTTGCCGCTCGTGCCCGTCGCCACGCTGTCGGTTGGCCCGTCGGCCGCTCGGCCGCCTGCCGGGTTGGTGGCGTCGGTGCGTCCGGCGGCGCTGCTGGTCGCGGTGGCGGCACTGGCGTCGGTGCTGGCCGAGGGCCCGGTCGTGGCCGGGGCGTCACCGTCGCGCACCGAGGGCGTCTGGGCTGCCGCGGCGAGTTCACCGGTCGGCGCGGTCAGCCAGGCAGCGGACTGAGTCGGACCGGCGGGAGACAACGAACCAGCGGAAGACAGCGGATCAGCGGGGGACAACGGACCAGCGGGAGACGCCGGGCCAGCGGGGGACAACGGGCCGGCGGGGGGCAGCGGATCCGCCGGAGACGGCGGGGTGGAGGCGGACGGAGCAGCGGCGGGAGTCGGGCCGTGCTGGCCGCTCGCTGTGGTCCCCGGCCAGTCCCAGTGGGCCGGGACGGTGCGTACACCCTCGGGGTCGCCCGTCGGCCACGGGCCGGCGACGACGCCCGGCTGCGCGCGGGTGGACAGTTCGGCGTTGGCCGACTCCGGGTCGGCGCGCTCGGCGGTGTCCCGATCGTTCGCCGGCGTGGCGTCGGGCAACGCCGGGCCGGCGGGCAGTGGGCGCAGGATGGCGGTGGGCTTGATCGCCTGCGGATCGGCGGTACGGGTGCCCGTCGGCCAGCGCAGCAGCGCGGCGGCGGCCGCGCCGAGTGCTCCGGCGAGGATCGCGATCAACGAGCCGTAGTAGGGGGTGGCCTGGTAGCGGTCCACCGCGTCACCCGGACCGGCCGTCAGGTAGGCGAACGCCACCAGCACCGGACCGGCCACCCCGGTGGCCCCGCTGACCAGTGGGGCCTGGCCGCGCCAGCGAGCCAGCCCGGCGGTCGCCGCGCCGGCCAGCAGCGCCACGGTGGGCAGCAGGAGCAGCGCCAGCCGCTGGGCGGCGGCGTCGCCGAGCCAGCTCGGCTCCAGCACGCCGAGCCGGACGGTCGGCAGCGGGCCGACAGTGCCGAGCGACGGCAGGACGGAGATGAGCGCCAGCAACCAGACCGCGCCGGCCACTGCCGTCATGTTCCAGCCCAGCTCGGGCCGGAACAGGACGGCGATCGCCGCGCCCGCCCCGATCACCGCACCGACCATGGCGCAGATGCCCACCGCCCAGACCGGGTCGACGGAGATCAGCTCCGCAGCGCGGGCGGGCTGCATGCAGAGCGGGGCGATGACTGTGGCGCCGAGCGCCGCCGCGCCACCGACCGCCAACTGCCGGCCGGTGCTGGCCGCCGGAACGTCGCGGCGGGCGAGGCGTCCGGTCAGGACGGCACCGGCCACGGCGGCGTTCGCGGCGAACCAGCCCACCCAGACGAGCTGGGCCGGCCACTGGTTGACTGTCGTACCGGTGAATGCGCCGGTCAGGCGGACGATGCCGAAACCGTACGCGACGCCGAGCTGGCCGGCTCCGGCCAGCACGCTCACCCCGAGCGCCGTGAGCAGCAGTTTGCCCCAGGTCCGAAAGGCCATGTCCGGCACGTTACGCACCTGGTACACCCGATAGCCAACGGCGCGCCGCGCGGCACGCCGGTGGCCACCGGCGGGTCTACTTGAGTTCGACCAGCCGGGCCAGGTAAGTCGTATCCCCGACATTGGTCAGCATGTGCACCGCGCCCGGGTCCCGGTAGACCACCCCGCCGGTGGGCTCGTCGGCGTCGATCCGGGTGCCGTCGACGGTCTGTACGACGTTCTTGGCGCCCTCGATCGCCACCACCAGGTAGGGGTGGTCGTGCCGGTGCAGCGGTTGCCGCTCGCCCGGTTCGAGGCGGATGTGCCAGACCCGGACCCGGTCGTTCTCGTACACGATCTCCTGACCCACCGGTCCGAGTTCGGTTCCGTCGATCACGTCGGTCATCGTGCTCCGTCCAGTTGGGGCAGCACCTCGGCGGCGATCAGCTCAAGGTGGTCGAGATCATCGAAGTCGATCAGGCGCAGGTGGACCCGCGTGGTGCCGATGGCGGCGAACTCGTTGATCCGTTGCGCGAGTTGCGCGGGGGAGCCGACCACCGGGTCCTCCGGAGGCAGCGCGCTCTTCTCGTGCAGGGGCGCGGCCCGACGCTGGGCCTCCGCGTCGGTGCGGCCGATGGCGACGACGATGCCGGCGGAGAGCACCAACGGGGCGCGCCCGGACTCCGCCCGTCCGGTCCGCTCACACGCTTCGCGCACCCGGTCGTACGCCTCGGCGGTGACGGCCACGGACTTGAACGGCATGTTGAACTCGTCGGCGTACCGGGCGGCCAGTTCGGGTGTGCGCTTGGGGCCGCGCCCGCCCACGATGATCGGCGGGCCGGGAACCTGCACCGGCTTGGGCAGCGCGGGAGCGTCCACCAGCCGGTAGTGGTCGCCGGTGAAGGTGTACGTCTGGCCGGGCGGGGTGCCCCACAAACCGGTGATCACCTCCAGCTGCTCGGCGAGCCGGTCGAAGCGCTCGCCGACCGCCGGGAACGGGATGCCGTACGAGGTGTGCTCGCGCTCGTACCAGCCGGCGCCGATGCCCAGGTCGACCCGGCCACCGCTCATCTGGTCGACCTGCGCGACCATCACCGCGAGCGGGCCGGGCAGGCGGAACGTGGCCGACGTCACCAGGGTGCCGAGCCGGATCCGTTCGGTTTCCCGGGCCAGGGCGGCAAGGGTCAGCCAGGCGTCCGTCGGGCCGGGCAGGCCCGGGTTCGCGCCCATCGACTGGTAGTGATCGGCGCGGAGGAAGCCCTCGTAGCCGCAGGCCTCAACCAGCCGGGCGAACCGGAGCTGGGTGTCGTAGCTGGCGCCACGGTTCGGCTCGGTGAAGACCGACACCCGCATGGTCAGTGTCCTTCCGCGCCGACGGAGGCCGGCTGCTCGCGTTCCATCAGCAGTTCGTGCAGGTCGGCACTGACCTGGGCGACGTCGGCCAGGTGGGCGTTGCGGCCCAGGGTGCGGGGCCGGGGGATGGCCACCTCGACGACCTTGCGGATCCGGCCGGGACGGGGGCTCAGCACGACCACCCGGTCGGCGAGCAGCACCGCCTCGTCGATCGAGTGGGTGACGAAGACGATCGTCGGCTTGTTCTCCATGTGCACCCGCTGGAGTTCGCCGGAGAGTTCCTCGCGGGTGAGCGCGTCCAGCGCGGAGAACGGCTCGTCCATCAGCATCACCCGGGGCTCGCCGATCAGCGACCGGCACAGTGACACCCGCTGCTGCATGCCGCCGGAGAGCTCGTGCGGCAGCCGCTTCTCGAAGCCGGCCAGCCCGGCCACGTCGAGCAGTTGCCGGGCCCGTTCCCGGTGCTTGGCGCGGCTCCAGCCGAAGATCTCCACGGGCAGCAGGACGTTGTCCAGCACGGTGCGCCAGGGCAGCAGCGCCGGCTTCTGGAACAGCATGGCGATGTCCTGGCGCGGGCGGGTGATCGGCGTACCGGCGACGGTGATCTCACCGGCGCTCAGCGGGAGAAGGCCGGCGATCAGCCGCAGCAGAGTGGACTTGCCGCAGCCGGAGCGGCCGAGCACGGCGACGAATTCGCCCTCGGCGACGTCGAGGTCGATGCCGCGCAGCGCCTCCACCCGGCCGGACCGGCCCTCGAAGGTGCGGGACACCCCGGACAGTCGGATCATCTCCGGCGTACCTCCGCTGAGTCGAGGGTCAGGAATCCGACAAAGGCTAACCGCCGTGTCGAGGTATGGCACCGGCTGGGGTGGTCGTCATGTTGTTTCCGTTCCGCAACCCGATACGCCTGGCGTCACAACTGTGGGTTTCTCGTACGCTGTGCCCGCGAAGAGTCCCCTCACGACGGCGGAGCCCGGCTTCCACCCCTCTCGCCGGCCCGTCATAACAACCCCCTCCGGTGGCCTGCCGGCCCCGGTCGGAAAGGACATGGTGCACTGATGAGAAGGCTGACCCGTACGGTCGCTACGGCCGCGCTGGCCACCGCCCTCGCCCTTGTCTCCGCCTGCAGCAGCGGGTCGGATTCGGCCGACGACGCCAAGGGCGGCGACGGCAAGGCGCTGGAGAAGGTGACCTACCTCACCTCGTTCGGCAACTTCGGCCGTGACTCCTACGCCTGGGTGGCAAAGGACAAGGGCTTCTTCAAGGAAGCCGGCTTCGACGTCGAGATCAAGGCCGGCCAGGGCACCGGCGGCGTGATCCAGACCGTCGTCGGCGGCCAGGCCGACTTCGGCCCGATCGACCTCACCGGCGGTCTGCTCCAGCTCGGCAACGGCCAGGCGAAGGACTTCACCGCGGTGGCCGCGATCCAGCAGCGCACCATGGCGGGCATCGCCACCGTCGAGGGCAAGAACATCAGCTCCCCGAAGGACCTGGAGGGCAAGAAGCTCGCCGACACCCCCGGGTCCGTGGTCCGCAACCTCTTCCCGACGTACGCCCGGCTCGCCGGTGTGGACGCGACCAAGGTGACCTGGGTCAACGGTGAGGCGCAGAACCTGATCGGCACGCTGGCCTCCGGCTCGGTGGACGGCATCGGTCAGTTCGTCGTCGGTCAGCCGACCATCGAGGCGGCGGCCAAGAAGAAGGCCGTCATGCTGCCGTACAGCAACGTGATGCAGGACCTCTACGGCAACGTGCTGATCACCTCCTCGAAGATCGCCAAGGAGAAGCCCGAGATGGTGAAGCGGTTCACCGCGGCGCTGCTCAAGGGCCTCGAGTACAGCCTGGCGAACTCCAAGGAGGCCGCCGACATCCTGAAGAAGAACGTCGACGCCACCAACCCGGTCTCCGCCGCCGCCGAGCTGGACCTGATGGCCGCGTACGTCCGCTCCGGCAACACCGGCACCGCGATCGGCACCCTGGACAGCGGCCGGGTCGCCAAGAGCATCGCCATCCTGCAGGGCGCCGGCGCGCTGAAGCAGAACATCACCCCCGAGCAGATCATCGACTTCAGCCTCGCGCCGAAGGCCTGATCGTCCGGTCGTCATCAGGGGGTACGTTCCGCCGATCCCGGTGGGGCGTACCCCCGACGCTCGTCGGCCCCCGGCGGGCCGTGGGATTTCGAGGAGGACAGAGATGACCGACGTCCGGTCAGCGGACCCGGCGGTGGCGGAAACCCCGCCTCCCAACGCCGGCCCCGAGGCGGGGCGCGCGGGTCGAGGCGCCGGCCTGCGCGCCGGTGCCGATGCGGTGCTGCCCGCGGTCGGCATCCTGACCGCGCTGGCGGCGTGGTGGCTGGTCGCCCGGCTGGAACTGGTTCACCCGGTCGCCCTGCCGCCGCCCGGTGACGTGCTCGACGCGTTCGTCGAGAAGCCCGTCCAGTTGTTGGAGCACACCTGGGACACCACGCTGGAGATCCTGACCGGCTTCGCCCTCTCGGTGGTCGCCGGTGTGCTGATCGGGCTCGCCCTGGCCAGCTCCCGCACTGTGGAGCGGATGTTCACCCCGCTGCTCGTCGCGGTGAACGCGGTGCCCAAGATCACATTGGGTCCACTGCTGGTGGTGGCGCTGGGCTGGGGCCAGAAACCGATCCTGACCATGGTGTTCCTGCTCTGCTTCTTCCCGATCGTGCTCTCCACCGCGACCGGGCTGACCACCACGCCGGCCGACCTGGCCGAACTGGTGCGCTCCTGGAACGCCTCCCGCTGGCAGGCGTTCCGCAAGGTGCGCTTCCCGGCCGCGCTGCCGCAGATCTTCGTCGGGCTCAAGGTGGGCATGCCGCTGGCCGCTATCGGCGCGGTGATCGGTGAGTTCCAGGCCGGTGAGAGTGGCCTGGGCTACGTCATCACGCAGTACGCGGGCATCGGCGACGCCGCCACCGCCTGGGCGGCGATCATGCTGGTGGCGCTGGTGAGCATCCTGCTCTACTCGGCGCTCCTGCTGATCGAGCGAATCGCCCTGCCCTGGGTCCGAGAAACCACCAGCAGCCGCTGAACGCAAACCAACAACAGAAGAGATCAATCCCAGAAGACGCGAAGGGCCGGCCTCCCATCGGAGGCCGGCCCTTGTCGCGTCGAAGCCGCAGGCGAGTCAGGTGTGGCCGACCGTGCCCGGCGGAGGGATCAAGCCTGACCGCCCGGAGCCGGGCACGGTCGGCCACACCCCCCACCCGGCACCCCGACAAGCCCTGCCAGATGAAAGGCCCGAGCGTCTACCCCGCCAACCGCCAGCGACCATTGCGGGCGACAAGCGTGGTGAGCGCCTGCGGCATCAGGCCGCTGTGGTTGTCCGGAGTCATGCGGATCGGGCCGGACAGACCGTCCATCTGGGACGTCTCCAGCACGTCCCGAATGCCGTTGCGGTCGACCTTCCCGATCTCGCCGCCGGCGCGCAGTTCGGCGTCGGCGATGAGCTGGACGGCGTCCGCGGCGAAGGACGAGGACCCGTTGTAGCCGCCGAAGCGTGCCGTGTAGTCCTGGAACCACTGCCGCCGCGCGGCCTTGGCCGGCGTGGTCGCGATCACGTCGTCGATCACCATCGTCTGCGTGAAGATCAGCGTCGCCTTCTCGGTCGCCTTGGCGGCCGCGCCGAGGAAGAGGTCCCCGGCCGCTCCCGCGTCGAAGTAGATCGACCCACGAAAGGTGGTCTGCTGGGCGCTGGCGGCGGCCAGGGTCGCCTGCTCCGGCGGGGTCCAGAAGACCATCGCGTCGGGCTTGCCCGAGGCGAGCTGCTGCACCTGTCGGCTCACGTCGGTGTCGGTGGTCTTGATCCGCTGCTGCCGGAGCGAGATGTTTGCCTTGTCCAGCTCGCTCTTGAGGGCGGTCGCGCCCTCCTGGCCGTAGTCGTCGTCGCTGACCAGCATCCCCACCTTGCGGATGTTGTTGCGGCGCAGTTCGGTGGTCAGCGCGGCGGCGCTGTCCGGGGCGTTAGGGCCCAGCTTGAACACGTAACGCCGTTCGGCGACCGGTGCCGCGATCGCGCCGGAAGCGGCTAGCGCAATGGTGGGAATCCGCTTCTCGTTGATGGTGCCGACCGCACCGACCGCACATTCGTTGCAGCCGCCCATGATGATGGCGCTGACCCGCGAATCGTTGCTGAAGTCGACGATGTTGCGAAGTGACTCGGCGGAGTCGGAACGGTTGTCCTTGACCGTCAGCTTGATCTCCCGGCCGTTCAGTGCTCCGGAGGAGTTCAACTGCTCGACCTTGAGTTCGAGGGCTCGCTGGTATGTCCGGCCAACAGTGGCTGCGGCGCCGGACAGTTCGAGATCAGCGGCGATCACGATCGGACTCGTGTCCTGCTCTGCCTCGCCGAACTGGCAGCCGGTGAGCGTGGTGGCCACTACGGCCGATGCGAGCGCCGCGATGGTCGCGGAGCGGATGGGGCTCAACTCAGTCCTCCAGGTGCGGGCGCGGGCGCTGCCCGGTCACCGCCGCTAATCCGTCCTCAGTGGAGGGCGGGATCTTCTCTGCCGTACGGTGTGCGCGAAGCCTGCAAAACCTTGCCAATGGCCGGCGCTGTGGTCAAGCGCGGACCCCGGTGGCATTTTCGGGACGGCCATCCCACATGCTGGGGTAACGCAATGTTTGCAAAAGCTCACTTTGCATACACGCGTGACCACTCTGGAGTTACATGCCCTGTTCAGGGGCTTGCGGAAATGAAGGTATCAGTTGACCGGATCACGGGATGCGCTCCGTCCGACCGTTTCCTACCTCACTGCGGCTTCCCAAACACGATCATCTCTGATGAAATCGCGGCCGTGCCGCGCGTGGTCCCCTCCGCTTACGGCATGGCTCGGCGGCTCAGGCGGGGAAGAAACGACGGAGGCGATGTCGTGAGCACCGGACCGACGACCCTGCCCGCGCTCGGCGACAGCAACCGGCGTGAACGCCGACGGATGCCGAGACTGCGCGACGCCCGGATCCGGTCCAAGCTGGCGCTGATTCTGGTCGTCCCGGTGGCGGCGGTGATCGCGCTGGCCACGGTCCGTCTGATCTCCGTCGGCGAAGGCGCCTTCGACGCCACCCGGGCCCGGTCGCTGACCGCCCTCTCCATCGACGTCAGCGCCCTCACCCAGGATCTCCACGCCGAGCGGATGGCCGCAGCCGCCTACCTGGCCACCCCGCAGCAGCCGGCCGACGCGTACAACCTGCGGGTCCGCCAGACGCAGCAGAAGGTGGACGAGTACCGCGCCGAGCGAGGCCGGATCGGCGACGTGCCGGCCGCCCTACGGGACCGGCTGGCCGCCATCGACGACCACCTGGCCACTCTGGACGGCACCCGCCAGGAGGTGCTGGACCGCCGGCAGATGGCGGTCGCCGAGGCGGTGCTCCGCTACGGGGTCATCCTCACCGACCTGGTCTCGTACGGTGACGGCCTGGCCCAGCTGCCCGGCGACGAGAGCCTGGCGGACAGCCGCCGCGCCGTCGCCGCGTTCGCCCGCGCCAAGGCTTCCGTCGCCGAGGAAGAGGCCGTCGCCTTCACCGCGCTGACGGCCGGCCAGCTCGACTCGGAGCAGTTCTCGTCCTTCGTGGCAACGTTGACCGGTCAGCAGGAGGCCCTGGTCGCCTTCTCGCTGGCCGCCGACCCGGTGCAGCGCGGCCTGGTCAACAGCACCGTCTCCGGCGACGCGGTCGGTCTGTCCGACCGGGTGGCCACCGACATCACCCGCTCGGTCGGGCAGCGCCCGCTGGTCAGCGCGCAGGACGCCACCGCGGCCATCGGCGCCGTGAACGACCTGATGCGCTGGGCCGAGATCCAACTGCAGGACCGACTGCTCCAGCAGGCCGACCAGGCGCGTTCGGACGTCATCCGGCAGGCAGTGGTCGAGTCGGTGCTGGTGCTGCTGACCCTGATCATCGCCGTGTCGCTGGCCGTGGTGCTGGCCCGCTCGCTCAACCACTCGCTGCGCCGACTGCGTGAGGGCGCCCTCTCGGTGGCCAACCACGACCTGCCCGACGCCGTGCAGCGGCTGCAGAACATGGGCAGCGTGGGCGACGGCGGGGTGGACGAGATCGTCCGCCAGGTCCGCGACCCCATCCAGCTCAACAGTCGCGACGAGGTCGGTCAGGTGGCGCTGGCCTTCAACGTCGTCCACCGGGAGGCGGTGCGGGTCGCCGCCGAGCAGGCGGCACTACGGACCAGCGTCTCGGCGATGTTCCTCAACCTGGCCCGCCGCAGTCAGACCCTGGTCGACCGGATGATCGGCGAGCTGGACGCGATCGAGCGCGGCGAGGAGGACCCGAAGCGGCTCGCGCAGCTCTTCGAACTGGACCACCTGGCCACTCGAATGCGCCGCAACGACGAGAACCTGCTGGTCCTGGCCGGCGCCGACTCCGCCGTACCGCGTCGTGACGACGCGTTGGTGGTGGACGTGCTGCGCGCCGCCCAGTCCGAGGTGGAGCTGTACAACCGCATCGAGTTCGGGACCGTGGACACCGACATCTCGGTGGCCGCCCACGCGGTCAACGACGTGGTACGTCTCGTCGCCGAACTCCTCGACAACGCCACCCGGTTCTCACCGCCGAACACCACTGTGGTCGCCGACGGTCGCCGGATCCGCGACTACGTGCTGATCCAGATCGAGGACCGTGGGCTCGGCCTCACCGACGAACAGCTCGACTCGCTCAACCGGCGGCTGGCCGCCCCGCCGAGCGTCGACGTCGCCGCGTTCCGGCTGATGGGTCTGGCCGTGGTGAGTCGGCTCGCCTCCCGCTACGGCATCCGGGTGGAGCTGCGCCGCAACGTCGAGGGCGGCACCGTAGCCCAGGTGACGCTGCCCGCCACCACGGTGGTGCTGCCCAGCAACCGGGGCCGGGAGCAGGTGCTCACCCGGCCGCGTCAGCCGATGGCCGTGGAGCAGACGCCGCTCACCCCGGTCGGTCACGCCGAGCAGTTCGCCGGTGCCGCCACGTCGGCGGCGACGCTGCCCGACCAGTGGCGGACCAGCACGCCGGCACCCGCCCAGTGGCAGTCACCGCTCGACTCGCGGGACACCACCCCGGCCGTACAGGCGGGTGGCTACACCGGACCGCGCTCGACCATGCCGCCCGTACCCGCCGACCCGGCACCGGCCGCTCCGGCACCCGCCGCCCCGCTCCCGCCGGCACGTCCGGCGTACAGCAACGGCGCGGGCGCCTCGATGGGCAGCCCTACGGTGGCCTACCCGACGGTCGACCCGCTGCCACGTCGGGGCGCCACCGCGGATGGCGCGGACGGGCGCGGCGGCCAGGGCCTTCCGGTCGGGCCGGTCGCCGGGCCGGGCGCGGTGGCACCACCGGCCGCACCGCCGGTCCCTGCCGCACCGCCGGTGCCTGCCGTGCCGTCGGTGCCCGCCGCACCGGTCAGCACCCGGCCCGACTTCCCCGCCGAAGCGCCGATCTTCCGGGAGATGGAAGCGGTCTGGTTCCGGTCCCACGGCGACGACGCCACCGCGATCTTCACCCGGCCCAACTTCGACGAGCCGCCCGCACCCGCCGCCGACGCCGGGCTGCGCAGCGGCAACAGCGCGGCGTCCGTGCCGGCCGCGCCGCCGGCCCGGCCGAAGCTGCCGACCCGCACCCCGGGCAGCTCCGACGGCACGACCGCGCCGGGCACCGGGGGCAACGGCGGCGCGACGATGGACGGGTTCGCCGCCCGGTCGTCGGCGCCACCGTCGTACACCCCGACCCCGACCCCGAGCCCGGCACCGGCTGGCCGGACGGCTCCGCCCGCGCCCGCTCCCGACCCGGAGGCCTGGCGTACGGCGGCCGACGAGGGCTGGTCGCGGGCAAGCCGGGCTGCCGAGCCGGCCCCCGCCGGGACCACCCGTTCCGGGTTGCCCAAGCGGGTGCCGCAGGCACAGCTCGTGCCGGGTGGCATCGAGCCCAAGAGCGGCCGGGACCGCAGCCGGCGGACCCCGGATGAAGTACGTGGTCTGCTGTCGGCCTACCACCGCGGTGTGCAGCGCGGTCGCACGGCCGGAACGGACCTGAACAGCACCTCGACCAAGGAGAGCCGATGAACAGGCCAGCTGCCATGCAGGACATGGGTTGGCTGCTCACCAACTTCGCCGACAGCGTGGCGGGCATCGCCCACGTGGTGGCGGTGTCCGCAGACGGGCTGTTGCTCGCGTCCTCCCGGGACCTGCCGGCGGACCGGGCGGACCAGCTCGCTGCGATCACCTCCGGGGTGGTGAGCCTGACCGAGGGCGCGGCCCGGATGTTCAGCGCGGGCGGGGTGTTGCAGACAGTCATCGAGATGGACAGCGGGTACCTCTTCCTGATGTCGATCAGCGACGGTTCGTCGATGGCCGTGCTGGCCGCGCGCAGCTGCGACGTGGGTCAGGTGGGCTACGAGATGGCGCTGCTGGTCGAACGGGTGGGCGCCGCGCTGGTGCCGCTGCCGCGCGACGCGGTGCGCTCTTAACACCGGGGGACGGCGCTCACTTCGAGTGCCGGACCAGGGACGAGAGGCGGCGCAGGCCGGCTCCGCAAGGGATGAGGAGGTGACCGGGAATGGACCAACGACGCGCTGACCCGCGCGGCGCGCTGGTGCGTCCGTACGCGGTCACCCGTGGTCGTACCGAGCCCCGGCAGGACATCGCCCTTGAGGCCGTCCTCACCGCCTCGCCCACCCAGGTCGCGGAGTCCCGCTTCGCCGGGCACGACAAGCACCGCATCGCCACGGTCTGTGAGGGCCGAGCACAGTCGCTGGCGGAGATCGCCGCGTACACCCGGATGCCGCTGGGCGTCGCCCGGGTGTTGGTCGCCGACATGGTGGCCGAGAGCCTGCTGACGTTACACACTGCTGCTCCCGCCGAGGGGTTCGAGGAGCGGATGGAACTGCTTGGAAGGGTGCTAAGTGGACTTCGCAGGCTATGACCCCGCAGGGGGGCGGCCGGGCCGGGGAATCGTATCCGCGAAGATCGTCGTCGCGGGCGGCTTCGGCGTCGGTAAGACGACACTGGTCGGGGCGATCTCCGAGATCACACCGCTGACCACCGAGGCATTGATGACCGCGGCGGGTGTCGGCATCGACGACCCGTCCAAGGTGCCGGGCAAGGAGACCACCACGGTCGCCATGGACTTCGGCCGGATCACCATGGCCCAGGACCTGATCCTGTACCTCTTCGGTACACCGGGTCAGACGCGGTTCTGGTTCATGTGGGACGAGATCATCCGGGGGGCGGTGGGTGCCGCCGTGCTGGTGGACACCCGCCGGATCACCGATGCCTTCGCCCCGCTGGACTACTTCGAGAACCGCAACCTGCCGTACGTGGTGGCGCTGAACAAGTTCGACGGCGCTCCGCAGTACGAGGCGGAGGAGGTCCGCGAGGCGCTGGCCATCTCGCCGCAGGTGCCGCTGGTGATGACCGACGCCCGGCAGCGGGACTCGGTCAAGCAGGTGCTGGTGACGGTGGTCGAGCACGCCATGCTCCGGCTCCAGTCGGAGCACGGGCGGGGCTTCCCGACGCCGGTCGGCTGAACCACCGCGTCACGGCCGGCGCGCGACGGCCGGCCGTGACGCCTTCAGTCCACCCGCAGCCGGTACCCGCGCTTGACCACGGTCTGCACCACGCGGGGCGCGCGCAGGCCGGCCCGCAGGCGGGCGACGGCCATCTCCACGGCGTGCTCGTCGGCGCCCCGGGGCAGGGTCCGCAGCAACGCCGTGCGGGACAGCACCCGCCCCGGTGACTGGGCCAGCGCCCGCAACACCGCCATCGGTGCGGGCGCGAGCGGCCGCAGCTCGCCGTCGATCACCGCGGCGTGCCCGCGCAACGTGAGCAGGTGCCCGGCGGCCTTGAACGTCACGGTCCGGCGGGGCAGCTCGTCGACGATGGTCCGTACCAGCGCGCCCAACCGGGCCCGACCCGGCGCGCTCACCGGCACCCCGCGTCGCAGCAGCGGCTCGGCGGTCACCGCGCCGACGCAACTGGCCAGCACATCACCGCGCAACGCGGACAGCACCGCGTCGGTACGGTCCCCGGCGGCCCGCAGCAACGCCTCGGCCGCCGGCGCCGAGGTGAACGTCACCGCGTCCACCAGCCGGCCGGCGATCAGGTCGATCAACCGGTGCAGCGGCGCCGGGTCGGTCGGCGGTGCCCAGCGGTAGACCGGCACCTCGATGACGGTGGCGCCCGCCGCCTCCAGCGCGAGCGTGCACTCGGGTTGCCGCTCGCCGTGCAGCTGCATGGCGATCACCTGCCCGGCGACGCCGCGCCGACGCAGGTGGTCGACCACCTCGTCGCAGCTCTCCGAGGCCGGCGACCACTGGTCGTGCAGGCCGGCCGCCCGGATCGCGCCGCGGGCCTTCGGGCCGCGCGCCACCACGTACGAGCTGGCCAGCACGGAACGCAGCGGCTCGGCCAGCCCCCAACCCTCGGCCGCCTCCAGCCAACCGCGCATACCGATGCCGGTGTTGGCCATCAGGATGTCCGGCGGCTGGTCGAGGCAGGCGCGGGTCGCCTCACGCAGCTCGGTGTCGTCGGAGAGCGGCACGATCCGCAACGCCGGGGCGAGCACCACCCGGGCGCCCCGTCGTTCGAGCAGCGCGGCCAGCTCGTCGCGCCGCCGGTCGGCGGTCACCCCGATGGTGAAGCCCGCCAGTTCTTCCCGCATCAAGCCTCCTGTCGCAGCCGCACCTCGACCAGCCCGTCTCGGCAGCGCACGTCGTGTCGGGCCACCGTCACCCCGGGCAGGTCGAGGCAGTGCCCGCTGCGCAGGTCGTACACCTGCTTGTGCAGCGGTGAGGCGACCGTCGGCACCCCGCCGCGGCTGCCCACGATGCCCCGGGACAGCACGTACGCCCCGGAAACCGGATCGCGGTTGTCGATCGCGAACAGCCCGTCGGCGGTCCGGAAGAGGGCGATCTGCACCCCGTCGACCAGGGCGGCGACGCCCCGGTCCGGTTCCAACCGGTCGAGGAGGCAGACGGTGGTCCAGGTGAGCGCGAGGGTCTGGGTCATCGCCGTACCTCCGGTAGGCCAAGGGTGACGGGTTGCGGACGGTGACCGCCGGCCGGACCGTCAGCGCGTACGGGAACCGGCTGGCCGCGTTCCCGGGTGAAGGTGATCGACGGGTCCGGCACGTCGGGGGCGTTGACGAAGGACGTGTAGCGGCGCAGCCGGTCCGGGTCGTCCAGGACGTCACGCCACTCGTCGGAGTACGACGACACGTGCCGGGCCATCGCCGCGTCCAGGTCGGCGCAGAGCCCGAGCGAGTCGTCCACGATCACCGCGCGCAGGTGGTCGAGGCCGCCGTCCATCGCCTCGATCCAGCCGGCGGTGCGTTGCAGCCGGTCGGCGGTGCGGATGTAGTAGATGAGGAACCTGTCGATCAGCGTGATCAGCTCGTCAGTGGACAGGTCGGTGGCGAACAGGTCGGCGTGCCGGGGGCGGAAACCCCCGTTGCCGCCCACGTAGAGATTCCAGCCGGTCTCGGTGGCGATGATGCCGAAGTCCTTGCTGCGGGCCTCGGCGCACTCCCGGGCGCAACCGGAGACCGCCGACTTGAGCTTGTGCGGGGCGCGTAGCCCGCGGTAGCGCAGCTCCAACGCGACGGCCAACCCCACCGAGTCCTGCACCCCGTACCGGCACCACGTCTCACCCACGCACGACTTCACAGTGCGCAGCGCCTTGCCGTACGCGTGACCGGACTCGAAGCCGGCGTCCACCAGCCGCCGCCAGATCTGCGGCAACTGCTCCACCCGCGCCCCGAACAGGTCGATCCGCTGCCCACCGGTGATCTTCGTGTAGAGCTGGAAGTCCCGGGCGACCTCGCCGATCACGATCAGCTTCTCCGGGGTGATCTCGCCGCCCGGTATCCGGGGCACCACCGAGTAGCTGCCGTCGCGTTGCAGGTTGGCCAGGAAATGGTCGTTGGTGTCCTGCAACGACGCCTGCTCACCGTCGAGCACGTGCCCGTTGCCCAGCGAGGCGAGGATCGAGGCCACCACCGGCTTGCAGATGTCGCAGCCACGGCCCCGACCGTGCTCGGCGACCAGCCGGGAGAAGGTGCGGATGCCGCGCACCCGGACGATCTCGAACAGCTCCCGCCGGCTGACGTCGAAGTGCTCGCAGAGCGCGCTGGACTGCGCCACCCCCGCCGCGTCCAGGAGCTGCTTCAGCATCGGCACGCACGAACCGCAGCTGGTGCCGGCCCGGGTGCAGGCCTTCACCGCCGCCACGTCCGCGCAACCACCGGCGATGGCGGCGTCCACGTCGCCCCGGGTCACCGCGTTGCAGGAGCAGACCTGCGCGGTGGCCGGCAGCGCCCCGGCGTCCGCGCCGCCGCCGTCGGGGGCGAGCAGCGCCAGCGGCGCGGCCGGCAGCGGGCCGCCCACACTCGCGCGCAGCGTCGGGTACGCGCTGGCGTCGCCGACCAGCACCCCGCCGAGCAGGGTGTGCGCGTCGTCGGAGAGGACCAGCTTCGCGTAGACCCGGGTGGCCGGGTCGGTGAACGTGACGTCCAGGCAGCCCTCGGTGGCGCCGTGGGCGTCACCGAACGAGGCCACGTCCACGCCGAGCAGCTTGAGTTTGGTGGCGGTGTCCGCACCCGGGAAGGTCGCCGCGCCGCCGACCAGCCGGTCGGCCACCACCTCGGCCGTCGCGTAGCCCGGCGCGACCAGACCGTGGCAGGTGCCGTCGACCGCCGCGCACTCGCCGACCGCCCAGATCCGTTCGTCGACGGTGCGGCAGGTCGCGTCGACGAGCACCCCGCCGCGCGGGCCCAGCGGCAGACCGGCGTCGCGGGCCAACTGGTCCCGGGGCCGGATGCCGGCGGCCACCACCACCAGCTCGGCGTCGATGGTGCTGCCGTCGGAGAGTTCCAGGGCCGCGACGCCGCCGTCCGGGCCGGGACGGATCGCTGTGGTCGCCACCCCGAGATGGGTCCGTACGCCCAGGTCGTCGACGTAGCGACGGAGCATCGCGCCGCCGGCCTGGTCCACCTGCACCGGCATCAACCGGGGAGCGAACTCGACCACGTCGGTGCTCAGGCCGAGCAGTCGCAGGGCGTTCGCGGCCTCCAGACCGAGCAGCCCGCCCCCGATCACCGCGCCGACCCGCCGACCCCGCGCGTACGCCCGGATCGCCGCCAGGTCGTCCAGGGTCCGGTAGACGAAGACGCCGGGCAGTTCGGTGCCGGCCACCGGCGGTACGAACGGGTACGACCCGGTGGCCAGCACCAGCGCGTCGTAGCGGTACTCGCCGACGGCGGTGGTCACCACCTGTCGGTCCCGGTCGACGGCGGTGGCCGGTTCGCCGAGGCGCAGCCGCACCCCGTCGTCGGGTGTGTGCAGGTTGAGTTCGCTCTCGGTCACCCCGTCGAAGTACGCCGAGAGCCGCACCCGGTCGTACGCCGGGCGCCCCTCCTCGGCCAGCACCGTCACCCGCCAGCTGCCCTGGGGGTCGCGGGCGCGCAGCGCGTCCACGAACCGCTGCCCGACCATTCCGTTGCCGATGACGATCAGATCGCCGCCGCTCATCGCGTCACCTCCACCGATTCCGCCTGGCTCAGCCAGTCGACGATGCCGCTCACCGCGTCCCGGCATCCGCCGCATCCGGTGCCGGCCCGGGTCGCGGCCACCACCGCATCGACAGTCCGGGCGCCGGAGCGCCAGCTTCTGACCAGTGCGCCCTTGCTCACCGTGTTGCACTGGCACACCGTGGCCGCGTCCGGCATCAGCGCCGGTGAGGCGGCCGGGGTCGCGCCGACCGCACCGAGTGCCCGGCCCAGCAGCAGCGCCCGCCGGTCGGTCGGCACCGGGTGGCCACGGTCGAAGAGTTGGATCACCGTGCCGACCGCCGGGTTGTCGCCGAGCAGGATCGCGCCGATCAACCGCTCGTCCCGGATCCGCAACCGGGCGTACGTGCCCCGGGCCGGGTCGGCGAAGGTCAGCTCCTCGCCCGGCTCGCCGCCGGCCGCGTCACCCATCGAGGCCAGGTCGATCCCGGCGGCCTTCAGCCGGGTCACCACCGGCCGGGGCCGGTAGCGGGCCAGTGGGTCGGTGCCGGTCAGCACGTCCGCGAGCACCTGGGCCTGGGCCCAGGCGGGCGCTACCAGCCCGGTGAGCACGCCGTCGTGCTCGGCGCAGTCGCCGATCGCGGAGATGGACCGGTCGCTGGTGCGGAGCCGGTCGTCCACCACCACGCCGCGCCGCACGGTCAGGCCGGCGGCCTGCGCGAGGGCGGTGTCCGGTCGTACGCCGCAGGAGAGCACCAGCAGGTCGGCGTGAAGCGACCGGCCGTCGGCCAGGTCGAGGCGGACACCGTTGGCGTCCGTGGCCACGCCGGTGGCCGACACTCCCAGTTGGACGGTGACGCCGAAACCGGCGAGTGTGCCGGCGAGCACCGCACCGGCCGCCGGGTCCAGTTGCCGTTCCATCAGGTGTTCTCTCGGGTGCACCACTGTGGTGGCCAGGCCCCGGGTGGCCAGTCCTCGGGCGGCCTCCAGGCCGAGGAGCCCGCCGCCGAGCACCAGCGCGCTGCGGGCGCCGTCCGCCGCGGCGAGGATCCGCCGGCAGTCGTCCAGGGTCCGGAAGGGGACCACCCGCTCCGGCAGGTTCGCCGGGTCGAGGCCGGGCAGCGACGGCACCACCGCGCGGGCGCCGGTGGCCAGCACCAGGTGGTCGTACCCGATTCGTTCGCCGTCGTCGGTGCGGACCTGCCGGGCGGACCGGTCGATGGCGGTCACCGGTACGCCGCTGCGCAGGTCGACGCCGTGCCCGGCGGCTTCGGTCAGCTCCACGTCCGGCTCGCCGATCCGGCCGGCCAGCAGGGTGGAGAGCAGGATCCGGTTGTACGCGCGGTGCGGCTCGGCCCCGAGCACCGTGACCTTCCGGTCTCCCTCCCGGGCGTGCAGCTCACCGGCGAGGCGCGCGCCCGCCATGCCGTTGCCGACGATGACCACCCGGGCGGTCATGCCTTCTCCACCCGGACGGCGCAGATCTTGAACTCGGGCATCCCGGAGATCGGGTCGACCGCGTCGTTGGTCACCGAGTTGGCGCGTCCCGCCCCGGCGTAGTGGAACGGGGCGAACACGGTGTCGGGTCGTATCCCGGCGCTGAGTCGGGCCGGGGCGCGGAACTCACCTCGGCGCGAGGTGACCCGCACGGGGTCGCCGTCGTCGATGCCCAACCGGGCGGCCAGGTCGGGGTGCAGTTCGACGAACGCCTCCGGCGCGGCGCGGCGCAGCGCGGCCACCCGTCGGGTCTGGGTTCCCGACTGGTACTGCGCGAGCACCCGACCGGTGGTGAAGTGCAGCGGATACGTGGCGCAGACCTGTTCGGCGGCCGGCCGATGGTCGACGGCGTGGAAGCGGGCCCGGCCGTCCGGGGTGGCGAACCGGTCGGCGAAGAGTCGTGGCGTGTCCGGCCCGTCCTCGGTCGGGCAGGGCCAGTAGACGCCGTCGTCGGCGTCGATCCGGTCCCAGCTGATGCCGGCGTAGTCGGCGGCCCCGCCCGCGGAGGCGCGGCGCAGCTCGGCGAAGACGGCAGCCGGGTCGGTGGGAAAACGCCCCGCCGAGACGGCAGCCTCCGGTCGCCCGGCCGTCTCGGCGGGTGCCGGTGCGGTGCCGGCCAATTCGGTGCCGGGCGTCCTGGTGCTTGCCAGTGCCGTGCCGGCCGGTGCGGTGCCGGGCGTCCTGGTGGTTGTCGGCGCCGTGCCGGCCGGTGCGGTGTCGGTCGCTTCGGCGACTGCCAGCCGCGCCGCCAGGCCGGCGATGATGGCCAGGTCGGTCCGGACATCGGGCGGGGGTGGCCGTAGTGCGCGCCGACGCAGCACCCGACCCTCCAGGTTGGTCATGGTGCCGTCCTCCTCGGCCCACTGCGCGGTGGGCAGCACCACGTCCGCCAACGCGGCCGTCTCGGAGAGCAGCAGGTCGGCGACGACCAGCAGGTCCAGGTCGCGCAGCCGGCCCTCGATCCGGGCCGCCCGGGGTGCCGAGACCACCGGGTTGGACCCGAACACCAGCAACGCGCGCGGCCCGCCCGGGGTGCCCAGCGCGTCGAGCAGTTGGTACGCCGGCACCCCCGGGCCGGGCAGCTCGTCGGCCGGTACGCCCCAGATCCCGGCCACGTGTTCCCGGGCCGCCGGGTCGTCGATCTTGCGGTAGCCGGGGAGTTGGTCGGCCTTCTGCCCGTGTTCCCGGCCGCCCTGGCCGTTGCCCTGGCCGGTGAGGCAGCCGTACCCCGAACCGTCGCGGCCGGGCAGACCGAGGGCGAGGGCGAGATTGACGTACGCGGTGACGGTGTCCACCCCCTTGGCGTGCTGCTCGGCGCCGCGCGCGGTCAGGATGATCACCCGACCGCCGGTGCCCAGCGCGCGGGCGGTCGCCTCCAGGTCGGCCACCGGCACCCCGGACAGCTCTTCCGCGCGGGCCGGCCACCAGGCGGCGACGCCGCGGCGGACCGCGTCGAATCCGGTGGTGCGCTCGGCGACGTACGCCCGGTCGACCCACCCCTCGGTGAGCGCGATGTGCAGCAGCGCGTTGGCAACCGCGAGGTCGGTGCCCGGCAGTGGTTGCAGGTGCAGGTCGGCCTGGCGGGCGGTGGCGGTGACCCGGGGGTCGACGACGATCAGTTTCCCGCCGTTGCCGCGCTGCTCGGTGAGCCACCGCACCAGCGGCGGCATGGTCTCCGCCGGGTTCGCCCCGACCAGCAGCAGTGTGTCGGCCCGGCCCAGGTCGGCCAGCGGGAACGGCAGCCCACGATCGATGCCGAAGGCGCGCATCCCGGCGGCTGCCGCCGAGGACATGCAGAACCGTCCGTTGTAGTCGATGTGCCGGGTCCGCAGCCCGATCCGGGCGAACTTCCCCAACGCGTACGCCTTCTCGTTGGTCAGGCCGCCACCGCCGAAGACGGCGACCGCGTCCCGACCGGCGTCGGCCTGGACGGCGCGGATGCCGGCGACCACCCGGTCCAGCGCGGTGTCCCAGCTTGCCGGTTGCAGTGTGTCGGTGGCCGGGTCGCGCACCAGCGGGGTGGTCAGTCGGTCCGGGTGGTCGAGCAGTTCGGCGGCCGTCCAACCCTTCTGGCAGAGCCCGCCCCGATTGGTGGGAAACTGGCGCGGGTGGACGGTCACCCCGGTGTCGCCCGCGCGCAGCGTCATTCCGCACTGCAGTGCGCAGTACGGGCAGTGCGTCGCCACTTCCCGGGGCGTCAGCCCCGGTGGAGTTGCCGACCGTGCACCGTCTGTCATGTCGGGAAAGCGTGCCGTCGGGCGGTTTCCGGTCCGGGTCCCTTCTGTTTCGGTCCTGTCAAGTGGGGCTCACACCGCACATGGGCAGCGGGCGCGTTGGAGGGTGCGAGTCGGAGTCTGTGGAGCTGAACCGCTGACAGCGGCGGTTGACTCGTTCGCGACATCAGCTCCAAAGCGGCAGCGCGCCTCATCTCGCGGGGACCGTCAGTGCAAGTCGGCCTCGGTTCGGCTTTCGGTTCGGGCGTCGGTCATCGCGTATCGCTTATAATGTGGGAAATCTGTCTCATACTCTGGGAGGCTGCGATGGGCGTGACGGACGTCTTCGACGCGGTGGCCGGCACCTACGACGAGGCGCGCAGGCGGCTGGTGCCCTGCTTCGACGCCTTCTACGGCACCGCCGTCCAGGTGGCCGCGCCGCCGCTGCGCGCCGCGCTCGCCGCCGGGCGTACCCCGGAGGTGTTGGATCTGGGCGCGGGCACCGGCCTGCTCTCGCTGCTGCTGGCCACGGCGGTGCCCGGAGTCCGGCTGACAGTGGTGGACGGAGCCCCGGCGATGCTCGCCCGCGCCACCGACCAGTTGGCCGCGCGGTCCGTGCCGCACCGCGCGGTCCGGGCGGACCTGGCCGACGAGCTGCCGCCCGGCCGGTACGACGCGGTGGTCAGCGCCCTGGCGATCCATCACCTGGACGACGGCGGCAAGCGCGCGCTCTACCGGCGGGCCGCCGCCGCGCTGGCGCCGGGCGGGGTGTTCGTCAACGCCGAGCAGGTCGCCGGCCCGACCCCGGAACTGGACCGGCGCTACGACGAGGTGTGGTTGGAGCGGATCACGGAGCTGGGTGCGTCCCCCGACGAGATCGCGGGGTCCCGGGAGCGGATGCGCCACGACCGCCCGGCGACCGTGGCCGACCAGTGCCGGTGGCTGGCCGAGGCGGGCCTGGTCGACGTCGACTGCTACTTCAAGGAGTGGCGTTTCGCGGTGTTCGGTGGTCGGGCCGGGTGAGCCTCGGCGGAATGTGCCTTTCGTCGCCCGGGAGCGAGCCGGTGAGCGCCGGGATGACTGTCGGTCACACCGCTGGGTAATCTGCTCGGCATGACTGCCAAGGTGACTCTCTCGTTCACGGACGAGACGATCGAGGAGGCGCGGCGGTTCGCCAAGCGCGAAGGGCTGTCGCTCTCCGCGTGGATGGACCAGGCCGCCCGGGAGAAGGCGCTGCGCGAGGTCTTCACCGCGCACGCCGCCGCCGTGGGCCGCGCCAGCCTGGATCTGGAGTCCGCCGCCCTCGCCGACGCCCGCGAGGTGGGCATGGTCAACGACCTGTTCTCCGACGGACGGCCGCGTGCTGCGTAGGGGTGAGATCTGGCGCATCGAGGGCGCCCGGGAACGCCTCGGCCTGGTGATCAGCTCGGACGTCTACAACTCCACAGACGTGCCCATCGTGATCGTCGTCGAGGTGGTCGAGGAGTCGCTGCTGCGGGACTCACCGCTCGCCGTGCCGATGGGCCGGTACGTGGTGATGCCCGACCGGATCTCCTCACCCATGAAAAAGTGGTTCACCGGGTGCGTGGACGTCGCCGACGCCGACACCATGCTCCGGGTCGGCCGCGCGCTGCGCATTCTCCAACAGCTCTGAGCACGTGGCCCGGGTGGCGTGCTCACCACCGCGTGCTCACCACCGCCGCCGGCCCGTGGTGCGATCCCCGTTTCCGGCCCGACCCGCGACGGGCACTGCCAGGTAACCCGGCGTTCCTAGCGTTTCCCCTCGTCACATCGACGAGGAGGAGCCGCCGTGAGCACGCTCACCAGCACCGCAGTCACCGCCGAGCCGCCTGCCGTCACCGGTCGCCGGCAACCGCTGCACGACTGGCGCCCCGAGGACCCGGACTTCTGGCAGACCACCGGCGCGCCGATCGCCCGACGCAACCTCTGGGTCTCGATCTTCGCGGAGCACGTCGGCTTCTCGGTGTGGAGCCTCTGGTCGGTCACCGTGCTCTTCCTCGGCCCCGCGTACGGCATCGATCCGGCCGGCAAGTTCCTGCTCACCGCCGTGCCGGCCGCACTGGGCGCGGTGCTGCGGCTGCCGTACACGCTGGCGGTGGCCCGCTTCGGCGGACGACGCTGGACGATCATCAGCGCACTGCTGTTGCTGGTGCCTGCGGTGCCGATGACGGTACTGCTGGAACCCGGGGTGTCCTACTCCACGCTGATGGTGCTCGCCTGCCTCACCGGGGTCGGCGGCGGCAACTTCGCCTCCTCGATGGCGAACATCAACCTGTTCTACCCGCAGCGACTCAAGGGGCGGGCGCTCGGGCTCAACGCCGGCGGGGGCAACCTGGGCGTACCCGCCGTGCAACTGGTCGGCCTGGCGGTCCTCGCCACCGCGGGCGCCGCGTACCCCCGGTTGGTGCCGGCCGTCTACCTGCCGCTGATCGTGCTGGCCGCGCTGGCGGCGGCCCGCTGGTTGGACACCGTGCCCGGGGCGCGCAACGAGCCGGGGGCGTTGCGCGAGGCGGCCCGCGACCCGCACACCTGGGTGATGTCGCTGCTCTACATCGGCACCTTCGGCTCGTTCATCGGCTTCGGTTTCGCCTTCGGTCAGGTGCTTCAGCTCCAGTTCGCCGAGCGGTTCCCCACCCCTGTCGACGCCGCCTGGCTGACCTTCCTGGGCCCGCTGATCGGCTCGCTGATCCGGCCGCTGGGCGGGCACCTCGCCGACCGGTTGGGCGGTGCCCGGGTGACCTTCTGGAACTTCGTCGCGATGGCGGCCGGCGCGAGCACCGTGCTGTACGCCGCCCGGGAGCGCTCGTTCGGGCTCTACCTGGCGGGGTTCCTCGCCCTCTTCGTCTTCTCCGGCATCGGCAACGGCTCCACCTACAAGATGATCCCGGCGATCTTCCGCGCCCGGGCGGCGGACGCGATGGCCAGCGGCCAGCGCGATCCGGAGGCGGCCGCGCGGTGGGCCCGAAGGATGACCGGCGCGTTGATCGGCATCGCGGGTGCGATCGGGGCCTCCGGTGGCGTGCTGGTCAACATCGCGTTCCGCCAGTCGTTCCTCAGCTCGGGCAACGCCGACGCCGCCTACCTGGCCTTCATCGGCTGGTACGCGTTGTGCTTCGCGGCCACCTGGGTCGTCTACCGTCGGCCGAGGGCCGGCCGTCTCGCCAACGTGTGAGCTGAGCCACCCTCGGCGCGTCATCGTGCGGGACCGTACCCCCGTTTTGACCTGCGGACGGGGCGCCGGGTATCGTTGCCTGCTGTTGTACGACATCCAGAGGCGTGCCCCATCAGGTACGCTTGGTCGTTCGTGCGCGCTGGTCCGGCCTGCTAACTCTGGTCACCTCGGCGCGCGACCCCAGACCGACGACGAGACAAGGTAGACCTGTGCGTACGTACAGCCCGAAGCCGGGTGAGATCGAGCGTCAGTGGCACGTCATCGACGCCTCTGATGTCGTGCTGGGCCGCCTGGCCACCCACGCCGCCACGTTGCTGCGTGGTAAGCACAAGCCGACTTTCGCGCCGCACGTCGACACGGGCGACTTTGTCGTCATCGTGAACGCGGGCAAGGTTGCGTTGACCGGCAACAAGCGCCAGACCAAGGTCGCTTACCGCCACTCCGGTTACCCGGGTGGTCTGAAGCAGGTCGGCTACGACGAGCTGCTGACCAAGCGTCCCGAGCGGGCCATCGAGCTGGCTGTGAAGGGGATGCTCCCGCACAACAAGCTCGGCCGTCAGCTGATCAAGAAGCTGAAGGTCTACGCCGGTGCCGAGCACCCGCACCTCGCGCAGCAGCCGGTGCCGTTCGAGATCAAGCAGATCGCGCAGTGAGCGCGGGCGAAGGAAGCAGCATGACCGACATCATCGAGACCGAGGTCGCCCCGGAAGCCCCCGAGGCCACCGAGGCGCCGGCGCCCGTCGCCCGCGCGCCTCGTGGTGACCGGCCGATCCAGACCGTGGGCCGCCGCAAGGAGGCCATCGTCCGGGTCCGCATCGTCCCGGGCACCGGCAAGATCACCTGCAACGGTCGCGACCTTGAGGCGTACTTCCCGAGCAAGGTGCACCAGCAGCTCATCAAGGACCCGCTGGTCACCGCCGAGAAGCCCGAGCAGTTCGACGTCATCGCGAACCTGCGTGGCGGCGGCACCACCGGCCAGGCCGGTGCGCTGCGGCTGGCCATCGCCCGCGCGCTGATCGTCAACGAGCCGGACGACCGCCCGGCCCTGAAGAAGGCCGGCTTCCTCACCCGTGACGCCCGGGTCAAGGAGAGCAAGAAGTACGGCCTCAAGAAGGCCCGTAAGGCTCCCCAGTACTCGAAGCGCTGATCTTTCCCAGCGCGTTGTACTTCTGACGGACGGCCGGTCCGCCTCCCCCTCGTCGAGGGAGGCGGGTCGGCCGTTCCGCTTTCTCCTCACAGGCAGTGCTCATTCGGAGGTTGGCGGGTATGGGTCGGTTGTTCGGCACGGACGGCGTACGCGGGCGGGCGAACGCGGATCTCACCCCGGAGTTGGCACTGGCGGTGGCGGTGGCCGCCGCGCACACACTCGCCGAGACGGACCGCAGCCACCCGCCGCTCGCCGTCGTCGGCCGGGACACCCGCGCCAGCGGCGAGATGCTGGAGGCCGCCGTGGTGGCCGGGCTGACCAGCGCCGGCGCCAACGTCGTCCGGGTCGGTGTGCTGCCCACCCCCGCGGTGGCGTTCCTCACCGCCGAGGCCAAGGCCGACCTGGGTGTGATGCTCTCCGCGTCACACAACCCGATGCCGGACAACGGCATCAAGCTCTTCGCCGCCGGTGGGCACAAGTTGCCCGACGAGATCGAGATGCGGATCGAGGCGGCCGTCGAGACGAACGCCACCACCGCCTGGGACCGGCCGATCGGCGCCGGCGTCGGCCGCGTGCACGACCTGCTCGACGGTGCCGACCACTACGTCCAGCACCTGGTGGGCACCGTTGGGCACCGGCTCGACGGGATCAAGGTCGTGGTCGACTGCGCCAACGGCGCCGCCGCCGAGGTCGCCCCGGTTGCCTACCGGGAAGCCGGCGCCGAGGTCATCGCCATCTACGCGGAGCCCGACGGCCTGAACATCAACGACGACTGTGGCTCCAACCACATCGACGCGCTGCGTGCCGCAGTGGTCGAGCACGGCGCCCACCTGGGCATCGCCCACGACGGCGACGCCGATCGCTGCCTGGCGGTCACCGCCGACGGTGACGAGGTGGACGGCGACCAGGTCATGGCGATCCTCGCGCTGGCCATGCGGGACGCCGGCACGCTCACCCAGGACACCCTGGTGGCCACCGTGATGAGCAACCTCGGGCTGCGCCTGGCGATGTCCGCGCAGGGCATCCGCCTGATCGAGACCAAGGTCGGCGACCGGTACGTGCTGGAGGAGCTGCGCGCCTCCGGGCTGGCACTCGGCGGTGAGCAGAGCGGCCACATCGTCATGCCCGCGCACGCCACCACCGGCGACGGGGTGCTCACCGGCCTGCACCTGATGGCCCGGATGGCGGCCACCGGCCAGTCCCTCGCCGAGCTGGCCTCGGTGGTCACCAAGCTGCCCCAGGTGCTGATCAACGTCCCGGTCGGCGACCGGACCATCGGCGCGGCCGCGCCAGCCGTCCGCGCCGAGGTCGAGCGGGCCGAGGCGGAGCTGGGGGAGACCGGTCGGGTGCTGCTGCGCCCGTCGGGCACCGAGCCGCTGGTCCGGGTGATGGTCGAGGCGGCCACCGAGGCGACCGCCCGGTCGGTCGCCGAGCGGATCGCCGAACTGGTCCGCACCGCGAGCCCGGTCGCCTGAGGCCACCTCCGGGCGGCCTCACAACCGCAGTTGGGTCGCCCGCCCGTACGTGTCGGCCGGGTCCTCGCCGTCGGTGAGGTCGAGGTCCTCGGTGACGCGTCCGTCGGCCAGCCGGACCAGCCGGTCACAGCGGGCCGCGATGGCCTGTTCGTGGGTGGCCAGCAGGATCGTCATGCCGTGCCGGTCGCGGAGGTCGAGCAGCAGGTCGAGGATCTGCCCACCGGTGGTGGAGTCGAGGTTGCCGGTGGGCTCGTCGGCCAGCAGCAGGCCCGGCGCGCCCATCAGGGCCCGGGCGATGGCGACCCGCTGCTGCTGGCCACCGGAGAGCTGCGCGGGCAGGGCGCGCTCCCGCCCGGCGAGGCCCACCGCGTCGAGCAGTTCGCGGGCCCGCGTCGCGTGATCGGTCCGGCCCCGGCGGGGGAGGACCGGCGCGATCACGTTGTCCAGCACGGTGAGCGCGGGCAGCAGGTGGTAGCGCTGGAACACGAACCCGACCCGTTGCCGGTAGCGGGCCAGCGCGGCACGACGCAGCGAGGTGACCTCCACGTCGTCGACGGTGACGGTGCCGCTGTCGGCCTGCTCGATGGCGCCGATCAGGTGCAGCAGTGTGGACTTGCCCGAGCCGCTGGGACCGGTCAGCGCCACCACCGACCCGGCCGTGATCTCCAACGAGACGTCGTCGACAGCTGTCAACTTTTCCGTGCCGGTGCGGAACTGCCGGTTCAGCCCGACAGTCCGGACCGTGCTGCCGGTGGTTGCCTCCATCGTCACTCCTCCGCGAGTAGCCGTGCGGTCGGGAGCCGGCGCAGCAACGCGGCCGGCACGAGCGCCGCCAGACAGGTGAGCAGCACCCCGCCGAGGGCCACCGCGGCCGCGACCATGATCAGGGCGGCCGGCAGCGCGCCGACCAGCCAGGCGGCCCCGGCGAGCCCGAGCCCCGCGCCGGCCACCGCCCCGAGCGCGCCGATGAGGAACCCTTCGTAACCCACCAGGCGGCTCAGCGCGGTGTCCGTCCAGCCGACAGCACGCAGCGTGGACAACTCGGCGGCGCGGTCCCGGACGTTCAGGTACAGCACGTCGGCGACGGCACCCGCGCCCAGCAGGACCGTGACGACCGCGGCCAGGGTGTCCGCACCCCGTACGTTCAGCGAGACGGTGTCACCGAGCAGATTGCCGACGATCGCGCCACGGAAGGCGTAGGCGGCGGCGCTGACCACTGTCAACGCGGTCAGCCCGATGGCCAGCGCTCCGGCCCCGAGCAGCGTGCGCCCGGGGGTGCGGACCAGATTGACCACTGCCATCCCGAACAGGTTGCGCGGCCGCCGCACCCACCGGGCCGGGGCGACCATGGGCCGCAGCGCGGCGGCCGGGTGCGCGCCCGCAGCCCGCAGCGCCGGGGCCACGCCCGCCACCAGCGCCAGCAGCAGAGCCACCGGTACGGCGAGCGCTGCCTGATGCCAGCCGATCTCGATGTTCAGCGCGGCGGCCAACGGGAACGCCAGCCCGAGGGCCAGCAGACCGGCGGCGAGCCCCAGCGCGGCCACCTCGCCGAGGATCAGCGCCGCGATCCGCCGGGCTGACCAGCCCAGGCAGGCGAGCACCGCCAGTTCGGGGCGGCGGTCCCGGACGGCGGCGGAGACCGCGTTGCCAAGGAACAGCGCGCAGACCACAAGCACCAGCCCGAACAGAACGAGGCTCTTACGGTCGACCGCCTTGATGATGACCGAGGCGATCCCGAGTGCGGACCACGGCTCGGTCAGCCGCAGGTCGGGCCGGCCTAACGGGCCCGCCGGTAGCTCGACGGTCTGCGGGGCGGGAGACGAGCCGATGGTGAGATCGACGTCCAGCCCGGTCGTGTCGGCGATTCGCTCGGCGATGAGCCGGACCCGCTCGGCGGACCGTTCGGTGTAGCCGGAGACGTCGGCGACCCGGATCCGGATCGCGCTGATCGGCGCCGTCCGGCTGGGGCTGGGGCTGCCCTCCATCAGCTTCGGCACCGCCGCCAGGCTGGTGAGCAGCAGGGGCGGTGCGGAGACGTAGCCGGCCGGGTTGCCGCTCGGTTCCAGCGGCCGGCCGCCCAGCGCCTGGCGGCTGCGCTCGTCCGCGCCGTCGAGGCGTGGCGGCTCGTACGTCTCCAGCGGGAGCCGGGACAGGTCGCTGAACCCGCTCAGCTTCTCCGGATCGAAGATGCCGACGGTCCGCCAGTCCCGCAGCTGGACGATCGGGCCTGGCGGTTGCATGGGGACCGCGGTCAGCGGGCGGAAGCCGTTGTCGTCGGCCGACCACGGACGTCCGTCGAAGTTGTAGATGTTGTCGGTGCCGAAGGCCTTGGCATCGAACGGCGGTCGCGTGCCAGCACGGAGAGTGCCGTCGGCGAGTCGGTCGTACTCCGGGGCACCCGCTTGAATCATCGTCTGCAACTCACCCCGGCAGCAGCCGGTCGGGGAGATCCCCGCGGCCAGCAGGTCGCGGTACCCGTCGGCGATCGCGTACTCCTCGGTCCCGACCTTGACCCCGGTGGCGCCGGACAGCGCCTGCTCCAGGTCGGGGATGCTCAACCCGGCGGGGCGCGCCTGCGGCAGCCGGGTGAGGGCGGACCGCACTGTGACATCGAGGTAGGGGCGGCTGGTGCTCAACACCGGGATGAACCGTTCGGGTATATGCATGGGGAGGTGGGTGTCGGTGGCCGTGTCGTCGGGTCGAAGAGCGCGGCCCTCGATCACCGCGTCGTCGAGGCCGACGAGCCGCTGCTCCGCCTCGGGGTCGACGGCGGCCAGCAGGAACGGCACCGTCACCCGGTAGGTGGCCACCAGTTGGTCGGTGGCGACGCGCTTGGCGCGACCGGACTGCCAACTGTTCTCTTCGAAGCGCCCATCGGGTAATAGTCGAACGGTGTCGACGCTCCAGTTCTCCCGCTCGGAGGTCCATCCATCGTTCGCCGACCTTGGGATCAGGTGCGGGTCGCAGATCGGCTGGCTCCGCCCGTCCGGAAGCACTTCCCGTGGGACATCCCCGCACTCCTGGTCGTACGGATACATCCGGCCGTCCGAGTACGGGATGGAGGGGGCGTTCGGGTCGCCGCCCTCGGGGTAGAGCAGCGGGCGCTTGGTCACGTACACGTAGCGTGGACGGCTCGGGGCCGTGGTGAGCCCGCGTTCGGCGGTGAAGGTGGGGTCGAGCCGGATGACCTGCTGATCCAGGGAACGATCGACCGCGTCGGTCAGGTCGAACCGGACCGTCACGGACGAGGTCGAGTAACCCAGCATGGCGATCGGCGCGGCCACGTCGACGCCGGCGACCTGTTTCACCTGCTCGTACTGCGCGGGGGTGATGCCGCCGAAGAGGCCGGAGAGGTAGTTCGGACGGACCAGTCCCCGTTCGACCTCCAGCGGCGTGCGGGCTCCCTGCGGACGGACGAGGATGTCGTAGGCGGCCCGGGTGTCGCGCTCGACAGCGCCGGTGACCTCGAGGCGGGAGGTGGTGGTGGCGCCGGTCAGGACGACGAAGCCGGTGGTCGCCACCAGCACGCCCGCCAGCAGCGCCACCGACCGACCAGCACGGCCGCGTAGCTGCGCCCAGATGAACCCGAGCATGTCGCGCCTCCCCGTGTGCTCCCCACACTCTGCGCGTTACATTGTCACAATGCAAGACCTGGCCCAGTCGGTCAGCGGACATGGAGGAGACAGTGGCGATCCAGCACGCGGTCCTGGCGCTGCTCGCACGCGGCCCGAGCTACGGCTACGAGTTGAAGAGCGCCTTCGAGGCCGCCGCCGGTCCACAGTGGGGGCCGCTCAACATCGGCCACCTGTACCAGATCCTCGACCGGCTCTCCCGGGACAGCCTGGTGATCGCCGAGCGGCAGGCCCAGCAGGTCAAACCCGACCGGGTGGTCTACCAGATCACTCCCGCTGGGCGGGCTGAACTCGGCCGCTGGCTCGACGAGCCGAGTCCGCGCAGTGGCGGCTTCCGGGACGACTTCTTCCTCAAGGTCACCGCCGCGGCCCGATCGGGCTCCGCGCAGATCGTCCGCACCGTGCTCAGCAACCAACGCGGGCACCTGCTTCGCGAGTTGCGCAATCTCGACGGGCTGCGTCGCAAGGCCGCCGACCCGGTGGTCGGGCTGCTGCTCGCCGCGGCGTGCCGACACGTCGAGGCCGACCTCGCCTTCGTCAACGATGCCGAGGCGGTGCTGTTGGCCGACGGCGGCGCGTTGCTCGCCACCCTGGCCGGCTCACCGTCGGAGATCGCGGCGTCCGCCGCCGACGCGTCGTCGCCACCAGCGACGGACGGCGCCGGACCGGCGCGCGCAGCCGGGTGACCGACCCTCAGCGGTGCCCGGCCAGCCCGCGCAGCCGGGTGACAGCGTCGGCCAGCACTTCGGGGCGCTTGCAGAAGGCGAACCGGACCAGCCGCCGGCCCGCGTCGGTGTCGTCGTAGAAGACCTGGGTGGGCACCGCCACCACACCGCAGCGCTGCGGCAACGACCGGCAGAACTCCGCCCCGTCCCGACCGCCCAGGGCAGTGATGTCGGCGGTGACGAAGTACGTCCCCTCCGAGCCGAGCACCTCGAACCCGGCGTCGGTGAGACCGCCGACGAGCTGGTCACGTCGTTGCTGGAGGCTGTCCCGGAAGCCGGTGTAGTAGTCGTCCGGCAGCGCCAGCGCCACTGCCACCGCCGGTTGCAGCGGTGCGGCGTTGACGTAGGTGAGGAACTGCTTCACCCGCAGCACCGCCGAGACCAGCGCCGCCGGGCCGCTCGCCCAGCCGATCTTCCACCCGGTGCAGGAGAACGTCTTGCCCGCCGACGAGATGCGCAGCGTCCGCTCCCGCATCCCGGGGAGGCTGGCCAACGGCACGTGCGCGCTCGCCGCGTCGGTGAAGACCAGGTGCTCGTACACCTCGTCGGTGACCGCGTACGCGTCGAACTCCTGGCACAACTCGGCGACCTGCGCCAACTCGGCCGGGGTGAAGACCTTGCCGGTCGGATTGTGCGGTGAGTTCAGCAGCACCAGCCGGGTGCGCGGGCCGAACGCCGCGCGCAGCGCCGCCGGGTCGAAGGCGTACCGGCCGTCGGCCGTGGGACGCAGCGTCACCGGCCGGCGGACCGCACCGGCCAGCGCGATCGAGGCGGCGTACGAGTCGTAGTACGGCTCGAAGCAGACCACCTCGTCGCCCGGCTCGCAGAGGGCGAGGATGCTCGCCGCGACCGCCTCGGTGGCGCCCGCCGTGATCACGATCTCGCCGTCCGGGTCGTACGCCAGGTCGTAGAACCGCCGCTGGTGGGCCGCGACGGCCGCGCGCAGGGCGGGGATCCCCGGACCGGGCGGGTACTGGTTCTGCCCGCCGCGCAGCGCCTCGGCGGCGGCAGCCAGCATCTCCGGCGGGCCGTCGGTGTCCGGAAACCCCTGCCCGAGGTTGACCGCGCCGGTGCGTACGGCGAGGGCGGACATCTCGGCGAAGATCGTCGTGCCGAACGGCCGCATCCGGGCCACCAGCGGGTCGACATCGGTGCTCGTCGTCACGCCGCCAGCCTACGGGGCCTGCCCTGTCAGCTCGACCTCGGAGATTCGGCCGAAGCAGCTGGCGGGTCGCTGCTTGCGGTCTCGCTGTACGGGTAGGTGGGGGCGTCGGGCGCATCGCGGCACCTCAGGTCGGGTTTCCGCGTCGGTCGTCGTTGCCGCCTCGGCGGTTTGCTCAAACTTGATGTTCGTTTACCCGACTTTCGAGCACCCATCATGAGTGAAACTGGGTTAGGCTGCGGGCCATGTGTGGAATCGTGGGATACGCGGGCGCGCGCCCCGCACTCGGCATCGTCCTCGACGGGCTGCGACGACTGGAGTATCGCGGCTACGACTCGGCGGGCGTGGCGATCGTCTGCGAAGACCGGCTGCTGACCGAGAAGAAGGCCGGCAAGCTGGCCAACCTGGAGAAGGTGCTCTCCGAGCGGGCCGCCGACGACCCGACCTCCTGCGCGGCCAGCCCGATCGGCATCGGTGACGGCACCACCGGCATCGGGCACACCCGGTGGGCCACCCACGGCGGCCCGACCGACCGCAACGCCCACCCACACGTCGCCCCGGACGGGCGGGTCGCGGTGATCCACAACGGCATCATCGAGAACTTCGCCAAGCTCCGCGCCGAGCTGGAGGCCGACGGCGTCCAGTTCACCAGCGACACCGACACCGAGTGCGCAGCGCATCTGCTCGCCGCCGCGCTGGCCGACCTGCGCGCCGCCGGCCAGCCGGACAGCCCGCAGCTGCTCGCCGCCGGCATGCGCGTGGTCTGCCAGCGACTGGAGGGCGCGTTCACCCTGCTCGCCGTCGACGCCGCCGTGCCCGGTGCGGTGGTCGGCGCCCGACGCAACTCGCCGCTGGTGGTTGGCCGCGGCGACGGGGAGAACTACCTGGCCAGCGACGTGGCCGCGTTCATCGAGCACACCCGGGAGGCGGTCGAGCTGGGCCAGGACCAGATCGTACTGATCACCGGTGACAGCATCGAGATCACCGACTTCGAGGGCCAGCCCGCCGCCGGCAAGGACTTCCACATCGACTGGGACTCCTCGGCCGCGGAGAAGGGCGGCTACGACTGGTTCATGCTCAAGGAGATCGAGGAGCAGCCGCAGGCCATCGCCGACACGCTGCTGGGCCGGCTCACCGAGACCGGTGAGATCGGCCTCGACGAGGTCCGCCTCAGCGACCAGGATCTGCGCGACGTCGACAAGATCTTCATCGTGGCCTGCGGCACGGCGTACCACGCCGGCATGGTCGCCAAGTACGCCATCGAGCACTGGACCCGGATCCCCTGTGAGGTGGAGCTGGCCAGCGAGTTCCGCTACCGCGACCCGGTCCTCGACCGGTCCACGCTGATCGTGGTGATCTCGCAGTCCGGCGAGACGATGGACACCCTGATGGCGCTGCGCCACGCCAAGGAGCAGAAGGCCCGGGTGCTGGCGATCTGCAACACCAACGGCTCGACCATCCCCCGCGAGTCCGACGCCGTGCTCTACACCCACGGCGGGCCGGAGATCGCCGTCGCCTCCACCAAGGCGTTCCTCACCCAGGTCGTCGCCTGCTACCTGATCGGCCTGCACCTGGCCCAGGTGCGCGGGATCAAGTTCGCCGACGAGGTGGGCGCGGTGGTCGCGCAGCTGCAGGAGATTCCCGGCAAGCTGCGGGAGCTGCTCGGCCGGATCGAGCCCGTCCGCGAGCTGGCCCGGGACCTGAAGTCCGAGCCGACAGTGCTGTTCATCGGCCGGCACGTGGGCTACCCGGTGGCCCTGGAGGGTGCGCTGAAGCTCAAGGAGCTGGCGTACATGCACGCCGAGGGCTTCGCCGCCGGTGAGCTGAAGCACGGCCCGATCGCCCTGATCGACAAGGGCACCCCGGTGATCTGCGTGGTGCCCTCGCCGGTCGGCCGGGGCATGCTGCACGACAAGGTCGTCTCCAACATCCAGGAGGTCCGGGCTCGTGGCGCGCGGACCATCGTCATCGCGGAGGAAGGTGACGAGGCCGTCGTCCGGTACGCCGACCACCTGATCTACGTGCCGCGTACGCCCACCCTGCTGGCCCCGCTCGTCACCACCGTGCCGTTGCAGGTGCTCGCCGCCGAGATCGCCGCCGCCCGGGGGCACGACGTGGACCAGCCCCGCAACCTGGCCAAGTCGGTCACCGTCGAGTAGGCCTCAGCGGCCCAGCACGACCCGGGCCATCCCGTCCAGCGCGGGATTGCCCGGGTCCCAGTAACCGGTGTGACCGCCTCGCCCACTGCCGAAGACCCGGCCGCCGAACCCGGGATCCGACGGGTCGTGCCCGAACCACAGCTCGTGCCCGCTCTGCCCCAGCCAGCCCACCACGGCGGCCAGCGGCACCGTACGCAGCAGGGCCCTGCGGCCCAGCTCCTCCGGTGGTCGGGCCGCCCGGATCACGTCGTCGGGGGCGGTGCTCGCCCAGACCTCCCCGGCTGGCACGCCCAGCTCGCCGGCGTGCGACGCGCCGACACCGGGCGAGCCGACGAAGACCAGCGCGTCGGCGTCGAGCCCGTGCTCCCGGGCGGCCACACCCACCACCACCGACCCGTAGCTGTGCCCGAGCACCGTCTGCCGGGCCGGTGGCCCGTCGTGGCTGGCGCGCAGCCCCTCCTGGAAACGGTGCAACGCCCCGCCGGCGTCCCGGGCCTGACCCGTCGAGGCGGCCTCGTTCAGCAGGTCCGGGGCGTCGTAGTCCAACCAGAGCACCGCCGCGCTGCGCTCGCCCGGGGCGAGCGCGGCGCACCGCTCCAGCACCCGGGCCGCTCGCCCCAGCTCGCCGGCTGCGTCGTCCAGCCCGGCGGTCATCCCCGGCACGTGGGTCAACACCCGGTCGGCGTGGTCCGGGTCGCCGAGCGCCACCACCACCCGGCCCTCACCGCCCGGATCCAACCCGAGCAGGTACGCCCGTGGTGCCCCGCCGGAGGTCAACCGGTCGACCAGCGCGTCCAGGCCGGCCAGCCGCCCGGCCACCGCGTGCAGCCGCAACGACGCGAGCGGCCCCGGCGGCACCCGGGACAGCAGCCGTCGACGCTCGGCCAGCAACTCCGCTCGCCACCCGTCGAGCTGTAACCGGTTCGCCTGGTCGCGGGCGGCCACCGGCACCCCGTCCAACCGGCCGACCAGCGCCGGTTCGCGCCCGATCAGCCACCGTCGCTGGGCCGGGGTCAACCCGGACCACCAGGCGCTGACCAGCGCGGGCGCGGCACCGGGGGCCGGCCGGCCGGGAGGTGGCGGGGACGCCCAGCCGGTGCCGGCGGCCCGGGCCAGCTCGGCCAACCGAGCGGCGGCGACCCGGTCGGCAGTGGCCGCCCCGTCGAGCGCGCGGCGCAGGGCCGCGGCGACTCCGGCCGCTGCCACCCCGGCCCGCTCGGTGGGCTGGGCGCGGGCCGGATCGACCCGCACCCCACCCGAGCGGTCCACCAGCAGGCCGGCCGCGTCGGCCTGGGCGACCGCCTCGTTGAGCCGTGCCTTAGCCGCCGTCAGCCGACCGGCCAGCTCGGCCAGCACCTGGTCGGCCTCGATCAGCGCGGGTGCGATCGAGGCCAGCTCGGCACGCAGCACGGCGAGCCGATGGTCCGCCGCCGTTGCCGCCGCACCCGACCAACCGTCCCGCAACCGCCCGCCGGACGCGCGCAGCCCACCGACGTGCCGATCGAGCGGCCCGGTCAACCCCGCCCACGCTGCCCCGGCGGCCCACCACTCCCGCGGGTCGACAGCCCACAGTTGCCGGTAGCCGACGCCGCTCACCGGGGCACCGCGGCGAACCGGTCGGCGGCCCGCTCGTCCACCGTCTCGTACGCCTCGGCCGCCGCGCGGACCCCGCCGGAGGCCGCCGCGACCTGGGCGCCCAGCCGGCAGAACCAGGCGTGCCCGGCCGCCTCCAACGCGGCCAGCGCCGCGCCAGCTCGCCACTCGGGGGCCGCAACCACCAGCCCGGGCAACCCGGCGAGGCCCGCCGCCAACCGGTGCGCCTCGTCGTCGAGCAGGACGGCGACCGCCCGCAACTCCTCCGGCCGGACCGTGAACGGCTCGTCGGTCATGACCACACCCCCGTGGACGATCGGCATCGACGCGCTGACGTTAGGCGCGCACCACAGTTCGCGTGGTGCCCTGTGGACAGCCGGCGTCGAGGCGTACCCCGGGGTGTCCACAGGCGTTGCCCAGCGCGAGCCCGACGGCTAATCTGCGGCCTCGACCGCCGGTAGGGTGGTGTGGTGATCGTCGCTGTCGGTATCGACGTCGTGCTGGTCGAGCGGTTCGCCCGAGCCCTGGCCCGGACGCCGCAGCTGGCCGACCGGGTCTTCACCGAGGCCGAGCGGCACACCCGCTCCGGCAGCACGCGCTCGCCCGAGTCGCTCGCCGCCCGGTTCGCGGCCAAGGAGGCCGTGGCCAAGGCGCTCGGCGCTCCGGCCGGGCTGAGCTGGCACGACTGCGAAGTCGTGGCCGACCCGGACGGTCGCCCCTGGTTGGCCGTCTCCGGCACGGTCGCCGAGGCGGCCGACGCGCGGGGGATCAACCACTGGCATCTCTCGTTGTCGCACGACGGCGGGATCGCGTCGGCGATGGTGGTCGCGGAACGATGACGTCGGCCGGGAGGGCCGACCGGGCCCGCCCGCGAACGGAATGGGACACGGTGGCATGAGAGCGGTGTGGCGGGTGGCCGACGTACGGGCGGCCGAGGCGGGGCTGATGGGCACCCTGCCGGAGGGGACGCTGATGCAGCGGGCCGCCGCCGGCCTGGCCCGCCGGGCGGCGCTCGTGCTCACCGAGCGGGGCGGGGTCTACGGCGGCCGAGTGCTGCTGCTGGTCGGCTCCGGTGACAACGGTGGCGACGCGCTGTACGCGGGGGAGCGGTTGGCCCGCCGGGGTGTGCAGGTGTCCGCGATGCTGGTCACACCCGGGCGGGCGCACGCCGCTGGCCTGGCCGCGCTGCGCGCCGCTGGCGGACGGGTGGTGCCGGGTCCGGCCGGCCCGGTCGACCTGGTCCTCGACGGCATCGTCGGCATCGGTGGCACCGGTGGGCTACGGGCGAACGCGGACGAGATCGTCCAGCGCCTCGACGAACTGCGCGGACGAGACGGGGAGCGGGCCACGGTGCTGGCGGTCGACGTGCCCAGCGGCGTCGCTGTCGACACCGGTCACGTACCGCTGTCCGCGTCCGGCCGGCCCACAGCGGTGCGCGCCGACGTGACGGTGGCCTTCGGCGCGCTGAAACCCGCCCTGGTGGTCGGGCCGGCCGCCGCCCTGGCCGGGCAGGTCGAGCTGGTCGACATCGGGCTGCGGCCGTGGCTGCGCGGCACCCCGGCGCTGCGGGTCACCGAGTGGTCCGACCTGGTCGACTGGTGGCCCGAGCTGGGCCCCGCGTCGGAGAAGTACACCCGGGGCGTGGTGGGCGTCGCGACCGGCTCGGCGACCTACCCCGGCGCGGCGGTGCTCTCCGTGGGCGGCGCGCTGGCCGGCCCGACCGGGCTGGTCCGCTACGCCGGCAGCGCCCGCGCCGAGGTGCTGCACCAGCACCCCTCGGTGATCGCCAGTGAGCGGGTCGCCGACGCGGGCCGGGTGCAGGCCTGGGTGTGCGGCTCCGGGCTGGGCACCGGCGCCGACGCGGCCGCCGAGCTGCGTGCCGTGCTGGCCGCCCCGGTGCCGGTGGTGCTCGACGCCGACGCCCTGACCCTGCTGGTGGACGGCTCACTCGCCGACCGGCTGCGGGGTCGGGACGCGCCCATCGTGGTCACCCCGCATGATCGGGAGTTCACGCGTCTCTGCGGTGAGGAACCCGGTGCCGACCGGGTCGGCGCAACGCTGCGGCTGGCCGCCTGGATGAACGCGGTGGTGCTGCTCAAGGGTGACCGCACGGTGATCGGCACGCCGGACGGTCGGGCGTACGTCAACCCGACCGGCACTTCGGCGTTGGCCACCGGCGGCACCGGCGACGTGTTGGCCGGGTTGCTCGGCTCGCTGCTGGCGGCCGGGGTGCCCGCCGATCGGGCTGCGGCGGCGGCCGCGTACCTGCACGGGCTCGCCGGGCGGGAGGCGGCCCGGGGTGGGCCGGTGACCGCGCCCGACGTGGCCACCGCGTTGCGTCCGGTGTTGGCCCGGCTGGGCTGAACGGGCCGTTCCAGCCGTGCTGGGCGGATCGCCGCGCCGGGACGTGCGTCGCCGCCCGCCGTGATCACGGCGGAAAGTAGGCTGGGCACATGTGGCAGGCCGAGGTACGCGTCGATCTTGACGCCATCCGCGAGAACGTGGGCAGGCTCCGCTCCGGCACCACCGCCGAGTTGATGGCGGTGGTGAAGGCCGACGGGTACGGCCACGGCATGCTTCCGGCCGCCCGGGCGGCGCTCGACGGCGGCGCCGACTGGCTCGGCGTCTGCACCCTCGACGAGGCGCTCACCCTGCGCCGGGCCGGCGTGACAGTGCCGGTGCTGGCCTGGCTGCTCGCGCCCGGTTTGCCGCTGCACGAGGGGGTCAGCGCGGGGGTGGACCTCGGCGCGGCCAGCCTGGGTCAACTGGACGAGATGATCGAGGCGAGTCGCCTCGCCGGGCGTCCCGCCCGCCTCCACCTCAAGATCGACACGGGGTTGTCCCGGGGCGGCGCGACAGTCGCCGACTGGCCGGCGCTGCTGGACGCCGCCGCGAAGGCGCAGGCCGACGGCCTGGTCGAGGTGGTCGGCGTGTGGAGCCACTTCGTGTACGCCGACTCGCCCGGCCATCCCACCACCGACCGCCAACTGGCCGTCTTCCACGAGGGGCTGGCCATGGTCGAGCGGGCCGGGCTGCGACCGCGCTGGCGGCACCTCGCCAACTCGGCTGCCACCCTCACCCGCCCGGACACCCACTTCGACCTGGTCCGTCCGGGCCTGGCCATCTACGGGCTCTCCCCGGTGGCCGGCGAGACGTACGGGTTGCGGCCGGCGATGAGCGCCCGCGCCCGGGTGATGCTCACCAAACGGGTGCCCGCCGGCACCGGCATCTCCTACGGGCACGCCTACACGACGCAAGCCGACGCGAACCTGGCCGTGGTGCCGCTCGGGTACGCCGACGGGGTCCCCCGGCACGCGTCCAACACCGGTCCGGTGCAGCTCGGCGGCGTACGCCGGACGATCTCGGGGCGGGTCTGCATGGACCAGTTCGTGCTCGACTGCGGCGACGACCCGGTGGCCGACGGCGACGTGGCGACGCTCTTCGGCAGCGGCGTCGACGGCGAGCCGACCGCTGACGACTGGGCCGAGGCGGTCGGCACCATCAACTACGAGATCGTCACCCGGTTCGGCGGCACACGGGTGCCCCGCGTCTACGACGGCGAAAGACAATGAGTTATCGCATTCCGCGTCCGCGGACGGCAGCTGGTCGGGTCGCGGGGATCGTCGGCGCGGCGGTGGGCGTGGCCGCGGCGGGGCTGGCGGCCGGGGTGGCGACCGAGCGGACCCTGGTCCGCCGGCTCAAGGCCGACCCGGCCGACCGCTACGCGCACGAGACGTTCGACGAGCAACGGTACGACGAGGCGTTCCGCCTGGAGTTGCCGGACGGCACCGACATCCACGTCGAGGTGGTCGAGCCGACCCGGCCGGTGCCGGGGCGCCCGACGGTGGTGCTGGTGCACGGCTTCTGCCTGGACATGGGCACGTTCCACTTCCAGCGTCAGATGCTCGCCGCCCGCGGTGACTACCGGATCGTGGCGTACGACCAGCCCGGTCACGGCCGGTCCGGCCGGTTGGAGACCGGGGAGTACGACCTCACGGTGCTCGGCCGGACGCTGCGCCAGGTGATCGACCGGACCGCCCCGGACGGGCCGCTGGTGCTGGTCGGCCACTCGATGGGCGGCATGACCATCATGGCGTTCGCCGAGTTGTTCCCGGAGCTGTTCGGCGACCGGGTGGTGGGGACCGTTCTGATGGCCACGTCGGGCGGGCTCATCGCGGAGACCAAGCTGGTAGCTCCCGCGCTGCTCGGCCGGGTCGGTGGCCCGGTGCTCTACATGGTCAGCAACGCCACCCGCTACGGCGGGCCGGTGATCGACAAGGCCCGCAAGTCCACCTCGAACGTGGCCTGGCTGTTGACCCGCAAGTACGGCTTCGGCACCCGCAAGCCCAGCCCGTCGCTGGTGTCCTACGTGGAGGCGATGAACTCCCGGACGTCGGCCGACACGGTGACCCGCTACCTGCGGACCCTGGCGACCCACTCGCGCTTCCCGGCGCTGGCGGCGCTGGCGGCGACTCCGGTGCTGGTGGTGGTCGGCGACAAGGACATGATCACTCCGGTGACCCACTCCGAGGAGATCGTCCGCCGGTTGCCGCACGCCGAGTTCGTGAAGATCAAGGACAGCGGTCACGTGGTGATGTTGGAGCACGCGGACGAGGTCAACGCCGCCCTGGCGCGGTTTTTGGAGTCATTGCAGAGCGGGGAGGAACGGTGAGTCACGTCGTCAAGCTGCCGGCTGTCGAGGACACCCGGGATTTCGGCCGACGGCTGGCCGGGCTGCTGCGCGCCGGCGACCTGGTGTTGCTGACCGGCCCGTTGGGTGCCGGCAAGACCGCGCTCACCCAGGGCATCGGCGCCGGGCTCGGTGTCCTCGGGGACATCACGTCGCCGACCTTCGTGATCGCCCGGGTGCACCGACCCGATCCGGCCCGGGGCGGTCGGGTGGCACTGGTGCACGCCGACGCGTACCGGTTGGGTGACGCCACCGATCCGCGCGCCGAGATCGACGACCTGGACCTCGACGCGTCGGTGGACGACTCGGTGACCGTGGTGGAGTGGGGCGAGGGCCTGGTGGAGCAGTTGGTGGACGCGCACCTGCGGGTTCGCATCGACCGCCGCGACGACGACACCCGCATCGTGGAGCTGGACCCGGTCGGCGGCGACTGGGCCCGGCGGCTCGCCGATCTGGGCTAGCTCGGCGGGTGTCGTACCCGATGCCTAGAGTGCGGGGGTCCGACCCGCGCTGTGAGAGGTTTCTGATGCCCGACGACGCTCCCGCCCTGGATCTGCTGGCCCTGCTGCCGGAGCAGTGGCGTGCCGTGCTCACCCCGCACCTCGACCCGGCCCGCACCGCCGCGCTGGGCGAGTTCGTCGCCCGGGAGTACGCGACGCAGACCGTCTTCCCGCCGCTGGAGGACCTGTTCTCGGCCTACCGGCTCTGCCCGCCGCAGGGCACCCGGGTGCTGATCCTGGGGCAGGATCCCTACCACCGGGCCGGGCAGGCACACGGGTTGAGCTTCAGCGTCCGTGACGGGGTGACGGTTCCGCCGTCGTTGCGCAACGTCTTCAAGGAGTTGGGCGAGGACGTGGGTGTTCCCAAGCCGCTTGGCGGCAACCTCAACGGTTGGGCCGCGCAGGGTGTGCTGCTGCTCAACGCGGTGCTGACCGTCCGGCAGGCCACCCCTGGCTCGCACGCCAACGCCGGGTGGGAAGAGTTCACCGACGCGACGATCCGTGCGCTGGACGCGGCACCGGAGCGGGTGGTCTTCCTGCTCTGGGGTGGCTACGCCCGTAAGAAGGCCGCGCTGGTCACCAATCCGCAGCACGTGGTGCTGGAGGCGGGCCACCCCAGCCCGATGAACCCGCGTGGCTTCCTGGGCAGCCGTCCGTTCAGCGCCGCCAACAAGGCGCTCGCCGACGCCGGCCTGCCCACCATCGACTGGGAGCGCACCGCCGGTTGAGCTGACATTCGGAACGCGGACCGGCAGATGGCTCAGCTGTCGCTGGCCAACTGCCGGTCTCGGTAGCGGCGTAACAACTCGGCGGCGCGTGGCTCGCTGAGCTCCAGCTCGACAAGCGGCACCACCTGGTAGCTCCGCCCGCCGTGGTGCACCTCGATGGTCTCGGGCAGTTCGTCGCACATCGTGGCCCTGACCTCCCCGTAGCGGGTCGACCACAGGTGTTCGCCCGGCTCCTCGGGCTCCAAATACACTCCGCCGAACTCACCCCAGCGGGCGTTCCACCGCTGGCCGTAGTTCGCCTCCAGCCATCGGGTGAACGCTTTGGCGTCCTGCCAGCGCAGGGCGATCTCCAGTGCGTCGACCGGCACCGGCGCGCCCTGTAGCAACGCCGCGGTGCACCCGGTGATCACCTGCGGGAAGTCGGTGAGTCGATCCAGTAGCCGATCCAGCCCCAACCCGTCGATCCGCTCGGCGATCGGCCGGGCGGCCAGGTCGTCGATCTGGGCGTCGAGGTGCGCGTCCAACGGCTCGAACCCGACCACCAACTGCACATCCATCGCGGCAAGCAACCGCTCCAGCACCGCGATGCTGGGCGCTCGCTCGCCGCGTTCGAGCCGGGCCACCACCGCCTGGTCGACCTCAGCGAGCGCGGCCAACTGACGCTGGCTCAGATCGCGCAGATGTCGTTGCTGCCGCACGGCAGTGCCGAGAAGGGTGGCAAGGCGAGTCGATGACATCCCGGCATGGTGGGCCACGGGCGAGATGCCCGCGATCCCGCTACGGCAGATCGGCGGCTAACGGCCGATCTAACGCCGAGAATCGCCGAGCTCATGACCAGGCTCGCGGGATGGCGGGCTTCACTTCATTGAGCGTGATGTCTGTGCGTCATCACGATGACTCACAGACATCACGCTCAATAGCGGATGTGGCTCCAGCGCTCGTCCGTAAGTAACTACGCGGTGGGCCCGACCGCCGGACGGGCTACGGCGGCGGGTAGCGAGGGCGGGGCGAGGGCCGAAGGCGGCGGCGGGGCGGGGCGTGACCGGGGCGCGGGGCGGGGCGGCTAGGCTGGCTTACCGTGCTCGTACTCGTGGTGGACAGCTCGACGCCCGCGGTCACCGCGGCGCTGGTGGAGGTCTCGGCAGACGGCGTGGCGTCGCGGGCGCAGCGGTGCACCGTCGATGCCCGCGCGCACGGTGAGCTGCTCGCGCCCCAGGTGGACGCGGTCCTCGCCGACGCCGACGCGCGCCCGCGTGACCTGACCGCCATCGTCGCCGGGCTCGGCCCGGGACCGTTCACCGGGCTGCGGGTCGGACTGGTCACCGCCGCGACCATGGGTCAGGTGCTCGGCATCCCCACGTACGGTGTCTGTTCGTTGGACGCCATCGGCTACCCGGCGGCGTCCGGCGCGCCCGTCCTGGCGGGCAGCGATGCGCGGCGCAAGGAGCTCTACTGGGCCGTCTACGACGGCGCCGGTCAGCGGATCGTCGGGCCTGAGGTGTCCGCACCGGCGGTCGCCGCCGCGCGCGCCCGCGAACTGGGCGCGACGATCGCTGTCGGTGACGGGGCGCACCGGTACGCCGAGGTCCTGGACCTGCCCGTCCGGGTCGAGCCGCGCTACCCGGATGCGACAGTGCTGGCGCTGCTCGCCGCCGAGCGGATCCGGGCGGGCGCGCCCAGCGAGCGGCTCACCCCGCTCTACCTGCGCCGCCCCGACGCGGTGGCGGCGACCGGCCGCAAACCGGTCCTGCCATGACGGCGGTACGGCTCGAACCGTTCCGCTGGTGGCACATCGACGACGTGCTGCCGATCGAGGCGGACCTCTTCGGCGCCGAGCAGTGGTCGCCCGCCATGTTCTGGAGCGAACTTGCCAACGGCCACCACTACCGGGTCGCCGTCGACCCGGATGGTTCGGTGCTCGGCTACGCCGGGCTCGCCGGCGTACCCCCGGACGAGGTCTGGGTGCAGAACATCGCCGTGCGCCGGGACGCCCAGCGGCGCGGTGTGGGCCGCGCCCTGCTGGAGGAGTTGCTCGCCGAGGCGGCCCGGCGCGACGCCCGCAGCGCCCTGTTGGAGGTCGCCGTGGACAACGCCGCGGCACAGCGGCTCTACGCGACGTACGGGTTCGAGCCGATCGGGGTGCGCCGCGGCTACTACCAACCAAGCAACACCGACGCGCTGGTCATGCGGCGCGACGCCGAGCTGACCGGGGACGGACCACGCGACCATGGCTGACGAACCACTGATCCTGGGTATCGAGACCTCCTGCGACGAGACCGGCGTCGGCATCGTGCGGGGACACACCCTGCTGGCCGACGCGCTCGCCTCCAGCGTCGAGGAACACGCCCGGTTCGGGGGTGTGGTGCCGGAGGTGGCCAGCCGGGCGCACCTGGAGGCCATCGTGCCGACCATGGACCGGGCACTGACCGAGGCCGGCGTGACGCTTGCCGACATCGACGCGATCGCTGTCACCTCCGGGCCGGGACTGGCCGGCGCGCTGCTGGTCGGTGTCGCCGCCGCCAAGGGGTACGCGCTCGCCGCCGAGAAACCCGTCTACGGCGTCAACCATCTCGCCGCGCACGTCGCGGTGGACACCCTTGAGCACGGCCCGCTGCCCGAGCCCGCCATCGCGCTGCTGGTGTCCGGCGGCCACTCGTCCCTCCTGCTCGTCGACGACCTGGCCCGGGGTGTCACCCCGCTGGGCGCCACCATCGACGACGCGGCCGGCGAGGCGTTCGACAAGGTCGCCCGGCTGCTCGGGTTGCCGTTCCCGGGCGGTCCGCCCATCGACCGGGAGGCCCGGGCCGGCGATGCCGCCTCGATCGCCTTCCCCCGGGGCCTGACCGCCGCCAAGGACCTCGCCGCCCACCGGTACGACTTCTCGTTCTCCGGTCTGAAGACGGCGGTGGCCCGGTGGGTGGAGGCCCGTCAGCGCGCCGGCGAGCCGGTGCCGGTGGCCGACGTGGCCGCGTCCTTCCAGGAGGCGGTCTGCGACGTCCTCACCAGCAAGGCGCTCGCCGCCTGCCGCGCCCAGGGCATCGAGACCCTGGTCATCGGCGGGGGGGTGGCGGCGAACTCCCGGCTGCGGGCGATGGCCGAGCAGCGGGCCGAGAAGTACGGCATCCAGGTCCGGGTGCCCCGGCCGAAGCTGTGCACCGACAACGGTGCGATGGTGGCCGCGCTCGGTTCGCACCTGGTCGCCGCCGGGGTCGCGCCGAGCCGACTGGACCTGCCGGCCGATTCGGCGCTGCCGCTGACCACAGTCAGCGTGTGACGGGAGCGGCGGACATGATCGTGCGGATGTGGGAGGCGCGCGCCGAGGCGTACGGCGTCGCCGACCTGATCACCTGGGTGTGCGACACCGCCCTGCCCGAGGTGGAGCACGACCCGCTCCACGTCTCCAGCGAGGTCTTCTCCTCCACCGACCACCGCGTGGTGGTCATCTCCAAGTGGCGCAGCAACCCTCGCCCGCTGCCGGACCCGCCCGCCCTGCTGGTGGCCCGCGCCCCGCACTCCTGGGACTTCACCCAGGTAGACCGCTGACGCGAGCCACCAACCGCCGCCACCGCTGACCGTCAGTTGCGGCGCAACATCCGGTACGTGGCGATTCCGCCAGTGCCCAGCGCGGCGAGGAAGACCAGCCAGACGACGGTGCTGCTGACCCCGACCTGCGGGCCGGTGTTTGCGGAGGCGGCGGCCAGCAGCCCGTCCTCACCCGGGGCGGGCAGCGCGGCCGGCGGCAGCTCCGGCCAGCGGACCAGGCCGGTGCTCTCCAGCATCTGCATGTGGTGCTGGACGAATCCGTTGGCGTCCTCGCAGAGCTTGCGGACCGTGGCGTCCCGGGTGCTGGCCCGGACCGCCCCGATCACCGGGAAGATCTTGCCGTGGGCGACCCGGAGCCGGGTGACGAAGATCTGGTCGAAGCGGGCGCCGGACGCCTTCTGCATCTCCGCCAGCCAGCCCTTCTGCTCGGCCGTCGGCTCGGAGGGGATGGTCGCGCCGAGTTTGTTGGCCGCCTCCACGACGAGTTCGTCGAGCTTCTGGTGCTCGTTCGCGATGCCGGCGCCGATCTCCCGGACCTTCGCCGACTGTCCCTTCTCGGCGGCCATCTGGCCGGCTGGCATCTCCCACAGTCCGGCCAGCCGTACCCCGTTGAGCAGTGTCATGTCGGCGGCGTTGAGTTGTTGACCACCGGCGGGCGCGGCGACGGCCACTCCGGGCAGGACACCGACCCCCGCGATGATCGCGATGAGCAGCAACGCCGCTCGGTGGGTCCGATTGCCCAGTCGGCGATGGGCGGATCTGAGCGGTGCCATGTCTGTGGTGCCTCCTCGGTCCGGACCGGATCGCGTCTGGACCGGGCAGCCGTACCTGCCGGTTGCCCGTCCGCCCACTGGTACGGACTGATCGCGCGATCAGTTCACCGTCGGGCGGCCCGGATCAGCGGGTGACGGCGAGCAGGCCGCCGAGCAGCAGCAGGGTGAGCGCCGCGGCGGCGAAGACCATCAGCAACTCCTGACGCCCGCGCCCGACCGGGTCGGCGTCGACGACCGGGTCCGGCAGGGCCGGTAGGTCGCGGGTCAGCGCGGCCAGGTCACCGAGGGTGCGCGCGGTCCACACCGCACCGGCCCGCTCGGAGAACTCATCCAGGGTCAGCCGGCCCGCCGCGGTGTGCTGGTGCAGCGCGGCGACCACGCGGTTGCGGTCGTCGTCGGAGGCGCGCAGCTCGACATCCACGCCGGACAGCGTACGCGGATCAGCCCACGTCGAGGGGGTCCGCGAGGAGCCGTTCGAAGGCCAGTTCGGCGGCGCCGATCAGGGGCGCGTCAGCGCCCAGTTTCGGGGTGCGCAGCCGGACGTGTTCCAGGCAGGCGCCGAGCGCGTTGGAGTTGAGCCGACTGCGGATCTGGGCTGCCGCCGCGAGGTAGAGGTCACGCATGGTCCCACCGAAGATGACCATCTCGGGGTTGAAGATGTTCACCAGGTTGGCCACCCCGAAGCCGAGCCAGTCGCCGGCCTGACGGACCGCCGTCTGGGCCCGGGCGTCTCCCCGGTCGGCCGCGTCGAAGACCTCCAACAGTGCGTCGCGGCCCCGGGCGTCGGAGCGTCCGGCGGCGTGCAGGAGGCCGTGCTCACCGATCTCGGTCTCCCAGCAGCCCCGGGAGCCGCACTCACACGGTCTGCCGTCGCGGACCACCTTCATGTGGCCGACCTCGCCGCCGTATCCACCGTGGCCGGTCAGTCGACGTCCACCGGCGATGATGCCGGCCCCCACGCCGACGTCGCCGTACAGGTAGAGGACGTTGTCGCAACCCGCCGCCACACCTCGGGCGTGCTCGGCGAACGCGGCGACGTCGGCGACGTTGCCCACGGTGATCGGCACGGCGATGCCCAACTCGTCGGCGAGAGCCGCGCCGATCGGCTCGTCCACCCAACCGGTGGTGGGGCCGAGCCGGACCAGACCGTCGTCCCGGCGGACCATGCCGCAGACCGCGACGCCGGCACCGACGCAGATCGCGTCCGCCGGAACCGTCTGCTGCATCTCCTTGACCGCGCCGGCCAGCAGCGGCGCGGCCTCCGCGGCCAGCAGGCCGCGTGGCCGGTCCAGATCCCGGCGGTCCAGGACCGCGCCGCCCAACCCGATCCGGGCCGCGCGCAGGCGGTCCACCTCCACCGAGTACGCGTACGCGTAGACCCGGGCCGACTCGGGCCGGACGACGAGTGACGGTCGTCCGGCCCGGCCGGTTTCCTTCGGTGCCCCTTCGCTGACCAGCCCCACTGCGGACAGGTCGGCGGTGAGCGCGCCGATGGTGCTGCGGTTGAGGCCCAGCGTGGTGGTCAGTTCGGCGCGGGTGGTCGCCCCGTGGACGTGCACGTGCCGCAGCAGGGCACCGAGGTTCTGCCGTCGGACGTCATCCTGGCTTGGTCCTGGGCGCATGCTGGTGCTACCTCCCGCGCGGTCAGCGGGTGCCGGTGGCTGCCGCGCGGCGGCGGGAGAGCGCGTCGACGCTGGCCGCGAGCAGCAGCACGACGCCGGTGACCACGTACTTGACTCCCGCGCTGTACCCCATCAGGCCCATTCCGTTTTCGATGACCGCGACCACCGCGCCGCCGAGTACGGCGTCGAGGACGCGGCCCTTGCCACCGAAGAGGCTGGTGCCGCCGATCACCGCCGCGCCGACCGCGTAGAGCAGTACGTTACTGCCCCCGGTGTTCGGGTCGACCGAGTTGGCCCGGCTGGCCGCCACGATGCCACCGATGGCGGCCATCGACGAGCAGATCATGAAGACCGAGATCCGGATCCGGTCGACCTCGATGCCGGCCCGCCGGGCGGCTTCCCGGTTGCCACCCACGGCGTAGATGTGCCGGCCGTAGCTGGTGCGTTGCAACACGAAGGTCCCGATGACCAGCAGCACCGCGATGACCGGCACCACGATCGGCACGCCCTTGAGTGAGCTGATCAGGACGTTGCGGCTGCGTTCCAGGTTGAGCACGTACACGGCGGTGCCGAGGATGACGGCGAGCCCGCCGATCCGCAGCGCCACCACAGCGATCGGATCGGTGATCAGGCCGCGGGCCACCCGGGTGCGGTGACGCAGCAGTTGCACCGCCGCGTAGCCGACGACCGCGACGGCGGTCAGCGCCCAGCCCACCGTGGGGGCGAGGTTGCGGTTGGCGATGGCGACCAGCACCTCGTCGCGGACGGAGATGTTGGTGCCCTCCTTGACGAGCAGCAGCACGACGCCCTGGAAGGCGAGGAAACCGGCGAGGGTGACCACGAAGGACGGAATGCCGATCTTCGCGACCAGCATGCCGAGCGTGGTGCCGATGACCACGCCGGTGGCGATCGCGGCGAGCACGGCGACCCACCAGGGGTAGCCGAGCACGGTGACCACATTGGCCAGTACCGCCGCGCAGACGCCGCTGGCGAAGCCGGCGGAGAGGTCGATCTCGCCGAGCAGCAGCACGAAGACCAGACCCATCGCGATCAGCGTGACCGCCGCGCCCTGGGTGAAGAGGTTGGCGAAGTTGCCGGCGGACAGGAACGACGACGGCCGCATGATGGCGAAGACGGTGCAGAGCACGATCAGGCCGAGCACGGCCGGGAGCGCGCCGACGTCGCCACCGCGTACCCGACTCAGGTAGGTGCGGACGTGGCCTCCGACGGTCGGCGGGGGTGTGACGGCGGCGGGGCCGTCCTTCCGCACGGCGGTGGTGGTCATCGGACGCCTCCTGAGATCGAGTCGGCCGGCTGCGGGCCGTCGCCGTTGCTGCCCGGGTCGGTGGCGAGGCCGAGCCCGCCCGAGCGCCCGGCGGTGATCAGCTCGACCACCTGGGCGTGGGTGATGTCGGTGGTCTTCACCTGGGCGACCATCTGGCCGAGGTACAGCGCGGCGATCCGGTCGGAGACGGCGAAGACGTCGTTCATGTTGTGCGAGATGAGCACCACGGCCAGGCCGTTGTCGGCGAGGCGGCGGACCAGTTCGAGCACCTGGGCGGTCTGTGCCACGCCGAGCGCCGCGGTGGGCTCGTCCAGGATGACCAGCTTGCTGTTCCAGAGCACCGCCTTGGCGATGGCCACGGTCTGGCGCTGACCGCCGGAGAGGCTGGAGACGTGCTGGCGAAGTGACGTGACGGTGCGGATGGAGAGCCCCGCCAGCGTTTCGGCGGCGAGCTGTTCCATGGTCGGCTCGTCCAGGACGATGCCGCTGCGCTTCTCCCGGCCGAGGAACATGTTCTGCACGATGTCCAGGTTGTCGCAGAGCGCGAGGTCCTGGTAGACGACCTCGATGCCGAGCGTGGCGGCGTCGCGGGGGCTGCCGATGTGTACCGGTTCACCGTTGAACAGGAACTCTCCGGCGTCGATGGGGTGGATGCCGCTGATGCACTTCACCAGGGTCGACTTGCCGGCGCCGTTGTCGCCGACCAGTGCGGTCACTTCGCCCGGGTGGACGGTCAGGGCGACGTCGCGGAGCACCTGGACGGGACCGAAGCTCTTGTCGATCCCGCGGAGTTCCAGCAGGGGAGTCGCGGACACGGGGGTCTCCTTCTTAAGGGAGGGTCGGGGCCCGTCCGGCGGGCGCCGCCCGGCACGGGAGGGTGCTCCCGTGCCGGGCGGCGATGGTCGTCCCGGCGGGTACTGCGGCGTCGGTCAGCTGATGCCGGCGTCGGCGCAGAGCTTGGCGTACGCCCCGGCGCAGACCTCTTCCTTGGTCACGTAGCCGTCGGCGATGACGTCCTTGACGTTCTCCTTGTAGATGGCCTTCGGGGTGAGCAGCACCGACGGGACGTCGCGGCCACCCTCCGGGTCCTTCACCGTCTGGCCGGTGTCCTTCTTCTCGCCCTTGGCGAGCGCGATGGCGAGGTCGGAGGCGGCCTTGGCCTCTTCCCGAACCGCCTTGTAGACGGTCATGCACTGGTCACCGACGAGGATGTTCTGCAGGCCCTCGGTGCTGGCGTCCTGCCCGGTCACCGGCACCTTGCCGTTGAGCTTGTTCTTCTTGAGGATCGAGATGGCCGCGTTGCCGAGACCGTCGTTGGCGGCCAGCACACCGTCGATCTTGCCGTTGGCCTTGGTGAGCTGCTGCTCGAAGATCGTCGCGGCCTGCGCGTTGTCCCACGCCGGCACCGCGTCCTCGGGGCCCTTGACGTACTCCTTGGAGTCGAACTTCGGCTTGAGCACCGAGTCGTAGCCGGCCTTGAACAGGGTGGCGTTGTTGTCGGTGGGGGAGCCGTTCAGGTACGACACGACGGGGTTCTTGACGCCCTTGTCGGTCAGGCACTTCGACAGGCCCTCGCCCTGGAGCTTGCCGACGGTCTCGTTGTCGAAGCTGACGTAGTACTGGGCGGAGCCGCCGAGGGTGAGCCGGTCGTAGTCGATGGTGGCGACGCCCTGCGACTTGGCCTTGTCCAGCACTGCCTTGCCGGTGCCGGAGTCCAGGTTGACGATCATCAGGGCGGTGACGCCACTGGTGATCATCTGGTCGGCGATGGTCTGGAAGGCGGTCTTGTCGTTCTGGGCGTTCTGAATGTCGTACTGGACGCCGGCGGCCTTGAACGCCTCCTCCAGGAACCGACGGTCCGCGGTCTCCCAGCGGGCCGAGGACTTGCTGTCCGGGAGGATCACGCCGATCTTGGGGGTCTTGGCGGCGGCGCCGCCGTCGCCGGAGTCGTCGCTGCAAGCGGTCAAGCCGCCGGTCGTGAGCAGGCCCACGGCGGCGATGGTGAGGATCCCCTTACGCATGTGCAGGGTCCTTTCGGAGGTGGGGGAGGTGTTGTTTTGTTGTGTCCGGCAACGTATTTCGCGTCACACCGGCTACACAAGACCGCGCAGGTGCCTAGTTTGTTGGGAGCGATAACAATTCAGCAACGCGACTGTTACTCCGCGGGTATCCCACGGGGAGAGCGACGTAACGACTGTCGTCAGCTGCTCTGCAACACCGCGGTACGGGCGTCGGTCAGCGCCACCAGATCCGCCGCTGCCAGTTCGAGCTGCAGTCCGCGCCGACCAGCCGAGACGTAGATCGTCGGCAGTTGCAGCGCGGACTCGTCCAGCACCGTGGGCAACCGCCGACGCTGCCCGAGCGGGCTGATCCCACCGCGTACGTAGCCGGTTGCCCGCTCGGCGACCGCCCGATCCGCCAGCACCGCCCGCTTGCCGCCGACCGCCGCCGCGAGCGCCTTGAGATCCAGCTCCCCGGTCACCGGCACGACCGCCACGGTGAGCGCCCCGTCGACAGCGGTCACCAGCGACTTGAACACCCGCTCCGGCGCCACGCCGAGCGCCACCGCCACCAGCGCGCCGTAGTTCGGGGCGTCCGGCGACACCCGGTACGGATGGGTGCGATGCGCGATCCCACGCTTGACCAACAGTGCCGTCGCCGGCGTGCCCTGTCCCGCCACGGCGACGACGTTAGTGGACCGGCCGGCCGATGAGCACCGTCGGTGCGCCGTCGACCCGGGTGAGCACCAGACTCGCCGCCTCGTCCCCGGCCAGCCGCAGGTCCTTGCGGAGCTGCTCCGGGACGAGCGCCGAACCCCGCTTGAGGATCTCCACGCGGCCCACCCGCCGGTCCCGCAGCAGCGCCCGCAGGCGCTTGAGCGAGAACGGCAACACGTCGGTGATCTCCAGACAGCGCGCGTACGGGGTGCGGGTCGGCTGGTCGGCGTAGAGGTAGGCGATGCTCGGATCGGCCAGGGTGGCGTCCAGCTCGGTGGCCAGTTCGGCGACGAGATGCGCGCGCACCACCGCCGGCTCCGGGTCGTACAGGTAGCGGCGTACCGGCCCGACCGGCGCCTCGGAGGCACCCGAGCCGGTGAGCTGGGCACGGTGGATCTCGCTGCCCCGCTGCCGGTAGAGGGTGGCGCGGCGGGGCACCTCCGCCAGCTCACCGCACCAGAGCGCCGCCTCGACCAGGTCACCGTCGACGCCGACCCACTCGGCCTCCGCCCCGGCCGGGATGAGCCCGTGGTCCAGGCCCGGCGCCACCTTCACCACAGTGCGCGGCACCCGCTCGGCCAGCCCGGTCACGAAGTCCCACGGCGGCGAGTAGGCGCGCGGGTCGAAGATCCGCCGCCCGGTGCCGCTCGTGCGGCGGGCCGGGTCGCAGAAAACGCCGTCGACCCCTGACACGTCGAACCCGGTCGCGTCGCCGCACTCGACGGTGAACAGCTCGGCCAGGCCGGCCGCCGTGGCGTTGGCGGCGGCCATCGCGGCGGTCACCGGGTCGGCCTCCACCCCGTACACCCGGATGCCGGCACGGGCGGCGGCCAGCGCGTCGGCCCCCAGCCCGCAGCCGAGGTCGGCCAGGGTGCGCACGCCGGCCGCGGACAACCGGGCGGCCCGACGGTCGGCGACCACCCGGCGGGTGGCCTGCTCCAGGCCGGGGCGGGTGAGGAACATCCCAGCGGCGGCCGAGCCGAACTTGCCGACCGCCCGGTGGCGCAGCTCGGCCTGGGTGAGGGCCGCCGCGGCCAGCGTGGGCGGCACCCCGGCCGACCGCAGCGCCGAGGCCGCGGCCAGCGGGTCACCGCCGGCCAGCCCGGCCGCCGCGGTGAGCGCGGCCGACCCCTCAGGGGTACGCAGCGCCGCCAGCTGATCGAGATCCACCCGGTCATTGTCCCGGCCGAGCCGGAAATCCTGGCTGGCGGGGCGCGACGCGCTGGCACTCTCCTTGACGGAGTGCTAGCCACGGAATAACCTGCGATTAGCACTCTCACCCTGAGGGTGCCAGCTTCCGGGTCTCGCGACCCGGGTGCGCACGCCAGGCGGACCGGCACCCGCGACGACGGCACCGCCCGGTGGCATGAGGCAGATTGACGCTGGCCAGCCCCGCTGGTCAGCAACGAAACCAGTACCCCAGGAGGGTATGCCCGTGACTACCGCGACCAAGGTTGCGATCAAGCCGCTCGAGGACCGCATCGTGGTCCAGGCGAACGAGGCTGAGACCACCACGGCGTCGGGCATCGTGATCCCCGACACCGCCAAGGAGAAGCCGCAGGAGGGCACCGTCCTCGCTGTGGGCCCGGGGCGCGTCGACGACAACGGCAACCGGGTTCCGGTTGACGTTCAGGTCGGCGACACCGTCCTCTACTCGAAGTACGGCGGCACCGAGGTCAAGTACGCCGGCGAGGAGTACCTGGTGCTCTCCGCCCGCGACGTCCTCGCGGTCATCGAGAAGTAAGCAACCGATCAGTGCCACTGCCCCGGTCCGGCTCGCCGGGCCGGGGCAATGGCGCTTCGAAGGGACATTAATGGCGAAGATCCTGAGCTTCTCGGACGACGCCCGGCACCTGCTGGAGCACGGTGTCAACGCCCTCGCGGACGCGGTCAAGGTCACCCTCGGCCCGCGCGGGCGCAACGTCGTCCTGGACAAGAAATTCGGTGCGCCGACGATCACCAACGATGGTGTGACCATCGCCAAGGAGATCGAGCTCACCAACCCGTACGAGAACCTTGGCGCGCAGCTGGTCAAGGAGGTGGCGACCAAGACCAACGACGTCGCCGGCGACGGGACCACCACCGCGACCGTGCTGGCCCAGGCCATGGTCCGGGAGGGTCTGCGCAACGTGACCGCCGGGACCAACCCGGCCGGCCTCAAGCGGGGCATCGACGCGGCGGCCACCAAGGTCTCCGAGGCGCTGCTCGGCAAGGCTGCCGAGGTCACCAGCAAGGAGTCGATCGCGAACGTGGCGACGATCTCCGCGCAGGACTCCACGATCGGCGATCTGATCGTCGAGGCGATGGAGCGCGTCGGCCGCGACGGTGTCATCACCGTCGAGGAAGGCTCGATGCTCACCACCGAACTGGACGTGACCGAGGGTCTCCAGTTCGACAAGGGCTTCATCTCGCCGAACTTCGTCACCGACCTGGAGAGCCAGGAGTCCGTCCTCGAGGACGCGTACATCCTGGTCACCACCCAGAAGATCTCGGCGATCGAGGAGCTGCTGCCGCTGCTGGAGAAGGTCCTGCAGAACAGCAAGCCCCTGCTGATCATCGCCGAGGACGTGGACGGCCAGGCGCTCTCCACCCTGGTGGTCAACTCGCTGCGCAAGACCCTCAAGGTCTGCGCGGTCAAGGCCCCGGGCTTCGGTGACCGGCGCAAGGCGATGCTCCAGGACATCGCGATCTCCACGGGCGCCGAGCTGGTCGCCTCGGAGCTGGGCTACAAGCTCGACCAGGTCGGCCTGGAGGTGCTCGGCACCGCCCGGCGCGTCGTGGTCGACAAGGAGAACACCACGATCGTCGACGGCGGTGGCCAGAAGGCCGACGTCGCCGACCGGGTGTCCCAGATCCGCAAGGAGATCGAGGCCTCCGACTCCGAGTGGGACCGGGAGAAGCTGGCCGAGCGGCTGGCGAAGCTCTCCGGTGGCATCGCCGTCATCAAGGCCGGCGCGGCGACCGAGGTCGAGATGAAGGAGCGCAAGCACCGCATCGAGGACGCCATCGCGGCGACCAAGGCAGCGGTCGAGGAGGGCACTGTGCCCGGCGGCGGCGCCGCCCTGGTGCAGATCCTCTCGGTGCTCGACGACGACCTGGGCTTCACCGGTGACGAGAAGGTCGGCGTCTCGGTCGTGCGCAAGGCGCTCGTCGAGCCGCTGCGCTGGATCGCCCAGAACGCCGGTCACGACGGCTACGTCGTGACGCAGAAGGTCGCCGACCTCAGCTGGGGCAACGGCCTCGACGCCGCCAAGGGCGAGTACGTCGACCTGGTCAAGGCCGGCATCATCGACCCGGTGAAGGTGACCCGCAACGCGGTCACCAACGCCGCCTCGATCGCCGGTCTGCTGCTCACCACGGAGAGCCTCGTGGTGGAGAAGCCGGAGCAGGCCGAACCGGCCGCCGCCGGCGGGCACGGCCACGGTCACGGCCACCAGCACGGCCCGGGCTTCTGATCCGGTAGCGACACCCGTTCCGGGGCGGGCCCCCCGAACGCGGGGCGCCCCGCCCCCCATGCGGCCGCGGGGCGGGGAGTACCGAACCCAGAAGGTGTTGGGGACCCGCAGATAGGAAGA